>JBEIHX010000014.1:0-82641 GCA_040381075.1 Hyphomonadaceae bacterium
GCTCCTCGCAGCTCACATAGGAAAACATGCTTTCGGTTCGAACATCCGACCCGCGCATCTCTCTCTCCAGCGTCAACAAGCCAGAGAAATCGAATCACCGTTCGGAAAAAACTGGAAGACTATTTCCGCGTCCTGCTAGGCCTCCTGGCCTTGCGCGAAAGGGGCGGTGGCTCTTTCACCCCTCGCAGCGCACTGCGGCCGTTGGCCTTGGCCGCGATCCTGTTCGGGCTCGACCTTTCATTCTGGCACGCGGCCATCGTGCGCACGACAATGGCGAACGCAACCTTGTTTGCGAACCTGACGCCGGTGATTGTCGCAGCAGCAGGTTGGGTACTGTTCCGTGAACGCACCACCCTGCGCTGGATGGCTGGGGCAGCCGTTGCGCTCGCAGGGGCCGCCATGCTGGCCGGCGCAAGCCTGTCAACTGCGCCGCAGCGCCTGGCAGGGGATGGGCTCGCGACGATGGCGGCGATCTGCTACTCCCTGTATATGATCGCAATCCAGCGGGCGCGCGAACAGGTGGGGCCGTTTCAAGCTTCGCTTGCAGTAACCTCAGGGGCGACATTGGTAGCCATGGCCGCGGTCGCTGCCACAGGCGAAAGACTTTTCGACGCAACCGTTGTGGGATGGATGTGGTTGGCGCTTCTCGCCGTAGTCGTGCATGTCGGCGGGCAGGGAGCCGTGGTGTTCGCACTTGGCAGGCTGCCAGCAACGGTCTCTTCCGTCGTCATCCTGATCCAGCCGATTGCTGCTGCAATCATCGGCTTTGTTCTGTTTGGCGAGTCGTTCGGCCCGCTTGACTGGTTTGGGGCGGCCCTTGTCCTATGCGGGATATGGTTGGCGCACAGAACGACCTAAGAAATCCAGCCTCTCCCGCGTCGTCCGCCCCGGATGCGCCCGATCTCAGGCGTGCTGCGCGGGAGGGCGTGCGCTGGCGCTGCCCGCAGGCGGCGCCAGCGCCCTGGTTGGCGCCTCTCGACGCGGCTTGAGGCGCGGTTATCCCGCACAGGACTCTCGCGCTCGATGGGAACGCCCGCTGTCGTGGCGGACGGGGCGGGTTCGCCCGGCAGCATATCGCCCCATGCCTGCCTCGCAGCTGGTCAGATTGATCGCCCGCATAGACGTCCACTCCTCTGACGCCTCGTCATCAGCTGAGCGGCGCAAGACCCACCCGCCAGGCAGGGCGACACACCAGGCCAGGGGCGATCGGCTCATGCCTGAACAGTCAGGAGAACCAGGCGGTCTCAGAAGCGGGATGATCGCGACACTAAGCCTTCACGTCGTTGCGCGCCTCAAGACGCTCAACAATCGCGATAAGGCGGGCGATCTCCTGGCTGCGCAGGAGATCGAGTTTCTCATGCAGCAGTTCGATTTCGAGTTCAGCCTTCAGGTTGACCTCGGCGTCCTCGTGCGCTGCGCGTCGATCAAGATCGGCTTGCCGGTTCTGGCTCATGAGAATGATCGGGCCGGCGTAGGCAGCCTGAAATGACAGCATCAGGTTCAGGAGAATGAACGGGTAAGGATCCCAGCGCTGGATCCAGGCCGTCACGTTCAGGATCAGCCAAAGAACAAGCAGGATGGTCTGAACTATGATGAAACTCCAGGACCCGATCACAGATGCAAATGCATCAGCCGCGCGCTGGCCCGGCGTCAGATCTGTCTGCGCCTGCGCAGCGCGGCGGGACCGCCGCGCCTCACGCAGTCGATCAAGTTCATGTTCCAGAAAATGGATCGGATTTCCTGGTTGCTGCTCGCGGGTCATGGGCGTGGCCTCCACACCGTTGGTCAGAACAAGATCATCATAATCCAGAATCCGCCATGGTCATTGCATTGCGACAGGCCCCAGCCCCCGCACACGCCAGATGCGGGATCTGATCATGCCGCCCGGCGCCCCATGGCGGGGGTTTGCAGTGACCAGACAGCAACCGTGCATCACGAGAATGGGCGCAAGGCTCAGCGGCATGCCGTCCATGCGAAGACGTCAGCCTGACCATAATGCAGATGGATTTGATCCCGGTGCGCGGTGTTGGGGTCCGGCGACAGGGTGACGGCGAAGATGCGGCATGCTCCGTCCGGGAGATCTCGCAGAGAGTCGCCGGCGGCGCCGTCCGCCGCCCAGTCGCGCGCAACAACACTCCGCCGGCCGTCCGCCAATCGGAGAGCGGCGCCGTCCAGCACGTTCGCCCCGGCGTGCCTGCCTGGCGACGCGTCAGGTCGAGGTCTGCGTCGACGCCAAACGTAGGCCGTATAATGCTCAAATACGATGGCCGGAACTCCAGAGCGGCGGCGCGCTGCGGGTTGAGTGACGTTGCAGTCCCATAGCGCCGTCCCAATGGCGGGCGGGAAGCGCATGATCGGCCCGGCCGGCCGCAGCGGGGTCATGCCGGCCTTGATGCGAACGCTGTCGGCTGTGTTGCAGAATGACCCGTCTTCGACGATCGCCGCGCGAGCTGCGCAATCGCCGCCGCCGCCTCATGGCGGGCCAGCACGCAGCACGATGATGTCCTGGCCCAGCCCGGCGGTTGCGTCGTCCGCAATGTGAGCGACGAGTGACAGGCCCGCGGCCCGCCCGAGGGAAGCGATATGCGCGAGCGGCGTATAGGTTGCAAAGGCCCGCCCGCCTTCGCGAACCTGCGCCAATTCTACCGTTTCCCCGGCCATGTAGCGTCGGCGCTCGGTATCCTGCAGACGCGCCAGGGCGCTGTCGGCCCTGTGGATGGTGAGGACAAGAACACCGTCAGGGCGAAGCATGCGTCGATGTTCAGCGAGCCATCGTGCGATCCGCCGGGCGCTGAGATGGGTCAGGATCGAGATGGCGAAAATGGCGTCGAACTGGGCAGACGCGATGTTCAGCGGAGGGTCCGGAGCGCAGGTCAGAAAGGTTGCGCCACCAATGTTGGCCCGCGCCCACGACACGAAGCGGGGATTGACGTCTATCCCGGTCAGGCCCGCCAGGCGCGACCCCAATGCGTGTGCCATATGCCTGGTCACCCGCCCAGGTCCGCACCCCCATTCGAGCACCCGCATGGCGCGGTCAGGACCGTAGTCAGCGAGGACCCGAGCAATGACGGCCGCGTGGACGCGCCCACGCGCCATAATGTGGTCCCACCGCGTCGAGCTGTGGACCTCGTACACCATCCAGAGCGGAGGCAAGGCCAGATCAGCGTGCTCGGCCCGAAAGGCGGCGTTCGCCGATCTCTGCGTCCAGGCGTCCCTCAGGAAGGCAGCGACATCAGCGACATCGAGCAATCCGAGAGCGCGAACTCGCCGTGCAAGGGACACACGCCTGCCAACGCTGTCCCTGTCGCTGCGGGCGGAGAAAAACTCCGCCATCCTGTCAGGCCTCAGAGGCGCCCTCGCGTGCGACCGTACGCTCAGCGATGCGCGCCGATTTCCCGCGACGCTCGCGCAGATAGTACAGCTTCGCCCGACGCACCTTTCCGTGGCGCACCACTTCTATGCCGTCGAGAACAGGCGAGACCAGGGGAAACACCCTCTCGACACCCTCGCCAAAGGAGATCTTGCGCACAGTGAAGCTGGCATTGAGCCCAGTGCCGGCCCGGGCGATGCACACGCCCTCAAATGCCTGGACCCGCTCGCGATCGCCTTCCTTGATCTTCACGCGCACCTTCAAGGTGTCGCCGGGACGGAAAGACGGAATCTTCTTCTCGCCAAGGACGCGGGAGATTTCCTGTTGGTTGATTTCGTCAATCAGGTTCATTGCGCAACGCCTTGTTGCAACGGGACGACGCCCGCGTGTCTGTCGAAACCGGGAGAAACGCGGCTATAGTCGAAGGCCGCCTCCATGTCGAGCAGGTTGCTATGGATTTTCTCAGCGCCAGGCGCCCGCAGCAAATCCCCGCGCCAGACCAGGGCGCCGCACCTCAGCCAATGCCATCTTCATCCCGCGCCGCACGATAAGTCGCCCAGACGTCCGGCCGCCGACGCCTGGTCAGGTCTTCGCGTTGCGCCCTGCGCCAGGTCTCGAGGCGGGCGTGGTCTCCGCCGGTGACGACGTCCGGGATCGCGCGCCCCTCCCAAACCCGTGGTTTGGTGAATTGCGGATGCTCAAGAAGGCCATCCTGGAAACTGTCATGCAGGCTCGACGCGGCGTTTCCGAGCACGCCCGGCAGCAGGCGCACCGCGGCTTCCAGCGCAACCAGCGCGGCAGCCTCTCCGCCGGCGAGCACAGCATCGCCGACGGCGACTTCTTCAAGGCCCCGGGCGTCGATTACGCGCTGGTCGACGCCCTCGAAACGACCACACACCACGACAAGCCCGGGCCCGGCCGCCCATGCCGCCGCAAGGGTCTGGGTCAGCGGGCGACCGCGCGGCGACATCAGCACCCGCGGACGTTCGTCGCGGCCCAGACTGTCGATCGCGGCGGCCAATACGTCGGGTCGCATGACCAACCCCGGGCCGCCGCCCGCCGGCGCATCATCAACCGTGCGATGTCGGTCGTAAGCGAAGGCGCGGATGTCGATCGCCTCCAGCCGCCAGACCCCCTCTCGCAAAGCCCGACCGATCACCGAAAGCCCCAGCGTTCCAGGAAACGCGTCCGGGAACAGGGTCAGCACGCTGGCCCGCCATGGCGGGTTCACGCCGGGGGCTCCGGCATGAGGCCATCCGGCGGATCAACAATCACACGCCCAGCTTCCAGATCTACCTCCGCCATACCTGCCGCAAGGGGACACAGCCACGGCTCGCCCCCGGTCGCGGCGTCGATTTCCAGCAGATCGCCTGCCCCATAATTGACGACCTGACGGACGCGCCCGAGAAAGCGACCGTCGGCATGCTGGACATCAAGTCCTAGCAGGTCGACATGATAGAACTCGTCCTCAGCCAGTTCGGGA
This sequence comes from Hyphomonadaceae bacterium, assembly GCA_040381075.1. Taxonomy (GTDB): domain Bacteria; phylum Pseudomonadota; class Alphaproteobacteria; order Caulobacterales; family Aquidulcibacteraceae; genus JBEIHX01. The sequence continues at coordinate 4,854 of JBEIHX010000014.1, forward strand.
AGTCGAACGCGCGGCACGTGCAGACCCACCCCCTTGAGCCTTTCAGCGGCGGTGCGATCGGGGCATTCAGGCCCCCACAGGGCGACCTCCTGCTTGAGCAGGCGCACCCTTTGCGGTGTGAGAACCTTGCGCCCATGCGCGTCATAGAGCGGGCCGTAGTGCGCGATCGACTGAGGGTCGGCCGTGAATGGGCGCACGCGCACATCGCCCTTAAGCCCGAACGCCCCGATGATTGCGCCCACCAGCACCAGATCAGCCGGATCACCGGGCGAGAACGGTGCGTTGCGCGCGGGTCCCCTAACCATGGCGCACGCCAGGCAGTGCGGCGTCATAGAGCGCGGTCATGAGTTCTTCCTCGATCAGGAAAAAGCCCGACCGGGCGCCTTTGGCGCGCTGTTCGTTGGCCGGCCCGCCGGTCACGAGATACACAAAGCCCGATCTGCGCGCACGGTCGACCCAGACGCCGCCCAGAAGGCCATAGGCTTCGCCGAGATGACCGACCATGGGCGACGCCATGCCGGGGATCGGTCCATCGCCGCGATCTCCGCCCAGCAATATGTGAACCCCGAGCCCATAGGCCTGCATGGCGCCGCCATCGGTGTCGCCGTTGGGTGTAGCGGGATCGAAGCGCCATGCCGGCCTGGTCATGCTGTCAACCGTCTCCGGCCGCAGCAGCCGCCGGCCATTGGCTTCGCCGTCAATGAGCAGGCAGCCGAGCACAGCGAGATCGCGCGCGCTCGCCCGAAGCCCCCCCTGCGGACTGAAAAGCAACCCGTTCTGGCCCGGCCGATACCCGTCAAGGCTCGCTCCGTCGAGGGAGAACACCGGCCCTGCCCGGCGCGCGCCGCGGGCGTCCACGCTTTCCAGCCAGGCGCCGTCGCCCGCCTGCCGGTACAACGCCGCCCCCTCGGCCATGACATGGGAGGGAACGCCGGACCAGTTGAAGCCACAGGCCAGTCCGAGCGGCGCGAAAACAGTCAATCGCATCAGCTGGTCGAAACGCGCCCCCATCGCGGCTTCCGCCACGCTCGCCGCGACGCCTGTGTTCAGGTTGGCGTACTCGAACCAGGCGCCCGGACGCTGGTTCGCGGCAAGATGCGCGCCGCCCTCCCAATGGCGGCCCGCTGGGGTGAAGAAATCAGCGAGGGTTTCGCCGAGCACGCCCCAATAGGTCTCACCGTCGCGCACGCCGGAGGTGTGGGACAGCAGCATGGCCAGGGTGACTGGCGCAGCTGGATCTGCAGGCAGGCGCAACGGAAAGCCGAGCAGATCATCGATCGGGGCGGCGAGGTCGAGACGCCCTGCCTCACACAGACGCATGATCCCGATTGCGCAGGCCAGCTTTGAGATGGAGGCCACTCGCATTGCGCTGTCCGGCGTCAACCGGGGCCCGCCGCGCGGATGGCTGGGGTCCAGCACCCGCATTCCAAAGGCCCCTGCATAGACCAGCCGCGAATTGCGGATGACTGCAGCAGCTATCCCAGGCGCAGGCTCATGCCGCGCGCGCCCCGCAACCACAGATCCGGTCCGGATTGCGTCCAGTCGCGCGCCAAGCGCGCGACTGGAAAGGCGCGCGGTCGAGCCTGCCATCCGTGGGCTCACCCTTCAGCGGCGGCGGCCGCCTTCTGCGCCTTGGAGGCGGCGCGCTCCTGCGCCTTCTTGCCGGGTTCGGCCTTCTGCGGATTGCTCTTGGCGGTGCGCTTCAAGAGTCCGGCGGCGTCAAGAAAACGTGCGACCCGGTCCGTTGGCTGCGCGCCCTTGGCGAGCCAGGACTTTGCGAGCTCCACATCAAGTTTCACGCGGTCGGCATGATCCTTGGGCAGCAACGGATTGAAGGAACCGATCCGATCAATGAATTTCCCGTCGCGCGGGCTACGGCTGTCAGCAACGACAATCCGGTAATACGGCCGCTCCTTTGCGCCGCCGCGAGCCAATCTGATCTTCAAAGCCATGTCTGTGTTCCTCTTGCTGTTTCACTGACCCAATAGTTTCACCGTCTGATCCGCTGGTCGCCCGAGGCGTTGCTCACTCACGGAAATCAGCCCGCAATGAGAACGTCCGAAAGACAAGCGCCGGACGAACGGCGGCCCAGGCAGAACGCAGTCCCAACGCAAAGCAGTCCCGGCTGTAGGAGAGCGCGTCACCACCTGGAAATCCTGTCATGCGCCGCAATCGGCGCGGCCCCCCTATTTCTTTTTTGCGGGCGCACCGGCGCCAGGCAAGCCTGGCAACCCGGACGAAAGCCCGGCCCCGGGCAGACCTGGCAGACCCGGCCCAGGCACGCCCGGCGTCTCAACCTTGCGGCCAGAGCCAAGGCTCTTCAGGTGCTCGGCAGTGACCCCCGGCGGCAGCCCCCGTGCGCCACCCATCGCACTCATCATGGCGCCGAGACCCTTGCCCCCGCCCTTGCCCCCGCCCTTGCCCATCGACTTGACCATGTCGGCCATGCCGCGATGCATCTTCAGGAGCCGGTTGATTTCAGATACATCCACGCCCGCGCCTTTGGCGATCCGGCGCTTGCGCGAGCCGTTGAGCAGATCCGGCCGCGCTCGCTCGCCCGGCGTCATGGACAGGATGATCGCCTCCTGGCGCTTCAGCATGCGATCGTCGAGATTGCTGTCGGAAATCTGCTGCTTGATCTTGCCGACGCCCGGCAGCATGCCCAGCACGCCTCCCATACCGCCTATCTGGCGCAGCTGAACGAGCTGGGCGCGCAGATCGTCCAGATCGAACTGACCTTTCTGCAGCTTTTTCGCAAGTTTCTCAGCCTGCTGCTGATCGACGTTCGCGGCCGCCTTCTCGACAAGGGAGACAATGTCGCCCTGTCCGAGAATGCGCCCCGCGACACGACGCGGATCGAAAACATCGATCCCATCAATTCGTTCCCCCACGCCCAGAAACTTGATGGGGACCCCGGTCACCGCGCGCATGGACAGCGCGGCTCCGCCACGGCCATCGCCATCCATTCGTGTCAGGATCAAGCCGGTCAGTTGCAAACGCTCGTTGAATCGCCGCGCGGTTTCTACGGCGTCCTGGCCGGTCAACGCGTCTGCGACAAGCAAGACCTCATGCGGAGAGGTGATAGCCGCAACTTCGGCGGCCTCCGCCATCATCTGCTCGTCGATCGTGGTGCGCCCGGCGGTGTCCAGAATCAGGACGTCATAACCTGACAGCCGCGCCGCGGTCTGGGCGCGCCGGGCGATGTCAGCAGGCCGCTGGCCTGGAACAATTGGCAGCGTGTCCACGCCAGCCTGCTCACCCAGGACCTTGAGCTGCTCCATGGCCGCAGGACGACGAACGTCCAATGAGGCCATCAACACTTTCTTCCTGTGACGGGTCCTCAGGCGCAGCCCCAGCTTCGCCGACGTGGTGGTCTTCCCGGAGCCCTGCAGGCCGGCCATGAGGATCACTGTCGGCGGCTCACCGTCAATCAGCAGCTCGGCGGCGCCCTCGCCGCCCGAGAGCATCTCCACCAGCCCGTCATGGACAATCTTTACGACCTGCTGGCCGGGGGTTACGGACCGAATGACCGACTCGCCCACCGCCTGCACGCGCACCTTGGCGATAAAGTCCTTGACGACAGTCAGCGCGACATCAGCTTCCAACAGCGCCACGCGGATCTCCCGAAGCGCAGTCTCGACGTCCTTTTCGCTCAGCGCGCCGCGCCCGGTGAGATTCTTGAAAATCCCGCCCAACCTGTCTGTCAGCGCGTCAAACATCATCACTCCCTGTCGCCGCATGCGTCACACGCGGCGAAGCCGCCGGCATGCCCCGTGAGCGCACAGCCCGGGTTTGCGCCGATCATCGCACAGTCCCGGCCCTCCACCCCTGCTCTCCAAGCGTCGAGGCCCGCAGCGCCCAATGGTGCGTTTTCGCTCGCGAAACCGACCACGCCGCACACTCCCCCGTGAGCGAGCCTTCGCCGACGGGGAGCCTCGCCTGCCTCATCCGGAGAGCCCTGGTCTCCCAGGCCGGGACCGTGCAGGTGGAGAGCGCAGAGACAAATTGCGCCAGAACTGCGGGTCAGTAGCCAGCACATGGGCCCGAGTCAAGGCGGGCCGAGTCAAGGTGGGCCGAGTCAAGGTGGGCCCGAGTCTAGGCTTGACGATCGACGCGCGCCATGATCACGGCTTGCGCGCCCATGCAAAGCGTGGCCGCAACCATCCCCCATGAGGCGGAGGGCGCAACCGCGCGGGGTTCAGGACATCGACAGGAAGGGCCCTGGCGGAAGGAAGAGGACCGCACCTCGCCAGCGCGGCCCTGATCAGGCCGGGCGCCACCTGCCGGGACGCCCCCGGCGCGAAGCGCACCCCTGAAAAGACATGCCAGGCGCCAGACGCAGGCAGAGACACCCCGGACGCGCAGCGCGTCCACCCACGCCTCAGACCATCACCACGACCTTGCCCTGCGCCTTGCGGTCCATCAGCTCACGTATGGCCTTGGATCCGTCGCCAAGCCCGTAGCGGCTGGAGACGACAGGCCTGATCTTGCCTGCGCGATACAGGTCGAAGAGCTCTGCAACGTTGGCTTCGTTCGCCTTGGGATCCCGGGCCGTGAACGCACCCCAGAACACCCCGACGATCTGGCAGCTCTTCAGCAGCGTCAGGTTGAGCGGCAGCTTTGGAATGCCGGCGGGAAAACCAATGACGAGGAAGCGCCCGTTCCAGTTCATCGCGCGCACCGCCGGCTCAGCGTAGTCTCCGCCGACCGCGTCATAAATGACATCGGCCCCGCCGCCGCAGACGCGCTTGAAGTCCTCGGACAATGTTTTCTGCTGATCACGGCTGAGGGCTCCGACGGGATAGACCAAGCCGGCGTCCGCGCCATGTCTCAGGGCGAAATCAACCTTTTCCTGGCTGGAGGCCGCAGCAACGACCCGGGCGCCCATTGCCTTGCCGAGCTCCACCGCAGCGATGCCGACGCCGCCAGCCGCACCCAGCACCAGAAGCGTCTCGCCCGGCCGCAGGCCGGCGCGATCCTTCAGCGCATAATGCGATGTGCCATAGGTCATCAGAAAGGCGGCCGCTTCGTCGAACGGCATCTCATCAGGGATCTTGCGGCAGCGCTCCGCGACCAGGACAAGCTTTTCCGCCATCCCGCCCCAGCCGCAGGAGCCGATCACGCGGTCGCCCGGCTTCAGCGTCGCGACCTCGCCGCCGACCGCTTCCACGACCCCGGCGACCTCCCCGCCTGGAGAGAACGGCCTGCTGGGCTTGAACTGATACATGTCCTGGATAATCAGAACGTCGGGATAGTTGACGCCGACGGCTTTGACCGCGATCAGCACCTCATGCGGGGCTGGCGTCGGTGCGGCGATGTCATCCAGCACCAGAGTTTCCGGCAAACCCGGTGCTTTGCTCACCAAGGCTTTCATGCAAATCCCCGCGCCAATGGTTGATTTTCAGTCGCCCGGGAAGCTAGCGGAGAGCGCGCAAGCCCTGCAAGCGCCATCGCACGGACAAGGAGCAGACAGCATGCCAGTTTGGGCCCTAGCACTCCATGGCGGCGCCGGCCCGGTTCGCGGCCAGGACTATGCGCCGGCCGAGGCGCATATGGCCGGGCTCCTGCGGACCGGAGCAGACGCGCTCGCGGCCGGCGCAAGCGCGCTGGATGTGGTGAGCGATATGGTTGAGGCGCTGGAGGCCTGCGGACTTCACATCGCGGGCCGGGGCGCTGCACCGAACCAGGACGGACGCTGGGAGCTCGACGCCTCAGTCATGGACGGGGCGACGAGACGGGCCGGCGCAGTCGCCGCCCTGGAGGGCGTACGCTCGCCTGTGCGCGCGGCGCGCGCGGTCATGGAGCGCACGCCCCACGTGCTCTTGGTCGCACAAGGCGCGCAGGCCTTTGCGAAAGCCTGCAACCTGGACCTGATCGAGGACCCCCACGCCTATTACCGCCCCGCAGTGACGCGTCCCGTCAGCCAGGGCGAACTCGCCCATGGCACGGTCGGGGCTGTCGCACGCGATCACGCAGGCCGCCTCGCCGCCGCAACGTCCACGGGCGGGCTCCTCAACAAGATGCCAGGCCGGGTTGGCGACGCCCCCCTGATCGGCGCCGGCACCTGGGCAGATGCGCGCGTGGCGGTATCGTGTACCGGCCAGGGCGAGTACTTCATCCGCGCCGCAGTCGCCGCAGATATCTCGGCGCGGATGCTCTACGGGGGGCAATCACTGGCGGCGGCGGCGGCAGGGGCGCTTGCGGATATGGAGACCCAGGGGGGCGACGGGGGGCTCATCGCGGTTGATGTGAACGGCGATGTCACGACGCCCTACAACTCGGAGGGCATGAAGCGGGGCGTGGCGACCAGCGCCGGACGCTTTGAGGTGCGCACATTTCGCTGGGCAGGGTGACGAAATGAGCCGGGGGTACTTCGGGATCGGCGCGGAGGAGATCTCCAAACCGATGAACTTTGGCGCACTGATGCGGACAGCCCATGCGTTTGGCGCCAGCTTCCTCTTCACAATCAACGCCTCGCCGCGCATCCGGACAGTCTATCGCGCGGATACCTCCCGAACCGCAGATCATGTGCCGTACTTTGAGTTTCAAAGCCTCGATGATTTCAAGCTGCCCAAGGGATGTCAGCTCGTCGGGATAGAAATGACCGACGACGCGGTGGCGCTGCCCTCCTTCCGGCATCCGCCACAGGCGGCCTACGTGCTCGGACGCGAACTGGGCAGTCTCAGCCCCGCGCTGCTTGCGCGCTGCGCTCATGTTGTCCGCATCCCAACGAAGTTCTCTCTCAATCTGGGTCTGGCGGGTGCGCTCGCCATGTATGACCGCATGGTCTGCATGGGAGGCCATCCGGATCGTCCCGTGGCGCCCGGCGGCCCCGAGCTCACCAATCCAGATCAATGGCGAAACCCGGCGCTGCGGCGACACCGGCAAAGTCTTTGATGGATGGCCGGGAGGACTGTCCGGGAGGGATGACCGGCGCCTCGCAACGGCCAGCCTGGCTGGAAAACGGGCCAGGGGCGAGCGCTGGGACGAAGCGAGGGAAGCGTCGGGCGCGCGGCTTGCGGCATTCCGGGCTAGGCCAGGGCCGCAGCGGACAACAGGCCATTCCAGCGATCAGCACACACCGGCCCGGGAACAGCCCGATGCAGCGCCCGGGTGCAATGGCGCCAGCGTGACGCTCACATCAATGCAGAAAGGTGCGCTGGAACACGCCCAGCAGGCCCTTGAAAGCCAGCGGAGCGTCCGTCACAGCCAGGGCGTAGCAGACCGGGCCGGGTTCCGCGATCGGGCGATGCTCCAGATCCGCTCCTGCGATTGACACATCGCCGGGCCCGAAGCGCCCATGCTCGTCGAGAAAGGCGCCGGTCAGGACCAAGGTAAGTTCACAGCCGAGGTGGCCATGGCGGGGCGCCCCATGGCCCGGCTCGATCCGAAGCAACTCCGCCTTCGCCTTTCCGGGCAGGCCAAGCGGCAGGATGCGAACGCCTGGTCCGGCAAACTTCCAGGGGGTTGTTTCGAGTGCGGCATAAGCCGCGTTGCGAACCACCTCCGGCAGCGCCCCAAGTTCGACCAGATAACCGCTCGCCTGGCGTATCGCGCGGCGGGCGCGAGACACGCCTTCCACATCGGCGCAGTTTTCAATCGCATCAATCGCGTCAAGGGCGCGCGACAACGCATCATCGCTGAGGGGGGCAGGAGTTTCCGCCTCCAGGAGAACACCCCCAGCCGTCTCCAGATCGGCAAGATCATCGGCCGCGTCCGCGCGCATGGCGGCATACGCCGAGACGAACAGGGCGAGCGAAGGCTCCAATGAGCCGCTCCCAAGACCGCGAATGAACTCTATGCCCAAGACTTTGCTCTTTTCCGGCCGGTCAGGCGAACGCATGGCGACGCTCCTGATCCACAAACTTACATATTGAGCAAGTCGGGCGGGGGTCAAGGAAACGCAACCTGGGCATGCGCAGTCCTCAGTTCAGTTCGCCATGAAGCCGACCGCGCAGCTTCATGAAGGCCAGCCGGATACGCGATTTGACAGTGCCAAGCGGCAGGCCAGCGCGCTCTGCGATCTCAGAATGTGAAAGACCCTCGTAAAAGGCGAGCTTCAAAAGCTCGAGCTGGTCGGCCGGCAGGTCCTGCAGCGCGCTGCGCACGCGCGCTTCCCGTTCCATGGCCGAAACCTCCTCATCGGGCGCCGGCGCCGGCTCTGGCTGAAGAAGAGGATCGTCCGGGTCGAGTTCCGGACGCATCGTACGGCGCAAGGCGTCGATGCGGCGATTTCTGGCAATCCGGAAAATCCAGGTGGACACCGAGGCCTGACGTCGATCGAACGTGTCTGCCTTGCGCCAGACAGCCACCAGAACTTCCTGGGCCAGCTCCTCAGCCAGCCCGTCATCAGCGCCGAGCCTGCGACAATACGCTTTCACCCGCGGCGCAAAATACGCGAAGAGCTCGCCAAAGGCGGTGCGGTCCCGCCGCAGCGCAATCGCTTCGACCAAGGCGCAGTGGCGGTCCCGGTCAGGATTGACTGTTTCTGCAAAGGAAGACGGGGTCGGACGCACGGAGCCTCACTTGCTGAGCGCACCCGCGTCGGAGCGCTCCATTGCGCGGACCGAACCCGAACGCAATCTCTCACGTGGAAGAGTAAACTCCCAGCTGCCGCGAAAAGCAACCATCGCGCGTTCTACCGGGGATCTTATTCTCGCGAGAGCTGCCGATGACTGGCGGCGGCCTTGCATCCCGTCGGCGGCAGGCCTCGTCAGGTTGTGACGAATGCGCTACCACCGCAACAAACAATGAGGGCGTCTCAGCCGATGACTGAATCAGGAATTGGGCGCCATTGGCGGAACGCCTCTTTGGCGTTGACAGCGCTTGCGGCGGGCGCTCTGGCCTGCCCGCCTGCAGCCACCGCAGGCCAGCAAACCGGCGCATTCCAGGATTGGCGAACGTTTGTGGATAACGGGCAGGGCGGCAAAGTCTGCTGGGCGTCAAGTGAACCGGTCGATGAGTCGCCGAAACGCATGCAGCATGGCAGCGTGTTCTTTCAGGTTTCAACGTGGGCGTCAGGCGCAGCGCTCGAGCAACCAAGTCTGATCGTCGGCTATGAGCTTCGCGCCGAACTTGGCCCCCGGGCGACCGTGACCGGCGGCAAAGGCGTCATCATGTATGCATCGGGCGCGGAGGCCTATGTGCGTGACAGGTCTGAGGAGACTGCGCTGATCGCGGCCTTGCGCAAGGGAGCGACGCTGCGGGTCGACACAATCTCTGACGCTGGCGAAAGGGCGGTCTATGAGTTCTCGCTGAAGGGGGTTTTCGACGCCCTGAACCGCAGCCGTGCTGATTGCGGTGTGGCGCAAACACCCAAACCAACGCCGCCTCCGCGCCGCAAGCGGCGCCGCTGACAGCGCGGCGCCGCCTGACGCGGCGTAACCAGAACGGTCGCCATACAAGAGAGGCCGCCGGAAACCGGCGGCCCCCTGACCTGTCCAGTGACTTGGGGAGCACATGGCGGGGAGCCTTCAGCGCGCCGCGCCTGTGCCCGCCTCACACCATTCCACCCAACCTCACCGCAGCCTCAACTCGTCGCGCCTGAGACGACGATCGTGGTGGCGTTCCGGTTAACCGACCAGGCCTCTTCGGTAGAGCGCGCGTCGAGCGGGCGCTCCTTGCCATGGGAAATTGTTGAGATCCGGCCGGCGGCAACCCCGTTGGCGACGAGGTAGTCTCGCGCGGCCGAGGCTCGCTTGGCCCCAAGCGCCAGATTGTATTCGCGCGTGCCGCGCTCATCGCAATTGCCGGCGATCTGAACCGTAACGCCCGGATAGGTTCGCAGCCATTGCGCCTGACGCTGCAACCCGGCCTGTGCATCTGCGCTCAACTCCCAGCTGTCGAGAGCGAAATACACCCGGTCGCCGGCGACTGCCTGGAACTGGGCGACGGAACCCGGCGCAGGGCCGATCGGCGCCACAGGCTGCGCCACAACTGGCGGCGCTGCAGGTTGAGCGACTGGCGGCGGCGGAGACTGCGGCTGGGGAAGAGGCGGGGCCGGCGGCGGGCGCGACGCGCAGGCCGTAAGCGTTGCAATCACCGCGAGGGCCGCGAGATATTTGACAGTAGCGTTCATCGATGTCCCTTCCCGTGCCGACGGAGCGACGCCTATCCAATCACACGCGCTCGCAAATACAACGGTAATCACGCTTAGTGGCGCTTGATTGACAACGAGTTTCGCTTTGAGGCCGTAGTGGGGCGATCAATTCGCGCCACGGGGTATAAATCCAGCCTTGCGGGCGTCAGCTGCACAGTCGGGTTACCGTCAGCCCGAAGACCCCACTCAGCATCATGCCCGCTCGACGTGCGCGAATACGTGGACGCCCACAGGCAACGCAGCCTGTGCGAGCGGCGTGACTGAGTGGCAAGCGACGGTTGCGCCCCTGGCCTGGGCGGGATCGCGCCCGCGGTGTGCAACAAGACCCGCACGCACCCCCTCTGGACGTTCCCATGCGCACAGGCTGAAGGCGGTCACCAGCCAGGAGCGTGGCTTTGCTGCCGCGGCAGGACGGCATGCGCACAGCGCACCCGGCCTGCGGTCGCCGCGCCTGCATCGAGCCGAACCGGTGAACGGCTGGATCTGCGACGCCGGTGCTGGCGCGCCCTTTGGGCGCCTGAAGGTCGCGAGGCGAAACCTCTGTGGCGCGCAGCCCTGACGGACCTGCCCTGAGTGGAAACGCCTGATGGAGCAGGCCTCACTGCAGCGACCTCATCCGGACGGCCTGATGCACAAAGCCCGGATCCGCAAGGGTCCCCCGACTGGTGCGCTCAATCCTGCGCACGGCGGGCGATCACCGTCCGGGTAAGGAGAGCCATGACGAGTTCGCCAGCCGGGTTCAGGATATCATGCTGGGTCACCAGAATGCCGCGGTCTGCGTTCGTGGCTTCCTTGGCCATAAATGTCAGACGCACGGATAATGCGTCTCCGGCATGCACGGTCTTGTACCAACGCAGGGCATCCTGGCCCAGACGGGCGAGGATTGGCCAATCCTGGCATTCTTCGTACAGGAGCCGCGACCAGATCCCGTAGACATGCGCCTGCGCCGCGGGCGGGCCCTTGTGACCGTCCGCCGCCGGTTGGATCGCCTTCAGCGGCAGGTGTGGCGCGAAGCGATGGTGAAAATCGGCGATTTCCGCCGACGCAACCTGATGGTGGCCGAACGTGTGAACTTCGCCCACCTCGATGTCTTCAAAGTACCAGGGCGACGCCATTGGGTCTCCGCTCTAGGAATCGGGCGAGATCTGAACGAGAAGCTTGCCGTCGTGATCGCCGGAAAAAAGTCTGCCAAGGGTCGACGGAGCGTTCTCAAGACCTTGTTCGATATGCGTCTTGAACTTCAGTCGACCGGCCATCCACCACTGGGCGAGGTCGGCGACCGCTTCCCCGAAGCGCGGCAGGTAATCAATAACAATGAAACCGCGAACAGTGATGCGTTTCATCAGGATCTGCTGGAAATGTCGCGGCCCGGGCGGCGGCGAAGCAGCGTTGTAGGTAGAGATGAGCCCGCACAGCGGCATGCGGGAAAAGTTGTTCATTCGCGCCATCACCGCGTCCATGATCCCGCCGCCGACGTTTTCGAAATTCACATCAACGCCGTTTGGACACAACCGATCAAGCGCTGCGCCAACATCCTCCTGCTTGTAGTTTACGGCGCCGTCAAAGCCCAATTCCTCAACGATCCATCGGCACTTCTCTGCGGACCCTGCTATACCGATCGCCCGAGCGCCCTTGATCTTGGCGATCTGGCCGACAATCGAGCCGACCGCGCCGGCTGCAGCCGACACCACAACGGTTTCACCAGGCTGCGGCCTGCCGATGTCGAGCAGGCCGAAGTAGGCGGTGACGCCGGTCGCGCCCAGACCGCTCATCATTGCAGGCAGGGGCATGCCGTCCGGCACCCGGTTGACGGCAGCGCCATGCGCGATGGTGTAGTCCTGCCACCCGCCGAGGCCTGGAATCACCCGGCTGCCCTCCGGCAGGTTGGGATCCCTGCTTTGCTCCACGACGCCGATTGTCCCCCCGCGCATGACCGCCCCGATATCAACGGGCGGCATGTACTGGTCCATATCGCTCATCCAGATCCGGTTCGTGGGATCGAGCGACAGATAGATGTTGCGCACCAGGACTTCGCCTTCGGCAAGGTCACGAAGCGGCTGCGCCACCAACTCGAGGTCACCCTCTTTGATCTCGCCTTCAGGCCGCCGTTTCAGCACCCATTGCCGGTTCATCCGCGCCATTGATCACCCCTTGCGTCTTGCACAGGGACAATGGCGGCGCCCGGGCGTGATGTCGAGGGACCTCGCCGCTTGGTCCAGCGCCGAAGGCCCGGCGGGACCAGCGTCTTGCGCGCGCCGTCGGGTGCGCCAAACCGGCGAGCGCCGGTGAGATCTCAGCCACGTTCAGATTGGCCCGTTGCGTCAGGCATGATGCGCGTGAGGGCTTCAATCCGGCGCCTGTGAGCCCGACGTCCGGTGATGATGCCGTCGCCCAAGCGCAAAGTTGGCTCCCCAGGGAGGCGCGCCAGGGAGGCGCTCCGCCGCTGCGCCGTCGTCAAAGGCCAGCGCGCGCATCACAATCCCGGGCCAGGCGCAGGCTATTCGAACACATAAAGACGCTGCCGGCAGAGGGGCCCGTGAGCTCCGCGCCGAGAGACAGTCCCCACTCAGGCGGTTGGTCAATGCGGCGATCGCCGGCGCCGTGCTCTCCTGCGGCGGGTTGCTGGCGCAGCCAGGAAGAACGCAGAACAGCCATGCGGTCAGCATGGGCTGGCGGGATTTCAATGGCGGAGAGCCTCAACTCCCGGCAGGGTCCTGCCTTCCATCCATTCCAGAAAGGCCCCGCCAGCCGTCGACACGAAGGTCATGTCGTCCGCCACTCCCGCATGGTTGAGCGCCGCCACGGTATCCCCGCCGCCAGCGACGGCGATGAGTTTGCCGTTCTTCACCCGAGCCGCTGCATGGCGCGCGGCGGCGACAGTGCCATGATCAAAGGGCGGGGTTTCAAAGACGCCGAGCGGTCCATTCCAGATCAGCGTGTTGGCCTCATCCATCGCGCGCGTCAAACGGGCAATGGTCTCAGGCCCGGCGTCAAGAATCCGCTCATCGTCGTCAATATCGCCGAGACCGCGCACGAACGCCGGCGCGCGCGCATCGAGCTTCTCCGCCACAATTGTGTCGATCGGCAGCAGCAGCTCACATTTGTGCTTGCCTGCAAGCTTCATGATGTCCCGCGCTGTCTCCGCCAGATCCTTCTCGCAATAGGAGGCGCCGACATCCCAACCTTGGGCGAACAGGAAGGTGTTCGCCATGCCGCCGCCAATGGCGAGCTTGTCGAGTTTGGTCACCAGATTTTTCAGGAGGTCGATCTTGGTTGATACCTTCGAGCCGCCGACAATACCAAGAACAGGCCGGCGCGCATTGGCGAGGGCGCCATCCAGGGCGTCCAACTCAGCCTCCATGCTCCGGCCGGCGAAGGCGGGCAGCACATGCGCGAGGCCCTCGGTCGACGCGTGCGCCCGGTGCGCGGCGGAAAAGGCGTCGTTGACATAGATGTCGCCAAGCCGGGCCATCTGCTGCGCCAGCACCGGGTCGTTGGCCTCTTCGCCTGCGTGGAAGCGGGTGTTCTCGAGCAGGATGACGCCGCCGGCGGGCAAGGCCGAAATCGCCGCCTCGGCGCCCGGCCCGATGCAGTCGGGCGCGAACGCCACCGGCGCGTCGATCAGTGCGCTCAGGGCCTGCGCAATGGGCGCAAGGCTCATTGACGGCACGCGCTTGCCTTTCGGTCGATCAAAATGGGCAAGAAGTACCACCTTCGCCCCGCGGGCGCGCAGATCGTCAATCGTCGGCAAGGCGGCGCGCAGCCGGGTTGCGTCTGAAACAACCCCCTCTTTCATGGGAACATTGAAATCGACACGCACCAGGACGCGCTTGCCCGCGACCTCAGCATCACTCAGACGGCGGAATGTGGTCATGGCGTATTCCTAACTCGTTCACCCCAGGCAGACCTGCACGCGGATCGCCGGATGTATATGCCTCCCATGCGGTGGCGACGGCATCCAAGATCCGCATAAGCCCCAAGCCGAAGGGATCGAGGACAGGCCGCTGAACGCCGTCCATCCGCCACATGGGGCAGAAAACGATGGCCACGTCCGACGCACCTCAGGACCGCGGCGTGCTCCGACGCAGCGCTCAGGCGCCCTGACGGCCACAGCGACCCAGCCGAAACGGCGTCGCCAAACGCCATGTCGGTCAAAGCCCTTGGATGACACGACAGGTTAGATCAGGCGCGCCATGGCGACAGCCGTATCGCTCATCCGGGTAGAAAATCCCCATTCGTTGTCGTACCAGCTCATGACTGACACCATTGTGCCCTCCATGACCTTTGTCTGATCCATGTGAAAGATGCTGGAGCGGGCATCGTGGTTGAAATCGATCGAGACATTCGCGCGATCGGTGTAGCCAAGAATTCCCTTGAGCGGACCCTCCGCAGCCGCACGGATCGCGGCGTTGACCTCTTGGGGCGTGGTCGCACGTCGGGCGATGAACTTGAGGTCAACAACAGACACGTTCGGCGTCGGGACCCGGACAGCTATGCCGTCGAGCTTGCCTTTCAGGTCAGGCAGAACCAGGCCGACCGCCTTGGCCGCGCCGGTCGAGGTCGGGATCATGCTCACCGCCGCGGCGCGAGCCCGATACAGATCCTTGTGCATTTGGTCGAGGCTTGGCTGGTCATTCGTGTATGAGTGAATTGTCGTCATCATGCCGCGCTCAATGCCGATCGCGTCGTTGAGAACCTTGGCGACCGGGGCGAGGCAATTGGTTGTGCAGCTGGCGTTGGAGACGACCAGATGCTGCGCAGCGAGCTTGTCGTGATTGACGCCATAGACCACTGTGAGGTCAGCGCCATCCGCAGGGGCCGAAACAAGAACCCGCTTGGCGCCCGCCGCAAGATGGGCGGCGGCCTTGTCACGGGCCGTGAAGATGCCGGTGCATTCCATGGCTACGTCGATACCGAGATCCTTCCACGGCAGCGCGGCAGGATCCTTGATCGCCGTGACTGCGATCTTCTTGCCGGCGACCACCAGCGCCTCCCCCTCAACCCGGATGTCAGCGGGAAACCGGCCATGGACGCTGTCGAACTGGAGGAGGTGGGCATTGGTCTCGGTTGGCCCCAGGTCATTGACGGCCACGACCTCAACGTCCTCTCGCCCATGTTCCACGATCGATCGCAGCACCAAGCGACCAATCCGACCAAATCCGTTGATCGCCACCCGCACCGCCATGTCCCTCTCCTGATCTGTCCCGAAGGTTGCGCGCCAGACGGTTCGACCGTGCGCAGTCCTCGCGTTCGACGCCTATGCTGTCGGGCCGCTTGAATACTGAATGATCGACAAAAGTCCATCACCACGCTGCAAGATGAGACCCGGGATGCCCGCCCCTCTCGCGCGAATATTGAATTGCAGCTAGCCTTTCGCCAGTTTCACCGGAGCAATCGGAGATTGGGATGACCAACGGTTTCAGGTGGCGCGCGCTCGCCACCTCCACCATCGCGGTGCTGGCGTTGGCCCCTGTGATCACCGCCTGCGCTGGCGGCGGCGGTGGGGGCGACGGCCCTGTGATCTCACCACCGCCACCGCCACCGCCGCCACCGCCACCGCCGCCACCGCCACCGCCACCGCCGCCGCCGCCGCCGCCGCCGCCGCCAGCGGCGATGACGCCGGATCCGAATTCACCGGAGTTCAGACGTAACTGGGGCTTAGGATTTGTTGGGGCGCAGGAGGCCTATTCACGCGGATTCACCGGCCAGGGGATCTCCATTGGCATTGTGGATGACGGAATTGACGTAAATCAACCTGACCTGCTGGGCGGCGCGATCTCCAGCCTTTCAAGGGATATCGTGACGTCGCCGCGCAATAATGGCGCAGGCCTGATCGGGACACCGTCGACGGATGGGCTCGGCAAGGAGCGCCACGGCACGCGTGTCGCAGGAATTCTGGGTGCCCGCTTTAACGGTTTTGGGACAATCGGAGTCGCGTACAATTCGACGATCATCGCCGTTCGCGCCGATGAGCCGGGGCCGTGCGACCAGGAAAACTGCAAGTTCCGCTCCGGCGACCTCGCGAACGCCATCGATTACCTCACGAACAACGGCGCAAAGGTCATCAACCTGTCGCTTGGCGGGGACGGGCCTTCCGGCTCACTTGTCGAACAGGCGTTGATCCGAGCTGCACAGCGCGGCGTTGTGATCATCGCCTCATCCGGCAATGAAAATGAGGCTGCGAACCCGGCGACTGATCCGGGCTGGCCGGCACGTTACGCGATCGATCCGCGGTTCGCAGGAATGATCATATCCGTGAACGCCCATGACCAAAGCGGCATTATCGCTGATTTCTCCAATCGCGCCGGGGTTGCGCTCAACTGGACGCTTACGGCGCCGGGCGTGTCCGTCATCACAGATTGCGACGGCGTGAGCTGCTGGCGGGTCGGCGGCACTTCCTTCGCGGCCCCACACGTCTCGGGGGCTGCGGCTCTTCTTCTGCAGGCCTTTCCAGCTTTGCGGGGCGACCAGATCGTTCAGCTGCTGCTACGCTCAGCGCGCGACGCCGGCGACACAGGCGCCGACGCAATCTATGGACTCGGTTACCTTGACATCGCCCGCGCGTTTCAGCCCATCGGGGGTTTGTCACTTCCCCGTCCAGGGCAGACGCCAGACGGCGGGACGCTTTCCGGACCAGGAGGCGGCGGAGGATTGGGGTTGATCGGCGCTCCCTTCGGCGACGCGCTGCGAGGGCCTGGGCTTTCCACCATGGCGCTCGACGAGTTCGATCGGCCGTTCGCCATCAATCTTGCCGACACACTTTTCTCAGACATCCAAGACCCGCCAGATACAGCTGCCCCGAGGCTTCCCGAAACCATGTCCATCGTGACGCCAGAGGGTGCATCCTACGCGATTTCCTACCGCCCCGTTGGCTGGGACGCGCCGGGCTCGAACATCCGCCCGATCGATCGCCTCATGGAGAAGGAGGGCGGCCTATCAATGCGGCTGACCGCAGATATTGACCAGGTTTGGTCGTTCGCCATGGGGCTGCGGGAGGAGGCCGTCGACACAGACGCCTCATTGGCGGCGAGAGGGTTTGCCCGCTTCACGGGCGCAGATGCGAGCGTTGCGCTCGCCAGACGGCTTGGCGAAGGGGCGGTGCTGATCTCTGCACAGCATGGCGCCGGCCCAGCGGGTCCGATGGATGTGGCGATTGATCGTTGGCTGACACAGGCAAGGTTCATCTCCAGACGCGGGCCGTTGGACCTTGATATCGGCTTCGGCCTTCTCAGTGAACGGAATGCGCTGCTGGGTCTGCGCTGGAGCGAACGATTTGGGGCGCAGTTGGACGGGCGCACAGCAATTGTGGCAGCCACGGCATCCTGGGCCCCAGCCGCCGCATGGCGGGTCGCCATGCATGCTGAAGCAGGGCGAACCGGGGCAGCAAAAGATGGATTTTTCCGCGCGGTTTCGCCGCTGACGTCCTCAACTTATGCAGCGCAAGTCACATTCTCACCCGCGACCCGCATCACCGAAAGCACCCGCTGGCGGGTCGCCGTGAGCCAGCCCTTGCGCATTGAACGCGGCGCTGTGGCCGTGACGCTGGCCGACTTTGAGCCAGACATGACCAGGACGATCCAATTCACCGAACGCGAGCTAGGCGCTGCTCCAAGCGGGCGCGAGGTGGCGATCACAGCAGGCTACGATCACTGGTTCCAGGCTCACGGCTTGATTGGCCTGACAATTGAGCGCCGGCTGGATCCGGGGCACCGGGCGGGGGCGGCGAGCGAGGACTCCATCCTCCTGCGCGGCGCCTGGCGGCGCTGATGGCGCAATCGCGGGAAGATTTGTGAACGGGTTTGCGCTATGTCCGGCAACCAAGAGCGGCGAAAGCCCCGGGGACGAACCATGACGAAGCGATTTTTCGGCACTGACGGCATTCGCGGCGCCGCGAATTCCTTTCCCATGACCCCAGAGATCGCCATGCGCCTCGGCATGGCGGCAGGCAAACTCTTCAAGAAGGCGGACGACCGTCGCCACTCAGTCGTGATCGGCAAAGACACCCGCCTGTCGGGCTATATGATCGAGCCGGCGCTGGTCGCCGGATTCACGTCGGTGGGAATGGATGTGGTGCTCTTTGGCCCCCTGCCCACTCCAGGGGTGGCGATGATGACCCGATCCCTGCGCGCTGACCTCGGCGTGATGATCTCGGCATCGCACAACAAGTTTTCTGACAACGGCATCAAACTGTTCGGGCCCGACGGCTACAAGCTCACCGACGAGCAGGAACTCGAGATCGAAAGCCTGATGAGCGTGCCCCTCGATGAAGGTCTTGCGCCGGCGGACGCCCTGGGACGCGCCCGCCGGATTGATGACTGTCAGGCGCGCTACATCGAAATCGCCAAGGCGACATTTCCGCGCCGGCTGAGGCTGTCAGGCCTCCGGCTCGTGGTCGACTGCGCCAACGGGGCCGCCTACAAGGTCGCGCCAGCCGCCCTGCACGAACTCGGCGCAGAAGTCTTCCCCCTGGGCGTCAGCCCGGACGGCTTCAACATCAACCAGGAAATCGGGGCGACTGATCCGCGGGCGCTGCGTCAGGCGGTTCTGCACTACCGCGCCGATGCGGGAATTGCGCTCGATGGCGACGCCGACCGGATCGTGATGATTGATGAGCGCGGACAGGTCATCGATGGCGATCAGCTGATGGCCGTGATCGCAACCTACTGGCAGAAATCCGAAGCGCTGAAGAAGCCGGGCGTCGTCGCGACCGTGATGTCAAACCTCGGTCTGGAGCGCTATCTCCAGGGCATTGGACTGCACCTTGAGCGGACTGGCGTCGGCGATCGCTATGTCGTCGAAGCCATGCGGGCGAAAGGGTACAACGTTGGCGGCGAGCAATCAGGCCACATCGTCCTGTCCGACTTCTCCACCACCGGCGACGGGCTGATCGCCGCGCTGCAGGTGCTTGCAATGATGGTCGAAACAGGCAGGCCCCTGTCGGAGCTGTGCCGCCTGTTCGAGCCTGCGCCGCAGGTTCTGGAAAACGTCCGAACGGGACCTGGCAAGCCGCTGGATCACCAGAAAGTGCAAGACGCCATCAAGGCTGGCGAAAAGAGACTTGGTCTCAAAGGACGCGTCCTGGTGCGCAAATCAGGCACCGAGCCGCTGGTCCGGGTCATGGCCGAAGGCGATGACGAAGCACTCGTGCGCCAGGTTGTCGCCGACATCGCCGGCGCTGTCCGCGACGCTTCGCGCGCCTGACGGTCAGGCGCCGATAACCCCGCCGTCCTCCCGGGTGACGTAGACAACCGCTGACCGGGGCCAGCCGCCGTCGGGAAACACGGATGCCGGCCGCGCGCGCGCATCCTTTCCAATGGCTGCTCCGAAGCGCAGACCTGTCGCATCCGCCTCGCCCGGGTGCTGGATGGAACAGAAGAACGTCGTGCGGTCCGGCGTCAGGAAGGGGCCGCAGATTTCGGCGCCCACCGGGCCGACAAGAAAGCGGCGCACCACCTTGGATACGCCGCCATCGACGGCGCATGCGAGTATTTGGTCATTGCAGTCGGCGAACACTTCATCCGAACCGTCCGTAGCGATGAATACATTGCCCGCGCCGTCGAGCGCGAGATTGTCTGGGCAGACGAACCGCGCGCCGGAGAATGTCGCCGCTCCGTTGACCAGTGTGGACACGTTGACAGGCCCGTACCGCTTCGTGGCGGCAATCGGCGCGGCTTCATCAGGATCGCCGGCAAGGACAAAGACCTCCCAGCGAAAAGTCTCTGCGGCGTGATCCCCACCGTCTTCCAGAAGCTTGAGGATATGCCCGGTCAGGTTGGCGGCCTGCGTGTCGCCAGGGCCCATGCGCCGCGGATTTCCGGGACTGGAAGGAGTAGGCTTGACGCCCTGCGTACAGGAGACGAGCACCACGCCGGTCCCGCGGAAATCACCGCCCTGCTCGACTTCGACGTCTTCAGGGCGATCCATCGGCGTCGCGCCAAGCAGGCGCGCGGCGAAGCGTGCGCGCACAAGCAGATCCGCTTCGTCAGCAAAGCGCAATGCGGGATCGCGGATCTCTGCATTCGCCGCATCCAGGTCGAGACGCACCCAGCGCCCCGCGCCGTCCGCCTCAAACCGCGCCGCGTAGAGGACGCCCTCAGACAGGAGGTCACGGTTGGAAACGCGATCGCCCGGATCAAATCTTCGCGTGGAGACGAATTTGTAAATATGCTCTGACAGCTGATCGTCGCCGGAATAAACCGCGACACGTCCGTCGTGCGTGAGGGTCGTCGTTGCGCACTCTCCCTTGCGCCGGCCAAGCGCAGTGCGCTTTTTGGGCCGCCACGCCGGGTCATAGGGGTCTATTTCCACCACCCACCCATAAGCGGCGGGGCCGGCAGGATTGCCGGCAAGGTCATTCACATCCAGACCGGCAGGCGCAGGATTTGCGGTGATGCGGTCGTACTGGAACGACTCAGCGTCCTGCAGCAGGCGCGGATCGACCTGCGCCGCATCGAGCTGCGTACGGGTGAAGAAGTAGTTCTGAAAATTTTCCTCCGACGTCAGATACGTGCCCCAGGGCGTGCGACCGCCTGCGCAATTGGCCAGCGTGCCGCAGGGAACACCAGCGCCTTCGCCCGAGCCGGCAGCAGTGCGATGCGCAGACGCCGCGGACACAATCCATGGGTGATGCCGGGCGGGACCATCAAACTCGACGTCGCTGAAGGGCGTGATCCGTCGGTTGACCGCCGATGGCGATGCTTCCTCGCGCACTACCGACCACGCCTGCGTGGGCGCGTCATACGACAATCGCGCGATCGTCACGCCCATCGATGCGTAAAGAGCGGGACGCGCCGCGCTCAGCTTCTGCAGATCAAGAGCATCCGGACCCAACTGAATGGCGGCGTCAAAATACTCATGATTGACGGCAAGGATGGCGCCAGCGCCCAAATCAGCGGGCCAGGGATAGGACCAGCGCAACGGGAACAGGGCAATCATGTCGTTGTTCGCGCCGAACCGTCGCATCTGCTGATCGCCGGTCAGGCCGCGCGGATCCGCCGCCGGATCATCCCCGGCGAACAATGGGTCCGCGAAACGGATGAGCGTGCGCGCCCGATACCCTGCCGGGACAGTGACCTGGTCCGCCGTTGTCGCCGGGATGCTGTCAAATGTCAGCGGGAACCTTTTGCCGGAGGTCTCCTGGGCGAGGCCGGACCAGACGTTCGAACACCCTGAAAGGGCGACGGCTGCGGCCGCAGCACCACCGCGCAGAAGGTCCCGGCGCGCAAGTCGCTGCACCAGAACGGTGCGGAAGTGAGGCGATTCGATCATCGCGGTGCTCCATCTGCGGACATGTCCTGCACAGGTCTACGGCGAGCCAGCGCGGCCCGCGGGTGAGGCTGGCGTCGCAGGGCCCACAGCCGCTCCCACCGACCGCTCCTGGGGCGCGCCGGCAAGGGAGCCGACATTGTCGGCTGACTGCGGCTGAAATGCATAGGCTTCGCGCGCCGCCTCGATCTCTGCGAGCTTCGCGTGAAAGCCCTCCCAGTCATCGGCCTCTGCAATGTCACGCCAAAGCGCTTCAATCTCGCCAATGAGCAGGGACGCCGGTCGCCCGCGCGACCAGTAGGGGTGGCGCAGGCGCTGCTCGTCCACTGGAGTGCGGGACCGCAAACCGGACTCGATGACTGCCCACTCCGGGCCCGCGTAAAGCGCCCGCTGCGGACTGTCCAGGCCCGTTCGGGCCGGAGCGCAGAACCAATCATGGAAGAACTGCTCCCAGCCCGCGCCGGTCTCGGCCATCCATGTAAACAAGCGCTCAAGGAAGGCGCCGTCCGCATCCAGGTTTCCCGGCGCGATGGCCAGCATCGCAAACATCCTGTGGATCAGCGCAACCCGGTAGGCGTGAGGGTAGAGGGCGAGCGCGGCGACAAGAGCCTCCTTGTCGCACACAAGACTGAGCGCTCCAGCCAGCTGCTTGAGGTTCCAGAAGACAGCCTCAGGCTGCCGACCAAACGCATAGAGCCCGCTCTCATCAAAATAGGCCGCCGTGAAACTCGGGTCAGCCGCCTGCAAAAATCGATATGGGCCGTAGTCGAAACTCTCCCCGGTGATGTTCATGTTGTCCGTATTGAGCACGCCATGCACAAAGCCCGTAGCCATCCAGCTTGCAACCAGTTGCGCGGCGCACCGGCAGGCAATCGCGAGAAGCGACGCAGCCCGGGTCGCCTCGTCGGTCTCCATCAGTTCGGGAAAGTAATGCTCCCCGCAGTGATCGATGAGCAGGCGCAAGCTGTCGGGCCGATTGTGGAAAGCGTGGCGCTGGAACACGCCATAGCGGATATGACTGTGCGACAGGCGGACAAGGACGCTGGCGCGCGTGGGAGACGGCTCATCATTGCGCATGAGAGCCTCGCCGGTTTCGATCAGACTGAAGCTTTTCGACGTGTAGACGCCGCGTGCTTCGAGCATTGCTGTGGCCAGTACCTCCCGAACGCCGCCTTTGAGGGTCAGACGCCCGTCGCCGGCGCGTGAATATGGGGTTTGACCGGATCCTTTCGTGGCCAGATCGAGCAGGCGCTGGTCTTCCAGATCGCGCAATTGCGCGAAGAGAAACCCGCGCCCGTCGCCAAGGTCGGGATTGTAATGGCGGAACTGGTGGCCGTGATATCGAATCGCACGCGGCGCAGCGCCATAGTCCGGGAATGGTCGAAAACGACCGAAATGCTCCGTCCAGTCCGGGTCGGCCACGCCATCAAGCCCGACGCGCGCCGCCCATCGGTCGTTGCGGTAGCGCAGTCGCGCCATGGGGAAGGACGCCGGCGCCACCACATCGGAGAAGTCGTCGCCCAAATCGGCGAAGGCGGTTTCGAAGCGGGCGGCGATCGGCATGCGTCCCACATAGGCTGTTATCACTGGCTGGCCAAGAACAGAGCCCGTTGGCAAGCCCGGAAGGAAGCTGGGCGGTTTCGCACGGAGTTGGCGCGATGCTCGCGAGCGCAGGAAGCTCAAAGGCGCGGATCGGGCGTTCAGACCACGACGGACCGCGTCGGCGCCAGCTCTGCGGCGGCCAGCCCGACACTGTGCGGCGATTGCTGTGTGACGAGGCCCGAGACGCACGTGGCCAATCGCCTCACCGGGCGGATGCGTCCGGTGAGACGACCCGGCCCAGGTCGCTGATTTGGGCGCCTCACTGGAGGGAATGCACGCGCCCCAAGCTGTTGCAGCAGCACCGCCACGCGCCCGCACCGCCACGTTAAACATGCGGCAAGGATCAGGCTCGCCCGACCCGATCGGCCGACGCATCGCGCGTGAACGCCAGTTTGATCACCGGCTTCCACGCAAGTCTGACATACCAAGCGCACCGGCCGCGCCGCCCGACTCCAGGTGGGCGAACCGATGTCTGCGGACCGCACTGCAACGTTTGCCACAGCCGCGAATTCGGCTACGTCCGCGCCCATGGCTGGTTCCAAATCCCGCAGACCGCATGGCAAAACGCCGCGCCCTGGCGTCACAGCCGCCATCCGACGCTTCCTGCACATGGAGGCCACTGGAGGCGTGATCCTCGCCATCGCCGCAATCGCGGCCGTGATTGTGAAAAACTCGCAATGGGGCCCAGGCTACGACGCCTGGCTGGCGGACAGGGTCACCATTCAGATCGCCGGCTGGATCCAGGAGAAGTCCGTCGCGTCCTGGATCAAAGACGGCCTGATGGCGGTTTTCTTCCTGCTCGTCGGCCTCGAGATAAAACGCGAAATCCTCGTCGGCGAGCTGTCAGACCCCAAACGCCTCGCCCTGCCGGTGCTGGGCGCGATTGGGGGCATGGCGGCGCCGGCTCTCGTCTATGTCGCAGTGTGGGCGCTCAGCGGCGGCGACAGCCAGGAATTGCGCGGCTGGCCGATCCCGATGGCGACGGACATCGCCTTCGCGGTGGCCGTCCTCAGCCTCGCAGGCGGGCGTGTGCCGATCGGCTTGAAAGTCTTTCTGCTCACCCTGGCGATCGTGGATGATCTGGGAGCGATCGTGATGATCGCCATCCTGTTCACCGGACAGCTGAACGTCGCCGCCCTCGGCGGAGCCATCGCATTGCTGGGCGCCCTGCACATGGCCAATCGATTCGGCCAGCGGGCTGTCTGGCCGTACCTCGCGACAGGCCTGGTGATCTGGGCCCTCGTGCTTGAGTCCGGGGTCAACGCCACCGTGGCGGGTGTCCTGCTGGCCACCGCAATCCCGCTGCGCAATCCGCCCAAGGGAGAAGCGCGCCCGCCACTGCAGGCGCTGGAACAAGGCCTCCATCCCTGGGTCGCCTACGGAATTCTGCCCGTTTTCGCATTTGCGGCGGCGGGATTTTCGTTCGAGGGGCTCTCGTTCGCCAGCCTGGGCGAGACCGTGCCGCTCGCAATCGCGCTCGGCCTTCTCATCGGCAAGCCCATGGGCATCATGGGCGCAGCCTGGTTCGCGATCCGCCTCAATCTTGCGCGGCTGCCGGAGGGGGCGACCTGGCTGCAGCTGCTGGGCGTCACCTTCGTCGCCGGCATAGGATTTACGATGAGCCTGTTTGTCGGCGCTCTGGCCTTTCGCGGCCTTGATCCTGACTATCTCGTGGATATGCGGCTCGGCGTCATTTTCGGCTCACTCGTTGCAAGCTCAATCGGCCTGTGGCTGATCACGGCCGGCGCCAGGGGCGCCGGAGCCCGTCAGCCCTCACGCCCGATGGGGAGAGACCATGCCTGACCAAGCATACACGACGCTGCTTGTGGAACGACGCGGGTCGGTCGATTGGATCACCCTGAACCGGCCGGAAGCGCTGAACAGCCTTAACCCGACGATGGTCGCTGAGTTACAGGACTACTTCCTGCAGGCAGCCACGGACCAGGGCGTACGCATCGTGGTCCTGCGCGGCGCGGGACGCGCGTTCTGCGCAGGGCTCGACCTGAAGTCGGAGCAACGCAACGAGCCGACGACCGCCAATTCCGGTCCACTGGCCGGGCTGCTCGTGCAGCGGGCGATAGCAGAAATCGTGATCCGCATGCGGCGCTGTCCGCAACCGATCATCTCACTCATCCAGGGACCAGCCTGCGGCGGGGGCTTCGCACTGGCGCTGGCGAGCGACATTCGTATCGCGGCAAGGTCAGCCAGGATGAACTGCGCCTTCATCAGGCTTGGTCTGGGCGGATGCGATATCGGCACCAGCTACTTCCTGCCGCGGCTTGTCGGGGTCTCTGTGGCCTCTGAACTCATCCTGACTGGCCGTTTCATCCATGCAGAACGTGCGCTTGCGGTGGGATTGGTCAGCGAGATTGTCGAGGACGAAGGGCTCGAGGCGGCGGCGGCGACCTACGTCAATGAAATGCTGGCCACCTCGCCGCTCGGCCTGCGGCTGTCAAAGGAATGCCTGAACCATTCAGTTGACGCGGGCTCCCTCGAAGCCGTGATCGCAATGGAGGATCGCAACCAGATCCTGTGCACCCAGAGCGAAGACTTCCGGGAAGGTGTCGTGGCGTTTCTTGAGCGGCGGCCGCCCAAATGGATTGCAGGCTAGGCGCCACAGCGCTGTGACGAAGCCAGCGGCGCCGGGCTTGCCTGCGCGATCAAGGCGTTTCCGATACGGGGAGTTTGCCGCCTGTGACTGCGCATCGCAGGCAGCGGCTCAGCCCCCTGGTCTGCAGCGCAAGGGCGCTGGCGCGCCGGCCTGCGGCGCTCAGGCCTGCGGCGCTTATGGCGTGAGTCAGGGCCCGCGTCAGGGCCCATCACCCAGGACCCACAAACTTCACCTGGAAAAAGAAAAGGGGCGGGCCTTACGGACCCGCCCCTTCAGCAACCAGGATCACTCAGATCCTAGAACTCGTATCTGAGGCCAACCTGGATCTGCCAGCGTGAGCGATCCGTGTTGCGCGTGACGCCTCCGGCCGGCCCGGCGGAGGAAGCCGGATTGAGGAGGGTCGCGTTCGGGCCTGAGATCCGGTAGCGGCCGCAGGACAGCACGCCGGCATTGTCAGACACGCCGTTCGCGCCGGCGCAGGCGACGTCGAAGAGACGCACGTCTTCGCCATACTCTTCAATGACACCCCAGTCTGAATTCAGCAGATTCAAGACGTTTCCGATGTCAAAGGTGAGCGTTGCTCGGTTACCCTCGAACAAGGCCGGAATCTGCTGGCTGATCTGAAGATCCCAGACATTGATGTCAGGATTGTCGAAAGCCCCGCGCGGCGCGATGCCGCCTGTGGGAATGCCGAACTTCGAGACCAGCAGGCGCAGATTGTCGACCGTGGCCACGCTGTCAAAGGCGACGCGCGCATCACTGGACACGGTCACCACAGTCGTCGTGCCGACAGTGGTGGTGGCGACCGTTCCTGACAGGTCGGGAATGTAGGCCAGTTGCGCGCCGCGGGCGACGCCGAAGGTGGCGTTCCGCCCGGATCCACCATTCATGGTGAAGGTCACCGGGCGACCCTTGCGCCAATCGCCGAACAGCGAGACACGGGTCTCCAGATCGCCGACGAAATTATGGCGCCAGCCGAATTCGGCCTTGATTGCGTCCGAGATCTCTTCCTGGCCGCGGCCTTTCGTGGCCGTGTTCGGATCAAGCGACGCGTACTGGCCGCCGTACAGTGAACTCGCCGTCGACGAGAAGCGTGCAGACGCTGAGAATTCGTCCGAATTCTGCAGGGTGTAGGACAGACCGATATTCAGTCCGTTGTCGAAGTACTTCGACACGCCCACGCCGGCGGTCCAGATCGACCCGGTCTCATCAGGATTGAAAGCCTGAATGTCCCGGCTGGACCCTGGATTCGTCGAGCTGACTGTGGTCCCGACAATGGCCGTGCGCTGAGCTGTTGACAGTCCATCGTAGCGGACGCGGCCGTCCGGCGTCAAAGCCTGCTGGCCATTGACGATGAGACGCTGCGCTCGAATGTCGCGGAACGCCAGGCCGTCCTTGGTGCGGACATAGACGGCGTTGAGGCCAAGCTTCCAGCCATCAAGCACCTCCCAGTCAACCGCGAGGTTGGCGCGCCAATCTGAGGGCATCGAAAAGTTCGGAGCGATCGAATTGGTTTCCGACGTCGCCGGCACGGTCGATCCCCCAAGCGCAGCCTGCACCGAAGCCGGGATTGTCGAGCCAAACGCCGAAGACACCGGAACGTTCAACGCAGCAAGGCAGACCGCGGGGGTCACGACACAGTTCACGGCGCCCGTGGTTTCGGTGATGAAACCGCCTCCCTGAGCCGTCGTCGCCGCAAGGCTCGTCGCGTTCGCAGCCGTCGGCGACCGGTCGAACTGAAGCGTGTTGTCAAGAATGCCCGTGTTCGAAAACGAGTTGGACAGGAACACGTCGGGCAGACCACCCGAGAACAGACCGACGCCGCCGCTGACCTTGAGGTTGTCCATCGGCCGCCACGTCGCGGACAGACGGGGCATGACGACACTCAAGCCGTCATACGTCGTTTGATTGTTGAAGCCGTACCGGCTCACAAAGTTGGGATTGAGCGCTGGCTTGTCGTCAACCGTGTAGGCGTCGTAACGCAACCCGTAACTTACCGACAGGAAGTCGTTGATATCCCAGGTGTCCTGGGCGAACAGCGACAGCGTGTTGTAGCTGAAGGCGGCAGCCGCATCACGCGGGTTGCCGGACAGGGCGTTGCGGTAGATCAGCTGGTTGGCGAAGCCCTGCGAGAACTGCGAAATCGAGTCGAAGTAGTAGGTGCCGCGGCTGTTCGGCAGGAAGAGATTGAAAATCTCCTGCTGCGAGTATTGCGCCCCTGCCTTAAGCTGGTGTGAGCCGAGGGAGTATTCCGCCGCGAACTGGCCCTGCGTGTTCTGGGTTTCCAGGAAATTTGCGTGCCGGAACTGGTCCGGACCGAACCGCACAACCGCGACGCTTGTGGCGCCGTTGCGGCAGCTCAGGAACGGGTTCGACTGACCGGCCGCATCCAGGTTGGTGGCGGTCGAGCACACGCGGATGTCAGAGAAGTTTTGACCGTTGGTCGGCTCCTGAAGACGCGTATAGTCCCGGCGCGAGAGACGCACCTCAGTGCTGAGGTTCTGTGTCCAGTCAGAGTTGACCTGCAGGGAATAGGTCTGGTCATCCTCGCCGGTCAGATACCACTGCGACAGCAGGCCAGCGCTTCCGGAGTTGATGTTGGTGCGCTGGATGACGCCGGATTCCGATTTGCGGTAGGTAAACGTCGCACGGTGATTGTCCGTGATGTTCCAGTCAAAGCGGCCGGTATACTTTTCATCCGTGATCGGGCGCGTGAGCGGAATGCCGCCGACCGGATATTGCGACCCATAGGTCCCGGAGAACACGTTCGTCACCGCGGCAATATCGCCAAGCGTCATCGGAACAACGCTCGAGCCGGAGCTCGTCGGGCCGACGATGTTCGTCGAGAAGCCCTGCCCGGCGGGCCCGACCTGCGACACGTCCTGGGACTCATAGGTCTCGTAGGAGAGCGCGAAGAACAGCCGATCCTTGACGATCGGACCGCGCAGCGTGGCCCCATAGTTGTCCTGCGTGACAAGCGACTTGACTGTCGTCCCCTTGATCCGGGTGCCGACGAGGCCTTCATTCAGATAGTTGACGAACGCCGAACCGCTCCAGTCGTTTGCGCCCTGGCGCAGCACGACGTTGATGGCGCCGCCGAGGAAGTCGCCGTTCTCCACGTCGAACGGCACAGCCTCAACCGTGAATTGGTCAACGGCGTCAATCGACACCGGGCCGCGCCGGGTGGGCAGGCCGCCCGTGTTGAGCCCGAAGTCGTCCTGGGCCTGCACGCCGTCGATCGAGATGCGGTTGGTCCGCGGGTTCGACCCCGCGATGGAGATGCCGCCGTCGCCGCGAAGGTTGGCCGACACCAGCGGGTCGCGCCGTGCGAGATCGCGAATGTCGCGGTTGATCGAAACAATCGCCTCGATCTGATCGCGGTCGAGAGAGGTGGTGGACCCGACTTCGTTCGCGCCGACAAGGGCGGCGGCGGTGACCACGATCTCCTGCGCGGCCTCTTCCAGGTCTGCATTGAGACGGGTTGATTCACCGACAACGAGGTAGAGGCCCTCATATTTCTTCGTCTGGTAGCCGCCTGCCGCAACCTCGACGGTATACGGGCCGCCGACGCGCAGGCCGCGCGCATCATACACACCGGTTGCATTGGCCGTCTGCACCGAGCGCGTGCCGGTGGGGGTGTGCGTGATAGTGATTGTCGCGCCCGGCAGCGGATCCCCGCCAGTCGTAGTCACAGCGCCGCGCAAAGCGGACGTTGTTTCCTGGGCGACCGCCACCTGGGCGGACGCGAGCGCCAACGCGCCGATCGCGGCCGAACCCGCGAGCTTCTTCCAGAACATTGATACCCCCTGTAATGGCCGCAAGAACCGGACGGGTCCCCGGTGCGCTGCGTCGGTGGCGGCGTTAAACCCTTTCGTCAACCGGGAAGTGACGGATTTGCAACAATTCCGTGACAGCGCTCGTGCGGGCCGCGTCGCAGCCTGTGGGGGCGCCGGTCTGTTTTTCTGAAATCGCTGAGAGGGTTAGTCCGCGGCCATCGGGGCAGTGGTCAGAACGACCTTGGAGCGCTAGGAACGCGTTTCATCTGGCGAGTGTGGGGTTCATGTCACAATTCCTAACGCCGCTCGACGCAAAGGCGGCCTTGCGCTGGACCAGCCTGGGCCTGATCGGGATCGGCGCGTTGACCGCGACTCGCGTCATCGCGCTCTGGTTCAGCGACGCGCAACTCTACCCTGACGAGGCGCAGTATTGGGGCTGGGCTCAATCCCTGAGCTTTGGATATTTTTCGAAACCGCCGCTGATCGCATGGTTGATCGCCCTCACGACTGCGCTCGCGGGCGATACCGAAGTCGGGATCCGCATCGCCGCGCCCTTCCTCCACGCGGCAGCGGCATTGGCGATTTTCATGCTTGCCCGACGGATGGCCGATTCGCGGACAGGCGCGCTGGCAGGGCTGACCTATGCGGTGTCGCCGGCAGCCTGGGTGTCCTCCGGCGTCATCTCCACCGACGCGCTGCTGTTGCCCTGCTGGGCGGTGGCGATGCTTGCCGCATGGCGTCTGGGCGCAGGCGGGACGCCCACCGGGCGCGGCGACTGGGCCGCATCGATCCTGCTGGGCCTTGCGCTTGGCCTTGGATTTCTGGCCAAGTACGCGATGGTGTACGGGCTTATCGCGCTCGCCCTGTGGTGCTGGGCTGATCGAGGCGCCCGGGCGCGGCTGGCGTCACGCCAGGGCGGCGCGGCGCTCGCGATCTGCGGCCTGCTGCTTGCGCCCAACCTGATCTGGAACGCCGGACACCGCTTTGCGACCGTGGCGCACACGGCCGGCGAAGCCAAATGGGGCGGCTCTGAATGGGGGCTCGCCACCGTTGCAGATTTCCTGCTCGCCCAGTTCGGGGTCTTCGGACCTGTCGCGTTTGCAGCCCTTCTCGCTGGGCTGTCGCTGCTGGTCATCCGCTGGAGGGCCGGGACGCTCAAACTGGACCGGCGCCAGACGTTCCTGCTGTGTTTCACAGCGCCGCCGCTCGGCCTTGTCACGCTCAACGCGGCCTTGGGTCCGACAAATGCAAACTGGGCGGCCAGCTCGTATCCCGCCGCTTCAATCCTGGTCGCGCTGTGGCTGATAGACTGGGGCAGACGGCGCTGGCCGGCGCTCGTCCTGGCCTCCGGCGCGGGCCTGGGGGCGCTGATGCTGATCACAACCACCAACTTCACGCTGGTCGACGCCTGGGGCTGGAACAATGCAGTCAAGCGGGTGCGGGCGTGGGACGTCACCAGCGCCCAGATCGCCGCGGCGGCGGCGCGCGGCACGGACGGCGCGCCGTTCCAGGCCATCGTTTTCGACATGCGCTTCACGTATCACGAAGTGGCGTTTTACGGCCGCGCCTTCCCGCTGCCGGCGCTGCGGATGTGGCGTCGTTATCATGCGCCGAGAAACCACGCAGAGCAGACAGCATCGCTGGCGCCAGGAACCACAGGGCCCGTACTGCTCGTCATCGGAAATCCCCGCACGCCGCCCATCATGCAGGGCGACTTCAGCCGGATTGTGCCGATCGGCAGGATCGTTACAGACCTCGGCCCGGGGCGCAGCCGCAGCTTCGATCTTTACGCCGGGTGGGGTTACGCGCCGCAGCGGCGCGACAGCGCTTTTGAGGCGCGCTGGGAGCGCGTCAACAGCGAACGCGACTCGGACTGAGGCTGAAGCGGCGCTCGCCTTGCCTCGCCACCGCCGGACTGCTACCCCGCGGCTATGGGAGAACATGGTTGCGACGTGATCATCTCGCCTTCAATCCTGGCGGCTGACTTTGCTGCGCTGGGCGCAGAGATCCGTGCTGTCGATGAGGCCGGCGCCGACTGGATCCATATCGATGTCATGGATGGACGCTTTGTGCCCAACATCACCATCGGCCCTGACGTCATCAAGGCCCTTCGGCCACACACCGACAAGCCGTTTGACGTGCACCTGATGATCGCCCCCGTCGATCCGCATCTCGAGGCGTTTCGCGCCGCAGGCGCCGACCTCATCACGATCCATCCCGAGGCTGGTCCGCACCTGCACCGCAGCCTGCGGCGAATTCGCGACCTCGGCG
Organism: Hyphomonadaceae bacterium; assembly: GCA_040381075.1. GTDB lineage: Bacteria > Pseudomonadota > Alphaproteobacteria > Caulobacterales > Aquidulcibacteraceae > JBEIHX01. The sequence goes on from JBEIHX010000014.1 coordinate 36,478, forward strand.
CAAAATCCGGCGTTGCACTCAATCCCTCAACGCCGGTTGAGGCGGTTGATTGGGTCCTCGAGGAGGTCGACCTCGTCCTGGTGATGTCGGTCAATCCCGGCTTCGGCGGTCAGGCCTTCCTGCCTGGCCAACTTCGCAAGATTGAGGCGCTGCGGCGGCGGATCGATCGTGTCGGGCGGCCTGTCATCCTGGAAGTCGACGGCGGCGTGACGCCGGACACCGCCAGACTTTGCCGGGACGCAGGCGCAACGGCTCTGGTGGCGGGCAGCGCGGTGTTCCGGGGCGGGGCGTGCGCCTATCGCGAGAACATCGCGCGCCTGCGCGCTGGTCAGTGAGGGCGCGGTGAGCTGGGAGCGCCCAGACCGTCCCCGCCCAGGTTTCCTGGCGCGCCTGCGCGGCGCTGCCGTTGAGGAAATGTTCGGCTCGCCGGTGCACATGTCGCTGCTGCAGGGGCCGACGCCAGAGCGAATCGCGTCGTTCGCCCAGGACCTCCGCAAGGGATCGACAGAGCGCGGCGAGGCGATGCTTGACGGCGTGTTCGCCCATGGCGCAGATCATCTGATGGTGGGCTCTGAGGGAGACCCCTGGTCCACGACGTCGCCGACGCGCCGGTTCGCGCGACGCCTGCATGGGTTTCAATGGCTCGCTGATTTGACAGCTGTCGAAGGCCCGGGCCGACGCGCCGCGAAACGCCTCGCCGCGAGCTGGATAGCGACGTTTGGGCGCTGGAACGCCTTCGCCTGGCGCATGGACGTTCTGGCCGAGCGCATGATCTCCTGGACCTGCCACGGCGAGGCTTTCCTGGCCGATGAGGACGCGCTCTCGCGGGAGCGCGCCCTCGATGTCTACGCGCGCCAGATCCGCCATCTCGCCTTCGCCGCCCGTGACACGCTGGACCCGCGGGTGCGTCTTAAAGCGCTGATCGCGCTCTGTCTGAGCTGCGCCGCAACACCGGATGAGGCGCGCCGCCTGCCAGGAGCACTGGATCAGTTGGCGGAGGGACTTGATGAGCTGATCCTGGCCGACGGCGGCTGCATCACGCGCAATCCTGAAGCGCTCGCTGATACGCTCGTCGAGCTGGTGATGCTCGAGGACTTTCTCAAAGCCCGCGACGAGGCCGCCCCACATGCGTTGAAAACCGCCATCGAACGCATGGGTCCCATGCTGCGGTTCTTCGTCATTGGCGACGGCGGCCTGCCCCTGTTTCACGGCGGGAGCGAAGGCGACCCAACGCTGATCGCGGAAACGCTGGCCAGGGTCCAGCCAAAGGGGCGCACCTTCAGCTTCGCGCCGCAATCAGGCTATCACCGCGTGGCTGCAGGCCCTACGATCCTGATCCTGGACGGCGCGGGCGCGCCGCCGCCCGACGCGAGCGGCGAGGCCCATGCGAGCGCGCTTGCCATAGACCTCTCCATTGCCGGGAGACGCGTCTTCACCTCACTCGGCCCCGCACCGTCAGAGGATCCCGCCTGGCAGACCGCCACCCGCCATACAGCAGCCCATTCCGCCCTGGTGCTCGCCGATACCTCCTCAGCGCCTGTCGAGTTTGCGAGGCCAGGACGCCATACGCCGCTGATCGGCCCGACCGGGGTGACAGCCCGACGCAATGAGGAAGAGCGGTCCGTGTGCCTGGAGGCGCGTCATGAGGGGTGGCGCACAAGTTACGGCCTTGTCCATCGCCGCAGGGTTTATGTCGACCTCGATGGCCTGGACATTCGCGGCGAAGATGTGCTGTTCCGCCTCATTACCGACGGACCGAGCGATCGAGCCGGACCGGTGCCCTACGCGATCCGCTTTCACGTGCATCCGCGGGTTCGCGTGCGCCCTGGCGAGGACGCCAAGTCCGTCCTGCTCGATATCGCGCTGCGCCAAATCTGGCGCTTCCGCAGTGACCGCGACATCAGTATCGAACCGTCCGTGTACTTTGGCGGAGGCCGTAAAGAAGACAATGTTCAGATCGTCATTTCAGGCATGGCTGAGCCTGAGGGCCGCGGCGAGGATCCGCCCAACCGCATCCTGTGGCGGCTCACGCCAGGAGAGCGGTCATGACGCCGGCGCTCGCACAGGCGCGCGAAGGCGACAGCGCACGCGGGGCCATAATCCGGATCTGCGCGTACGATCTTTGCACCGCTGCAGCAGCGATATCTGCATCAGTGGGCGCGTCCCATGCCCTGGGGGGCGGACCCGCGCCGACCTACGCAAACGCCGCCCTTTCGTTCGTAGTCTGCGCCGCCGCAGCAATCTGGTCGCTTGGGATCCATCGGGCGGTGTGGCGCTACACAAGCCTTGACGACATTGTCCGGCTGATCAAGGGCGCCATGCTGACATGCCTGTTGTTTACGCCAGCCCTGGTCCTCCTGCACGCCGGCGCGAACATCCCGTTTGGCGCAGTCCTGCTGGCTTTTCCAATTTTCCTGACCTTGATGGTCAGCGGACGGTTGGTGGCGGTTGGGCTGGCGACGGGAGACCTCGCGGCCGCATTCCGCCGGGTGAACCGGCGCCGTCCACCAGCCTTGATCATCGGGGCGTCGCATGATGTCTCCGCGGCGCTTGCCGCCGCGCAGCGCTCCAGTGACGGGATGAACTTTCGCCCGATCGGGATTATCGCCACTGACGGCCGTCATATCGGCCGCGTTATTCGCGGGGCTCCGGTGATGGGCGGTCTTGCCGACATTGACCGCGCCATCGAGCAGCTCCGTCAAGCCGAACCGCAGGCGCCAGGCATCGCACTCGTCGGCCCCCTGACGGACAGATCCGCCATTGAAGCCGCGCTCGCCGCAGCGGGCAAGTGCGGATCCACCGTGTTTCGGCTGACCGCCGATCGCGATGCGCCCCGCTTTCTGCCTGTGGCGCCGGTCGATCTTCTGGCGCGCCCCGCGCGCAGCATCGACAGCACCCAGGCGCGCCAGCTGATCTCCGGCAAGCGCGTTTTGATCACGGGCGCCGGCGGCACGATCGGGGGCGAACTCGCACGTCAGGCGGCCGGCCTCAATCCGGCCCTGCTGGTTCTCGTTGATGCGTCTGAGCGTAATCTCTACGAGATCGATCTGGAGTTCACGGAGCGATTTTCTGCAACGCCGCGCGTCGCCGCACTGGGCGACGTGCGCGATCTGGCGCGTATCAACAAGATCTTCGCACAGCACAAACCGCAGGTGGTCATTCATGCGGCGGCGCTGAAGCATGTGCCCCTGATGGAGACGAACGCTCCACAAGCCATTTTGACAAACGTTGGCGGGTTGAAAACCGTAGCGGATGCAGCTGTGTCACACGGCGCGGATGTCTTTGTTTTCATATCGACGGACAAGGCAGTCAATCCATCCAATGTCATGGGCGCCACCAAACGCGTCGGCGAGCTCTATCTGCGAGGGGCGGCCGCGGCGCACCCCCAGATTGCATGGGCCGCCGTTCGCTTCGGCAATGTTCTGGGTTCAGCCGGGTCCGTCGCCCCGCTGTTCGAGCGCCAGATCGCCCGAGGCGGTCCGGTCACTGTGACCCATCCGGACATCACGCGGTATTTCATGACTGTCGAAGAGGCAGCCCACCTCGTTCTCCTGGCGGCGAGCCACGCCCGCGCAAGCAGCGCATCGGCAGGCGATGTCTATGTGCTCGACATGGGAGACCCAGTGCGCATCGAAGATCTGGCGCGCCAGATGATCCGCCTGAAGGGCCTTGAGCCCGACAAGGATGTGAAGATTGTCCACACCGGCCTGCGGCCCGGCGAGAAGATCCACGAAGAGATTTTCTACGAAGCCGAACTGGTTCGCCAATCCGGGGTAGACGGAGTGTTTATTGCGGATACGCCGGCCGTAGACCTCCCCAGTCTTGAGCCGCAGATTGCGATGCTTCTTGCAGCAGCCGATCGCGGTGATGACGAGGGCTCGCGCGCGGCTCTGCACATGCTGGCGCCGGAATTCCGCGCCTCCTGAACAGCCTTCCATTGTCCATTCCGAACAGGATTTCCTCATGTCTCTTGTGACTATGCGCCGGGCACTGATCTCCGTCTCTGACAAGACAGACCTCATCGAACATGCCCGCGCGCTCGCACAGCGGGGGGTGGAGATTATCTCCACGGGGGGGACCGCACATGCGCTGAAGAACGCCGGCGTCACGGTGCGCGACGTATCCGATGTCACAGGCTTCCCGGAAATGATGGACGGTCGGGTGAAAACACTGCACCCGATGGTTCACGGCGGGCTGCTGGCAGTGCGCTCGGATCCGGCGCATCAAAGCGCCCTCGCCGAGCACGGCATTCCGCCGATCGATCTTCTCTACGTCAATCTGTATCCATTTGAGGCGACGGTCGCGCGCGGCGCGGAGTTCGATGACTGCGTTGAAAACATCGACATCGGCGGGCCCGCCATGATCCGGGCGGCGGCCAAGAACCACGCCTTTGTCACCGTCGCGACAGATGCGGACGACATCGCCGCCGTTATTGCTGATCTCGACACTCATTCCGGCGCCACAAGTCTTGACCTGCGCAAGCGGCTCGCCGGCAAAGCCTATGCCCGCACGGCGGCGTATGACGCGGCGATCTCGGAGTATTTCGCCAACGTTCTGGATGAGCCATATCCGAGGTGGCGCGCGTTCGGCGGCGAACGGGTGCAGACGCTGCGCTATGGAGAGAACCCTCACCAGACAGCTGCATTCTATCGCAGTCCCCAGGCACGCCATGGCGTGGCCACCGCGCGACAGCTCCAGGGCAAGGAGCTCTCCTACAACAATATCAACGACACGGATGCCGCCTACGAACTGGTTGCGGAATTCGACCCCACGGCATCTGCGGCCATCGCAATCATCAAACACGCCAATCCGTGCGGCGTGGCTCACGCAGAGAGCCTCAAAGAGGCCTACCTGGCGGCCTTGGCGTGCGATTCTGTCTCCGCGTTTGGCGGCGTCATCGCATCAAATCGTCCCCTCGACGGGGCTGCGGCTGAGGAGATCGTCAAGACCTTTACAGAGGTGGTGATCGCCCCCGACGCCGACGAAGATGCGCGCGCGATATTCGCCGCCAAGCGAAACCTTCGGCTGTTGATAGCAGGCGGCCTGCCCGATCCCCTTTCGCCTGGCGCTTCTGTCAAGTCCGTGGCAGGGGGTCTTCTCGTGCAATCACGCGACAATGCACTGGTGCGCCGCGAGGATCTGCAGGTGGTCACCAGGCGCGCGCCGAGTTCGCAGGAATTGGAAGACATGCTGTTTGCGTTTCGCGTTGCGAAACATGTGAAGTCCAACACCATTGTGTACGCAAAGGATCGCGCCACGGTCGGCGTCGGCGCAGGCCAGATGAGCCGGGTGGACGCCGCGCGCATCGCCGCACGCAAAGCCCAGGACGCCGCTGTCGCTGCGGGCTGGGCGACTCCGCGCACACATGGCTGTGTTTGTGCGTCAGACGCATTCTTTCCGTTTCCTGATGGACTGTTGCAGGCTGCTGAAGCGGGCGCGACCGCTGTCATCCAGCCGGGCGGCTCAATACGGGACGCGGATGTGATAGCAGCAGCCGATGAGGCCGGTCTCGCGATGGTGTTCACTGGCATTCGCCACTTTCGTCACTGAAACGGGCGATTGCCTACAGGCATTCATAAAGAGCGCTGATCAAGGCGCATGGACGCGGATCGCCCATGAGGACATTTGACTGGCGGTTCATCACATACGCCGCCGACAGATGTCGGTCCGGGTCTGCGAGCGCCATTGATCCGCCCCATCCTGAATGCCCGAAGGATCGCGGATTCGGGCCGTAAATTCCAAGGGAGTTGCGCAGAACGCCAGCCGCCCAGGCAAGATCAAACGGCAGCACAAGATCAGGACCGGCCCGGCGAAGTCGGGTCGCCGCCTGAAACACATCCCTGTTGATCAGGGGGCGACCAAATAATTCACCTTCATGCGCGAACATTCCATACAGAGCCGCGACCGCACGTGCAGAACCATGCCCATTGGCGGCTGGAAGCTCAGCCCGCCGCCAGGCAGGAGAGGCGCGGCCGGGGGATGACCATCTGGCCAGGAATGCAGCGTGTTTGATCGGCGTGACGCCTCCCAGGTCGGCCATGGCCTGCGGACGCTGCATCTCTGCGACGCGCTCGTGGTGTGAGTCATCGAGACCGATGTGGAAGTCGATCTGCGCGGGCACACAAATGTCCTCGGCGAGCTGACGCCCCAGGCTGCGGCCGTTGGGATCGGCGCGTCGCGCCGGCTCACCGACGAGAGCGCCATATGAAATTGGATGATAGCCGCTCGCCGCGCCGGGCGTCCACAGTGGCGCAAGGCCCGCAAGGGCGGCTGCGAGGCCTTGGCTGTCAAGCCATACCTGCGGGTCTATGGGCTCAACAAAACCTGGCACGCCGGCCTGATGCGACAGCGCTTCGCCAAGAGTGACGCGGTCCTTGCCGTGTACGGCGAATTCTGGCCAGACGGATGAGATCGGCCGCTCGTAGTCAAGACAGCCCCGATCCACCAATCGCGCGGCGACAAGCGCTGCGATTGGCTTCGTCACTGACATGACCGGAACGATCGTATCGCGGGCCCAGGGGCGCTGGCGGTTGCGATCGGCGTGGCCGGCCCACAGGTCGACGATGAGTTCATTGTCCCTATAGGCTGCGAAGGCGGCGCCCACCTCCAGCCCCTTCGCGAAATTGGCCGCAAATGCGGCGCGCACCGGCTCAAAGCCAGCCAGCACCGTGCCGTCGACGAGAACGTCATTCATGCGGGCGTCCGCCTGACATCCTGCAGCGGTCCTCAGACCCCAAAATCATCTGCGCCGAAGGAACACATAGACTGCGCCTGCGCCGCCGTGACGTGTGTGGGCCTGGCTCCAGCCGGATACAAGGGGCTTAAGCTCGGGGGCGTCGAGCCAGTCAGGAAGTCGCAGCCGAATTACGCCTCGCGGCGCCTCAGGCCAAAACGTTGCGCCAGGCGCCGGCGCCCGCCCCGTGATCACCAGCACGCAGCCGAGGCCGCGGCGAACGGCTGTCGCAAGATATGCGCGCAGCGCGGCGTACGCGCCCTCCTGGGTGTAGCCATGCAAATCCAACCGCCCGTCAACCTGGACCTTGCCACGTCGCACGCCGCGTCCAGGGTCGCGTCCAGTGCGATGGATCTTGACCGACTGCAGGGGGGTTAAGTGAACCTCGGGCAGGGCTGGCGGTCCAGGCGTCGGGGCGGCCTTGTGCGGCCGTCGAGCCGCCGCGCCAAGTCCAGACGCCGGACTGTCGACGTTTCCCGAAGCCGCCATATCCTGCGATTGCGCGGACGGCGGGTCGCGGACCTCCGCGCGCCGTCTGCGCGACAGCTGCGCATCGTTGCGGGTGATGTAACGCCACAATTCCAATTCGTCTGACGTCAGACTGCGCCCGCGCCGCACTGTCGCGTCTCACACGGCGTCGACGTCGGCGAGGCGCCAGTTGGGATCGCTGTCGTGGACGTCCCGTTGGAACAGCCAGCGCTCGCGCGTCGCGGCGAGACGATCACCCCCAGCGTCCAGCTCGGACTCAAACGTCACGCCCACCCTGGCGACGCCCCCGTCGAGTTCAGCCTCGGTGATTGCGGCTGACTTGACCCGAACGAGCTCAGGTCGTGGCGCATCCGGGTTCGCGCTCAGGGCTTCATCATAATGGGCATAGACATCAGGCGTCAGCAGCGATTGCAGGGTCGGGCGGTCTGAGGCGGCATAGGCGGTCACGATCATTTCATAGGCCCGCCTGGCGCCGACTAGGAAGTCGGCCGGATCAAAGGCCCGATCTGCAGCAGCGATAGCCTCAAGGCCCGCAGCGGCCGGCCCGGTGAACGCAGGGCGCAGCCTGTTTTGCCCTCCGGCAAGCTGATCTGCGCGCTGCGGTTCCTGCCGGGGCGCGCGCGCAGGCGCAGGTTCAGAAGGCCGTTCCGCCCCGGTCCGCCGGCCAAGCACAGCGTACAGGCGCGCAAGCACCACCACCGCCAGGGCCGCCAGAATGAAGAGCTCAAGATATTGCATCGGTTTCCGTCCCGGCGCCGCCGCGCCTGTTGCACATATAGGCCGTTCCGCCAGTTTGTCAGCCTGAATGGCGCAGGCGCGCCGACAGCGTCCCGCCGTGAGGCGGTCGCGGCCGAAGATGGACGCCAAAGCAAGTCACATGCTAGAGCCGCACCCGCCCGGCGCCTGATCTGCAACACATCTCCCCCCGAGCGCCGCGCGAACGGAGACTTGAGTTCATGACTGAACAAATGGGCGCGCCCGAAACCATGACCGGGCCCGTCATCCGTGTCTTGGCGCAGTATGTGAAGGACCTCTCTTTCGAGAACCCCGGCGCCCCGGAGAGCCTGCGCGCAGGGGCCCCTGCCCCCAACATCGATCTGGGAATCGACGTTGCGGCCCGTGCGGCGCCGAACGTGCCGGACGCGTTCGAGGTCAGCCTGCGCCTCGCTGCACGCGCGAACCGCGACGGCGAGGCCGTGTTCATCGCTGAACTTGATTATTGTGGCCTGTTTCAGCTCAGCGACATCCTGGCCGAACAGGTTGAGCCAGTTCTCCTGATCGATTGCCCGCGGCTTCTGTTTCCCTTTGCGCGGCGCATGCTGGCGGAAGTGATCAGAGAAGGCGGGTTCCCGCCGCTGTTGATTGATCCTGTCGACTTCGCAGCCCTGTTCGCCAACCAGATGCAGCAACGCGAAGCAGCGTCGGCCCAATCCTAGACGCAGAATCCGCATGACAAGGCTGGGCTTCCCTCCAAAGACCGGGCGGCGGCCACAGCAGGCAGACCCTGAACACCCCCGGTCCCCGGCCGCAGAGAGGGCGTTGGGATTGGCGCGTTGGGATTGGCGCGTCAGGATTGGCGCGTCAGGATTGGCGCGTCAGGCGCCGGGCCGGAACTGGTAGGGGCGGCAGGGGTCGAACCTGCACCTGGGCGGTTATGAGCCGCTGGCTCTACCATTAAGCTACGCCCCCGGGGCAGCGAGGTCCTAGCATTCAGGCCACCCGAGCGCCAGAAGCCTTCGGCCTCGCGTTCGACCCGACCAGGCAGACGGGAGAAATGAGTGCAACTTAAGACGCAACGCCTCTCCGGTCCGACCCTGGCCCTCGAGCCCTACGCGCCACAGACGCATCGGGATGCGCTGGAACACATGATGCGCGCCGATGAGGACATGTTTGTTCTCTGGCCAACCTTTGGCCCCGGTGACTGGATCTCTTCCCACCTGGACGCCGTCGCCGAGGCCGACGAGGCCGGAGACTGGATCACCTACGCGGTGGTGCTGCCAGACGGTCAGTTGGCCGGCTCGAGTTCGTTCATGGCGATCGACCAGCGCCATAAGCGGCTCGAAATCGGGGCGACATGGTACGCGCGCAGGCACCACGGAACAAAGGTAAACCCAGCAGCCAAGCTGCTGCTGCTGGACGCCGCCTTTTCTGCCGGGGCAAACCGCGTCGAACTCAAGGTGGATGCGCGCAACGCGCGCTCCCGCGCCTCTGTATTGAAGCTTGGCGCGACCGAGGAGGGCACATTCCGCAGCCACATGGTGCTGCCGACCGGGCATGTTCGCGACACGGTCTACTATTCAATCATCGCATCGCAGTGGCCGGGCGTGCGCGAGGGTCTGCAGACGCGGCTCGCCCAGTGACCTTGGCCCGCCGGCAAGCCGGCGGGCCGTCGCAGGTCAGGAGCCGAAACATCTCTGAAGCCTCAGCGTCACCAAAGGCGTCGCGTCGCCGTCAGACCGCCCTGCGGCTGATGTGCTCACTTCCTCGCTGACGCGTTGCACGCCGCCAGGTCGGGTTCGGACAGGGATTGCCCTGCGGCGCTGTAGCTGGTGAGCACGCCGACTTCCTTGGCGAGCCGCTTGCAGGCCTTCACAGATGGCTTGGTGCGCGTTTCCTTCGACGCAACGCATGTGGCGCCTTCACAGATCCAGACCGTGGAGTCGGCGATCACGCGTTCACGCTTGTCTTTCGGGGTCGCAAGACTGGCGCTGAACGGTGTCGCGGTCGCTGACGCGGCGCCAGCCGTCACAATCGCGGCGAGAAGGAACAGGGCTGCACGGGACTTCATTGGAAACCTCATTATCTGTGTCCGGGCCCGCGCCGCATGGGGAGGAGCGCCTGCTCGGACGAATCCGGCCCGGCCAACCGGGCCATTGATCCGAAAACGCTGAACGCTTTCGAATGTATTCAGCGTTAAATGCTTCCCTGGAGCAGCGCAAGCGGAATCTGGACCCGGCCGGAGGATTGAACAGTTCTCCATGCTCACGTTTCAGTGACCGGGTCAGCGCGGCAGGACCAGCGGGATGCAACGCCAGATCAATGGCCCAGGACCGGTGGCCCCAATCCCGCGACGCGGGATCACGGGCCGTCGTTCAGACTTCCAGGCAAACGCGAAGTCACTGCGAATGCGCCCTGCTCTGCTTTTCGTTTCCCGCGCGGGCGCGATAGAATGAACGGAGCCGTATCTGAGCCGCCAGGGAGAGCGCGATGGATTTCCGGATACCCGAAGACCTCCAGAACTATCTGGGCGTCCTGGACAGGTTCATCGAAGACAAGATCAAACCACTGCAGTCGGCCGACGACAACGAGCGCTTTTTCGATCACCGGCGCGAATGGGCGCGCACCGACTGGGACCATGGCGGACTGCCGCGGCGGGAATGGGAGGATCTGTTGAGGCAAGCAAAGAAGCTAGCTGATGAGGCCGGCCATTTTCGCTACGCGCTGCCAAAGGAGTTCGGCGGACAGGACGGAACCAATCTGGGCATGGCCGTGATCCGCGAACACCTCGCCAGGAAGGGGCTTGGCCTGCACAATGATCTGCAGAACGAGCATTCGATCGTCGGCAACGCACCGCAGGTTCTGATGTTGCGCGACTTCGGTACAAAAAGGCAGAGACAGGAGCTTATCCCCGCAGCGCTCGAAGGACGGTTCCGGGCGACATTCGGGCTGACGGAGCCGGATCATGGCTCGGATGCGACCCATATGGAGACACGCGCCGCGCCCCACAGCCAGGGCGGCGTGTCGGGATGGCTCATCAACGGGGAGAAAATGTGGACCACAGGCATGCATGTCGCGACGCATTGCATGCTGTTCGCCCGCACCAGCGGCAATGACGGGGATGCGTCTGGAATAACATGCTTTTTTGTCCCGGCCGACGATCCCGGCGTGAAGATTGAGGAATATCTATGGACATTCAATATGCCCACGGATCACCCGCGGGTCAGCTTTACAAATGTATGGGTTCCCGATGATGCGATTTTTGGCGAGATCGGAGGCGGGCTCGCACTTGCGCAGCATTTCGTCCACGAGAACCGGATCCGTCAGGCGGCGTCCAGCTGTGGCGCAGCGCAGTACTGCATTGACGAGAGCGTGAAGTATGCCCGTCTGCGCAAGCCGTTCGGTGAAGCGCTGGCGCGCAATCAGGCCATTCAGTTTCCGCTCGTAGAACTCGCGACGCAGACAGAAATGCTGCGCCTGCTGATTTTCAAAACGGCCTGGGAGATGGACCAAATGCCGAAACCGGAAGTCGAAAAGCGGCTCTCGGACAAGGTATCGATGTGCAACTATTGGGCCAACCGCCTGTGCTGCGAGGCGGCTGACCGGGCGATCCAGGTTCATGGAGGCATAGGGTATTCACGCCACAAGCCCTTTGAGCACATCTACCGCCACCACCGCCGCTATCGCATCACCGAAGGTTCTGAAGAAATCCAGATGCGCAAGGTGGCAGGCTACCTGTTCGGCTATATGGGCCCCCGCCGGCGGGAGTTCGCCGAAATGGAAGCCGCCCATGAAGCCGAACGCGCAGCGCGCAGGGCGGCCACGCAGATGCGGTCGCCGGAATAGGCGCACGCAGCGAACCGGGTAGTCCTGCGGTCAATGCGGCGCGCCGCTTGCAACCGGCCAGGGAACGCGCCACGAGGACAGCATGGGTCAGCGCATCCTTTTGATCATCGCCGGCGGGATCGCCGCCTACAAGAGCCTTGAGCTCATTCGCCTGGCGCGTCAGGCGGGCGTCTCAGTGCGCGCAGTCCTCACACCAGCCGGGGCGCAGTTCGTCACCCCGCTTTCGGTTTCGGCGCTCACGGGAGAAAAGGTTTATCAGGACATCTTTGATCTGACCGACGAAGCCGAGATGGGACACATCCAGCTGTCCCGTGAAGCCGATCTCGTGGTCGTCGCTCCGGCGACGGCTGACCTGATGGCCAGGGCGGCCAACGGCCTTGCCGGCGATCTGGCTTCCACCGTCCTACTCGCCACCGACAAGCCGGTGCTCATGGCGCCGGCAATGAATGTGCGCATGTGGCTGCACCCAGCCACCCAGCGAAACCGGACGACGCTGGAGGCTGATGGCGTGCGCTTCGTGGGACCGGACGAGGGCGCCATGGCGTGCGGCGAATTCGGGCCGGGACGAATGGCTGCGCCCGACGCGATCCTGGCCGCAATTCAGGATGAGCTGGCGGCAGACCGCCCGCTTGCCGGACGCCGGGCGCTGGTGACCGCCGGCCCCACGGTGGAGCCGATCGATCCGGTGCGATTCATCTCAAACCGCTCATCCGGCAAACAGGGCTACGCGATCGCAGCCGCGCTTGCGCGCCTGGGAGCAACCACGACGCTGGTGGCGGGACCGACCGCGCTCAACGATCCTGCCGGCGTTCGGATGGTCCGCGTTGGAACCGCGCGTGAGATGCTGGCGGCCTGCCAGGCGGCCCTGCCGGCTGACGTGGCGGTGTGCGTTGCGGCAGTGGCGGACTGGCGGCCGGGAGACGCCTTCGAGCTTAAACTCAAGAAAGCGGCGGGCGGTGCGCTGAATCTGGTTGAGAACCCGGATATCCTGGCGACGCTTTCCGTCGCTGGACCGAACCGACCTGATCTTGTCGTTGGTTTTGCTGCTGAAACCCACGATATTGAGGCGAACGCCCGCGCCAAGCTGGAGCGTAAGGGATGCGACTGGATCGTGGCGAACGATGTATCTCCAGCCCACGGGGTGATGGGCGGGGATGACAACGCCCTCATCATCGTGCGGCCGGACGGCATTGAACGATTGGGACGCCAGCCCAAGACCCGGGCCGCAGAGGCGCTGGCGCGCCGGATCGCCGCGGCGATGCGATAGTCCTCCGCCGCAGCGTCCGGCCAGGATGCGGTGAGATGTCCGTGCGCGGCGAATGCCCCCGAGCTATGTCCGCGCTTCGTCCTGCCGCCACACCGCAGCGCCCACCGGCAGCGCAATGACGCCTCCGGCGCCTGTAGCGGCCGTAACACAGGCAGGGGCCGCACACAGGCAGGGGCCGCCAATGTCGCCATGGCGCCTTGCGGGATGGGCTAAATCCCGGTTGGTGGCGGCAGAGTGACGGAGGGTCATTATGGCGCGTGCAAATTTCGCCGACCGGCTGGTCGCCGCTACGCGGCGCCATGGCGTTTTGTGTGTCGGGATTGATCCGGCGCCGGAGAAGATACCCGCATTGTTCGGGCCGCCAGGCCCCTCGTCCCTTGAGTCCTTCTGTCGAGCCGTGCTGGCGCGCTGCAGTGGAAAAGTCGGCGTGGTGAAACCGCAGTCGGCCTTCTTTGAAACCTACGGGACACCAGGTGTTCTGGCGCTGGAACGGGTGGTGGACGCCGCACACCGGGCGGACCTCCTGGTCATTCTCGACGCCAAACGCAACGATATCGGCAATACGGCGCAGGCCTACGCACGCGCCCTCCTCGGCCCTGGGGCGCCGCTTCCTGCAGATTGCCTCACCGTCAACCCGTACCTGGGGATGGACAGCCTGGAGCCGTTCTTTGCACGCGCGCAGGAGACAGCATGCGGGGTCGCGGTGCTTGTGCGCACCTCCAATCCCGGCGCACAGGACTTTCAGGGACTTTCGGTGGATGGAGAGCCGCTGTGGCTTCGGGTCGCGCAGGCGCTGGCCCCGGCGATGCGCCGGCTGATGGGCGGCGAAGGTTGGTCTTCCTTGATGGTGGTGGCTGGCGCCACCGCGCCAGCGGAGGCGCTGGCGATCCGCAAAGCCCTGCCGCACGCACTGTTCCTCACGCCTGGCTACGGCGCCCAGGGCGCGACGGCGGAGCAGGCGTTGGCCGGTTACAGCCGAGGGCCTGGAGGCCCGGAGGGCGGGGTCGTGAACGCCTCGCGCGCGATTCTCTACCCGCCAGACGCGGCCAAAGCCGAGACTGCAGCCGCCTGGGAGGCTGCACTTGATCGTGCGATCGACACGGCAAGGATGGATTTGCAAACGCCCGCAGCTCCCGCGTCAGGCGCGCCGCCAATCATGAACGCGGCGAAAGATCCTCCTGCCTGACCCTTGCCTGTTCCGTCCCAGCCTCGGCGGATCTGGGAGCTGTGCCGATTTATGGATATGCTGTCCGCTCCGATATGCTGGCGATCCGGGCAAGTCCGCAGATGCTGTGCAGCAGCCCGCGCAAGGGAGGAGAAGATGCACTCAACCCGGAGGACCGCCCAGAGGACCGCCAAGAGGACCGCCCAGGGGGCCGCCCCGAGGGCCGAGAGGACGGTCATCGCAGGGCTCGCCGCCGCCCTCGCCGCCTTGGCGCTCGTGACGCCCGCGACCCGGGCGAGCGGTCCGGGCGAGGACCCGGACATTGTCCGCCTGTCAGGCCAGTCGCCGCAGGAAGAGGCGGCGCAGGCCGAGACACAGCAAATCGAGCAGGCCGTTCGCAGCGAAGCCGCCGCCGCCGCCGCTAAGGAAGCCCGAACACAGGCCTACAGTGATCGGCCGTCAGCGTCTGCAGCGCAGGCCCCACCCCTGCAGGACCGGGCCCGCGTGGCCGCTGCAACGCAGGCCGCCCTGCAGTCCGAAACCCGGATGGCGCCGGAGACCTTGGCAGGCATCCAGTCCGCGGGCGGAGAGGACTGGCCTGACCGCGTGCGCACTGATCCGCTGGTCGCCCTTCTCGCAATTCTGGCGCTGCTCGGGTTGCTTGCCCTTGCGCTGACCGCGTTGCGGCGCAGACGACGCAAGGCGCACGATCAGGATATCGCAGCCTGACAGCGACTGCTGAACGCGCTTTGCGCCCCAGCTGCCTGCGGCGCCGCTGACCGCATCCTCAGCCACGCAGGCGCGCTATCGCCAGGGCTTTGCGGATGCCGGCCCGGCGCGTGCACCCGGCATACGCACCCGACACAGGCAGACGCGGCGATATCACTGCGCGCTCGGGTGGGCCGCCAGAAAATCCTCAAGCGGCATCGCCTCGCCCGTCACATGGTCGACGACCTCAAGATTTTGGTGACCGGTGCGCCCCAACTCCGCCGCCGCACTGCGGACCGCGGCGAGCTCCGTCAGACCCGATGTTCCCCAGGTGGCGGTAGCTGGGTGATCCCCCCGAACCTCGTATCGGCCCATCAGCGCACACCCTCATGCCTCGAAGGAGGTATAGAGCGCCTGAAGACCCGGATGATCAAGGGCGGCGCATGACTGCAGGGCCGGTTTTCCCGCCTCCTCAACACAGGGTAGGACACCGGGATGGATTCAGGACCACGGAATGAGGGCGCGTCGCTGCGCCTGCCGGATGCGATCAGCGCCTGGTTCACGGCGCGCGGCTGGTCTGTGCGCTCCCACCAGAGTGAACTTGCCGCGCGCGTACTCGCAGGCGACAGCGCTCTTCTGGTCGCGCCGACCGGCTCTGGAAAGACGCTTGCAGGGTTCCTCGCAAGCCTGATCGAACTTGCCGCCCAGCCGCCGGGGCGGGCCCGGCGCGCCGGCGTCCATACGCTCTATGTGTCGCCGCTGAAGGCGCTTACCGTCGACGTTGCGCGCAACCTCACGCATCCGGTCGCAGAAATGGGCCTCAATATCACGATCGAGACCCGAACCGGAGACACGCCGCAGAGCCGCCGCCAGCGACAGCGGCTCAACCCGCCCGACATTCTCCTCACGACTCCCGAGCAGATTTGCCTCCTGATGGCGTCGCCAGGTGCGGCGGCCTTCTTTGCTGATCTCAAAACCGTTGTGGTTGATGAGGTTCATGCGATCGCGCCGACCAAGCGGGGCGACCTGCTGGCGCTTGCGCTGGCGGCGGTCGAGCGCTTCGCGCCAGGCCTGCGACGTATTGGGTTGTCTGCAACAGTCGCCGATCCGCCGGAACTGGCGCGCTGGCTCGCCCCGAGCGCCAGCGCCGGCCGCGCAACACACATCGTCACCGGTCCAGAGGGCGCCACGCCGACAATCGACATCCTGGAAAGCCAGGGTCGCATCCCCTGGGCGAGTCACACCGGGCGTCACGCGATCAGCGAGGTGTATGACGCGATCGCAGCGGCCCGCACCACTCTGGTTTTCGTCAACACGCGATTTCAGGCCGAGTTGATTTTTCAGGAACTGTGGAAAGTCAACCGCGACGGATTGCCGATTGCGCTGCACCACGGCTCGCTCGACGTGCAACAGCGCAGGCGCGTTGAAGCCGCCATGGCCGCAGGGGCGCTGCGCGCTGTGGTGTGCACGTCTACCCTGGATCTGGGCATCGACTGGGGCGATGTCGACCTTGTCATCCAAATGGGGGCGCCAAAAGGCGCAGCGCGCTTCACGCAACGGATCGGCCGAGCCAATCATCGCCTGGACGAACCCTCGCGGGCATTGCTGGCGCCCGCCAACCGCTTCGAAGCCCTGGAGTGCCGGGCTGCGCGCGCGGCCGCTTTGGCAGGCTTGCTGGACGCCCCCCCGAGCCGGACCGGCGCGCTCGACGCGCTCTGCCAGCACATCCTTGGGCGGGCATGCGGCGCGCCATTCAGCCCGGACGACCTGTATGCAGAGGTCAAGACGGCTGCGCCCTTCTCCGGACTGGAACGCCGGACCTTTGATGAGGCGGTCAGTTTCGTGGAGACCGGCGGATATGCGCTCAAGTCATATGAGCGCTTCCGACGTCTGGCGCCGGACCGGGAAGGCAGGCTGAAGGTCCGCAATGCCGAGATCGCAAAGCGCCATCGCCTGAACATCGGGGCGATCGTGGAAGCCCCCATGGTCCAGGTGCGCCTTTCAGCCGGTCGCGCCCGGGTTGGCCGAGCGCTCGGGACGGTAGAGGAGTACTTTATTGAACACCTTGCGCCGGGCGACACATTCCTGTTTGCGGGGCAGGTGCTGCGCTTCGAAGGATTGTCACAAGCCCATGCACTCGTCACGCGGGCCAATCACGAGGACCCTAAAGTGCCGAGTTTCGAGGGCGGAAGGTTTCCGCTGTCGACCTTCCTCGCTGATGGCGTGCGCAACCTGATCCAGGATGAACAGGGATGGCCGAAACTTGAGACGCAGGTGCGGGAGTGGCTGATGCTGCAGAAGCGACGCTCGCGGATCCCTAAGGCTGATGAAATGCTGGTTGAAACATTTCCGCGCGGCGGGCGCTTCTATCTTGTCGCCTATCCCTTCGACGGTCGCCCGGCCCATTCGACCCTGGGCTTCCTGCTTTGCCGGCGTCTGGAAAGGCTCGGACTGCAGCCGAGCGGCTTTGTCTGTAATGACTACGCCCTCGCGGTGTGGGGACTGAAGGACCTGTCCGCGGTCGACCTGCAGGACCTTTTCCACGAGGACATGCTGAGCGACGATCTGGATGAATGGCTGGCTGAAAGCGCCCTGCTGAAGCGCACATTCCGCAACTGCGCCGTAATCGCCGGGTTGATTGAGCGCCGCTTTCCAGGCATGGAGAAAACGGGCCGTCAGGTGACGTTCTCTTCCGATCTGATCTACGATGTGCTCAAGAAGCACGAACCGAACCATATCTTATTGCGCGCCGCGTGGAATGATGCGGGAGATGGCCTTCTGGACATCCGACGTCTCTCTTCGCTCCTTGTGCGCATCAAAGGCGCCATACGGCCGGTTCGCCTGACGCACATATCTCCCTTCGCCGTGCCGGTGATGCTCGAGATCGGGAAGGAACCTGTGCCCGGGGAGGCCAGTGAATCCGTCCTTGCCGACGCTGCACGGGAGTTGATTGAGGAAGCAAGCGCGCTGTGATCAGGCGGTGACTGGCAGGACGCATGTCGGTGGCTGTTCTTCCACCACAGCGCGGCCTTCTTCCCAAAGCGACACGATCGCCGATGCCCTGGCCGCCATCGTCACCCATGGCGCCTGACCAGGATCGGGCGCGCCGGCGCGCCATGGGGCAGGGCCCTCACTTGCTCGCCCCCAAAGGCGCCCCCAAAGGACGGGCGCGCGTGGCCTCGGCGCATCACCAGCCGCAGCTGCCGGGCCCTTCGCCAGTGGGCAGGCACGTCTGAAGCCAGATCAGCGCGCCCTGCCGCAGTGTCGCAGCCCCCCTGGATCAGGCCTGCGGCCGGGAGGGCTGACGTCGTCGCACAGCGCGCCGCCGCACGATGAGGCCCAACGGGCGGCGCTGCCGCGGGAAACTCCCCCTGATCCGCAGCTTCGACAGCTTCGACTGCGCCGGCGCGACAGCAGCAGACCGGGCGGCTCCGCACGCATGCCTGGCAGGCGCCACGACTGGCCTCGGTCCGGTCCTCTGCACCGGCCCGGCCCTTCGCCAACAGCGAAGGTCCGGCAGGGTCCAGTGGCCCAGATCGCGTGGCCCAGATCGCCTCGCCCGGCTTGCCGTGCCCGCGGCTTTGTCTGCGACGGGCTGGCCCACAGAGCCAGGGACGGGGCGATCGAGGCAGACGCCGCGGCGCTTCAGCGAAACAGACGCGCCCAGTTGCGCCGCTTGCGCTTCTTGTGGGCCCCGCGATGATAGGCGTCCGAGACGATGAGCGGCACAACCGTGGAGGCCTCGGCAAAGACCATCTGCTCAAGAGCAACATCCACCTTGCCCCAGGAACAGGCCTCTTTCAGTGTCGATGAGGAACAGGCGCCGTCGCGCGTGTCAGCGACTGTGACCTGGACTGCGTAGGCGTGCATTTCGGCCTCATGCCCAAGGATCTCGGCGCAGACCACAGTATCCTGGGCGAAGTTCTTTGGAACGCCGCCGCCCACCATGAACAGCCCTGTCGTGCCCGCCGCCATCTTGATATCTGTCAGCTCACGGAAGTCTGCAATGGAATCGATCGTCAGATAGGGCTTGCGGGCCTTGGCGCGGTCGACCTGATGCTTGACCAGTCCAAAGCCGGCGGAGCTGTCCGTGAACGCCGGACAGAAAATGGGAACATTGTTCTCGTAAGCTGTCTGGATCAAGGATCCCTTCTTCTTCGCGCCGCCTGCGGCGAGCCATTTGCCCATCTCCCAGATGAATTCACGCGAGGAGTATGGCCGCGCCTCAAGGCTCTGCGCGATCTCATAAATCTGGTGATCACACGCCTGCAGTTCCTCTTCATCGATGTAGGTGTCATAAATCCTGTCGATGTAGAGACTGCGAAGCGTCTTGTCGTCCGGGGTCTCGCGCGCCTGATAATGCCGGTACCCGAGCGCCTCGAAGAAATCCATGTCGACGATGGAAGCCCCAGTGGCGACAATGGCGTCCACCATGCCGTAGGCGACCATGTCCCGGTAGACGTGCATGCAGCCGCCCGCGGAGGTGGATCCGGCCAGCGTCAGCCACACCGAGCATTTTGCGTCAGTCAACATGGCGTTGAAGATCTCGGCCGCGCGACCGGTATCGCGTGAGGTGAAACTCATCTTCTTCATCGCGTCCACGACCGGACGCGCGTCAAAGCGCGCGATGTCGACGTGTTCAACCGGATGGGCGAGAAGTTCCGCTTTCTTTTGGGCCTTTTTGGGGGAAATCTTTCCCATTGAGCTTCACCTGCAGCGGGCTTCCCTTGGGCCAGCGACCGCGCCGGAACTCCCCCGGCAAGCCCGGACGGCGCGCATATAGGGGAAATCAACGGGCAGATGAAGACCCCGGGACGAGAAATCATTCAGCTGCCAGCGCCGTGCGTCAGGCCCCTGATCCAGGCCTGCGCGTCAGGCCGGCGCCTCAGCTCCGGGGGAGCGTCCTGCGCGCAGCCTGCAGGGCCACGAGCTGGTCAGGCGTGACGCCCATGGCCTCCAGGAACGGCGACGCCGCATTATCGTCCCAGGCGTGGCGCGGACCGATGGTGATGCCCCCGTCAACCACGAAATGAGCGCCGGTGACAAACTCAGCAGCGTCCGAGGCCAGAAACACGGCCATTTCAGCGATGTCACTCGGCCTGCCCACGCGCCCGGCTGGCTGCGCGCCGCCGCCGCGTTGCTCCAGCATCGCAGCCATCTGGTCGGCCGTCTCGACCGGCAGACCGATCGCCCCACCAAATATCGAAGTGGCGATGAATCCGGGACAAATGGCGTTGATCCGTATGCACGATTTCGACAGCTCGGCCGCGGCGACACGTGTGAAGTGAATGACCGCGGCCTTCATGGTGGAATAGCAGATCGGTCCCCAGCCAGCCTGCAGTCCCGCGATCGAAGCCGTGTTGATGACCGCCCCGCCGCCGCGTGCAGCGAGGTGCGGCAGCGCCGCCGTCGTTCCCGCGACCACCGAGCGCAGCAGCAGGGCATGGGTGCGATCCCAGCTTTCAAGGTCCATATCCAGAAGCGTTTCGACGCCCCCCACCGCCCCGGCGTTGTTGAACAGGATGTCGAGCCCGCCAAAACATGTCGCCGCCCCATCCACCCCCGCCTGGATGTCCTGCGGCTTCGTGACGTCACAGTGGGCATAGCGAACGCGGCCGGGAAAGCGCGCTTCCAAAGCCGCGCCCTTGGCGTCCTGGACATCGAGCGCAAAGATCTGCGCGCCTTCCCGCGCCATCAATTCGACGGTTGCAAGTCCGATGCCTGAGACTGCTCCTGTGACAACGGCGACCTTGCCGGCGAGTCGTTCCCCCATCGATGCTGCTCCAGTGCGTCCAGATCGGCGCTCAGCAAAGCTGAACCCGCCGACACAGGCAAAGGAAATCGTGCTGCGGGCCTGTTGACGCGGTCAAGTGGCCCGGGCCCGACGCCCGCCGCAGACGCTCCACGCGCTACCCTGAAAGCTCGCCGGCGATCCGGTCGGTGACGAGCCGGCCCTGCGCCGTCAGCGCGATCCGCTCGCCCAGGATGCGGACAAGCCCGTCGCCAGCGAGCACCGCAAGGAGAGGCCGTCGCGCCTCGGGAATCGTCGTGATTGGAGCCCCCTCCGTGAGCCGAAGCCCCATCAGCACGCGCTCCTGAGCGATCGCCGCTGCATCCAGTTCCTCCGCAGAGCGCCAGCCGACGCCGTGTGCGGCGACCGCATTGACATAGGCTGTGACGGAATCCCAGGCCGCCGTGGCAAGACGCGCGCCCCGAAGCGACAGGCGCCCATGCGCCCCGGGGCCAACACCGATCCAATCCGCGCTGCGCCAGTATAACAGATTGTGCCGCGACTGTTGCCAGGGGCTGGCGGCATGGTTGGACACCTCATAGGCAGGCAGGCCCCGGGCGCGGGTCATCGCCTCGGTGAGTTCATAAAACCGGGCGGCCTCCTCTTCGTCGGGCGTGATGATCTGACCACGGCGGTACTGACGCGCGAATGGCGTGCCCTCCTCAATGGTAAGCTGGTAGGCGGACAGATGCTGAAGGCCCAGATCAAGCGCCTCGGCAAGCTCGCGTTCCCAGGCGTCAAGACTCTGTCCGTGCCGGGCGTAAATCAGGTCGATTGAGAAGCGAGGAAACACTGAACGAGCCGCCTCAATCGCCGCGCGCGCGCCCGCCGCGTCATGATCGCGGCCCAAGCGGGCGAGATCCGGGTCGTTCAGAGCCTGGACGCCAAGCGACAAGCGATTGATCCCGGCGGCCCGGAAGCCCTCAAACAGGACGCGCGCGCTTGAGGATGGATTGGCCTCGAGACCGATCTCGGGGTCAGGCTCAAACCCGAACAGGCGATCAGCGGCCTCAATGACGGCCCCGATTTCATGCGGTTGCATCAACGAGGGCGTTCCGCCGCCAAAATGCAGGCTCGACAGGCGGCGGGGGCCAATCCGATCGCGGTGGGCGGCGAGATCAGCGCAGACGGCGGCAAGCAGGGCGCCGGCGTCATGGTTGCGCGCAAGGAACACGTTGAAGTCGCAATACGGGCAGATGCGCGCACAGAACGGCCAGTGCACGTAAAGACCAAGCATCGCCGTCTCAGACGGCAAAGCACGCCTCCACCAGTTTGGCGAAGGCGTCGGCCCGATGACTGATCCGGTGCTTCTCGGCGGGAGGCATTTCAGCGACTGTCGCGTGCGCGCCATGTGGCACGAACACAGGATCGAAACCGAAGCCCTTGTCTCCGCGCGGCGGCCAGACGAGGGCGCCAGCCATTTCCCCGCGGAACGCCGCCTCCCCGCCGTCAGGCCACACAAGCGCGAGCACGCAGACAAAGCGGGCGGTCCGATCAGTCGCGCCAGCCGCGTGCAGCGCCGCCTCCACCTTGCCCATAGCCGCCATCCAGTCGCGCGGCTGACCCGCCCAGTCTGCCGTGTAAACGCCAGGCTGGCCGCCAAGAGCGCGCACTTCCAGGCCGCTGTCGTCGGACAACGCGATCCTGCCGCTTGCCTGGGCGGCGGCGCGCGCTTTGAGCAGCGCATTGCCGACAAAGCTGTCCTCGGTCTCAGCCGGCTCCGGCAGACCCAGATCCGCCGCGCTCACCAAGCGTACGCCAAATGGCTGCAGCAGCTCGCGAACTTCCGCCACCTTGCCGGCGTTGTGGCTTGCGATGACAATTTCCGTGCCTGGTGGAATCCGCCGCATCCGCGCCCGTGCATGTTCCTGGTTGTTGGCCGCCCCTCCTGTCACAGGCTGCCTTAGGCCGCAAGTTCGACCCGGAGGCTGTGAGTCTGGCCGCATGAGACTGGCCAGGCTGGAGTGTTCGAAGAGGACTTACCGGCAGTGAACGGCGCTCTGCAGTTCGCCGGGCGCGCAGCGCCGGACCCTCGATTGCGCCACGGTGGGCTGTGACGCGACGCAGGCCCGGCGCAGGACCTGGGCGCGGTTTGCGTCCGCTCCGGTGAGCGTTCGAGCGTCGATTCATGCCCGTGCCGAGGGATTCCAGACTTGACTTAATCGAAAGTCGATAAAATTCTGGAAGACATGAGGAAGACATGAGTCTGCGCCGCTGACACCGGCCAGACGCCAATCCGGCGCAGGACAGTGGGCAGCGCTGCAGTGGGCGTGGTCAGCGCACCGGGACATACTTCGACCCGACGAGAGAGAGGGGATCAGCCCATGAAGGTCATTGGACGCGGGTCGGTTGCGGCCTTCATCAAGCCAGCGCTGGATATGGGCTGGAGCCTCTCCTGGGCCGGCCTGTGCATCGCCGCAGCGCTCAGCCTGCTTTACTTCGGGTCTCTGGCGGCCGGCGGCAGGCTGACCATTCCAGGCATGGAGGCCATTGCAGAGCCCGGAGCGTGGCAAGCAGTGGGCATTTCGCTCATCACCTATGCGGTCTACGCCACGGCGCTGATCGTTATCACCGGTGAGATGCGCGCGATCTTTGCAACGCTGGTCGAAGGAGACCCGTTCGTGCCTGAAAACGCGCGCCGGTTACGCCGTGTCGCGGGGGCGATCGTAGGCCTGGAACTCGCCAGATATGCGATCTCTGCGGCTGCGAACATCATCCTTGTCGTCTTCGGTCAGCCTGAGACAGGTCGGATCACTGTAAAGCTGCTGAACATCAACCTGGCTGCATGGACGGCTGTCGTGGTGCTGATCGTGCTGGCGGAGATATTCCGCGAGGGCGCCGCTCTGCGACGCGACCAGCAGCTGACGATCTGAGGCGGTCATGGCGATACGCGTCACCCTTGACCGTGTCCTGCTTGACCGGCGCATGTCGCTCACCGAGCTGTGCGAGCGTGTTGGCATCACGATGGCGAACCTGTCGATCCTGAAAACAGGCAAGGCAAGAGCGATCCGCTTTTCAACCCTCTCGGCCCTCTGCCGTGAGCTTCAATGTCAGCCAGGCGACATACTCAGCTACGCGCCGGGGCCAGACGAAGCAGAAGACGACATGGACGTGGATGTGGATGTGGCGGCGGCGCGCCGCGTCATGCGCTGAGTGCTCGCCGCCCGCATCGGGTCGCGACGCGCACTGCGGCGCCAAATGCTGCGCGCGCCTGCGCAGCGGCAAGAAACAGCGCCGTTGACGGATGCTTCCGGCGATGATCCGAGGCTCTATTCTTCCTGCTTGCGCAAATCCATGCCTTCCGCGATCATTTGACGTCTCCTGGCGGCTTGGGGGCGGCGCCGGGCGTCCGCCGGGCAGGCCGCAGGGGGCAAGGACGAGCAGGGGCGAGGAACAGCGGGATGACTGACAGCACGTGTCCAGCCGATCACCGGCCGGCCCGACGGCAGGCGTGGCGCAGCATCCTGATCGCCGGACTGGCGGTTCTGGCCGCAGCCTGCGGCGGCGGCGGGGGGGGTGGCAGTCAAACGCCGCCGACGCCGCCACCGCCGCCTGTGCGCCTGGGCGCCCCTGAAGTCGCCCGTTTCCTGACCCAGGCGAGTTTCGGGCCGACGGACGCAGGGATCGAGGCGCTGCGCGATTCCAGTTTTGAGTCCTGGATCACCCAGCAGATCGCGGCCCCGCCGCCAACCCAGTCGCACCAGGCGACCGTCGAAGCCGCGCTGGCGGCTGCGCAGGCGGCCAACCCGAGTGCGTCAATTAATGCGAACAACTTCTACTACTCCTGGTGGCGTCAGACCGTCACAGAAGACGCGCAGTTGCGTCAACGCATGGCCTTCGCCTACTCCCAGATTTTCGTTGTGTCCCTGGTGGACACCGCCATCAGCGGGTCCAGCAACGGCATCCGCGGCGCAGCGTCATACTATGACATGCTGACCCGCAACGCATTTTCGAACTACCGCACGCTGCTGGAGGAGGTGACGCTCCATCCAGTGATGGGAGTCTACCTGACGTTTCTCGCCAACCAGCGGGAAGACGCCGCGGGCACACGCACCCCGGACGAAAACTATGCCCGCGAAGTCATGCAGCTCATGTCCATAGGACTTTACGAGCTCAATCTGGACGGCACCACCCGCCTGAACGCGCAGGGCCAGCCCATTCTGGCGTACTCGCAGCAGGACATCTCCCAGCTGGCCAAGGTGTTCACGGGCATCAGCTGGTATCATCCAACTCCGACCAACACGACATTCCTGGGCGGCAACAGGAATCCTGATTCCTTCGTCCGGCAGATGATCTTTTATCCGCAATACCACTCGTTTGCGCAGAAAAGCTTTCTGGGCGTGACCATCCCGGCGCGCACGGCGGCAACCGTGACGCAGCAGACAATGGCGGATGATCTGCGGGTGGCGCTGGACGCCCTCGCCAATCACCCCAACGTCGCCCCGTTCATGGCGACCCGGCTGATCCAGCAGTTCGTGACGTCCAATCCCAGCCCGGCGTATGTCGAGCGGGTGGCGCGTGTTTTCAACAACAACGGCCAGGGCGTGCGCGGCGACATGGGCGCGGTGATCCGCGCTGTGCTGACGGATACGGAGGCGCGCTCCGCGCCAAGCGGCGATTCCTTCGGCAAGCTGCGCGAACCCGTGATCCGGCTCACCAATTGGGCGCGCGCATTCGGCGCGACCTCGGCCAGCGGCAACTGGCTGATCGGCTCCACATCCAGCAACCAGGTCCTCGGCCAGACCCCGCTGGCCTCGCCGAGCGTCTTTAATTTCTGGCGCCCCGGCTTCACCCCGGCCGGTACGACGCTGCTGGGCGCCCGCGGTCTGCGGGCCCCAGAGTTTCAGATCGTCGACGAGGTTTCGGTTGCGGGCTACATCAACACGCTGCAAACAGCAGTCGCCACGGGCATCGGCGTGGCGACGGCCGGCGTGCCTGACGTGCGCAGCGCCTATGGGGCCGAGGTGGCCGTAGCCGATAACGCCGAGGCGCTCGTCGACCGCATGGACCGTCTGGTGTTCTACGGCGCGCTGCCCGCAGCGACCCGCACCCGGATTGTGGAAGCCGTCAATTCCATAGCGATCCCTTCCGGAGCCACGGTCACGCAGGCTCAGATCGATGCCGCGCGGCTCAACCGCGTGCGGACAGCCATCCAGCTGTCGCTTGCGTCGCCCGACTTTTTGATCCAGCGCTGAGGAGGCCGCCATGGGTTTCGACAAAGCCAGCCGGCGCCACTTTCTGAAAACGGCCGGGGCGCTGTCCATGTTCGGCGCCGCCACCCCCCTTGCCATGCAGCTTGCGACCCTGGGATCAGCCTCGGCGCAGGCCGCCTCAGACTATCGGGCGCTGGTCTGTCTGTTCATGTTCGGCGGCAACGACAGCCACAACATGCTGCTGGCGACCGACTCCGACAGTTGGGGGCGTTACTGGTCGGCGCGAAATACTGGCAGCGATCCGATCGCGCTGATGCCGGTGGGCACAGCGCCGGTTACTCCCGGTCAGGTCGCCCCGCTGACCGGTCGCACCGTGAACAACGACAGCCCGGAACGGTTCGGCGGCGTTCTGCCGGTCAACTCTGTGATCCCCAACGCCATCCCGGTCGGGACCAATGCGGCGACGCGCACCTTCGCATTACATCCGGTGCTGGCCCCGCTCGTTCCGATCTGGCAGGCCGGCCGTCTGGGCGCGCTCGCCAATGTTGGCCCACTGATTGTTCCCACCTCCAAGGCGCAATATCAGGCCCGCAGCGTCCCGCTGCCTGCCAGTCTCATGTCCCACAACGACCAGCAGTCGATCTGGCAGGCAAGCGCCGCGGAAGGCGCACGGCGCGGCTGGGGCGGCCTCATCGCCGACACGATGCTTTCCCAGAACGGCGCCAACTCGGTGTTCACCGGCGTCTCGGTGGCGGGAAACCAGGTCTTTCTGGCGGGTCAGAACGCCGTTCAGTATCAGATGACGACCAACGCACAGCCGGCAGTGCGGATCAACCCCGCGACCGGGACAACGCTCAACACGTCGTCGCTCGCGGTAACGCGCATGCGCGAGATCATTCGCGACAACGCCCATGTGAGTTTGTTCGGTCAGGACCATGCGGCGTTCGTACGCCGGTCAATGGACGTTGCGGACACCCTCAATCAGGCATTCTCCAGCACTCTTGCAACCAGCGTCGCGGCCCCGCCAGCGAATGTGAATCCGGTCACGGGCGCAACGGAAAACAACGCACTGGCGACCCAGTTGCAGACAGTCGCGCGCATGATCGCGCTCAACAGCGTTCTCGGATTGAGACGACAGGTCTTCTTCGTGAGCATCGGCGGCTGGGACACGCACGATTTCCAGAACCAGAACCAGACGGTTCTGCTGGGGCGTGTTGCGCACGCCATGGCGTATTTCGACAGCGTCCTTGCGAATCTGGGCGGTGCGGACATGCGCAACCGGGTGACGACATTCACGATGTCGGACTTCTCCCGTACCTTCACAACCAACGGCGACGGGACAGACCACGCATGGGGCGCCCATCATTTCGTGATGGGAGGGGCGGTGCGCGGTCAGAACGTTTGGGGTCAATATCCCACGCTTGGCGTCGATCAGGGGACATTCCGCAACCCCGATGCAGACCGGAACATCACCATTCCGACGACGTCTGTCGATCAGTTTGGCGCAACGCTGGGGCGTTGGTTTGGCGTAGCGGACGCGCAACTGGACCAGATTTTTCCAAACCTGCGCAATTTCGCATCCCGTGATCTTGGCTTCATGCTGTAGCGGTCACGGGAGTTTCGTTAAGCCAGAACCCCCAACGCACGCCGCTCCAGCTCGGCGTCCGGGCAGTACCCGTCCCTGATGTGCCCGCGGATGCGGGGATAGATTTCAGTGCGGAAGCGCCGCCCCGAAAAGACCCCGTAATGGCCTACCCCGGGCTGCACATAATCAATCTTCCGGCGCGCCGGAATGTTGGGGCAGATGTCGTGAGCGGCCTGGGTCTGTCCGATACCGGAAATATCGTCGTTTTCACCTTCGATGGTCATCAGGCCGACAGTGTGGATGGCGTCCGGGTTGACGCGACGCCCGCGGTGATAAAGTTCGCTGCGCGCCAGAAGATGACGCTGGAACACCTCATCGATCGTCTGCAGGTAGAACTCAGCGGTCAGGTCCATGACAGACAGGTACTCATCATAGAAGGTACGATGCTTGGCTGCGCTGTCGCCGTCGCCCGCCACGAGGTGATTGAAGAAGCTGTGATGCGCGTCGACGTGGCGATCCCAGTTCATGTTCATGAATGAAGCGAGCTGGACAAAGCCTGGATAGACCTGCCGCATGGCGCCAGGATAGGGAGCAGGAACCGTGTGAATCATGCGCCGCTCGAACCACTCAAACGGCTTTTCTTCGGCAAGCAGGTTAGGCTGGGTGGGAGACCGGCGCGCATCAATCGGCGACCCCATGAAGGTCATGGACGCGGGGAGATCGGCATCGCCATCCTCGCTCATCAGGGCGATCGCGGCGAGCGCTGCCGGACCGGGCTGACAGACGGCAGCGATATGGGCGCCAGGGCCGATGACCCCAATCATCCGGCGCACCGCGTCAATGTAATCGTTGAGATCAAACCGTCCCTGAAACACGGGCGCCATGCGGGCGTCGGCCCAGTCGGTGATGAAAACCTCGTGGTCTGGCAGGAAGGCTTCGACCGTGTCGCGCAGCAGGGTCGCGTAGTGGCCAGACATCGGCGCGATGATCAGAACCCTGGGGTCGACCCGCGGCCCCGCAGCCGCATCCAGGATAGCCGGATCGCGCTCGAAGTAGACAAGATTACACCATGTCTCACGGTGAACCGCGACCGGCGACACGGGAACCTCAACGCCATTGACCCGCGTCGAGGTTATGCCCCAGTCAGGCTTGCCGTAGCGTCGCGTCACGCTCTCAAAGACATCGGCGGCCGCCGTCGCCGTCCGCGCCAGCACCGTTCCAGCAAGGGGATTGAAGCTTGAACTCCACAGAGTTCTCTGGAAACGCGCGCCTGCACGCATTGGTGCAACAGCGGCGCGTTGCATCTCATAAAACGCATACAGCATCAGGCCACCTCGCGGCTCTGTAACCGCCGGGACATTTTAGGGATATCTCCGGGTTCGGCCATCCCTCACGACGCCCGCAGTCCTGAAAACGCAGCCCCGCATCCTGGCCGAACTCAAAGACGCCCCTCAAGATGCGCCCCCAGACAGGCGGCCATGTCATCGGGGCCGACGGAATCGGGAAAAAACGACTTTAGGCGGCCGTCCCTGTCAAACAGGTAAATTATTGATGTGTGGGCGATGGTATATTGGGCGGCGCTATCCGGATCGGGTTCGACAGTTGCGCCCGACTTGAAGCTCCGCTGGGCAGCCTCGACCTCCTGCCGGGTCCCGGTGAGCCCGCGAAGGCCGTCCGGAAATGCAGGGGTCTGGACGTAGGCGGCAAGCGCCTGCGGGGTGTCGCGCTCAGGGTCAACCGAAATGAAGACGGTGTTGAAGCGCCCTGCCGCATCCGGTCCAAGCCGCGACAGCGCAGCCGCCATCCGTTGCAGGGCCATGGGACAGATGTCCGGACAGAACGAAAACCCAAGATAGTAAAGCGTCGGCCTGCCGCGAAAGTCATCCTGGCTGACGCGCCTGCCGGTGTGGTCAACCAGCGAGAAGCGATCCGTGATCTCGGCGTAGGCGCGACCGCGGCAAATCGGCGGGACAGCAGCGGCATTCTCTGCAACCGGCGCGCACCCCGCCGCCAGCGATGCCAACGCCGCGAGCAGAGGCGAAGTTTGACGGACCCTCATGCCGGCAGGAAATAGACCTTCGACGCGCTCAGCAAGCGCCGACGCGCAGATTTGATCACAGGAAACTGCTCGACAAGTCGGGAAAAGCCGCAAATCCTTGCTGCATCAAGCGTCAAGGCCACCATGCCCGTGAGCGATTTTTCAGGTTTCGCAAATCCGCCCCGTCCCGTCCGCGCGGAGGACCGCAACTATTTCCTGACCGATCCGACGCTCGGACGCGAAGGCATGAGCCTGCGCACGCTGGTGCTGACGCGCTGGCTCGGCGTGGCGGGTCAAACCGCGGCCGTGCTTTTCGTAAACTTCATTCTCGGGTTCGATATCAAGCTGGGTCCGTGCCTCGCCGTCATTGCGGCGAGCGCGTGGTTCAACATTTTCCTGATGATTGCGATGGAGTCGCGCAAGCGGGCGGGTCCGGCAGAGTCGACGCTGCACATCGGTTTTGACATCGTGCAGTTCAGCGCCCTGCTGGGCTTGACCGGCGGTCTGCAAAACCCATTCCTTCTGATGCTGATCGCCCCGGTCACGATTTCAGCCGCCGTGCTGTCCCCCCGATATACATTCGCGCTGACGGCCCTGACGTTCTCCTGCGTGGCGCTGCTGGCGGTATTCGCTGCGCCTCTGCCCTGGAAGCTTGGGGAAACGCTCCAGGTGCCGTTCCTCTACCAGGCGGGCTTCGTCATCGCCTTCCTGACCGGAATCATTTTCACCGCTGTCTATGCCTGGCGCGTCGCAGAGGAGGAGAGCAGACTGCGCGCAGCCCTCGGGGCGGCCGAGGCAGCGATGGCGCGCGAGCAGAAGATTTCTGCGCTTGGGGGCCTCGCGGCGGCGGCGGCGCACGAACTGGGCACGCCGCTGGCCACCATCCAAGTCACCGCCAAGGAAATGACAAAGGCCACGGACGAGAACACCCTGCTCGGGGAGGACGCCCGCCTGATCCTGTCGCAGGCGCAGAGATGTCGCGACATCCTGAGAAAGCTGTCCGAACGCGGCTCCGAACGCGACGTCATGCACGAGCGTCTGCCGACGGCCGCCCTGATCGAGGAAGTCGCCGCACCCTATCGCGGCCGCGGCGCACTCATCCGGCGCGATCTTGCTCCGCGGGGGGCGGAAGCCGGCCCGGAGCCAGTCCTGAAGCGAAGTCCTGAAATCCTGCACGGTCTTGGCAATCTGATCGAAAACGCCACCGACCATGCCCTGTCAGAGGTGGAAGTATCCGTACGGTGGTCCAAGGAATTGCTGGACGTCACGGTGCGTGATGACGGACCAGGCTTCGCGCCGGAAGTCCTGACCCGCCTCGGCGAGCCCTATGTGTCGACGCGCGTCGGCCCAGACGGGGAAGGCCAGGGGCTGGGTCTGGGCTTTTTCATCGCGAAAACCATGCTGGAGCGCTCAGGCGGAAAAGTCACCTTTCGCAATCGGCCCCCGCCGCATCACGGCGCGGTTGTGCGGATCGTATGGCCGCGCAGGATGGTCGAGGCTGATTGACGCCCGCGCCAAAGGGTCGCGTTGCGTGACAGCGTCACAGCGTCAAACATACACAAAAGTACATGGGGCCGACTCGTTGGGCGCCCGAGCAACGGAGCTGACAATGGCTGAAGCCGCCCTGGCCTATGAGATGCCGAACGACAAGAGCCTTCTGGTCCTCGACGATGATGCGCCCTTGCGCAACCGTCTCTCCCGAGCGCTTGAGACCCGTGGGTTCGAGGTCCGCTCCGTGGGCGCGGTCAAGGAGGCGCTGGAGCTTGTGCGCGCGGAACCGCCGGCCTTCGCCGTCCTCGATCTCCGGTTGGAGGACGGTGACGGACTCTCGGTGGTCGACGCCTTGCACCAGCGCCGGCCGGACGCAAAGGTGGTCATGCTGACCGGCTACGGCAATATCGCGACAGCGGTCGCGGCTGTGAAGCTGGGCGCACTCGATTATCTCTCCAAGCCTGCTGACGCCGACGACATCGCACGCGCGCTCCTGGCGTCAGGAGACAAGAAACCTGTGCCGCCGGAAAACCCCATGTCAGCCGACCGGGTACGATGGGAGCACATTCAACGCGTCTTCGAACTCTGTAACCACAACGTCTCAGAGACTGCGCGACGTCTCAATATGCATCGGCGCACCCTGCAGCGCATCCTGGCCAAACGCGCGCCCAAATAGCGCGCCGCAGATTCGGGCGCGCACGCCCTTGCAGGCGTGGCAGGCCGGGCGCAGCATGAATCTATGGTTGGGCAGGATGATGCGAACAGCACGCAGGGCGGGGTCCGCGCTTGGGCGTCGGCGACGGCTCGCCCCCTCGCGTCGCCTGCATTTCGCGCATTCTGGTGCGCCAATCTCGTCTCGAACTTCGGCGGCGTGATCCAGGGCGTCGGAGCCGCGTGGCTGATGCTGTCGCTGACCCCGTCGCCGGACATGGTCGCCCTGGTTCAGACCGCCGGCAGCCTGCCACTGATGCTGTTCTCCCTGGCGGCAGGGGCGCTTGCAGACATCATGGATCGCCGCAAGCTCATGATCGGCGCGCTCCTCGTCTCCTCGCTGGGATCGGCGCTGCTCGGCCTGATGACGATGGCCGGACTGATGACGCCCTGGCTGCTGCTTGGGCTGACCTTTCTGGTGGGTGTGGGCGCAGCCTTCACCATTCCAGCCTGGCAAGCCAGCGTCGTGGACCTCGCGCCCGTCGAGCAGCTGCCGCAGGCGATCGCACTGAACAGCCTGAACTTCAATGTGGCGCGCAGCGTGGGCCCTGCGCTCGGCGCGGAACTGATCGCGGTCGCAGGCGCAGTCGGGGCCTTCTTCGCCAACGCGGTGTCCTATGTGTGGCTGATAACCGTGGTGGCGCTGTGGCGACCGCCGCACCGCCCGGGCCATCTGCCACGCGAGACGCTTGGAAGGGCCATGGCGGACGGGGTGCGTTTCGTCAGTCTGTCGCCAGCGATCCGGGCGATGATGATGCGCGGGTTCCTGTTCACCTTCGCAGGAATTTCGCTCCTCGCGCTTCTGCCTGTCGCCGCCAGGGCGCTCGGCGAAGGACCACGAACGCTTGGCGTGCTTCTTGCCGCCTTCGGGCTTGGCGCCATGGCCGGGGCTCTGTTGAGCGCGCGCCTGCGCCAATCCCTGTCAGCTGATGGACTGGTCAACGCCGCGACCGCCTCCCTCGGGGTTGCGCTCCTCGGCCTCGCATTCAGTCCCTGGCTGGCCACGAGCCTGGTGTGCGTCGCTGCAGCCGGCGCAGCCTGGGTCCTGACGCTCTCAAGCCTCAACGTGTCCGTCCAGATCTCCTCGCCGCGGTGGGTCGCCGGGCGCGCGATTGCCGTGTACGGCATGGTTTCCTTCGCCGGCATGGCCATCGGCAGCGCTGTGTGGGGAGTAGCGGCCCGAGAGGCGGGTCTGCCTGCGACCTTCGCGATGGCGGGAACCCTGCTGATCGCCTCCCTGGCCCTTGCAGGACGCCTGCGCCTGCCGGAGCCCAATCGCGGTGATCTCGAACCGCGCGCCATGATGAGCCGGCCAACGCCGGAGGAAATGGATCCGCGCGCCGGACCGATCGTCGTTCTGGTAGAGCATCGCGTCGACCCGGCGAATGCGCTTGCCTTCAGGGCGGCTGCACAAGCGCTCGGACGCATCCGCAGACGCGATGGCGCGCGGAGCTGGACGCTGATGCAGGATATTGATGATCCGACCCTGTGGATAGAGCGTTATCACAGTCCAACCTGGGCCGATCACCTGCGCCGGATTGCGCGCCCGATCGCCGCCGATGAACAGGTCCGCGCCACAGTCGCAAGCCTGAGCCTGGAGGCGGCGCATACGCGCAGACTGCTCGAGCAACCATCAGACGACGCCATGTTGGGCCTTGCCCGCCCAGGGGTGTCGGATCATAGCCAGAACGCCTGACCCTCAGGTCAGCAACACCCTGTCATGGTGCGGATATCCTGCGCAGTTGCGCCGTGCTGACGCAGCTGCGCCAGGGTCTGCGAAAGATCGCGTTTGGCAAGACGCCTGCCGTCACTGCCCAGCATCAGGCGGTGGAATCGGTAGACAGGGGTCGGAAGATCGAACAGCGCCTGCAGAAGGCGGTGCATATGCGTCGCCTCCCTGAGATCCTCCCCCCGAATGACATGGGTAATTCCCTGAAGGCCATCGTCATGGACCACGCACAGGTGATAGCTCACTGGGGTGTCTTTGCGTGCAAGCACAACATCGCCAAGCCGGGAGACATCCACACGCTCCTCGCAGGCCGCGCCCGTGGTTTCGTCCACAAACCAGAGATCATCGCCCCGCCGTCCAAGGAATGCGCGCACTCGATCGATCGACAGCCGCCACGCGTAGGGCTCGCCGGCCGCCAGCCGACCATCCTCCTCGTCCTGCGACATTGACCCGCGAGGCCCCCGGTAGACTGGCTCCGGCCCATGCGGCGCCGCGACGCTCGCCTCCATGATCTCGCGACGGGTCTTGAAGCAGCGATAGATCAGTCCCCTGCTGCGCAGATCCTCAAGACGCGACGCATACGCCTCAAGGTGCTGTGACTGACGCCGGACCGGCAAGGGCCAGCTCAGTCCAAGCCATTCGAGATCCTCCAGGATCGCGGCGTCGTACTCCGGCCGGCACCGCGTGCGATCGATGTCCTCAAGCCGCAGCAGGCACTGCCCGCCAGCGGCGCGCGCAGCATCGAAGGCGCAAAAGGCGGAAAACGCGTGCCCAAGGTGGAGCCGACCGGTGGGCGATGGAGCAAAGCGCGTGGTGAACATGTGCGGCGCGACGCCTCCAGGCGGGCATCCCCGTGGCGCGGCTCCAGCCAACTGATCAGGCGCCCTGGCCAGCATGCAGGAGCAGCGCCCCTTGGGACGTCTGCCTCCTGTTCATGCGAGGGCGCCTCGGGCGCAGGGTCAAGCGCCGTCTTCAGGCAGGCGCGCGGGGGCCGGCGGTCGAGCCGGCGCGCGGCAGGTTGATACGGCGCATCCGATCACACGCTGGTCACAGCGCAACCTGCCCAATCAATTCTGGGGGATGCCTGGAGGCAGCCGGCGGCGTCGATCGGGGGACCAGGGGCCTCGGCATGCTTTCGCAACATTGCTGTTCAACCATGCCCACGCCCTCACTGCGGCCACAGTCGTGCGGTCGTGTGAGGGTGATGGCAGGGAGGAGACACTGAGAGTTCGATCCTGCTTTGCGGCGGTCGCCGCCTGTGGTCTGGCCATTGTGTCATGCGCCCAAAACTCCGCGCCGGCGCACAGCGATGCGTCGCGCCTGGAGGGCGGGCCTGCACCCGCAACGGCGAGCGAGACGCCCGCCCAACCGGGAGCCCCGGCCGGCGGCGATCAGAGCATCACGCTCACAGGCCCTGCCATGCTGGCCTATTCCTATCGCGCCGGGCTGGAGGTTCCCGGCTGGCGGATCCGTCCGCTCATGGGCACACACCAGCAGGCCTGCCTGGCCGCCGGCCCTGGGATTTGCCAGGTGCTCGGGGCCAACCTTGAGTCCTATGGCGAGGACCGCGTGAACGGCCAAGTGAGCCTGCGGGCGGCTCCCGAATGGCTGGCCTCATTCCGCGCCGGCCTGGAGGGAGACGCCCGAAAGTCGGATGGGAGGATCACGCAGGACGCAACGGCCACGGAAGACCTGACCAGAGCGATCGTCGATTCTGAAGCACGGCTGCGCGCCCAAAAGACATTGCGCGACAGGCTGCAGTCGCTGCTCGCAAAACGACCTGGATCACTTGCAGACCTGCTGGAGCTTGAGCGCGAACTGGCGCGCGTGCAGAGCCAGATTGACGCCGATCAATCTGCGCTCGCCGTCATGAGGGCGCGGGTGGAGATGTCTGTTCTGGACATCACCTACACAGCCCGCCCGAGCGCCGTGACCGCAGGAGCGCTCGCGCCACTGCGGGAAGCGATCACCGGATTTCTGGCTGTCGCCGCTCAGAGCCTTGCAGCGATCGTCACCCTGACGGCGGCCCTCCTGCCGGTCGTGCTCACAGCCAGCCCCGTCATCTGGCTTGGCTGGCGGGCCTGGCGGCGCAGAACCTCCAAATCGCCGCAAGCCCCCTGAAAACAGTGGGCGGCGTCCTGTCGGGCAGGCGCCTGCGATCACGAGGGACGGCTCGCTTTTTCCTCAAGGCCGCTGCGCCCGCGGCGCTCAGCAAGAACCTGGGCGACCTCGCAGGCGGGCACGTCCGCAGCGGCCAGCGTGACCAGCAGATGAAAGATGAGATCCGCCGCCTCGCGGGCGAGGCCGGCCCTGTCGCCGGTCGCAGCAGCCAGCGCCGCCTCAATCGCCTCCTCACCCAGTTTCTTGGCGCAGACCACGGGACCAGCCTTCAGCAATTGCGCCGTGTAGGATGTATCAGCTCCCTCCAGGCGACGCGCGGCGATGGTCTCCTCCAGATGCGTAACCGCTTGGGCGAGGGTCTCGGTCATGGCGTCACCCGAACAGGAATGCCGGCCGCCGCCATGGCGGCCTTGGCTTCGGCGATGGTGTGGGTCGAAAAATGAAAGATGGACGCGGCCAGCACCGCGCTCGCCCCCCCGTCGCGCACGCCCGCGACAAGGTGTTCAAGCGAACCGACCCCGCCCGAGGCGACGACGGGAACGGTCACGCGTTCCGTCACGGCCCGGGTCAGGTCAATATCGAAACCAGTTTGAACGCCGTCCTGATCCATTGAGGTCAGCAGGATCTCGCCTGCGCCGCGCCGGGCCAGCTCCTGTGCAAACGCCACCGCATCAATGCCTGTCGCGGTGCGCCCGCCATGGGTGAACACCTCCCATCGACCGGACGACGACCGCCTCGCATCAACGGCGGCCACAATGCATTGCGAACCGAATTTTTCCGCCCCGGCCGAGACAAGGGAAGGGTCCCTCACAGCCGCTGTGTTGATCGCCACCTTGTCGGCGCCAGCCAGCAGCAAGGCGCGCATGTCGTCCAGACCGCGCACGCCGCCGCCGACAGTCAGCGGCATAAAGCAGACCTGGGCGGTGCGACGCACCACATCCAGCAGGGCGCCGCGGTTTTCGACGCTTGCGGAGATATCGAGGAAGCAAAGTTCATCAGCTCCGGCGTCGTCATAGCGCCGGGCCGCCTCGACCGGGTCGCCAGCGTCGCGCAGCCCCTCGAACTGCACGCCCTTCACCACCCGTCCGTCCTTCACGTCGAGACAGGGAATGACGCGAACCTTGAGGCTCATGACGGTCCCGCCGGACCGCAGGCGTAGCGCATAGCCGCGGCATGATCGAAATCCGGCTTCCACAGGGCGCGTCCGATCACCGCGCCGGCGATCGCACGCCTGCCTGTTCGGGCATGCAGTGCGGCCACATCGCCTGCCTCGGCCATCCCGCCAGCCGCGATGACCGGAATATCCACCGCATCAGCGACCGCGCCCGTCAGATCAATGTTGGGCCCGCTCAGCATTCCGTCGCGCGCGATATCCGTGACGATCAGCGCCGCCACGCCCGCGTCCTGATAGCGCAGGGCAAGCTCAAGCGCGCCAATGGCCTCGGAAGACACCCAGCCGGCGACGGCGACCTGTCCGTTCTTCACGTCCACAGCCACAGCGATGCGTTCCGGAAACGCCTTGGCGGCGTCCCTGACCAGCCTGGGATCTCGCGCAGCGGCAGTGCCAAGGATCACCCGCGTCACCCCCGCCGTCAGCCAGTGATCGATCGCTTCGAGAGACCGCACGCCCCCCCCGAGTTGCACCGGCGTCCGGGACTGATCCACGATGCGCATGACGGCGCCGGCATTGCGGGACGCCCCCGCGATCGCGCCATCAAGATCAATCACGTGAAGCCAGGCGTATCCCAGATCGACGAACCGCTTGGCGGCCGCAGCCGGATCGGTGTCGAAGACGGTCGCCTGATCCATGCGGCCCTCCTGGAGCCGGACGGCCGCCCCATCTTTAAGGTCGATCGCGGGATAGAGGATCATGGCGGGGGGGGCCTCGGAGAGTGACGGCGACGACGATGGAGGGCGGGCGGAAGATGACTGGAGACGGAAGACGGGAGCCGGGAGACGGGCGGTGCAGTGACGCCGCGCGCATGTGATGTCTGGTGCACGGCTCGGCGCGCCGTCAACCAGTATCATCTGTCCTCAGCCGGCGGCATCGAGCGCCTCCGCTGCGGCAAGCCACTCCCCCTCGGCGTGCGCCAGGACCGTCTCAAGGTCTGACCGCTCCGCGGCGAGGGCGGCCGCCTGCCTGGGATCGGCGGCGAACATCGCCGGATCGCTGAGACGACGATCGATAGATGCGATGCGGTCCTGTGCAGCGGTTATTGCGGCTTCCGCCGCCCCAAGGCGTTTGCGCAGCTGGCTGGGATTGGCGCGCACGCCGGGTTTGGCGGGAGATGGGCGCGCATCAGGTTGCGCTCCGCCATCCGTCGCCGGC
Organism: Hyphomonadaceae bacterium; assembly: GCA_040381075.1. GTDB lineage: Bacteria > Pseudomonadota > Alphaproteobacteria > Caulobacterales > Aquidulcibacteraceae > JBEIHX01. Next base: position 74,351 of record JBEIHX010000014.1, read on the forward strand.
CTCACGGCGGTAGCTCCCTGTGAGCCCGCGGAGGGACTGGAGACGGATTTGACTCGGGAGCCCCCGGCAGGCCTGTCAGCAGCAAGGACCAGTTTGCGGTAGTCGTCGAGATCGCCCTGATAGGCAGACGCCCGGCCGTCGCGCACGAGCCAGAGACGCTCTGCACACGCCTCGGCAAGGTAGACGTCATGGGTGATCAGCAGCATGGCCCCCTCGAACTCGTTCAGGGCGTGGATCAGGGCCTCCCGGGAGTCGATGTCGAGATGGCTGGTCGGCTCGTCGAGGATGAGAATATGGGGTCTTGCAAAGGCCGCCAGACCAAGCAGCAAGCGAACCTTTTCCCCGCCGGACAGCCGCTGCGCGGGAGTTTCGATTTTCTCCGGTCCAAAGCCCATCGCGGCGGCGCGCGCCCGCCGCGCCGCCTCTCCCGCATCGGGCATCAGGCGGCGAACCTGGTCCAGGGCGCTCAACGCGCCGTCAAGCTCATCCATCTGATCCTGACTGAAGTAGCCAATGCGCAACTTGCCCGGCGCACGTCTTTGACCCGCCAGCAGCGGCAGGCGCGCGGCGATGGACTTGACCAGGGTGGTCTTGCCTTGACCGTTTGAGCCGACGATCGCGATGCGGTCATCATGATCCACGCGCAGGGAAACCCGGGTAAGGACGGGCCTTCCCGGCGCGTAACCGAGCTCAGCCTCCTCAAGCTGGAGAAGGGGCGATGCAAGCTGTTCGCCGACTTCAAAACGAAACGGCGTGGTGCGTTCGGTCAGCGGCACGCTGATTTCCGTCATGCGTTCAAGCATCTTGACGCGGCTTTGCGCCTGACGGGCCTTTGACGCCTTGGCGCGGAAGCGTTCAACGAAGGCCTGCAGGCGCGCACGATCGGCGTCCTGTCTCGCCTTCATCGACTGCGCGAGTGCGAGCTGCTCAGCGCGCTTTCTCAAATAGGTGTCGTAGCCTCCAGGATGCAGGCTGAGCTTGGCGTGCTCCAACGCCAGGATATGCGTCACGCTGCGATTGAGCATTTCGCGGTCATGGCTCACCATAATTACCGTATGCGGATATTTACGAAGATAGACCTCAAGCCACGCCGCCCCTTCGAGATCTAGGTAGTTCGTCGGCTCATCCAGAAGCAGGAGATCCGGTTGGGCGAACAGCACGCCGGCAAGCGCCGCACGCATCCGCCAGCCGCCGGAAAACTCTTTCATGGCGCGCCCAAGATCGCTGCTGGTAAAGCCAAGCCCCAGCAGGATGGATCCGGCGCGGGCCTCCGCGCTGTGCGCATCAATGTCATAAAGGCGTGTATGGATCTCTGCGATGCGGTCAGGATCAGTGGCGGTTTCGGCTTCACGCAGCAGCGCCGCACGCTCACGGTCAGCCGCCAGCACGACAGACAGAAGAGGCTCTGGCGTGGCCTCGGCTTCCTGCGCCACGAAACCGAGACGCGCGCCGCGCGCCAGCCTGATCGAGGGATCATTGCCGCGATCGATTGCTTCGCGGATCGCTGTCAGCAGCGTGGATTTTCCAGCGCCGTTGCGGCCGATGAGGCCGACTTTCCAGCCTTGCGCAATGACCGCGCCCGCCTGGTCCAAAAGGACGCGCGCGCCGATCCGAATGGTGAGCGACTCCAGGGTGAGCATGGCGGGGCCTGTCAGGCGCGCTCAAAGACGGCTGCGACGCCCTGCCCGCCGCCGACGCACATCGTCTCCAGACCGTAGCGCACCTGGCGGCGCTGCATTTCGTGCAGCAGCGTCGCGAGAATACGAACCCCGGTGGCGGCGATGGGGTGACCAAGGGAGATGCCGGAGCCATTGACGTTGAGACGGCTTTGATCCTCCAGACCCCAGCACTTCAGGACGGCGAGCACCTGGGCGGCGAAGGCTTCATTCAGTTCGATCAGGCCGATGTCGTCCCACGACAGACCGGTGCGGGCGAACAGACGCGCAACCGCTGGCGCAGGTCCGATGCCCATCAGCGCAGGATGGCACCCCGCCGCCGCCCAACCGACCAGAAACCCCATGGGCGTCACGCCCAGTTCCGCCAGTTTGTCCTCCGCGACCACCAGGCAGGCCGCCGCTGCGTCGTTCTGCTGGCTGGCGTTGCCGGCGGTCACGACGCCGTCTTTCAGGATCGGCCTGAGAACGGCAAGGCTCTCAGGGGCGGCGTCAGCACGAATGCCTTCGTCGGTGGTGACGAGCAGTGGATCGCCACGGCGCTGAGGCGCGGCCACCGGGACGACTTCGGCTGCAAAGCGACCGTCAGCCCAGGCCGCTGCGGCGCGACGATGGCTCTGGGCCGCATAGGCGTCGCTCGCCTCACGGGTGACGCCGTGCTCCCGCGCAACGTTTTCCGCCGTCTCGATCATGCCGCTGATCCGGCCGAACCGCCACTCCGGCTGGGAGCGTTCGCGCCCCCTCTCCAGGCGATCGTAAAGCGTCGCATTGCCGGCGCGAGCGCCTGCCCGCATTGCAGTGGTGTAATACTCAACATTGCTCATGCTCTCGACGCCGCCTGCAATCACAACGTCAGCTGCGCCGGTCTGAACCATCATGGCCGCCGTTACGACGGCCTGCAGACCGCCGCCGCAGCGCCGGTCCAGCTGCATGCCAGGGGTCTCGATCGGCAGGTCGGCCTCCAGCGCCGCCCACCGCCCGACACAGGGCGTCTCGCCATTCGCATAACTCTGGGCGAACACGACGTCCTCAACGCGCCCGGGGTCAATGCCGGCCCTGGCGATGGTTTCCCTGACCACGGTGGCGGCAAGGGCCTCCACGGACACCCCCGCCAATGCTCCCTGAAACTTCCCGACCGGCGTACGAACCGGGGCGACAATCGCAGCGCGACGCATCATCCATCCCACATCTGACGGGCTGACGCCCGGAAGGCCCGTCCTCTACCCGTTCAGGCTTCATCTTGAAACCTCGCGCCCGCCCGGTCGGCGGCCTCGCGAGACGGCTGCGTCTGTGCGCCGCGTCTGTCCGCAGGCCGTGACACCCGCCGGCGCCGGCGCCGCCTGGGGACGCTGACGCCGGCGCCGAGCGCACACCGGCGGGAAGGCGTGAGGGCGCGACCGGACGAAGGCGCGACCGGGCCGCTGCCCCCTCCCCAAACCGACAGGCCTCTGCTAAGCCGCGCCGATGACGCCTTTCACAACGCTGACCGGGATTGCTGCGCCATTGGGTCGCGCCAATGTGGACACCGACCTGATCATCCCCAAGCAGTTCCTCAAGACAGTGACTCGCGAGGGCCTCGCGCGCGGTCTGTTCTACGACCTGAGTACGGGGCCGGACGGCCAGCCAGACCCCGCCTTTGTGCTGAACCAACCGGCCTACGCCGGCGCGCAGATCCTGATCGCAGGACCGAATTTTGGCTGCGGCTCATCGCGGGAACATGCGCCCTGGGCCCTGCTGGATGCAGGGATCCGATGCGTAATCGCCTCAAGCTTCGCGGACATATTCTTCAATAACTGTTTTAACAACGGCCTGCTGCCGCTGGTGCTGCCCCAGAATCAGGTCGAAGCGCTGCTGGACCAGGCGCGCGGCGCCAATCATGTCTTTCAGATCGATCTTGCGGCGCAGACAGTGACTGCGCCGGATGGCGGCGTGTGGCGGTTCGATATTGAACCGGCCCGCAAACACAAGCTCCTGACAGGCCTTGACGACATCGGCGTCACCATGAGCCAGGAGAGCGCCATCGCGGATTTCGAAACGAGACGGCGGTTCTCAGAGCCCTGGGCGCGTTGACCGGCCCCCGCCGGCAATCTTTCTGCAGGATGTCATCATCATGAGTTTGAAGCTTCTCCTCCTTCCTGGCGACGGGATCGGCCCGGAAGTGACAGCCCAGGCGCGCCGGGTCGCCGAATGGTTCGCCGACGCCCGCGCCATGCCGCTGTCAATCGAAGAAGCCCCGTTCGGCGGCGCGGCCTACGACGTGCATGGCGAACCCCTGAGCGATGCGGTGATCGCCAGGGCGCAGGCGGCGGATGCAACGCTGATGGGCGCGGTCGGCGGGCCGAAATGGGCCCATGTTCCATTTGACCTGCGCCCGGAAGCCGGCCTATTGCGGTTGAGAAAGGCGCTTGGCGCCTTCGCCAATCTGCGTCCCGCCTTCTGCTTTCCGGCGCTGGCGGAGGCCTCCCCCCTGAAGCGCGAGCTCGTGGAACACCTCGACATCATGATCGTGCGCGAACTCGTGGGCGGGGTGTATTTCGGCGAGCCCCGCGGCATCGAGACCCTGGCGAACGGCGAGCGACGCGGGGTGAACACGCAGAGTTACACCACAAGCGAGGTCCGGCGCGTCGCGCGCACCGCGTTTGAGCTCGCCCGGGAGCGCCGCAAGCGCGGCCTTCCCGGACATGTGACCTCGGCGGAAAAGGCCAACGTCATGGAGTCCGGAATACTCTGGCGTGAAGAGGTCACAAGGCTGCATGCGGAAGAGTTTTCAGATGTCGGGCTCAGTCACATGTATGCAGACAACTGCGCCATGCAGCTGGTGCGCGCGCCGCGGCAATTCGACATCATCCTGACGGACAATCTGTTTGGCGACCTGTTGTCCGATGAGGCGGCGATGCTCACCGGATCCATCGGGATGTTGCCTTCGGCGGCGATCGGGGCAGGCCCGGGCTCAAGCCTGTACGAGCCTGTTCATGGATCCGCTCCCGACATCGCCGGCAAGGGGGTCGCAAATCCGCTTGGCGCAATCTTGAGCCTGGAAATGGCCTTCGCCCACTCGTTCCAGCGACCGGACGATGCGATGCTGCTGCGCGCCGCGGTCGAGGGCGCGCTGAATGCCGGCGCCCGAACCGCCGATCTTTGGTCGGCCCATGCCTCGACCCCGCCTCTCACGACCAGTCAAATGGGCGATGCCGTGCTGGCCGAACTCGACAAGCGGTTGACCTGATCCCCGGCCCATGACGCGCGGGGCCGGGAGGGTTGGAAAGGATGCGACGGCGCGGCTCGGCTGACAGCCGACACAGGTGTCAGGCGTCCGGTGTGCGCACGCATCAGCGTTCGCACGCGGCCATGGTTACAGCGCCTGCAGCGCCGCATGAAGCCGTTCGATATCGTCCGGCCATGGCGTCTCGAAGGACAGGCGATGGCCCGTCGCAGGATGATCGAAAGACAGCGTCGCTGCATGCAGCGCCTGGCGGGTGATCATGCAGCCGCCCAGCGCTTCATCCAGAACTCGGGCAGATCGTGTCGCGCCATACATCCCGTCGCCGATCAGCGATGCGCCGATGTGCGCCAGATGAACGCGGATCTGGTGCGTGCGCCCTGTTTCAAGCCGGCAGGCGACGTGTGCGGCAGCGGGCGGGGGCCGGCCGCGCAGACCTGGACCGAAACGCGCAACGACCTCAAATGCGGTCACGGCCTCCTTACCCGCCGCTGATCCTGGCGCAAGGACCGCCATTCGCTTGCGGTTTCTGGGGTCGCGCCCGATACGGGTGATGATCCGGCCTTCCTTCACTGCGGGAGCGCCGACCGTGAATGCGTCATATCGTCTGCCAACAGATTTTTTCGCAAACTGCTCGGCGAGGGTGCGCAGCGCGCGGTCCGTCTTGGCGACAACCATGACGCCGGAGGTGTCCTTGTCGAGTCGATGCACGATCCCGGGCCGGCCGGGCGCACCGACGCGCGCAAGCTCAAGGCCGCAGTGGTGAAGGACGGCATTGACAAGCGTTCCAGACCAGTTGCCAGGGGCCGGGTGCACCGCAAGCCCGGAAGGCTTATCTATCACCAGCACATCGCCATCCTCGTGCAGGATGACAAGATCGATCGGCTCAGGCTGGGCTTCGGTCACGTCCGGCGCCGGGCGAGCGATCATGTAGACGCCGGGCTTCACGCCGGCGCTCGCATCCCGCACCGGTGCGCCGGCATGCAGGACATGGCCCTGTTCGATGAGCGCCCGCAGGCGTGTGCGCGACAACCCGGGAACGCGCGCCGCGAGGAAACGGTCGAGCCGCGCGCCGGCGTCCTCAGGCGCGGCGACCGCCTCGAACTGCTCCAGGCTTTCACTCTCGTCGTCAGCGTCATGCATCACCCGTCCGGCGTAACCGCCTCGCGCGCTCCCAGCAAGGCGCATCATCTTGCGGCCCGCCTGCAGGCGGGCCCGCAGCAGGCCCGGCGGGCCCCAGACAGCCCCAGGCGATTCCACTTCGCCCTGCGGCCGGTTAGTCTCTCCTGAGAGAGAATCATGGCGTCGTTGATTGGCGGCTGTCTTCTGGAGGATGTTTCATGGAATTGACGCGTCGGGCTCTCCTGGGCGCTTCCGGTGCTGCTGGCGCGTCGGTCGCCGCTGCGGCCTGCGTTCGACCGATGCCAACCTATGACGGGGCGGTGCGTTTCCTTCATGGCGTAGCCAGCGGCGACCCATTGCCGGACAGCGTGGTGATCTGGACAAGAGTGACGCCCGACCGGGACGGCCCGGTGCCCGTGGCATGGGTCGTTGCGGAAGATCCGGAGTTGAAAAACGCCGTCGCGCGCGGCCAGGTTGAGACAGGTCCGGAGCGTGACTACACGGTGAAGGTGGACGCATCCGGCCTCGCGCCCGGTCGACGCTACCACTACGGCTTCAGGGTCAATGAGACGACATCCGCCACAGGGCGAACGTGGACAGCCAGAGCCGACGCACAGGAGAGCATGGAGATCGCCGTGGTCTCCTGTTCCAACTGGCCGAATGGCCTTTTCAACGCATACAGGGCGCTGGCTGGGCGAGACACACTTGATCTCGTCATCCACCTTGGCGACTACATCTATGAATATGGCCCGGATGGCTATGGCGGGGAGGTTGGAGCGCGCATCGGACGGATTCCAGATCCGCCGAAGGAGATTGTTACGTTGGCGGATTATCGCCGACGCCACGCGCAATACAAGTCGGATACGGACCTGCAGGCGGCGCACGCCCGCTGTCCCTGGATCGTCTCCTGGGACGACCACGAGACAGCCAACGACAGTTTCCTCGGCGGGGCGGAGAACCATCAGCCTGACAGGGAGGGGGCGTGGAATGCTCGGGAGCAGGCCGGCATTCAGGCCTATCTGGAGTGGATGCCGATCCGTGACCCGGCCGAGGGCGCTCCCCGGTCTGCGATCTGGCGCGGGTTCGCCTTTGGCGATCTGGCGAGCCTCGTGATGCTTGAAACCCGGCTGACCGGACGCTCACAACCACTGAGCTACGTGACCGACATGGCGATGACGGTCGGTCCGACGGGTCAGCCGCAGCCGGATGTCGCGGGGTTTCTCACCAAACTCAACGATCCGGACCGTCGCATGATGTCTGCGGCTGAGGAATCATTCGTGGCGGACAGCCTGAAAGCGTCGACTGCGCGGGGCGCCACCTGGCAGATATTGGGAAATCAGGTGATCATGGCGGAGGTTCGCGCGCCGAACCTTGCGGCGCTTCTGCCGGACGCCGTCAAGGCCGGCCTTGCGCGGCGCTACCCCAGCGCCGCCGCGCAGATCGAGTTCACGAGACTTGGACTGCCATTGAACCTGGACGCATGGGACGGCTATCCGGCGGCGCGCGCCCGCCTGCTCAAGGCGGCGGCGGACGCCGTGGCGAGCCTCATTGTGGTGACCGGAGACAGCCATACGGCGTGGGCCAACGAACTTTTCCTGGACCCGGCGCGAACCATGCGGGTTGGCGTCGAGTTTGGCGCGACATCCGTCACGTCTCCCGGCATCGCCGATGAGCTGCCCGTCCCTGGACTGGATTACGCCGCCGCATTTGTGGGAGCCAATCCGCAGACCGTGAAATGGCATGACCCGCGCAATCGGGGCTTCCTGGTGCTGCAGCTCACAAAGGCCGAGACAGTGGCGGAATTCTATTCTGTCTCCACGGTGCTTGCCCCTGAATTTGAGACACGGCTCGAAGCTCGCTTCAGGGTCCGGCCGGGCGGGATCGGCGGGATGGGGCCGATCGAGCCTGCCTGACCGCAGCGTCCTGCGGGATACGGATCGCCCGGGTCTCCTGCCAGTCTCCACCGCACAGGGGCGCGTGATGTCTGCGCGCCGCTTACGGTTATCCAGAGCCTGCACTGGGGAGAGGACGCCCGGATCGTTCGACCGGCCGCGGGCGGTGCGCCACATCACAAGAGCTCTGGCGTAAGGCCCTTGAACACGCTACTGCGTCTCGTGCAGGCGGGCGTAGTTCAGAGGTAGAACGTCAGCTTCCCAAGCTGAATGTCGCGAGTTCGATTCTCGCCGCCCGCTCCATAAAATCAATGACTTAGCGGCACACATTGCCGGAAAGTTAGGAATATTCGCTCCGGGGTCCCACTGGGGTCCCAAAAAGAA
>JBEIHX010000015.1:0-81571 GCA_040381075.1 Hyphomonadaceae bacterium
AGCACGCGTGCGATCTTCTTTTCAGTGAGCCTGGCCGTAGCCTGCGGTGTGGGGGCGAGCGCAAAAAGATCGAGAAACCAATCAGCTCCGACATCGTCGGTCAGCTCCAGCGCTTGCGGAAAGTAACGCCACAGCTGTTGGCGAATGCGGTTGGAAAGCCGTGTGCGCTCGTCCTTGAGCTCCTCGGCCATCCGCGACAACTCGCGCAAAGCGATGATGTCTGGTCCCAAGAGCTCTAACCGGCGAAAGCAGTGCCGGTCAGTCTTGAGCGAAGATGCCAGCACCATCGCGTCGCGTCGGTCATCCTTTGCGCCGGCCGGTGAGAGACGGTCGCGGAAGCGATCCAGCTGCTTGGGATTGATCGCAAAGACCTGAACCCCGCGGTCCATGAGGGCTTCAACGACGGGGCCATGCGGCGTCTCGATCGCGACCGCGATCTCGCCCGCGCTTGCCCTCAGGCTGATGAGCCAGCCCACCATAGCCCCGATGCCATCGGCGCTGTGCGCGAACGTTCGCTGCTCCGGCTTGCCTGAGCCTATGACGCACACCTGATGCTCTGTGCTTGCCCAATCCACCCCGACAAACACTGTCGGTTCAATCTCCATAAGCGCCTCCTCTCCATCGATCGGGCCGCTGCGGTGCTTCGTCTTTCCCTGTACTGGCGCTCAGGTGACCCGGCGCAACTCCCCACTGGACGTGCAACGCAGCCGACCGATCGAGGCGCATGTCCCCCCCAGGCGCTCAAAGGCGCAGGGGGCGAAGGGCTGCTCTCGATCGGCCGGCCCGAGGCGGATAGGATGACCTAAACCGCACGTGAGAGGTACAGGGCGGCGCCGGGAGGGGCGGCGCAAGGGGGGGCGGCGATTGGCGGGCGCGCTGAGATTGGCCGCGTCCGCACGCGCCCCTATCTCTGTATCAGGCCCGATCATGCCGGCCTCCACGCCAGCCGCTCCATGCGGCCCTTTGCCTGAGGGAGTTGTTCCATGCGCAGTCTCATCTTCGCCGCCGCCGTGGCGCTTGTCGCCGCGACCCCGGCGCTGGCCCATAACCACCAGGGTGCGGCCCCCGCCACTGCCTATGCGGCGGTGACGGATGCGCCGGCGGGCGTCTACGGGCTCGATCCGACGCATGCCAGCGTCACCTGGCGGGTAATGCATCTGGGCATGTCCCGGTATACGGCTCGCTTTGCAAAACTCGACTCGACCCTGGAGATCGACCCTGCGAAGCCCGAGACCGCCCGCCTGACGGTCAGCATCGACCCGACGTCCGTGCGGACGGATTATCCCAACGCAGCCGTCAAGGATTTCGACAAGGCGTTGGCCAGTGAAGAGCGCTGGTTTAACGCTGGCAGGTTCCCGGCGATCACCTTTGTCTCAACAAAGGTCGAGCGGACCGGCGAGCGCACCGCGAAAGTGACGGGCGACCTGACCTTTCTGGGGGTCACGAAGGCCGCCACGCTTGACGTCGTCTTCAATGGCGGGATGGCGAGCCATCCTTTCGCGAAGGTCGGCGCCCTGGGCTTTTCGGCGACCGGCAGGATCAAGCGCTCGGACTTCGGCATGACCGCGCTTCTGGGCGGGATTGGCGATGAAGTCGATCTGCAGATCGAAGTAGAGTACATTCAGAAAAAGTGATGAGGGCCTTTCCTGGTGCGGCGGCGCGCCGCCGCACCAGGTCCTCTGTTGCAAGGGATCTGCTGATGTCGACCGCGTCGCCCCGTTACACCACTGTCGCCGTCATTCTGCACTGGCTCATCGCCGTCATGCTGGCGGGGCAGATCTTCGGTGGCTGGCTTGCGGCAGATGAGAGCACGCCGCGCGCACAGGCGTTCCAGCTGTTTCAGCTGCACAAGTCGTTCGGTCTGACCATTCTGGCCTTGAGCATCGCCCGTCTGGTCTGGCGTCTGGGCCATAAGGCTCCGCCAATGCCGGAGACCATGGCCGGCTGGGAACGGGCGGCGGCGCGCAGCGTTCACGTTCTCTTTTACATCCTGATCATCGCCATGCCATTGTCCGGCTGGGCGCTGATCTCCAGCGCGCCCTACACCGTGACCACCATGTATTTCGGTCTGTTCGAGGTGCCGGTCCTGCCTGTGTTCTCAGGGGCCCTGCGGGGCAAGGACATGCACGAGCTTCTGGAATCGACCCATTCCGCGTTGGTCTGGATCACAATCGGTCTGTTTCTTCTCCACGTCGCGGCCGCGCTGAAACACCATTTCGTCAATCGCGACGGGGTTCTTGCCCGCATGCTTCCGTTCCTCAAGGCCTCGGCGCAATGATCCGCTCCCGGCTTGTCAGCGCCGTCGTGGGGCTCGCCTGCGTGACGGCGCCTGTTGCCGGGCCCGCGGCTCTGGCGCAAGCAGCGACACCGGCGCCCGGCGCGTCGACTGCGCCGGCCTGGGTGGTGGATGCGCCGGCAAGCCGGATCGCCTTCACCACAACCTGGGCAGGCCAAAAGGTTGTCGGCCAATTCTCGGCCTGGAGCGCGGACATCCGCTTCGATCCAGCAAATCTCGCCCGATCGCGCGCCGTCGTCACGATCACGACGGCGTCTGCGCGCACCGGCCAGAAGGATCCCGACGCCAACCTCCAGGACAAGGACTGGTTCAACCCGAAGTCATTCCCTGCAGCCCGCTTCGAGACTGTCGCGATCCGTTCTCTGGGAGGGGGCCGCTTTGAAGCGGATTCACGGGTGACGATCCGCGGGGTCACGGCGCCTGCGGTGCTTGCCTTCACGCTCACGATCAAAGGCGCGAGCGCACAGATGGCCGGAACAGCAACCCTTGACCGCCTCGCCTTCGGGCTCGGCTCGGAGTCGGACCCAAAGGCAGAATGGGTCGACAGGCAGGTGCGCGTGGACGTGACCTTGAAGGCGACGCGCAAGCCGTAGCATTCCGTCGCATGCCGCACCTGCACCGGGCGATCGCTGTTGCGCCGGGGTTTCGCGCTGCACCCGGAGTTCGCTGCGGGCCAGGACGCGTTTGCATGAGGGTCGGGCGCCGGGCGGCTTCGGTGGCGTCAGGATTGTGCGGGGAGGCTTCATCAGCGGTTGCAATCGGGGCGGCAAACGCCATACCTCATCGCGATGGCGCACACAGCTCTTCCCGCCGATGCTCCTGACGCGATCCCGCGCGCTGCGCGCGTGCTGCGGAGCGGAGGACTGGTGGGACTGCCAACGGAAACAGTCTACGGCCTGGGAGCGGACGCAACCAACGCCGCCGCAGTGGCGCGCATTTTCGCCGCCAAGGGCCGCCCTCAGTTCAATCCGTTGATCGCCCATCTGGCTGACATGGCGTCGCTGCGCCGCGAGGGCATGCTGGACGCGCGCGCTGAGGCGCTTGCCGAGGCATTCTGGCCCGGGCCGATGACGCTGGTTGTGCCGCGGGGATGCGCGCCGACTGTCTGCGATCTGGCGTGCGCTGGCCTGTCCACCATTGCACTTCGGCGACCTGCGCATCCTGTCATGGAGGCGGTGATACGCGATCTTGACCGGCCCATCGCTGCGCCCTCAGCCAACCCTTCAGGTCGTCTCAGCCCAACGCGGGCGCTCGACGTGGTGGTCGATCTTGGCGACAAGGCAGACATCATTCTGGACGCAGGACCTGCACGCCATGGCGTGGAATCAACGATCTTGTCGGTGATTCCGGATAAACCGATCAGACTGCTGCGACCCGGCGCGCTCACAGTGGAAGACATCGAAGCCGTGGCGGGGCCGATCGCAGCGCGCCTGTCCTCAGGAGACACAGCGGACGCGGCCATGATCTCACCCGGCCAGCTCGCCTCGCATTACGTGCCGCGCGCCCGCCTGCGCCTTGATGCTGAAACGCCCCAAGCCGAGGAAAGCTTTCTGGGTTTCGGGCCGGTGGCGCATCCTGGCGGACTTAATCTCTCCGCGGCCGGAGACCTGCGGGAAGCAGCGGCCAACCTCTTCGCGATGCTGCGTGCGCTCGATGCAGCCGGAACAGCTGTAATCGCCGTGGCGCCGATACCCTCAGGCGGTCTTGGCGCCGCGATCCGGGATCGACTTGCGCGCGCCGCAGCCCCACGCGATTGAAATCCCATGCACCCGAATCCTCTGTTCCATGACCAGTCCCATGCCGGCCTCATTGCTCGGCTGCGCGCGCAGCCTGTCGCCGCGATCCTCGCGAATGGACCGGACCTGCCGCTGATCGCGCACGCTCCGGTCGTCATCGACGATGCTGGCGCGCGGGTCGAATTCCACCTTTCACGCGGCAACGCGCTCGCCGCCGCCCGCCCTGCCCGCGCGCGGCTTGTCGCCATGGCCGCCCATGGGTATGTCAGTCCCGACTGGTATGGCGTGCCGGACCAGGTGCCGACGACCAACTATCTGAGTGTCGAGATCGACGGCGCGCTTGAGGTGATGACTGCGGCTGAAACGGCTGCACAGGTTGACGCGATCGCCGCCCTGTTTGAGGCGCGTCTGGCGCCAAAGCGTGCATGGACCAGCGCCAAGATGAGCGAAGCCGCGCTGGCGCGCCTGCTTGGCGGGATCGTGGGGTTCCGACTGCACGTCGATCGGATCGCCGGAACGACCAAACTAGGCCAGAACAAGACCCCTGCGGCGCGGGCCGGCGTGATTGCGGCGCTGGAGGTGCGGGACGACGGCGCGCGCACCATCGCCGCCGCCATGCGCGCCCTCGACCGCAGCGCGCCGTAAGGCGCCAAACCACGAGCGCCTCCGCCGCCCCGGACTAGTGGGTCCACGGCGTGCGCCGGCCGGGCGCGAAATTGTCGCCATAGGCCTTGATGACGCGCTTTGGCTCCCGGGGCTCAAGGACCTGATGCGGGATGCCATGCCGGACGGCGTAAGCGATGGCTTCGTCACGGCTCTCAAAGGACAGGCGCACCTGCCCGTTCATGTCGGTCGAGCTGGTCCAGCCCATCAGCGGATCGATCGTGCGCGCCGCCGCGGGCGCGAACTCAAGCACCCAGTCCCTCATCTTGGCCCTGCCGGATTGCATGGCGGTCTTGGCCGGACGGTAGATCTTCGCGAACATGGGGTCCTCTCTGGGCGGGACGGACCCGCCGGGTTTTCGTCAGCGGGAGCGCCCTGCCCCGCGGGCTGCGTCCGGCGCCAGATTCGGCGTCCCGCCCTCCTGCGCACTATGGCGGCTGCGGGCGGCCTCTTTCAAGACCGGGGACCTGCCCATGGTCCCGGCAGGCCTGCGCCCCGGCCAGGGCCGACCGGGTTTCGGGTCCCGGATTATGGTTCCGGATTTTTCCCCGATCAGCCGTCGCCGCCCCGCCCCAGCCAGAGCCGCCCCTGCGGCGCCCGGGCGCAGGGCCTCTGGCGGGGATTGTCGGCGCCGGCGTGCGCGCTACACCGCCCGGGAGCGGCCGGGGCGACGGGGCCGCCGCGAACCCGTCCTGGAGATCAACTGATGACCGTCACCCGTCGCCATCTCCTGACCGGCGTCGCCGCCTTTGGCGCGCTCTCGCCCTTCATGGCCCATGCCGCACCCGTGGCGGACCGCAGCTTTGCCGCGCTGCTGGAAAGTTTTGCCCAGGAAATCCTGCGCAGCGCGCCTGAGGCCGCGACCAGCCTTGGCCTCGACACTGGGGCCCGCGCGGGCCTGAAGGCGCGTCTGTCGGACGCCTCCCTCGCGGCAGTGGACGCCGACCGGCGGGCGGGCCGCGCCCGGCTGCGTCGGCTTCAAGCGATCCCGCGCGCGCGGCTGAATGACGCCGACCGCGTGCGCTACGACACCCTGCGCTACGCGCTGGACCTCGGCCGCGCGGGCGAGGCCTTCGATTATGGCAATCGGGGTTACGCCGCCGCCGCGGGCGGCGGCGCGACGCCCTACGTGGTGTCCCAGCAGAATGGCGCCTATGCGGGCATTCCCGAGTTTCTCAACGCGCAGCATCAGATCACCACGCACACCGACTGCGACGCGTATCTGTCGCGCCTGGACGCCTATGCCCGCGTGCTCGATCAGGAGACCGCACGCATCGCGCACGACGCCGCGCGCGGCGGGCTTCCGCCGGATTTCATTCTCGACAACGCCCTTGCCCAGATCACCCGGACGCTGGCGCAGCCGGCTGCCGGACAGACGCTTGTCACGTCGCTCGCCAGCCGTGCAGCAGGCAGGGGGATTGCAGGCGACTGGGCGGGCCGCGCGACGCGCCTCGTGGAGGGGCGCATTGCGCCCGCGCTGGCCCGCCAGCATACCGTGCTGTCCGCATGGCGGGCGCGCGCCACGCCGGATGCCGGCGTCTGGAAGCTGCCGCAGGGCGAGGCCTATTACGCCTGGCTTCTGAAGATCGGCACAACGACGACGAAATCCGCCGACGAGATCAATCAGATGGGTCTGGAGCAGGGGCGCGCGATCGATGCGCAGATGGATGAAATCCTGAGAGGCCAGGGCCTGACCCACGGGTCGGTGGGCGAACGCACCAGCGCCCTGACGAAGGATCCCCGCTACCTCTTTCCCAACACGGATGAGGGCCGCGCCCAGGCGCTTGCCTATGTGAACGGTCGCATCGCCGCCCTGCGCGCGATCATGCCCCGAATCTCGCGACTTGGCCTGAAGGCTGCCGTCGAGGCGCGTCGCGTGCCGCCGGACATCCAGGACGGCGCCGCGCTCGGCTACATGAACTTCGCCGCGCTCGACGGATCGCGTCCAGCCATCTACTACATCAACCTGAAGGACACAGGCCTGTGGCCGATGTGGACGATCGCATCACTGTCCGCCCACGAAGCGATTCCGGGTCACGCCTGGCAGGGCGCTTATCTCGCAGAGAACGCCGCCGATGTACCCCTCATATCCTCGCTGATGGGGTTCAACGCCTTCGTGGAGGGCTGGGCGCTCTATGCCGAGCAGCTGGCGGATGAGATGGGTCTCTATGCAGACGATCCGATGAGCCGGCTTGGTTATCTGCAGGCGCAGCGGTTCCGCGCGGCGCGTCTCGTGGTTGATACCGGACTGCACGCAAAAAAGTGGACCCGCGACGCGGCGATCCGCTCCCTGGTGGAGCAGACAGGCCGCGCCGAGGCGGCGGCGCGCAGCGAGATCGACCGCTACTGCGCATCCCCGGGCCAGGCCTGCGGCTACAAGGTAGGCCACGCCGAGATCCTGCGCCTGCGCGAGAGGGCCATGGGCGCCCTGGGGGTCAAATTCGACCTGCGCGACTTCAATGACGCGATCGTCTCCACCTGTGGCGTGCCGCTCGCGGTCCTCGAGACCGCGATCGACATCCATGTGAAGGCGCGGGCGGCCTAGCGGACGTTCTGCCGGCCTGACGGCGCGGTCAATGGCCTTGGACCCTGCAGCTGCCCCGGCTGGCGGCAGGATTCCTGAAACTGAAGACGGATCCAAAGGGCTTGCGCCATGGCCGCCCGGGCGCCGTCACGCGCCGCACGCCAGCGGCGCACCGGATCGGCGCAGCGCTTCAGGCGATCCAGGTCAAGGTCCTGCCGTGGGGGTCAACCTCGGCAAGCGTGATCTCCTGGCGCGCGCGCCCGTCCCACATCACGACATTGAGCCAGAACACGGAACTGGCGCGCGCCCCGCCGAGCATGGCCTCGGGCTCGAAGCGCACCCATGCCAGCTGATGATCTACATCCGCTCTCTCGCCTGCCGCCTCAATGGCGACACGGATCGCGTCGCGCACCGGTTTGGGCGGATACTGCAGGAAGACCGAGTGATAGACGACGGTCAGCCCCGCGGCGAGACCGGGGGCGAGCCGGGCGCCCACCCAATCGGCCGCGCAGGCCCGCTCAACGGTCACGCCGGACGCGACCGCGAGCCTCGCGGCGGCCTCCAGGCGGGCAAGGTGCGCCGGCTGATCGGCCCAGACATAGGCGCGCAGCCGCGCCAGCTGCGCCGGGTCCGTCAGGTCGATAGGATTTTGGTCACAGCCAGCGCGGTGCGCGATCGCGATGGTGCGCCAGGCCGGCGCGGGGCCAGACACCTGCGTTGGGATCAGGGGCCCGCCCACGTCCGAGCGCGCCCACGGGGGGTGAAGATAGGAAAACCGGTCCCAGGCCAGATTGAGGCCGGCGCTTGCCCCCAGTTCGAGCATGTGGAAGGGCCCAGGCGCCCGTCCTGCGAGCCAAAGAAACGCCGCCGCCAGCCCCGTCGCGCGCCCGGTCTCATTGGTCTGCGGCGGGCGCGTCAGGAACGCCCGCACCCAATCGTCCTCACGCGCCAGGAAGGCCGCCGCGCGCGGCCAGACGCGCGCCATCGTCCAGTCCGCGTCAGCCCTGGGATAGGCTGCCGCGAGCGCTGCATCACGGCCGCTCTGGACGGCTGCGTGCAGCGCCCCGGCCAGACGCAGCGACAGCCCATCCGCCTGCGGCCTGCCCGGCCAGTCGCCGAGCAACTGCGCGACCACGCCGCCGGCGCCAAGATCGTCGGCGGCGCACTCCAGAAGCGCCGCCGTGAAGGGTGAGCCAAGATCCCGACAGGCGCCGGCCTGACGGCGAAAATGATCGATGACCTGCGACATGCCGCACCTCAGCCGCCCCCGGCGGGCCGCTTCATGCTTAAGCAGGTCAAACCCCGGGTTCAAGGCGCCGGGACCACAGATGAAGGCCGCCCTGATCCCGGCGCAGGGCGGCGCTGAACCTGACAAAAATGATAGATGCGCCAGGCTGAAACGCGCCGCTAGGCTCATTGGCCGCCGTCGTCTCGCGACGTGCGCACCCATGAGGCGCCATGTCGGTCCAGGACACCCACTCAGCCCCACCGAAAAGCGCACAGGTCACCTGGCGAACAAAGCTCTTCTACGGCCTGTCGGATATGCCGGTGCAGATGGCGATTATCCCGATCGCCGCATTCCTGCCCAACTATTACGGATCCGATCTCGGGCTCAGTCTCGCAGCGGTCGGCACAATCTGGCTGGTCACCCGGCTGTTTGATGCTGTCACGGATCCCTTGGTGGGTTATCTGAGCGACCGCACCCGCACCCGCTGGGGCCGCCGGCGGGTCTGGATGGTCGCCGCCTGCCCCATACTGATGATTTCCGTCCACAAGCTTTTTCTGCCTGAGCCGCCCGTCACGGAGTTCTACGTCCTGTTCTGGCTAACTGTCTTCTGGCTTGGCTGGACGATGCTGTTCATCCCCTACTACGCCTGGGCGGCCGAGCTTTCCTCGGACTACCACGAACGCTCCTCAATCGCCGCCTGGCGGGTGGGCGTTGGCATGGTAGCCAACATCTTCGGCAAACTCCTTCCAGTCCTGGCGCTCTACCTGTTCGCCTTCGGCGGCACGGCGAACGTCATGATGCTGACAGGCTACATGCTTCTGGTCATGATTCCGGTCTGCATCTTCCTGACCGTCACCCAGGTGCCTGAAAGGGCCAGCTTCAAGCCGGCCTATGTGCCGCTGCTCAAGGGCCTGTCCCTGATGTGGCGAAACCGACCGTTCCGGCAGCTCAGCCTGGTGTTCTTCGCCTGCAGTCTCGGCGGATCGATTTCCACGGCCACCATCATCTTCTTCATCCGCGGCGTGTTGAAGGAAGAAGGCGGCGGGGTTTTGATGCTGCTCGTCTATTATGTCACCTTGCTGATCAGCATCCCCTTCTGGGTGTGGCTTTCCAAGAAGGTCGGGAAACACAGGGCGTTGATCGCGGGCCTGATGATGTTTCCGCTCTTCCAGCCGTTCAACCTCCTGCTCGGTCCTGGCGATTTCTTCTGGATGCTTCCGATTGCGTTGATGACCGGCTTTGGCGGCGGCGCCTGGTGGGTTCTGCCCTCCTCAATGAAAGCCGATGTGATTGACCTCGACCGGCTTGAGAGCGGCGACGACCGCGCCGCCTGGTTCTTCGGGGTATGGTCGCTGATCCTGAAACTCGCCCAATCCGTTGGGCCGTGGCTCGCCCTGCTGATCCTCGGCTATGTTGGCTATCAGGCCGCGCCCGGGGCGCAGAACACCGCAGAAGCAACCCTCGCGATGAAGCTTGTCTATGTCGGCGGGCCAACGCTCGGCTATCTGGCTGCGGCCGTGCTTGCCTGGAACTATTCGCTGACTGAGGCCCGGCACAGGGAAATCCGTGCAGCACTCGACCGTCGCGACGGCGGCCTGGACGGCCCGGTTCCAGACGCGACTGCGCCGCATCCGCCGCGGCCCCAGGAGCCGCGGCCCCAGGAAGGGTGAATCGGGCCGTCCGCGCCGGGCGGGGCCACGTGCACCGCGCCGGCGCCCGGCCCCGGCGCATCAGCCCTGCGCGTCGATATAACGCTGAATCATGAGATGGTGCTGACGGATGCGCATTTCCTGATAGTTGGCGAAGTGCACCTTGTTGTTGCCCGACGACACAAGACCTTCCTGGACATAGGGGAGATTGCCCATGTCCTGATCCAGAATGAAGCCAAGCCCGCCGAGTTCGGCCGCATCGGACCAGCGCTCCGCGTCGGAAAGGAAGCGCATGGGCGCGGGCAGCGGACGCGAACGTTCCTTGGGGACCGGCGCCAGACCGTAGACTTCCATGACCGAGCTGTGGACGTCATCGCCGTTCGGCCGCCATCGATAGACGCGCGTCTTGGCTACCCCGCCCCATACGGAGAAGTTGGGAAACACGTTGTAGAGAATGGAATCAAGCATCTCGGCGTCCGAGAACGGCGCGTAGTCGTGCCCGTCCGCCGCCCCCATGCTCTGGCGCACGCGCTCCGCAAGCGCAGCACGCGCCTTTGTTCCCTCCGGGAGCGTCAGCCCGCCCGCCCCATCGGTGCGACGAGCCGTAAGGGCGTCGGCAATTTCCTGTTCGCGCACCTCTCCAAGGTGGGGACTGGCGACGCCATTGGCAGATATCTGGCGCGTAACGTAATCTGAAAAGACATCATACTGAGAATTTACGTCGCCAAGATGCACCATCAGCTGGGGGTGGGTCTCCAGCGTGTGATGCGATTCCATGAACGCTTCGCTGGCGACCTTCCAGTTGCAGCGAATGACCTTGGCGACGTGAAACGAAATATAGCGCTCATCCGGACGCCAGCGCCGGAAGTGCTCATCCAGCGGCGCGAGTATGTCAGACAGGTCCGGGGCCTTCGGATCGAAGTTGACGAAGACGAACCCACCCCACAGGCCCACGCGAACCTCCGGCAGCTGCAGGTCGCCTGCGTCCAGGTGCTGGAAATCCCAGGGAAACGGGTTTGACTTGAACGAGCCGTCAAGGTTCCAGGCGAAGCCATGGAACGGGCAACGCAACTCAAAGCTGCATCCAGGCCCAACCGCCAGCTTGCGGCCCCGGTGCAGACAGGTGTTGTGAAATGCCTGAATCCGGCCCGGCGCTGAGCGAACCACGAGCAGGGAGCGCCCGGCGATTTCGTAGGTAATGTAGTCGCCGACGGCGGCGATCTCCTCCTCGCGGCACGCCATCTGCCAGACATGCAGCCACATCCGGTCCACTTCCAGATCAAAGCGCGCGCGGCTCGTGTAGTGTGCGGCGGGCACCGGCTCAGACCCCAGGTACGGTGCGCACTGCGCGCGCAGGGATGCCGGCGGAGTGCGCGTGTCCTGGTCAAGAATGTCCTGATAGGACAGCCCGTCAAAGCGCGCCTGCTGCTGGGTTTTGGTGAGAATGCGCATGGTGGGGGATCTCCCGTTCGGAGGGGACAGGATCAGGCGTTGAGATACATGTCCAGTGTCCGGTGAAGATGGCGAATGCGCACTTCCTGATAGCTGCCGAGCGTCTGGCCGCGCTTGACGCTGGCGCGGACCCCTTTCTGCTGCAGGGCCATGTTGCCGGTGTCCTGATCGTAGACCGTCGCCAGACGTTGCGAAATTCCCGGCACCTCGGTGTAGCTCTCCTCGATGCCGATCCTGCAGGGCTCAGCGGGCGGCGGACAGGCGCCGGTGCGGGGCTTGGGACGCAGGAACAGAAGGTCAAAGAGCGCCGTGTTGGGGTCCTCGCCGTTGGGTCTGAACCGGTAGGCCATCGGCAGCTCGATTCCCGGAAAGAAGAACATGTTCGGGAACAGATAGTATTCGATGGAATCGATCAGTTCCGTAGTGCTCAGGCCCGCAAGGTCGCGGTCAAGTTTCGCCGCCATGCTCCTGCGCACATGGGCTGCGTATGCACTGCGGGCGGTCTGCCCGTCCTGCAGCTCGAGGCCCAGCGCCGGCCCGCCCATCGCCTCGAGGATCCGCTGCTGGGGCAGCACGCCTGGATAGTGGGGGCTTTGCACCGCCCGCGTCTGGATGAACCGGCTCACATGCTGGCCGAACAGATCGTACTGGGCGTTGGCGTCGCCGGCGCGGTAAAGGCCGCCGGGATGGGTCTCCAGGATGTGGAACGCCTCGATGAACGCCTCCGCCGCCAGCTTCCAGTTGCACGGCAGCGTCTTCTGCACGTGGAGCTCAACGTAGCGGTCCTCCAGCGGCCAGGTCTGGAAGTGTTCGGGCAGAACGCCCAGGTAGTCCGACAGGGGCGCCGCCTGCAGGTTCATGTTGATGAACACGAACCCGCCCCAGACGTCGACCTTTGCTTCGGGAAGGGAGAACTGCGCCGCGTCGATATGGGGGAAGTCCCAGCGGCACGGCACTTCATCAAGCGCCCCGTCAAGACGCCAGGTGAATCCGTGGAAGGGGCAGCGGATGCGCTGCATGTGACCACACGAATGCGATGCGCGCAGCTGCACGCCACGGTGAAGGCAGGCGTTGCGATACGCCTTGATGACATCCGGCGCCGTACGCACGACGAGGATCGAGTGGTGACATACATCGTAAACGTAGTAATCCCCGACCTCCGGGACGTGCTCCACGCGACAGGCCCACTGCCAGACGTTCGGCCACAGCTTCTCTGCCTCCCGGGCAAAGAAGGCCGGGTCGTAGTACCGGGAGTAGGCGATGTCCTCATCTCCGAGAAACTCATAGCTTTCTTCCAGCAGATGCGCCGGCGGCGCATCGCCGTCGCTGCGGATGATATCGCGTGCGGAAGGCCCCGGACAGCGCGCGACCGACACGCGTCCATCTGCATTGCTCATTCATCGCCCCTTTGCATCCAGTCCGGGTCGCGGCGGCGCGCAGCGCACGCGCCGCCGCTTTGGCGCCCGGCGCGCGCCCTCACCAGACGCGATGCTGAAGCATAGGCGCAGCCCCGAAAACTTGTGTTGCCCGATGGCAACAATCGCCTATTCTGGGCGCTAGAACAGCGTCGTTTGCGCAAGCTTGGATCACCATGCCGCCTGCGCGATGCTTCGCCGGGAGGCCATCCGCGCAATGGTGTCGAGCATTGGTGCTGAAAACAAGGAAACGGACATCCGCCAGAGGATCCTTGCCACGGCGCGCCGGCTTGTGGCAGAGCGCACCTTCGACAACGTGCGGATGCGTGACGTCGCGGCCGACAGCGGGGTGGCCCTGAACACGCTCTATCGCCACTTTCCCAACAAGACGGCCGTTCTGAACGACGCCATCGTGGAGTTTTTCCGCGCCGTCTATGACGAAATTGGCTCACCCCCCTTCGATCACGGGATCGACAAGGTCTTCCACATCATCGAGACCGTCGCCCGGCTGTCGAACGAACATTCCGACTACGCGCAGGCCCTCGGGCCGCGGCTGGTCTCGCACTACGCCGTCTGGACTCTTGGGGAGATCCGTTTCCGGACCTATCTGCCGGCGATCGAACAGATCGCCCTGGAAGGCGACCTGGTCAAAGGCGCGGATGCGACCCTCCTGACGACGCTGATCTGTCGTCAGATCACCGCGCTCTACGCCTCCTGGTCAATTGGCGAGCTGGCGGTCAAGATCATTCCTGATATCTCCAAGCTCATGGTAAGCCTGACCTTGCAGGGCGTATCGACGGGCTACACCCGCGCGCGCTGCGCCGAGACAGTCAGCGCCGGCCTCACCAAGCACGCGGGCTTGGTGTTCTACTGACGACGCCTGCCGGTCGGCGCCGGCCGGCCCCGGAAAGCGGCCAGGGCTTTCGGGCGCTGGTGCGCTCACTGGCTCGGACAGGCACAATCGCGAGGCGTGACATGGACAAGCCCCTGCTTCTGGAAGTTGACGGTCGCCTGGCGGTGATCACGCTGAACCGTCCCGAGGCGATGAACCGCATCTCGCCGGAAATGGTATCCCTGTTCATCGAAGCGGTTGAGCAGTGCCAGGAAAATCCTGAGGTTCACGTGATCATCATCACGGGAGCCGGAGCGGCCTTCTGCCACGGCGGCGACGTGAACCGCCTCGGTCAGACGGCTGGCGCTGTCCTGAGCCCCCTGGAAATCAAGGAGGGTTTTCGCCAGGGCCTGCACAGGCTGGCGCTCACCCTGGAACGAATCGACAAGCCGGTGGTTGCGGCAGTCAACGGCATCGCCTCCGGCGCCGGCGTTGACTTCGCCCTGCAGGCCGATGTGCGCTTCGCTGCCGACACCGCGCGCTTCCGGGTCACCTACGCCCTGTTCGGCTTGGTCCCGGGCAATGGCGGGACGTATTTCCTGCCGCGGGTTGTTGGCGAGTCCAAGGCGCTTGAACTGTTCTGGTCGGCCGAGCCCGTAGACCCGCAGGAGGCGCTGCGCATCGGTCTTGTGAACAAGGTGTTTCCTGCCGCATCGCTGATGGAGGAAACAAAGAAGTGGGCTAATGTTGTCGCGGACATGGCGCCGCTGTCTGTGCGGATGATCAAGCGAAGCGTGCGCCAGGGCCGTCATCTCAATCTTGAGACCACGCTGGAGATGATCTCATCGCACATGGCCATCGCCCGAAGCAGCCATGACCATGTCGAGGGCATCCGAGCCTATCAGGAACAGCGCAAACCCAAGTTTGAGGGCCGGTAAATGGCGGGCGGCGGCGACCTCGGCGCTCCCCCGTCTGGCGCGGAGCCACCTCGTCCGGAGCCCGGGGGGACGCCCGAGTTTACGCCGGTTGCGGCCGCAGCGTCGCTTGCTGATGGCCAGTTTGCGGCCCACCGGATTGGTGGACGCGCCGTCCTGCTCGCACAGGTCAATGGTGCGATCTACTGCATCGAGGATCGGTGCAGCCACGCCGACAGCCCCCTGTCGATCGGACGGCTGCGCAACGGCGTCATGCTGTGCCCGCTGCATGGCGCGCGCTTCGATGTCAGGACAGGCAAACACCTGGGCCCGCCTGCAGTGCGCGGCGTCGCAACGTTTCCTACGCGGGTGGTCAACGGCGTGGTCGAAGTCTGTGTGCCGCCCGAGGCGCAGGCTGGGTTCTGCGGAGACTGACTTGACCCAGACTGAGGGGAGTACGCGATGACCAAGGACGCCCTGCAGGCGCTTGCCGCAAAGCAGGAACTCTATGAACTTTCTTGCAGATATATGCGCGGCGTGGACCGTCTTGACCGGCCGATGCTGCGCTCCGTGTTCCACGACGATGCAAAATGTGACTACGGTTTCTATGTCGGAAACCCGGACGGTTTTGTCGACTACGCCATCCGGGCGCTCTCCGCGCATCTGTCCAATCAGCATATGATCGGCAACGCCCTCTACGAGCTTGAGGGCGATACGGCGTTTGGCGAAGTCTATTTTCAGGCCTACCACCGGGTGCATGGCGAGGCTGGCGAGACCGATCTCTTCATCGCGGGGCGCTATGTGGATCGCTACCTGCGGCGGGACGGCGACTGGCGCATCGCGTTCCGCGCGGAGGTCAATGACTGGTCACGCACTGTCCCCGCGGCGGATGGCTATCGCCTGCGCCGGCCGGACGCCAACTGGGGCGGGCGCCTCGACGACCTCGTTTATCATCGCGAGAAGATGACCTAGGCGTCCTCGCCCCTGGCGCCGCCGTATGCTGCAGCCAGGAAGGCGTAGAGCGGATCGCCGCCGTCATGGGCCCCGCGGGTCCGCATCCGGCTGAAGCGGGTGTCATCCCAGACGGCGGTCGGCCGGACATTCTGGTTCCAGTCCATGACCACGAGACGATGGCGCAGTTTCCAGTGGCGCCCACGTCTTTCGGCGACATCCAGATAACGCCCGAGAAATGTCATTTCCCGATCTTCATTGTTTTCGCGCAGGTGGAAGGCCGTCACGTAGGTCTCGCATCGGGCCTCGGCGCCTTCGATCACAATGGCGATGTTGGAGATGACATGGCGGGTGAGGTTGAACCGCGGCATGGACTTCGCCAGACGGGCGCAGAACTCATGGGCCGGGCCCACGAAAGCGCCGTAGTCCACGCTGGCTTCCGGCCAGTAGCAGGACATCAGGATGTCGACATCTGCGCGATCGACGCCCCGGCAATGCTGCGTCAGCACCTCGGCAATCGCCAGGCGGTCGGCCATCTCCTCAAGGCTTGGCGTGCGTCCGACGTCGCGGGCGATCGACATCATGGGCGGATCTCCATCGGTTACAGGCCGCGTGCGCCCGCTTCGCGGATCACCTCGCTCGCCTGGAAATGCATGCCTGTCGGCGTTGCCGAGAAGGAGGTCAGCCCGGCGTCCACGACAAGGGTGTGACCTGTTATGTAGCGTGCTTCCGCGCTCGCCAGAAACAGGAGCGCATTGGCGATGTCCTCGCCATCCCCGGTCACGCCCAGCGGCGAGGTGCGCGCGACGCGCGCGCGCACCTCCTCGATGTTTGCGGTCTGCTCTGGGCGAAGATGCAGGATCATCTCGGTGGCCATTGTGCCCGGGGCGACAACATTGACCCGCACCCCCTGGCCGGCCAGTTCGGACGCCACGGAGCGCGACAGGCCAACGACACCGAACTTTGCCGCTGTGTAGGCGTGCGGCCCGAGGCCGCCCATAACGCCAGCTGTTGAGGCAATGGAGAGAATGCAGCCCTCGCCTCGCGGGGCCATGACGCGGGCCGCGTGCTTCATGCCGTAAAAGACACCACTGAGCAGGATGTCGATCGTTCTTCTCCAATGGGGTGCAGGGGTCTGGGAGATCGGCCCAACGGCCCCGACGATCCCGGCATTGTTGACCATGATGTCGAGCCGGCCAGCCCGCGCGACCGCCAGATCCACAGCGCGCGCCACATCACTCTCGGATGTGACGTCACAGGGCTGGAACACCGCCGCGGCGCCAAGCGCGGCGGCAATGGCCTGACCCTTTTCGGCCTGGATGTCGGCCAGCACGACCGAGGCGCCTTCCGCAACGAACCGGCGCGCCGTCGCGGCGCCGATGCCGCTGGCCGCCCCGGTGATCAGGGCTGTTGCGCCCGCAAGCCGTCCTGCCATGGATGCCCCATCTTCCGTGCGAGCCGGCTGCGCCTGCACCGCCGTGAACCCGCGGATGGTTCACCGGCCCGGATCGCACCGGCGCGGATCGCACTCGTAGCGCGAGCCTATCTGAGGGCGCGGCCGCCGGCGCACTGGCCTTTTGCACAGGGTTTCATCGCCTGTAAGGTTTGCAAGCATCGTCACCGCACCGGAGATCAGCATGGCCAGGGTTCTTGTCATTGGCGCAAGCCGCGGGATCGGACTGGAGCTCGCGCGCCAGTGCGCCGAGGCTGGCGACGCCGTCATTGCAACGGTCCGCAGCCGGGCGACGGTTGATCGGCTGCAGGCAGCCCTGGATGGCAGACCAGGGTGTCGCATTGTTGACCTTGACCTTGCGGACCCGGCCTCCATCAGCGCCGCAGCCGGCCAGATCAGCGAACCCCTCGACGAGGTCATCGTGGTTGCCGGCGCAGGCGGCGGCGCCCGCCAGAGCGTCGATGACATCGATGTCGCGGAATGGCGACGCACGCTTGATGTGAACACGATCGGTCCGCTCCTTGCGGCGGCCGCGTTCAAGCGCAATCTGCTTGCCTCGGGCAATGGCAAGCTCATGTTTGTGACCAGTCAGCTGGCCGCTTCCACCTGGCCCATGGGCGGGCGATACATCTACGCCTCCACCAAGGCGGCGCTGAACAAGGTGGCGCAGGCGCTCGCCATCGATTGGGCCCGCGAGCCGATCAGCGTGCTGTTGATGCATCCAGGCTGGGTGCAGACGGACATGGGCGGACCGAAGGCTACCCTGCCCGTTGACGAGAGCGCACGCGGCGTGCGCGCTGTCCTGCGCGCCGCCGGCAAGGCGGAGTCCGGGAAATTCTTCAAATGGAATGGTGAGATTCATCCCTGGTGACGCCTGGCGGCCCGCCCGCCGGTGCTGCGCCTCCTGGCCATGGAGACACGTCATGAGTGAGACCGAGACGGCGGACCGCATTGCCCTCATGGACGTCATGCTGCGTTACGCGGCGGGGATCGATGATGGTGACATGGACATGTACGCTGACTGCTTTGCCGATGACGTAGTGGTCCATCCCGGCGCCGGGGAGGCGATCCGTGGGCGGGACAACTGGCTGGCGTATGTGCGCCAGCGGCTTCTCGCCTACGGCGCCACGCAGCATATGCTCGGGCCGCAGCTGGCGACCATCACCGGCGACAGCGCCGAGTGCCGCACGGATGTGCAGGCGACCCATTTCTACAAGGACGACATGAGCCGCACGATGACATTGTGGGCCACCTATCGCACCAGCATGCAGCGGATCGGGCAGCGGTGGAAGATCAAGGCCCATCGCCTTGACCGCCGCGGCGTGCGCCTGCAGGGCGGCTGAGGCGCGCATCCCCCATGACAGAGCAACACGAGGACAGCGGGCGGCCAGGCCGCATCAACTGCGTGCTCATCGCCGGGGGCAGATACCATGATTTCGACTTTGCACGCCTCGAGCTCCTGAAGCTTCTCGCCGAGGATCCCCGCATCCGGACCCGCGTGTTCGAGGACTACGAGAACCTTGCCGCCCTAGGCGGGGCCGACATCCTGATCACCTACACCTGCGACGTGGTGCCCTCGCTGGCCGCGCAGGAGGCGCTTGGAGACTGGCTGCAGGCCGGCGGACGCTGGTATGCCCTGCATGGAACCAATTCCTGGCTGCGCCGGGTCGACGGCGTCTGGTCGGCGCCGCGCTGGGCGCCGCTGTTTGCCGACCTGCTCGGCTCGCAGTTCCTGTCCCATCCCCCGATCGCTCCCTACCTGGTGACGGTGGCCGATCCTACCCACGACTTCGTCGCCGGGATCGCGCCCTTCGAGGTCAGCGACGAACTCTATCACCTGGAGCGCCACGGTGATCTCCACGTGCTTCTGGAGGCGCACAACACCGAGACCGGACGCGGGTTTGCAGAGGGCGCCAAGGCCTGCGGCGCGCATCCGGTCCTGTACCTGAAGCACCACGGGGCGGGCGGCGTGCTCTACTTCACCCTGGGTCACTGCCGCGGTCATTACGACATGCAGCCGATGGTCGACTGGTGGCCGCGGATCGACCGGTGCTCGTGGGACCTGCCCGTCTTTCACACCCTGCTGCGCCGGGGCCTCGGCTGGCTAACGCAGGCGCCGCGCCTTGCGCCGCCCCCCTGAACCGGACGATCGCGGCTGATGCGCGCCGCCGTCATGGGCCGCCGTCATGGGCCGCCGGCAGGCCACCTGCAGCGCCCCCGTCTGGCCGCGGGCGATGGCGCGACCCACCCCGGGTTGCAGATTGGTGCTGGCGAGACTTTTGCTCGCGCGCGCCGCCCTGGCGCGCCGCAAGGTCGCGCTGCGTCCGCCCCTGCGGCCACGGCGCAATGTTGCGAAAATGGCACAAACCTGCCTCGAAGGGCAAGAACGCCGGGACCGCTGGCGCTTCAGCCTCACTGCATCTTGGTCCCGGGCCGCGCACCATGCCTAAGATCGATCGCGGTTGATGGGCCTTCCCATCCGTTTGGTTGCGGTCAGGCATGCATGAGCTACATTGAAACGCTTCACGACGTTGAAACGGTTCGGATCGCAGGGCTCGATGACATCAGTCGGGCTGCGGAAGCCCTCTACGGGATCGTCCGTTCCCGGGTGGAGATGCGGATCGCCATCACCCACAACATCGCCGACCGCAGCACCCCCGTGGATGAGCAGGGCCGCCTGCTGGCCGAAACAGTCTTTCCCCCCAGCCAGAGCAAGGACGCCTGGTGGCGCCGGGGCAATGTGGCGCTTGATTCCCCGCTCGTGGCGGCCTGCCGGTATGAGGCAGACCCCTTCTGGGTCAATGCCGACGGCTTTCGGCCGAAACGTCCGAACCGGGCCCTGGACTGCATCGACCTCGATGACTTCGAACGACGGGCCATGACGCGCGCGGCCATCGTTGCGCCCGTACACCTGCCATTTGGCCAGATCGGCGCAGCAAGCCTCCATCCAACGGATCCAGACCACACCGACCTCTCCCGGGAGTTTGACAGCTTCGCCAATGAATTCTCGTTCCTCGCAGCGGTCTTCATTCGAAGCTATGCAAAATGCGTCAGTGCACCGAAAGAGATTCCAGCCTGGACCAAGGTGACGCGGCGCGAGCTTCAGTGCATCCATTGGGTTTCCCTCGGCAAGACCGATGACGAAATCAGCGTCATCCTGAACCGCTCGCGCGCCACCGTGCGCTTCCATCTCCACAATGCCGCAGTAAAGTTTGGCGCCGTCAATCGCAGCCAGCTTCTCTTACGCGCCGGGCAGCTTGGCTACATAAGCCATCCGCAGCGCTAGGAGCCAACAGAAAAACTACCACGACATGTGACCCGAGGCAGGTTTCCAGGGCCGGCGCCGATGCGAAGCGGCTGAAGCGGCTTTGCCGTCTGGCAGGTACCTTCACAATGCAGCGATCTGAAAAGATAACGTATGCGGATCTGCCTTGTGCGCATAGTCTTCATTGGCGATGAATTCTCTGGGTCGACCCGCAGGAAGACCGGTGGCGACCCTGCCGCCTTCTGCTGCAGCTACCCATACGTCCGGGACAGGAGGAACAGTGATGGATCTGGGTCTGAAGGGAAAGAAGGTCATCCTGACCGGCGGCGGACGCGGCATTGGTCGCGCGATCCTTGAGGTGCTGGCGCAGGAGGGATGCGATGTGGCGTTCTTTGCGCGCAACCCGCACAATGTGATGGCGGCGCGCGACAGTGTCGCGACCTATGGCGGCCGGGTCGTGTGTGACGCCTTCGACATGGAGTCTGGCGCGGACGCCTACACGCAATGGCTTGCGGATGCAGCAGCGCGGCTTGGCGGCTGTGACATCTTTGTTCCCGCGGTCAGCGCCTCCGGGATGGGCGCGACCGGCGACTGGCAGAAATGTCTCGACCTCGACATGCTCGGCGTCGTGCGCGGCTGCGAGACCCTCAGCGCGGCCCTGTCCGCCAACGCCGATGGATCCATTGTCGTCCTGTCAAGCACAGCGGGACTGGAGACCTTCATTCGTCCGCAGGCCTATAACGCCATCAAGGCGGCGCTCGTGGTCTACGCAAAACAGCTCGGACAGGCGCTTGGACCCAAGGGAGTGCGGGTCAACGTCGTGTCGCCCGGGCCAATCCAGTTTCCGGGCGGCAACTGGGACCGCATCCAGACGAACGCCCCTGAACTTTATGCAAAGACCCTGTCCCAGTTCGCCCTCGGGCGCATGGGCGGCTGCGAAGAGGTGGCGCGCGCCGTCGCCTTTCTCGCAAGCCCTGCCGCTTCCTTCATCACCGGTGTGAACCTGGTGGTCGACGGCGGGTTCACCAAGCGCGTTCAGTTCTGAAAACCCTGCCGGCGTTTTCGCGGTGAACTGGTAAAAGGACGGGCGGCTCAGCGCGGCTGCAGCTGCGCTAAGCCGTCTGGCCCGAGGACCGCCGGCGCTTCGTCCCCCGGGCGGTCGCCCATTGCGAGATAGCGGTCGATCATGTTGTGAAGGCGCAGGACGCGACTTTCCTGACCCGACAGATAGCCGCCCCGAAAGGCGCGGGAACGAAGTCCGACCTGCTGCAGCAGGAAGATCTCGATGTCTCCATCGATGGTGCGACCCATCGACTTTTCTCCGAGGGCAAACTCCTCGTGGGCGACCTCTGCCTGCCGGTCAACGATGCCGATGGTGGTTCGCACCGGCGCAGTTTCGCCGGCGGGCTGGCTTGCATACCACCAGTTGTCAAATACGCATTTCTCTGGGTCGGTGGCGTGGGGGCGCGCCCGCAGGAAGTGAAACCCATCGCTCCACAGGGAGACCGCGAAGTTGGGGAACAGGGTGTAGTGACAGACGTCGGTCAGCTGATCGTCGGTCATGTTTTCGTAATGCGTGTAGCCGCGCTGCGGGCCAAGCCGCCGCTTGGCCTGCTGCAGGGCTGTACGCGTCTCGAGTTGGCGTCCGGCAAAGCTGTCGGGATCAAGGCCCCACTCCTGCAGGATTGTCCGCAGGGGTTCTCCGATCGTGCCAT
The DNA here is from genome assembly GCA_040381075.1 of Hyphomonadaceae bacterium. Taxonomy (GTDB): domain Bacteria; phylum Pseudomonadota; class Alphaproteobacteria; order Caulobacterales; family Aquidulcibacteraceae; genus JBEIHX01. The sequence goes on from JBEIHX010000015.1 coordinate 22,094, forward strand.
CGGCATTGAGTGAGACACCTGCATAACCGCCGCGCATGATCATCCGATTATGCCCCTCGGCGCTCAGATCAAAGCGTGTCGTCCTGTAATTGGTATCGATGCCGGAGTGCATCCGCGCCCGCTCCACGGGATCGCCGACCGGCTTGTGCACGAAGGGCACGTGGTAGGATTCATTGAAGTTGTCGAGAACGATCTTCCAGTTGACCGGCAGCGTCGTGGTGTAGGCGTGGTATCGTTTCCACGTTTGGATCTGATAGGCGCTCCAGTCAGCCCAGATCGGCCCCAGGAACTCGCGCAGCGACACACATCCAGGATCCATGTTGACCCAGATGAACCCCGCGAATGCCTCACACCGGACCGACTGCAGATGGACGACACCACACGGATCGCCCTGCGGAAAGTCGTCGCGGTCCGGCGCCGAAACAAGTGCGCCTTCCGTGGAGAAGGACCAGGCATGGTAACGGCAGACGAAGCGCGCCACGCGACCTTTCTTCTCCGACACAAGAAGATTTCCGCGATGCGGACAGACATTGTGGAACGCCTTGATGGAGCCGTCACGTTGGCGCACCATCACGAAAGACTCCGGCCCGACATCCTCGCGCTGCCAATCGCCTGGCGCGGGGATCTCCGTCTCGCGACCGAGCAGAAGCCAGACCTTCGTCCACATCCTGTCCCATTCAAGCTCATAGAAGGCCCGCGACGAGTAGCGCGTTCCGTCGATGGGTCGGTTTGGCACCGCGAGTTTCGGCCAATCCGGCAGGCGTGTTGCAGTCCGTTCGCTCACGGCAGACCCCGTCACTGTGAAAGGAAACATCCACCCCACGACGCGGGAATTTTCCCGACAAAGCAAGCCGAACCCGCCCGCGCCATTGGCCCGGCTCCCGTTCTCCCGATGTAGCGCGACGTCGTGTGTCTGAAACAGCACACTCAGGGACAACACTTCTTCGACCGGGTCGCCACCGCAGGCCCGGTGGCGTGACGCAGAGAGCAGACGGGGGCCCGCATCGCCCTGGCGACGGCGCCGCGCACCCATACGGTCAACGCGGATTGGATGTTCCACCGTAGACGGAGGCTGCTTGCCCTGAGGGCCGTCGTCCGGTCCAAGCCGCGCCCGTCACAGACTGCGCAAGGGCGTTCGGCTCCCATCCTGCGATGCCGCGGCAGAGACCAGACGCACACTTCTACAACGCCGTCCACGACGCGAGTCCTGAAGGTCGCAATGCCGCAGGCGGTGGGAGGTCCGAGACGCGCGCCGGTTCGCACATCAAACCGGGCGCCGTGCAAGGGACACACAAGCCTCGCGCCGCGCAGACGCCCGATTGACAGCGGACTGTCGGCGTGACTTCAGCGGTCTTCCCCACAGGCAACGACCCCGTCGACATTCGTCACCAGGACATCCCGATCCCTGACCCGATGAACGGCAAAGGCGCCCGATCGCCCGCAGCCAGGACTGGGGCAAATGCGCCATCGCCGTCGGGTGTGAGGTTCATGCGATCCCGGGTCTGCGGTGGGGGAGTTGGAAGGGCCTGAGCGGCGGGCGGCGCATCACGTCCGGAAGGCCCATGGCGCGCCTCAGGCAATGGCGCGCCATTTCGGCGCCGACCGGCGCAGCGGCAAACCGACATGCAAGCGGGGCGCACCGTCTTGCGCGCGGAAGAGAAACAGGCCGGGTGCGTCCCTTCGAGGGGCGCGCCGGAACCCCATCATCCTGCGGGGTTCACGCTGGCGCCTCCGCCTCTGCCCACGGCGAGGCGCGCAGCCAGGCGTCTACCCACCTGTGGAAGTGGTCGATGCGCGCTTCATCCATATTGAGGACTGCGCCTGAGAACCCGCGGGAATGCATGCCGGCCTGCATGTAGGGCAGCAAATACACATCCTGGTCGATGGTGACGCCAAGCGTCTTCGCGCCGGATTCGATGTCCTCCCGGGTGAACACTTCGGGCTCGGGACGCTCATCGCGCTCGTAGCGGATCAGGTTGGCGTCGACCCCAAGATTGCGTCCCCTCTTCGTGTCAACGGCGACTTCGCCGGGAACCTGCAGCGTCCACTTGTCGAACAGGCACCGGTCAGGGTCTTTCGGGTGCGGTCGCGCACCGTAAATCCAGACCTCTTCCGGCTTGATCGTCATGAAGGTGTTCGGGAAAAGGTCGTATTGCAGCACATCGGTGACCTGTGCGTCGGACAAAGGCCCGTAATCGAGGCCCAGTTCAGCCCCGAGTATTCGCTTCTGGGCGCAGACCGCGGCGCGGATATCGCCAACCCGGTTGTCGAAGTCACGCCAGTCCAGCCCGAGCTGGCCCAGGCGTGCCTTCAGGCGGTCCGGAACGTGCGTGGGGATCGGGTAACGCGGGTTGGTCACGTACCCCTTGACCGCCGTTGAACTGTGGCCGAACGGGTAGAGTTCATTTTCCGAGGTGCTGCAGTCGACCATCGTGGCATGCTGGGGATGGATGAAGTCGACATGATACTGCTCCAGAAAATTATCCCGGAGCGTCTTCCAGTTGGCGTCCAGGATCAGCGTCTGGTGCTTGACGAGGCGCATGCGTTCGAAATGATATGGCGCAAGGTTTCCCATGATCGCGCCAAGGAAGTCGGCAAGGGGCGGCGCGCGCTCGTCCATGGTGATCCACACCAGACCTGCCCACGTTTCCACCCGCACGGGTTTGAGCGATCGCTGCGACCAATCCGTACACGGCGGAAACCGCTCCCTGTCTGGCGTATGCCGCAATGCACCATCGAGCCCGTAGGTCCATCCATGATAGGGGCACACGAGCTGATTGACGGCGCCGCGGGCGCCGAGAAGCACCCGATTGCCGCGGTGCTGGCAGACATTGTGGACGGCCGCCAGCCGGCCGTTCTCGCCGCGGCTGATGATGATCGATTCCCGACCGATCTCGAACAGGAAGTAGTCGCCGGGCCAGCGGACGTCCTCCTCCACACCCGCGAACAGCCAGGCCTTCGTCCAGACGGCCTGCCACTCCCGCGCCATGAAGTCTGCAGACGTGTAGCGTTCAGCGCTGAGGGTGGCGGGGCCGACCTGTGGCGCCGCCCTGTAGCGGCCAAAGTCAACATATCGCGTCGATTGAGGCATCCGCCGCGTCCCTTCGATGGCGCTCAGAAGGTGGAGTTGCCGATCCCACCATCGATGATCACGCTCTGGCCTGTAACATAGTTGGCCTGCGCGCTGCAGAACATGGCGACGAAGGCGCCAACGTCATCCGGGTCGCCAAACCGGTTTGCAGGGATCCGCCACTCGTCCACGAACTTCTGCACCTCCTCATCATAGCTTGTGCCGTTTCTTTCGGCGGCTGCGGTGTAGCGCGTCTGGATGGAGCCCGTGTGGTGCATGCCCGGCAGGATGTTGTTGATGGTGACGTTGTGCCGGATCGCCTTCTTCGCGATCGCGACGGTGTAGTTCGCGAGGGCGGCCCGGGGCGGACCGGACAGTATCCGAACCTCGGCCGGGTACTTGGCTGCGCCCGTGGCGATATTGACGATCCGCCCCCACCCGCGCGCCATCATGCCGTCCACGGTCGCCCGGATGAACTCCACGGGCGAGATGAGGGTGACCGCCAGGGCGTCCATCCAGTCCTGGGGCGTAACGTCCTTGTAGTTGCCGGTCATGGGGGGCGGCGAACAGGTCCCTACCAGGATGTCGGGATCGGGGCAGAGACTGAGGATCTTTTCCCGGCCCGCCTGCGTGCTGTGATCGGCGACAATCGGCGTTATCTCGGCTCCTGTCGCCTCCGAGATGTCCCGGCAGGCGGCGACGAGCCTGTCCGCCCCCCGCGCGGACACAAAGAGGCGGGCGCCTTCCACCGCCAGGGCGCGCACAGCGCCCTTCCCCATGCCAACGCTGCCGCCGTTGACGATAGCCTTCCTGCCTCGAATGCCCAGGTCCATGAGACCCTCCTGCGGTTGTATCTGCGGTTGCACCCGCGTTCGCACCCGCGCCAGCAACACGCCTGCCGGCCTGAACGTCAGGGGGACGCCTGGCGCACCCCCCTGCGGCGCGACGGAGCCGCGCCGGTCGCCCAGGTCAGTACCGCATGCCGAGGGCCAGACCCCACTCGCGCGGCGCATCGGGATTTGCCGTACCAAAGGCGTTGACGCCGGTGGCGAACAGGGTGCGGGCCGAATAGCTCTTGGTGTTGAGCATGTTCGTCCCGAACAGCCGGGCATACCATTTCCCGCCGTCCGGGGCGTATTGCAGGGAAAGGTCAACATTGGTGCGCGGGCTGTAGCGGTTAATCTGCGTGGCTTCGCGGATGCCCTCCGCCCAATTGCCCCCGATATAGCTGACGGCAATCCGCCAGTTGAGCGCCCCCTCTCCCACCGGCTGTTCATAGTTGATGCCGAAGAAGGCCGTGATGTGCGGCGCGGCGAAGTTCTGGGACCGCAGGTTGGTGAAATTCGGAGGCGATCCAACGAGATAGTCGGAGTCATACCCCGACCACGCCTGCCCAAAGGAACCGTCGATCTGAAGCTGATCGCCCGGGGTCAGGAAATCCTCCAAGGGGATGGCGCTCCACTCGAGTTCGACGCCGCGCACGTGCGAGTCCTTGACATTCGAGGTTCTCTGGACGGCGCTGGTCGGACCGCCAGACTGCACGTTGCGCTGGATACCGTCCCACCACTGATTAAAGGCGGTCACGTTCAACCGCAGGCGACGGTCAAACAGCTCCGAGCGGAAACCGGCTTCGAGCTGGTCCACCGCTTCTTCCTCGTAGAAGGAGGGGCGCCCGGTGAACGCTGGCAGCGTCGCGGCGCAGTTGGGGCAGCCCGAGGGACCCAGCTCATTGCGGCTTGCCCGGAAGGAGAAGCCGCCGGAGCGATGCCCGCGCGTGTAGCTGACATAAGTCATGACATTTTCGGCGGCTTGGTACTGGAGCGCACCCTTGAAGTCCAGGTTGGACCAATCCTGTCCGTCCTTGATGTCAAAACCGCCGGCCCGGCCGCGGGTGCAGGAAAACTCGCTGCTGGTTTCGAACGGCGGCACGATGCGCGCATCACAGGACCCGGAGTTCACCAGACCCATTGCGACGTCCTTGCTTTCGTGGGTGTAGCGCAGGCCCAGTGTCAGCGAGATCTGGTCCGTCAGGGTGAAGGTGCCCTCGGAAAAGGCGGCGTAAGAGTCGTGTTCGAGCAGATCGTAGCCAGGCGATCCCCCGCCGGTGGAGAAGCCATAGAAGCACGCCGGCGTGGTTGGCGTCGTGCATGTCGGCAAGCCGGCGCGCTGCTCGCCATATTCCAGATTTTGCGTGAAGTAGTAGAGCCCGGCGACAAAGTTGAACGTCTCGGAGAAGTTCGAGGCGTAGCGCAGCTCTTCGCTGAACTGGTCCTGGTTGATCCACAGCCGGGTGATGGACCGGGTCGGAGAACTCGCGGGCAGGCCGTCGAACTGTGCGCCAGAGAAGGCCTCGACATCGATGTAGCCGGTGACGGAGGTCAGTATGCCGTGACCGAGGTCCCAATTGGCCTCCGCGATCAGCTTGTTGATTTCGTGGTCGGAAAAGCTGTCCCACGGCTCCTGGGCGCTTTCAGTGCCATAGGTCTGCCAGAACCCGCGCGTGGCGGCGCGTCCGCCGGGCGCCTGCGGGTTGTCGCTCGTGCCGTCGCGGCTCTGGCCGAGCGACACGGCGGCGGCGCCGTCTCCCCCACGGGCAAAGTGCTCTCCGATGAGGGTCAGGTCAAACTTTTCCGAGGGCCTGTAAACCAGGGTGCCGCGCGCCAGATTGAACTCGCTGGCGCCATAGGGCGCACCGCCGCCATTGATGCGTTCAACGAACCCATCCTTCTGGCGCGTGCTGACCGCGAGTTTGCCAAGCAGCCTGTCGCCGACAAGGGGACCTTCGACCGACACATTGAAGTCGCGTCGGTTGAACGAGCCAATCGTCAGGTCACCGCGCGCCGCGAACTCATCGCCGGGCCGTCTCGTCCTGGTTACGACAGCTCCCACTGACGTATTGCGGCCGAACAGCGTGCCCTGGGGCCCGCGCAGAACCTCCAGGGATTCCATATCAAAGGTGTCGAGATTGGCGGCAACGTTCTGTGCAATGAACACACCATCCTGATAGACGCCGACCGCTGGATCGAAATTTGGCACGCTGAAGGTGACGCCGACCGCTCTCAGCCAGAACCTCTGGATGCCGGGAAAGGTGGATGTTTCACGGAAGTCGGCGCCGGGAACCATCTGGCCGAGTTCCTGGATGGTCCGGTAGTCGCCTTCCTCCAGCGTTTCGCCGGTGAACGCACTGATGGACGACGGGATCTCCTGCACGTCGAGGGCTTCGGCGCGCTTCTGCGACGTCACCACGATCTCCTGGACTGTCGAGCGATCGTCGTCGACTTCCTGCGCAAGCGCCGCGGCTGGCGCAGCCATTGCCGTCAGAACCGCAAGGGCGCTGACACTGCCGCTGAACCTGGTTCCACCCTTTGCTGATGTCGCCATTGCGTTCCTCCCTGGGGTCGGTTGGCGCCGCGGTCGGCGCCGGCGCCAACCCATTCGCTTTCGCCCGTTGTTGCGGCATGGTTCGCCGTCGCGCTACATCAACAGGGCGTTGCGGGTTGGCCAACCTGACAGAAAGGTCAGGCCCGGGCCCGCACCGGGCCGCATCAGGCCTGCGCATGCGGGTTTCGCCCCTGCACGCCTGGCAGGGTGATGTCAGGCGAAGGGGTGCACTGCGTCCGGGGCTTGCCGCATGAAGGCAAGGAACCGGCCACCCGCAGCGCGGCGCGGGCCGGCGGTCACCTTCAGCACACCCCACTTTTTCCCGTGCGATTGGAACGAAACGCGCTGGCGCTCGCGGGGCTTGTGCGCGTGGTCATTGTCCCCACGCGCCGTGCAGGGAACCGGAAGTTCAGGACCTTGCCCGCCACACTCACTCACGCAGTTCGCTGTGCGACGCCCCCGCCCCTGCGCGCCACTGCGCCGCAGAACCCGGCGGCGAGGCGCAACAGTCGCGACAGCCTGGCGGGCGACCTCGCGAAGCGGCGGGCCGGGACGGCCCCCGGGCGCCGCGCGGCCAGGCGCAACGCCGTGGGCGCGGGCCCGTCCGGCGCATCGGCAGGTCTGGTCAAGGCAGCCGGTGATCCCGGCAGGCTGGGTCACACGCTCAATCAGGCGACGCATGGCGCCTGGGATCAGGCTCTGGGGAAGGTGCGGGCGGGCGACGCATCGGCGGTCACAGAGGCTCCTGCGAAGGCGTAGACGTTCGCTTGCTGCGACGATCGTGGGCGTGTGGCGGCGCCGGTCGCCACCGCCGCGCAGGCGATGGGCGCCTGGAGTGACTGCCGGTTTGGAAACCAGCCACCCGACGTCTTGTGTCCTTCCGCCATGGCGCTGAACATGCAGAACCCTGAACGGCGCACGCCGGCGCCCAAGCCCGCCCTGCGCCTGGGGACAGCCCCGCCGAAACCGTCACGCTCGCCCCGCGATCGCGCGTTGCGCAAGTGCAGGAGGCGCGCGCCATGACAGCCGAACGCCGTCACGGCCCAGGCCGCCGCAATGCGCGTGCGCCGAACCATGCCGGACCCGAGGCCGGTCGTCGTCCTGGACGTCACGCGACGGGGCCCTCGCCGCCACGCTCGGGCGCCACCCATCAATGACGTCCGGAACCGGTGCTGAGCCGGGGCATCGGCGGGCCGCGGCGGTTTTTGGGGCTTTTCAAACCTGCGCACCCCTGGCGCGGCATGGTCGGGGCGGCGGGATTCGAACTCGCGGCCCCCTGCTCCCAAAGCAGGTGCTCTACCAGACTGAGCTACGCCCCGAGACCATGCCCCCTTTCCATAGGGTGGACCTGCCTCGTTTGGCAAGGAATGGGCGCCTCCGGTCGGCGGTCGGCGCGCCCACTGCAGAGCAAAGGCGATCAGGAGATCCAGTGGGCCCTACATACCGTATCCTATCTTACTGACGATACGTTTTGTGTCGTCGTTGACGGAGAGAAGCCAATGAAGACGATCCTGTTCGCCACCGCCAGCGCGCTCCTGGCCGCCACGGCGTCTGCAGCATGCCCGCAGGCGGCCGCGCATCGACCGATGCCGGTCAAGCTTGTCGCGGCGCATGCGCCTGAGCGGGCGGATATCGTGGACACCGCTGTCGGCGCTGGAAACTTCACAGCGCTGGTGGCCGCCGTCCAGGCGGCCGGGCTGGTGGAAGCCCTCAAGGGCCCCGGTCCGTTCACGGTGTTCGCGCCAAGCGATGAGGCCTTCGCGAAACTGCCGCCGGCCGAACTTGCGAAGCTCCTGGCGCCTGAAGGCAAAGCGGCGCTGACCAGAATCCTCACCTACCACGTCGTGCCGGGAGTGGTGCTGTCCAGCGACCTGGCTGGACGCAAGACCCATCCCAGGAGCCTGCAGGGCGCAACGCTTCGTGTTGATGCAACAGGCGCAGGGCTGAGAGTTGACGCAGCAAGGGTCGTGGCCGCTGACATCGAGGCGTCCAACGGCGTCATCCACGTGATCGACACCGTACTCATGCCGCCGGGCTGATACTGCAGGGGGGAGGCCGCCGTCTGACGGTTCAAGGCCGCCCGGACGCCTGCAGGGCGTCGGGACTGGGGCCGGCGCACCAGCGTCGGCCCCGCCTGCGCTCAGTATGGACAGAAGTTGAGCTTCAGACCCGGGCGCGGCCAGCGCGTCCTGATCAGCTTGCCGGTGCTCGACAGGCAGATATAGGCGTCACGCATATCTGCGCCGCCAAAGCAGATATTCGTGGTCAAAAGATCCGGAAATGGCAGATGTTGCGTTGTCCCATCGCGATCAAAAACAGTGATTCCGCCATTGAGGATGGTCGCCACACACACCTTGCCGCCGGCCTCGACTGCGAGACTGTCAAGGAACTGATGCCCGGGCAAAGTTGCAATGAGACGTCCTATGTACCCAGGTCCCGGCGCCGGCGCGACTTCGCCTTCGCCCGCGACATCGAAGGCCCACAGCTTTCCGGTGCGCGTTTCTGCGGCGTAAACGACCGTTTCATCCGGCGACAGACCAACGCCATTGAGCGATATGGCCGGATAGACCGCTTCCCTGATCAAGGACCCGTCGGGCCGGGCGTAGTAGAGGCCGGAATTGTCATTGTGACGCTCATAGGTCTTGCCGAGGTCGGTGAACCAGAAGCCCCCGGAGCGATTGAACACAATGTCGTTCGGGCCCGACAAACGCTGCCCGTCGATGCTGTCGTAGACACGATCGAAGCGGCCGCTCGCAAGATCCACACGTTCGATCCGTCCGCCGGCATAATCCTTGGCGGCGTGTCCGGGTATTCGCATCCCCATCACATCGTGCCACTCGAAGCCGCCGTTGTTGCAGACATAGACCGCGCCGTCCGGACCGATCGCAGCGCCGTTCGGACCGCCGCCGAGGTGGCAGATCACTTCTGCTTTCCCATTCCAGACCCGCGACAGCGTTCCGCGCGCGATCTCAACAAGGATTATGGAGCCGTCCGGCATGATGATCGGCCCTTCCGGAAACAAAAGCCCGTCGGCCAGAATCTCGAAGTCCATGGATCTCCTCCCCTTGATTTCCCACCAGAATGCCGGGGCCTGCGGCCGCTGTCACGGGGCTGGAGACCGCTCCAGCGTCACGACTGTCGCTGTCGCATCGTCCCCCTCGCTTGCCGGCAGCGCCCAACGCGCGGTCTCGCGCCAGCCGGTGCGGTCAAATGGCGGAAACACCACATCTCCGGCCGGACTCGCGGCGACCTCGGTCAGGAGCAGCCGGTCCGCGTATCGCAGGGTCTGGGCGTAAAGCGCCGCGCCCCCGATCACCACAACCTCGTCGGCGCCAGCCGCACGCGCCGCGGCGCGTGCGGCTGCCAGCGCGGATTCGAGATCACTGTGGACGACTGCGCCCTCGGCGCGGAAGTCAGAACGCCGGCTCACAACAATATTCGCCCGGCCCGGCAACGGCCTGCGCGGCAGGCTGTCCCAGGTTGCGCGCCCCATCAGCACGGGCTTTCCCAGGGTTGCGCGCTTGAACCAGGCAAGGTCGCCCTTCAACCGCCACGGCAGGCCGCCGTCGCGCCCGATGACGCCGTTCTCGGCGACGGCGGCGATAAGTACGAGTCGTGGCTGGTCCATAGCCCAGCATAGCCGGCCTGACGGGCGCGCACAGCCCACAGGATGAACGCCTGCTGGCTGGATGCCTGCTGGCTGGATGCCTGCGCGATCGATCCAGCGCCGGGCGCCGCGCCGGACCGCGCCGTCTGGCCCGCAGCGAACCCTGAGACAATTCGCCCGTTCGCCCGCGCGGGGCGCGCCTGCACAGTGCGCCCTCAACACTGCCTGGCCGCGCCTGGGTGCGCGGCGGCGATGAGACCGGACCGATTTGCCGGGCGTATGCGTCAGGTCTGAAGCCCCGGGAGGGCCGGCGATGGAGTGGATCAACTCGCTGGATACGTGGTCGGCGCCGGCGCGCGACTGGATTTCCAGCGTCGGCGTGCCGATGCAGATCCTGCTCGCCGTGGCTGTCATGGTGGCCGGCGCGGTGCTGATGTCGCTGATCACCGGTCGGCGGGTGTGGGACTGCAAGGCGTCCGGTTTCTACCTGGCGCTTGTGCCGTTTGTGAACTGGTCCTTCACCTGGGCGCCGATGTTTCCGATCGGGGACACTGGCGGCATGCTGAACCCAATCACCATCGTCACCGGACTGGTGATGGTGTTCCGGGATTTTGCCCAGCGCGAAATCAAGAACTGGATCCTGCTGCTGCTGGCGATTGGGGTGGGGCTGACCTATCTGTCGGCCGGCGGCGCGCTGGCGATCGCCTCCGGCGCGGCTTTCCTCATTTCCGAACTCGCCGACTGGGTCGTGTACAATACGGTCAGGCGCCCGCTCAGTCAGCGCATTGTGATATCATCAGCGGCGTCAGCCCCGTTGGACAGTTTCGTGTTCAACTGGCTCGCTGAGCTCATCCGACCGGGCATCTTCAACATCTGGTCGATCACCGCCTCAATCCTCGGCAAAATGATCGGTGCGGTCATCGTATCCGCCGTCGTGCGCGCGCAGGAACAGCGCAATCCGGCGCTGGCGCGCGAACTTTGACGCGCGGTGCAGCGCGCGCGCCATCGACGCCCGGCGGAAGGCTGTGCTAGGAGCGCGCCGCGAGCCGGCATAGCTCAGCGGTAGAGCAGCGGTTTTGTAAACCGAAGGTCGGGGGTTCAATCCCCTCTGCCGGCACCATTCAGTTTCAGACCGCCGGGGCGGCGACAAAGCTGCCCCAGGCGGGAAGCCACGGGAGCGAGTCATGCGGATGGCGCGATCGGCGGCGATGCGGGCGGGCCTGACGGCGGCGCTCGGCCTTGCGCTGCTGGCGTCCGCCTGCGGGCGCGCCCCGGACGCGCCGGCTGCGCCGCCGGCAGACGCCCCGCCAGGACCCGCAGCCGCCGCCCCGTCCTCCGGGGCGAGTGCTGACGCCGACCGTGCGGGCCTGATCGCGAGCCTGCCCGCGCCTTACAATGCGGGCGATTACGCCAACGGCAAGCGGCAGTTCGCCAAGTGCCGCTCCTGCCATACCATCGTGCCTGGCGGCGCTGTCATGCAGGGCCCGCCCCTGCACGGCGTGTTTGGGCGCAGGATCGCGAGCCATCCAGATTTCAGATACTCGCCGGCGCTTGCAGGCGCTGACTTCACCTGGACAGCCGGGGAACTGGACAAGTGGCTCACCGATCCGCGCGGTTATCTGCCCGGCAACCGTATGAGCTTTGCGGGGATACCCGACGCACAGGACCGCCGTGACCTCATCGCGTTCATGAAGGTTGAAAGCACCCGCCCCTGAGCTGGGGGCGAAAGCTTCGGGGCCAGTGCTCTCGGCGTCAAAGCCTTCGGAACGAAGCGGAGATTGAGGACAGCGTCTGCGCGCCGCACGCCCAGTCAGCACAGGGCCCAGTCAGCACAGGGCCCAGTCAGCCCAGGGCCCAGTCAGCCCAGGGCCCAGTCAGCACAGGGCCCAGTCAGCACAGGCCCCAGTCAGCACAGGCCCCATTCAGCACAGGCCCCAGGTGAGCCAGGCCCCCAGTCACCCCGGCCCCACAGCCGCCTGTTCCCTGAGTGGCGTGGCCCTGAGTGGCGTGGCGCAGCCGCATCACGCTGCATCAGCAGCACGGGGACTGGGCGGCCAGGCGGGCGCCCTGCACGACGCCGCGCAACCGACTGGGAAACGCAGCAGACTGGCCGCGCCCGGCATGGTTTCCCGCCGCGGCGCCGGTGATGCGCCAATCCTGCAGGCGCGCATGCCTGCGCAGGCGGGGGGGCGCGACGGCGCGATTCGCGCCTGACGGCGCACTCTGCTAGATCCGCGCAATGACCTTGTGTGCTGATCTGTTCTGGTCCTTCCGCAGTCCCTATTCGTACATCGCCACGCCAAGACTGCGCGCGCTCGCCGAAGGCTATGACGTCGCCCTGGCAGTACGCCCGGTCTATCCGATCGCGGTGCGGATCGACGGCTTCTTCAAGTCGCTTGACCCTTTGTGGATTCCCTACCTGATGCGCGACTCGTATCGCGAAGCCCAACGCGCGGGTCTGATGATCCGCTGGCCGCGTCCGGATCCAATCATGATGAATGCAGCGACCGGGGAGGTGGCGGAGCGGCAGCCTTACATTGCCCGCCTGACCCGCCTGGGCGTTCTGGCGGCGGAACAGGGCAAGGGTCTTGCTTTCCTGGATGAGGTGTCGCGCACTCTCTGGTCCGGCGGGGTGGATGGCTGGAATGAGGGGCCGCATCTGGCGCAGGCGGCGGCGCGTGCAGGGCTTGATCTCACGGCGCTTGACGCTCAGGCAGAGGCTGACTCCGACAGGCTGGAAGCGGTCATCGCTGCAAATCAGGCGGCGCAGCGCGCAGCAGGCCACTGGGGCGTTCCACTGCTTGTCTTCAATGGCGAACCCTTTTTCGGTCAGGACCGGATCGACTCGCTTTTGTGGCGGATGCGCGCGGCAGGCCTGAAGGCTCGACGGGGACCTGCGCTGCGCCCCGAGCCGCTCGTCGGCGTCTGGCGCCTCGACCGCTGGGAAGCACGGTTTGAGGACGGCGGAGTGTCGTTTCCCATGGGCGAGGACGCCACGGGCCAGATCATCTACGAAGCGCATGGCGTAATGTCGGCGATGCTGCAGCGGGCCTCCGGCGAGGCTGGGCCGGCGGGCCGCTTTGTGGCGTACTCAGGCGCGTGGCGCCTTGCTGCGGGCGAGGTTCGCCATGAGGTGTCCTTCGCCTCTCGACCGGACTGGATCGGGGCCACGCTGACGCGCAGCGCGCACTGGAGCGATGACGGCGCTCTTCATCTGGAAACGCCGCCGGAAATCACTCCGCGCGGACGCGCGTACCGCCAGATCCTGACCTGGCGGCGCGACAGGTAGCCGCAAGGTCAAAGCTTCGCTGGGCGCCTAACATCGCCCGGCGCGGGAGGATGTCATGAAGCGTATCTGGCTGCTTGGAGGCGGATTTCTTGCGGTCGCAGCAATGCTCCTGCTCGGCTTCTGGTTCGGCGCGCAGGGCGGCTGGCTGGGGGTTGAGCGCGATGCGGGCGTCATCCGCGGGCCAGCGCTGCCGCGCCCGGCCGTGCTCGCCCGCATCGAGGCCGACGCACGCGCCGCCCCTGACCGGGCGTCACGACAGATCCTGTTCGGCGATCTGCATGTCCACACCACCTATTCAACAGACGCCTTTCAGTGGGCCTTGCCCCTCAATGGCGGCCAGGGCGCCCATCCCGTAGCGGATGCATGCGACTTCGCACGCTATTGTTCCCAACTCGACTTCTGGGCGATCACCGACCATGCGGAAGCCAGCACCCCCCTGCGTTGGACCCGCACGAAGGACTCGCTGCGACAGTGCCAAAGGATCGCCGGCGAGGGCCCGGATCCGGATCTTATCACGTTCGCCGGTTTCGAATGGACGCAGGTCGGCCGTCTGCCACAGGAGCATTACGGTCATAAGAACGTGATCTTCCGCGACCTTGATGATGCGGCGATCGCCGCGCGCCCCATTGCGGCGGCCGGGCTGCCCACCAACATCCTGCGCAAGCAGGCGACAGGCGTGCCGTCGATTGTGCCGCTGCGCGACCTCGCCCATGCGCGGGATTACTTCGACTTCAACTGGTTCATCCGCAACATCCAGGAGGTGCCGGACTGCGATCCCGCCCTCCCCTCCAATCAGCTGTCACCGAACTGTTTTGAAGAGGCTGCAACACCGGGTGAACTGATGCGCCGGCTCGACGAGCAGAAGCTGTCGCCCCTCATCATCCCGCATGGAACGTCCTGGGGGTTCTACACCCCGCCTGGCGTGACCTGGGACAAGGCGCTGGACGCCCAGCAGCACCCGGAGCGCCTCACCCTGATCGAGGTCTATTCCGGACACGGCAATTCTGAGGAATATCGCGCCTGGCGGGACGTCCTGCCCAATCCGGATGGCGTGACGGCGGTGTGTCCGGCCCCGTCATCGACCTACACACCGTCATGCTGGCGCGCCGGAGAGATCATTGAACAACGCTGCAGGGACGCGGGCCTCGGCGCTGGGGAATGCACGAAGCGGGCCGCCCAGGCGCGCAGCGACTACGCCAATATGGGCGTGGCCGGTCATCTCGCCGTCACCGGCGAGACGCCCGAGGACTGGCTCGATGCCGGACAATGCACTGATTGCTTCCTGCCCCCCTTCAATCACCGGCCCACCACGAGCGTCCAGGCGGGGCTGGCGACGACGCGCTTCAACCCGGACGGATCGGTGGCCGCGCGGTTCACCTGGGGTTTCATCGGGTCTTCAGACAATCATCGCGCGCGGCCAGGCACCGGGTACAAACAGGTCGACCGCCGGCGCAACACGGAATCGGCAGGCCCGATCAGCCCCGCCTGGCGGCGCATGGTGGTGCGCGACAATGCGCCGCCCGAACCGGTGTCGAAACCGATTGCCCGCGAAGAGCTGATGAGGGTTGCAAGTTTCAATCTGACCGAATTCGAACGGCAGAGCTCTTTCTTCCTCACCGGCGGCCTTGTGGCGGCCCATGTCGATCAGCGCTCGCGGGCGGGCGTCTGGGATGCGCTGCAGCGGCGGGAGGTTTACGCCACCTCGGGTCAACGCATTCTGCTTTGGTTTGATCATGTTGATCCGCGCGGCCGGCGCCTCGCCATGGGCGGCCAGACGGCGCAGGCGGGCGCCCCGCGCTTCGAGGTGCGTGCGGTCGGTGCGCTCAAACAGAAACCAGGCTGCCCCGATTTTGCGACCAAAGGCCTTGATGGCGAGCGCATCGCGACACTGTGCTCAGGCGAGTGCTTCAACCCGTCCGACGAACGCTCCCTCATTACACGGATCGAAGTTGTGCGGATCCGTCCGCAGGCGCGCCCTGGCGAGCCGCTCGACGGTCTGATCCAGGATCCCTATCTCGTGCATGAGTGCGACGCTGATCGCAACGGCTGCAGCTTCAGTTTCTCGGATCCCGACTTCGCAACCGGACGACGCGATACGATCTATTATGTGCGCGCGATCCAGGAGCCAGAGCCGATGATCAACGCCAAGCCGATCCGCTGCGAGCGCGGCCCGGACGGCGCATGCGTCCGGGCAAAGCTGTGCTATGGCGACTATCGTTCGGGCAGCGACGAATGCGAAGCGCCGGCTGAGCCGCGCGCGTGGTCTTCGCCGATTTATGTCGCGTATGGCCAAGCGCCCTGAACATGCGCGCCTGGCGCTGATCGCCGCAGGGGCGCTGGGGCTTGCGGCGGCGCTGTGGAGTGCGCTGCGACCGGGCGACTTTGCACCGCTTGGGCGGGGCGCGGCGGTCATCGCGCGTGTCGATGGCGCGGAGGTCCTGCGTTCGGACTACGAGCTTGCAGTGGAGGCTCTCACCCTCGACAAGCGCAATCCCCTCACGCAGGAGGACCGCGCACGCGCGCTGGAACGTCTGATCGACGAAGCGCTTCTGGTGCGGCGCGGCATTGACATGGGGCTCGCCGAGACCGATCCCGCAGCGCGCAAGGCCATCGTCCAGGCCATGTTGCAGTTTGCGATCGCATCGGCGGCAGCCCGCACGCCGGCGCCAGGCGAGCTTGATGCATTCGTCCGGGCGCGCCCCGATCTGCTGCGTGGACAGGATTCCGTTCGGGTGCGCATCGCCGCCCTGGATGACGGCGATGGCGCCGGCGCAGCGCGGTTTCGCGCCGCCATCGCCGCAGGCGGCGGCTTCAACGAAGCGGTTGCTGCGGCGAACGCGCGCATCGAGCCGACGCCTGATGCGCTCATCCCGCTCGACCGGCTCGCCGGGGTGGCTGGACCGAGCGTGCGCGACGCCGCGGCGCAGTTGTCCGCCGGCGATGTCGCAGGCCCTCTTCGCACCGGCGGGCGGGTGGTGTTCATTCACGTGATCGAGCGGCGGCCCGCGCCGAGCCTGGACGCGCCTGCCGCGCGCGCCGCGGCGGAAGCGGCGTGGCGGCGCGAAGTCGAAGCGGAAGCGGTAGACGCCCAGATTGCAGCCCTGCGTCGACGCGCCGCCATTGTACGGGCTCCGGATGCGCCGTCGTGAGGGGCATCCTGAGGCGCAGCCTCGTCACGCTTGCGCTCCTTGCAGGTCTCGCCGCCCCGGTCTGGGCCCACACCGCGAGCCGGTCGTTTTCTGTATGGTCCGTTGACGGAACACTTCTGACAGGCGTGATTTCCACCGACGCGCGGCGGGTCACCCAGCTTCCGGCGACGCCCCCGGCGCAGCCAGGCGACTTCACCGCCGCGCTCGCGGCGCATGTGCGCGACACTGTCTCCGCGCGCCAGGCTGGCGCGCCGTGCGATCCGCCGGTGGTTGAGCCGCTCCCGGGCCTGGGTCCAGGCGATGTCCGGGTTGAGGCGCGTATCCGCTGCCCCCGCCCGATCTCGGCAGCGCCCGTTTTCCTCACCATCGCGGTGTTCCGCGAGGTGTCGCCGAGTCACGTTCATTACCTGCGCGCGGACATTCCTGGAGACGCGCCGCTCGACACTGCGCTGACCGCTGCGCGCCCCACCGTCGAGCTGACAGCAGGCCATACGCTCACATCATTTTTCGGGTTCGTGCTCAGCGGGGCGGAGCATGTCCTGGGCGGCCTGGACCACATCGCCTTCCTGCTGGCGCTGACGCTGCTGGCCGGGCGCGCGCGTGGCGCGGCCCTGGCCGCCACCGGTTTCACGCTTGGCCATTCCATCACCCTGGCGCTGGCCGCGCTCGGCCTGGCGCATCCGCACGAGGCCGCCATTGAGGCGTTGATCGGCTTCACGGTGGCCTTCGCCGCCGCTGAGGCGCTGCGCACGCGCATCGGCGCAGACCTGCGACTGAGCGTTGCGGGCGCGGCGCTGACCGCTCTTACCCCGTTTGCTGCACGCCTTATTGGCGGCGATCCGCCGGGAATTCTCGTCTATCTCGGCGCAGCGCTGTTCGTCCTTGGGGCGGGCGCGCTCAAGCCAGTCGAGATCCAGCGCAGCACGCCGCTGCTTGCCGCCCTGTTCGGACTGGTCCACGGGGCCGGTTTCGCAGGCGCGCTCGGGGCGCTCGAACTGCCGCGCGATCGTCTGGTCGGCGCCCTTCTCGGCTTCAACATCGGGGTGGAAATCGGGCAGTTCGTCGCACTGGCCTGCTTCGGCCTTGTCTTTCTGGCGGCGCGCCGATCGCCTCACGCCTGGCAGGCGAGCATGGCTGTCGGCGCGGCCTGCGGGCTGTTTGCGCTCGGCGTATTCTGGTTTGTCGCGCGCAGCCTGTAGCCCGGGATCGCAGCGCGTCTGCGCCCGGTCTGGCGGCCCGTTCAGGCCTCGACCCGGAACCCGGGTCAGGCGCATGGTCACAGGACATGCGGCGGCGCTGGCGGGCGTCGCGCACCGCGGCCGCAGGACGCGCGCAGGCCGCCGTACGATCTCAGGCTGCAGTGCGATCGCTTACTCAGGGCGTCCAGCGGGCATAGATTGCGGTCGGCAGCAGGCGCGCGTCATCGGCATGGGGCAGCATCATCTCGCCGCAGACGATAGACCCCCCAAGTCCGTCAAAGGCGGCCGCGAGGCTTTGCGCGACGGCGACGTAGGACAGGCGAACCGCGTAGACGGTGAGCACGACGAAGGCAGCCCTGTCGGACAGGACGGCGCGCACCGCCGCCAGCAGGGGCGCGAGCCCGTCCTCCAGCGTCCAGACCTCGCCATTTGGGCCGCGGCCATGCTTGGGAGGATCAAGAAACACCCCATCGTACCGCTTGCCGCGCCGCGCCTCGCGGGCGGTAAACGCCAGCGCATCATCGCAGATCCAGCGGATCCTGGCGTCTGAGAGCCCCGAGAGAGCCTGGTTCTCCCGTGCGTAGCCTATCGCCTTCCTGGAGGCGTCGACGTGCGTCACCTGGGCGCCGGAGGCCACGCAGGCGAGGCTGGCGAGACCGGTATAGCCGAACAGGTTCAGCACCGCGGCCTGCGGGGGCGCATGCGACAGACGCTCGCGGGCGTACCGCCAGTGCACGGAGTGCTCAGGAAAGACGCCGAGATGGCGAAATGGGGTGCAGCGGGCGGCGAACGTCAGGTCCTCCCAGCGCATGGTCCACTGCTCGGGCAGGGAGCGCTCGATGCGCCAGCGTCCCTGTTCATCCCCATCGACGCCCTGGAATCGCGCGTCGGCGCGCCAGTCAGGCCTGCGGGCAGGCCAGAACGCCTGCGGCTCAGGGCGCTCAAAGCAGAATGGGCCGTAGCGCTCCAGCTTTCGCCCGACGCCGGAATCGAGCAGGGCGAAGTCCCGCCAATCGTCCGCAACAAGGATTTCGGGCCGTATCAGGCCACTGAGGTCAGGCGCGTGCGCCATCATAACCGCTCCGTCGCCAGAGGTCATAAAGGGTCACGGCGGTGGCCACCGCGAGATTGAGGCTGTCGGCGCGCCCACGCATGGGGATTTTGACCAGCGCATCACAGCGCTGCGCCATGGCGTCCGGCAGGCCCGATTGCTCGTTGCCCATCAGCAGGATCACCGGAGCGCCGAGCGGGGCCGCATGATGGGGAACGGCGCCTTTCAGATGCGCGCCGATGAGGACGCCGCCCTGGCGCTGCCGCCAGGCCATGAAGTCATCAAACCTGGCCCGCGCGATGGGCGCAGCGAAGATTGAGCCCATGCTTGCCCGCACCGCCTCCGGAGAATAGGGATCGCAGCAGTCATCGATCAGGATGACCGCGTCAGCGCCAACGCTGTCCACGGTGCGCAGGATCGTTCCAAGATTTCCTGGATCCTTGATCGCCTGCAGGGCGACCACGCACCAGCCTGCGCGCGCGTCGATCTGCTCCAGCGGCGTGAAACGTTGACGGTAGGCTCCAATAACGTTTTGTGGGTTGTCACGGCGCGCGATGCTTTCAAGCAGACGCTCGCTTGTCTGGATCAGGCGCACGCTGTGTGTTTCGGCCTGGGTCACAAGGCGCGCCACGGCCGGACGCGCGAGCGCCTCGCCTGAGAAGACGAGGATGTCCGGCCAGACGCCAAGTTCGGCGGCCTCGGCGACGAGGCGCGCCCCTTCGGCGAGAAAAAGACCCGTTTCCTGGCGGGTTTTCTTCCGATCCAGGCTGCGGATGGTCTTGATCAGCGGGTTGGCTGCGCTGGTGATGACGGTTCGCATGGATCCTGCATGGGACGAGGCTGGCTTCGGGCGCCGGCGGGCTTACGTTCGGGCGCCTTTGCCTCCAGCACCAGACGCCAGAACCCCGAGCTCAGGTGGTGGGAGCTCAGGTGATGGGAGCTCAGGTGACGGGAGTTCGGACGGGGAGAGTTTAGGCAGCGGGAGTTCAGGCAGCGGGAGTTCAGGCAACAGGCGTTCATGGGAGGTGCGCTCGCGGAACAGGCGCGCACGCTGGGTATCACGTCGTTCCCGTGCGACAAAAGACTTGTTACGCTGCACCGGCACCGCAGAACGCGAAAGGACGCAAATTCCGTGCGCATGGCCCGCCCAGTCGTCAAGCTCGACCGGCCGCTCGGGGTCATTCTGGTCGGCGTGATCCTCTTCCTGCTGTTCGGCTGGTGGGCGACGCAGCACAGCTTCGCCAGCGCCGGCGCGATCGCGGCGAAACTGGAGCGGCGGGCGAATGAGGCCTTGATGACGGCTGGACTGGGCTTCGCCAGCGTCGAGATGCGGGGCCAGCGCGCCGTGGTCACTGGCGCGCCGCCGGACCCGGGCGCGCGCAAGCGCGTCCTGGCGCTGGTGCGCGCGTCAACGTGGGGCGGCGGACGGGCGCTTGGCGGCGTCACCCGCGTCGATGACCGCATGGCTCCTGCCGAAGGCCCTGCGCGGCGCATGTGGAGTGCGGTGCGCACTCCAGGACGCATCACGCTCGCTGGCGACGCGCCGAGCCCTGCTGCGCGCGAGGCCCTGGTGCGCCAGGCGCGCGCCCTGTTTCCGACAATCCGCGTCGTAGATGACATGAGCATCACACCGACGGCCCCGCCGGCGCCTGGATCCGATGCTGGCGCCATCGGGCAAGCCGACTGGTTTACCATGGCGCGCTTCGGCATTGACCACATCCGCGATCTGCCGGACGGCGAAGCGATCATCACCGACAGCTCCTTTGTGCTGCGCGGCACGGCGCGAAACACCGCCGAGGTTAAGGCGCTCACCGCGGACATGAGCGCGATTTCACCGAAATGGACCTGGGAAAACGCCGTCGTGGCCCCGCTGGAGATCCCGGAGATCTCAGGGATCGACCTCAGCGACGCCAGCCAGGAAGCGTGCCAGGAGAGCCTGAAGGGCATCATGGCGCAGAACACGATCACCTTTGAAACCGGAAAGGCGGTCTTGACATCCCAGTCCGTCACGGTGCTGGAAAAGCTCGTCTGGGTCGCCAAGCGCTGCCAGAGCTTCCGCATCGACATCTCCGGGCATACGGACAATGTCGGCTCGCGCGCGGTCAACATGGCGCTATCGCGGGCCCGCGCCCAGGCGGTGGGCGACTATCTGGTTGCGCAGGGCGTCTCGCGCGACCGGCTGACCATCCAGGGGCTTGGCCCCGACCGGCCGGCTGCGTCCAACGCAACGCCTGCAGGTCAGGCCCGCAACCGTCGCATCGAATTCACGGTGCGCACATGACGCCCAGGAAACTCTGAGGACAGAATATGGCCTATCTCATCGTTCAGATGTGGCTCCTGCTGCTGTTGGCGGCGCTGCTCGGCGGTCTTTGCGCCTGGTGGCTGCGCAGCCTGCGCCTCACATTTCAGACCCGCGCCTGGCGCGACGAGCGCGATGCGGCGCTGCGCGATCTGAATGCAGCGCGGGCTGCAGAGACCCGCATCGCAAGCCAACTGCGACTTGTTCAGGATGAACAGAACCGTACCGAGTCGCATGCCATGGAACTGCGCGAATACCGGGCGAAGGCCGCCGCCTGCGAGACGCAGCTGCGAGAGGCGCAGGCAGAGATCGCCGCCCTGCGCGCCCAGACCGGGAGCCAGGAGCCGCGCGCCATGGAGACTGTCAGCGCCGCGCGGGCCCATGCCGCCGAGACAGCGCTCGCCGCCGCACAGGGCCAGATCGACGCCCTGCGCCTGGAGTTGAGGGACGCACGCGCGGCCGGGTCGGCGCTGGACGCGGCCCACGGGGAGATATCGCGGCTGCGCGCGCATCTGTCATCGCGCGGCGAAACTGCGCCGCCGGGTGAAGGTGCGGACCCTGGCGAGCATGCGCGCATGGGTTGGCGGCTGCGCTACTTTGAGTCGCGTGCGCGTTTCCTGGAGCACCGCCTGGAGGTCGTCTGCGCGGGCGCCATGCAATCCAGCCAGGGCGAAACGTCGCCTGCGGCCGGGGCGGCTGGCGCGGCCCAGAATGGGTCCATGCCGCAGGCTGACCGGATTGCCGCGCTCACCCTGCTCCTGGCGGAGGCCAGGGCCGACGGGCGGGAGGCGGAGCAGCTGCGCGTGGAGCTGGCGACGCTGCGCAACGAGGCCGTGCGGGTCAAGGAACTGCGCGCAGAACGGGCCCTGCTTGAATGGAAGGCGCGCTACCTTGGCGCGCGGGTGGCCCACCTTGAGGGCCTGCATGAGGCAAGGACGGCGCTGGACGCGCAAGCGGGCGATCGCGAGGCTGAGCGGGACGCAGCCTGGGCGCGGGCGGCGCAACTTGAGGCTCAGCTCGCCGAGCGCGAGGGGGAAGCGGCTGAACTCGCGAGCCTGCGCGCGCGCCTCGCCGCGGCTCCGCCGCCGCTGGTGCGCGATCGCGCCGCCGAGGAGGCGCTGGCCCGCCGCGTGGCGCAGTTGGAGGCGCAAACCAGGACACAGGCCGCAGACGCCATCACCCTCAGCGTGCTGCGGGGCCGCGTTGAAGAACTGGAACGCGAAGCGGAGCGCGCGGTGGTCTCCTGGGTGAGCGAACCCGACACCGGGAGCGAGACTGCCCGCCTGCGCTGGCGCAATCGCTATCTCGACAGTCGGGTCCGCTACCTCGAAGGGCGCCTGGAGAGCGAAGCGGCTGCGTTCGGGGCGGCCGCACGGGTGACCACCATGACTGAGCTCGCAGCCGATCCGGCGGGAGTTGCGCGCGATCTCGCCGAGATAGACCGGATGCGCGCCCGGCTGGCGGAGATCGATTCGGTTCAACCTGTCGCACCAAGCCTTGACGACGAGGAGATGGCCCGTCTGCGATGGCGCGTGAAATACCTGGAAGGCCGCGTGCGCTACCTGGAAACCGCGCCTGCGCCGACGAGCCTGGAGCCTGTGCAGCCTGCGCCTGCGCCGCCACCGGTGGTGACGCCCGCGCCGCGCCCGCTGCCGCGCACCGGGCCGATCATGCGTGCGCCTGCTGATGTGCTGGAAGATTATCCCGATGACGGCCGAACAATCGGGCCGGTGATCGAGGAGGTGCGCCCTGCGACCCTGGACGGGCCGCGTGACAGTGCGCCGGACGATCTCAAGATGATCGGCGGCGTCGGCCCGAAGATCGAGGCGACGCTGAACACCCTCGGCATCTATCATTTTGATCAGATCGCCGCCTGGAGCCCGGCCAACGCGGCGTGGGTGGAAGCGCACATCTCGTTCAAGGGCCGGGTGGTGCGCGAACGATGGGTGGAGCAGGCCCGCATCCTGGCGCGCGGCGGCGTGACCGAAGCGGCGGAAAAGTACAGGCGCGGCGAGCACATCTGAGACATTGGCGAGGCGGCGCAGCGGCTGTGTCGCGTCTGCAGAGATCGCCGCCGGATACAGCCGCCAAACAGCCGACAGGGCTGCGCGTGACCGGCGCGTCCCCCCTGCTGCTGCGCGCGCCCTGTTTTGAAGAGTCTTTTCCCGGCGCCTCAGCTGGGTCGCGGGGCCGGTTGCCGGGATGGTTGCGGGGGGTGGGCGCTGGGGGTGGCGCCGGGGGAGATGGTGCGGTGTCAACGCCGTCCTGGCGACCCCGGCAGGGCTCGAACCTGCGACCGTCCGCTTAGAAGGCGGATGCTCTATCCAGCTGAGCTACGGGGCCGGCGCAGGTGTGATAGCCAAACTCCGCGCGCGGCGCCATCGCCTGACGCGCCTCACGCGGCGAGGCTCACCGGGCGCGCTCAGTCCGGCTCGCCCGGCGCCTGGGTCCAGGCCGGAACCGCCGCCGGCAGGGTCACAGCGGCGATGAACAGCTCCCAGAACAGCGCGCTCCGCTGTTGCGCGCTCTGCGGCGTCCAGAGCCGGGCCTTGCCGCTCGCGGCCAGATCGATGCTCAGCTGCGTGTACGTCACGCCGATCAGGACGAGGCTCGCAAAGATCGCGTGGGCGCGATAGCCGGCACGATTGCGCTCGGCCCGTTCGCGTTCGTCCAGGCCCGCCTCCGGCCCGTGGGCCTGGCGTTGCAGGGAAGAGCCGGCGAAGCCGGAAGCAGCAACGCCGCCCGTTTCCGGACGGCTTGCACCGACTGATCCATTGCCGACACACACCCTGATAAGGCCCGGCGCGATCTGGCCGCCAGGAACGGCTTGGATGACAGCGCCGCCGGCGGTCGATCCGCCGGACGCGGTCAGGCCTCCGCGGTGGTTTCGCCCGTTTGGGACGGACCGGAATCCGCACCTTTGGCCGCCTCGTCGCGATCAACAAACTCGATAACCGCGAGTGGCGCGTTGTCGCCAAACCGGAACCCGGCCTTCAAAACCCGGGTGTAGCCGCCGGGACGCGCCTTGTAGCGCGGGCCAAGGGTGTCGAAGAGTTTCTTGACCATATCGGCATCGCGCAGGCGCGCCACTGCGAGCCGACGGGCATGCAGGTCACCCCGCTTGGCGAGCGTGACAAGCTTCTCCACCACAGGACGCAACTCCTTCGCCTTGGGACGGGTTGTCACGATCTGTTCGTGCTTGATCAAGGCCGCCGCCATATTGGCGAACATCGCATGGCGATGGGCGACGGTGCGGTTGAGTTTCCGGTGGCCGTGAGCGTGGCGCATGAGCTTGTCCTCATCCGATCGGGGAACGCCCGATCAGATCTTGTCCTCGTATTTCTTCGCCAGATCTTCGATGTTATCCGGCGGCCACCCATCGACCTCCATGCCAAGATGGAGACCCATTTGGGACAGCACTTCTTTGATTTCGTTCAGCGACTTGCGGCCGAAGTTCGGAGTGCGGAGCATCTCGGCTTCGGTCTTCTGGATCAGATCGCCAATATAGACGATGTTGTCGTTCTTCAGGCAGTTGGCTGACCGGACCGACAATTCGAGTTCGTCGACCTTCTTGAGCAGGGCGGGATTGAACGGCAGATCGATCTTCTCGACCGTCTTCTTTTCCTGCTTCGGCTCTTCAAAGGTAACAAAGGTTTGCAGTTGGTCCTGCAGGATACGCGCCGCCAGGGCGACCGCGTCATCAGGGCTGATGCCGCCATTGGTCTCGACTTCAAGAACCAGTCGGTCATAGTCCAGGATCTGCCCGGAGCGCGCGTTCTCGACGCGATAGGCGACGCGGCGCACCGGCGTGAAGATCGAGTCGACGGCGATCAGGCCGATTGGAGCGTCGTCCGGACGATTGCGTTCCGCCGGGACATATCCCTTGCCATTCGCAACCGTGAATTCCATGCGGATCTCGCCGCCCTCGTCCAACGTGCAGATCACGTGGTCAGGGTTGAGCACTTCGACGCCCGCAACGGTCTGGATCTGGCCAGCGCGCACTTCACCAGCGCCATTGGCCTTCAGGGTGACGCGCTTCGGACCGTCGGCCGTCATCCGGAGAGCCACGCCCTTGATGTTCAGAATGACGTCTGTGACGTCCTCACGCACACCCGGGATCGACGAAAACTCATGGAGTACGCCGTCGATCTGCACGGACGTGATCGCCGCCCCCTGGAGCGACGACAACAGGACACGCCGCAGCGCATTGCCGAGCGTGACGCCATACCCGCGCTCCAACGGTTCGGCGATCAGCTTCGCCTTGCGCTGCGGGTCAAAGCCGTGCTCGACAACCGGCTTTTTCGGCCGGGTCAGTTCCTGCCAATTCTTCTCAAGCAGCATGGACGCCCCAATCGGACAGAAGGCGCGACGCAGCCCCCGCGCGTCGCAATGAACAAAAATCTAAACGCGCCGACGCTTAGGCGGACGACAGCCATTGTGCGGGATGGGCGTGACGTCCTTGATGGCCGTCACGGTCAGCCCAACCGCCTGCAAGGCCCGCAGCGCGCTCTCACGCCCTGACCCCGGACCGCAAACTTCCACCTCGACCGTGCGCAGGCCATGCTCCATGGCCTTGCGCGCCGCATCTTCCGCCGCCACCTGAGCAGCATAGGGAGTTGATTTGCGCGAACCCTTGAACCCCATCGCGCCCGATGAGGACCAGGAGATCGCATTCCCCTGCGCATCGGCGATTGTGATCATCGTGTTGTTGAACGACGCATTCACGTGCACCACGCCGGAGACGATGTTCTTGCGCTCGCGCTTGCGAACCCGGGTGGTTTCCTGCTTCTGAGCCATATCGTGTGGACCCTGCCGTTATCCGTGGAAAACGCCTATTTGCGCGTCGCTTGCTTCTTGCCGGCGATCGGCTTCGCCGGGCCCTTGCGGGTGCGCGCATTGGTATGCGTGCGCTGACCACGCACCGGCAGCCCACGACGGTGGCGCAGACCCCGATAACACCCGAGATCCATCAGGCGCTTGATGTTCATCGACACGTCACGGCGCAGGTTGCCCTCGACCATGTAGTCGCGGTCGATTGTTTCGCGGATCTGGAGGATTTCTGAGTCAGTCAGCTGATTGACCCGGCGGGCGGCTGCGATGCCGACCTTCTCACAGATCTCCTTGGCCTTGGCTGCGCCAATGCCATGGATGTAGGTGAGCGCGATCATCACGCGCTTGTTGGTTGGAATGTTGACGCCTGCGATGCGGGCCACGTCATATCTCCGTCAACCGGACGGCCGCCAAAAGCGGCGCGTCATGAAAATCCACTGCGTTCGCCCTACTGCGTTCGCCCCACTGCGTTCGCCATCAGGACGCCTGCCCAAACCGGCCGCTCTGTCGGGACGAAACGGCGAACAGTCCGAGCCCGCGCGCCCTGCGGCGGCAGGCGAGGCTCAGCCCTCGTCAGAGAGCCGGTATGTATAGAAGCGAAAAACGCCGCGTCAACAGGTTGGCGCCGCGTATTTGCCTGCTATCCCCGCTGCATCCTCCCGGTCTCCGCCCGACGCACTCCCAGGAGCTCCGACGCCAGCCTCCACGCCCTGCCCGCACGCCCTCTGCCTGCACGCCCTGCCTGCACGCCCTGCCTGCACGCCCTGCCTGCACGCCCTGCCCGCACGCCCTGCCCGCACGCCCTGCCCGCACGCTCCCCGCCTGCAGCCCCTGCAGCGGGCAGCGCGCATGGGCCTGCCACATGACGAAGCGCCAGTCCCGGAGCCGGGTCAGCCCCCGCCCCGGGGCAGTGTGCGTTCCAGAATTCGATCAATGTCCGCAGCGACGGCGTCGATGTCCGCCATGCCGTCAATCTCGACCAGACGGCCCTGCGATCGGTAATAGGGGATGAGCGGCGCGGTCTGCCCATTATAGGCCGCGAGGCGAACCTTGAAGGCTTCCGGATTGTCATCGGGTCGGCCTTCGGCCGCGAAGCGCCGCTCGATCCGGGCGATCAGAGCCGCGTCGTCAACCACAAGGCGTATGACCGCATCGATGCCCGCGCCCTGGCGCGCCAACAGAGTGTCCAAAGCTTCGGCCTGAGCCACCGTGCGGGGAAACCCATCGAAAATGAACCCCGGAGCTCCAGCCCGTGCGGTCATCTCCGCGTCGATCAGCTCGATCACAATCGCGTCCGAAACAAGCTGGCCGGAATCCATGATCGCGGCGACCCGCTTGCCGAGCTCAGCCCCAGACGCGCGCGCGGCGCGCAGCATGTCGCCGGTGGAAAGCTGCACGAATCCCCGGCTGGCTGTGAGCCGCTTGGCCTGCGTCCCTTTGCCGGCAGCCGGCGGTCCGAACAGTATCAGGTTCACCGTTTGCGTCCCCTCAGCCGCGTTTTCTTGATCAGCCCCTCATATTGATGGGCAAGAAGATGCGATTGCACCTGTGTCACGGTGTCCATCGTGACCGACACGACGATCAGAAGAGACGTCCCGCCGAGATAGAACGGCACTTTGTAGTAGGAGATCAACACCTCCGGCAGGAGGCAGACGATGGTGAGATAGGCTGCGCCGATAACCGTCAGGCGGGTCAGCACGTAATCGAGATACTCGGCCGTCTTGCGGCCCGGGCGAATGCCCGGCAGGAACCCGCCATATTTTCGCAGATTGTCGGCCGTTTCCTCGGGATTGAACACGATGGACGTGTAGAAAAAGCAGAAGAAGATGATGCCAAGCGCATAGAGCGCCATGTGCAGGGGTTGACCATAGCCGATCGAGGCGGCGATCGCCTGGATCCACTCCGGACTGTTTTCAGACGCGAAACTCGTGAACGTCGCCGGCAGCAGCAGCAGGGACGATGCGAAGATCGGCGGAATCACCCCGGAGGTATTGATCTTCAGAGGCAGAAACGAGCTTTCGCCCTGGAACATCCGGTTGCCCTGCTGGCGCTTGGGGTACTGGATCAGCAGCCGCCGCTGCGAGCGTTCCACAAAGACGACAAAGACGATCACCGCGACAACGATCGCCAGGATCACGATGAGCGCAAACCAGGACAGGTCGCCGACCCGGGTCAGGTTGAGGGCCTGACCGATCGCTGTCGGCATGGCCGCAACGATGCCAGCGAAGATGATCAGGCTCACGCCGTTGCCGACGCCGCGCGCCGTGATCTGCTCGCCGAGCCACATCAGGAACATCGTGCCCCCGACCAACGTCACGACAGTTGTGGCGATGAAAAACAGCCCCGGATTGAGGACGATCCCCTGCGACCGCTCGAGGCCCATGGCGATGCCCGTCGCCTGGAAGAAGGCCAGCACCACCGTCAGATAGCGGGTGTACTGGTTGAGCTGCTTGCGCCCGGCTTCGCCTTCCTTCTTGAGCTTTTCCCAGCTCGGAACCGCTGTGGTCATCAGCTGCACGATGATCGAAGCGGAGATGTAGGGCATCACGTTCAGGGCGAATATCGCCATCCGCTCAACGGCGCCGCCCGAAAACATGTTGAACATGCCGAGGATGCCCCCGGCCTGATTCTGGAATGCGTTCGCAAACGCCTGCGGGTCGATGCCCGGGATCGGGATGTACGTGCCGAGCCGGTAGACGATCAGAGCGCCCAGCGTAAACCAGATGCGGCTCTGCAGCTCCGTCGCCTTCGCGAAGGTGGACAGGTTCAGATTGGCGGCGAGTTGCTCGGCGGCGGAAGCCATGCTGGCCCTTGCTCCATGAGAGCGCGCCTCCGTAGGTGCCGGGCGGGCGCGCGCGAAACCGGATACGATACGCGATGACGAGCAAAGATGGGCGGGCGATCAGTCCGCCGCAACCTCGCTCTGCTTCACCGAGACGCTGCCGCCCGCTTTCTCGACGGCGGCGATGGCGCCGGCCGTCGCGCCCGTGATTTCCAGCTTCACCTTGGCTTTCAGTTCACCCTTGCCAAGCAGCCGGACGCCATCCCAGGCCCGGCGAACAAGACCAGCCTTCATGAGCGCTGCTTCATCAATCACAGCCTTGGCGTCGAGCCTGCCGGCATCGATCGCCTTCTGGAGGCGGCTGAGGTTGATTTCCGCGTAGCGCGCACGCCGATGTTTGTTGAAGCCGCGCTTCGGCAGGCGCATGTGCACCGGCATCTGGCCGCCTTCAAAGCCCTTGATGCGAACGCCGCGACGGGACTTCTGGCCCTTCACGCCGCGCCCGCAGGTCTTGCCCTTGCCGGAGCCAACGCCCCGCCCGACGCGCATGCGCTCCTTGCGCGCGCCCTCATTGTCCGCGAGTTCGTTCAGTTTCATGGCATGCGCTCCCTGGGATCCGGCGTCCGCTCCGCCACTGCATCAGCGCCCGGCTGATCCGCCGCGCCGCACAGGACTCGATCAAACCGCCGGCTCCGCATCATTTCCCCTGGCCGACCACCTCGACGAGGTGGCGCACTTTGGTGATCATCCCGCGCACCGCCGGAGTATCCTCCAGCTCACGCACGGCGTTCGTCCTGCTGAGGCCAAGCCCGAGCAGTGTCGCACGCTGGCTGGCCTCACGCCGGATCGGGCTGCCGATCCGCTTCACAGTGATGGTTTTCTTGGTGGCCATGACCCTGTTCCTCAGCCTTCCGCACCGACGGCTTCATTCGCCGAGGCGCCGTCCCTGCGACGACCCACCACGTCGGCGACCTTCAGCCCGCGCTTGTTGGCGACGTGGCGCGGACTGACCTGGCCTTTCAGGGCGTCGACCGTCGCGCGCACCATGTTGTACGGGTTTGACGACCCGAGAGACTTGGCGACGACATCACGCACCCCCAGCACTTCCAGAACTGCCCGCATCGGACCGCCAGCAATCAGACCGGTGCCGGGCGGGGCTGCGCGTAGCACCACTTTCCCGGCGCCCCAACGGCCGCGCCCGTCATGATGCAGGGTGCGGCCTTCACGCAGCGGCACCCGCACCATTGTTTTCTTCGCCTCGTCAGTCGCCTTGCGGATGGCGTCGGGCACCTCCCGCGCCTTGCCGTGACCGAAGCCGACACGCCCCTTTTCATCGCCGACAACGACGAGTGCGGCGAAGCCAAACCGCTTGCCGCCCTTGACCACCGTCGCAACGCGATTGATCGCGACCAGACGATCGACAAATTCCGTATCGCGTTCGCGGTCCGAGCCGCCTGTGCGTTCTTCACCACGCCGGGCCATTGACTGCTCCTTAGAATTCGAGGCCGCCCTCACGGGCGGCTTCGGCGAGGGCTTTCACCCGGCCGTGATAAAGATAAGCGCCGCGGTCAAACACCACAGCGGTGACGCCAGCCTGTTTCGCGCGTTCCGCGATCAGCGCCCCGATCCGGGCGGCTTCCTCGGACTTGGCGCCCGGGGCGACGCCTTTCTCGAGAGACGAGGCGGCGGCAAGCGTGCGGCCGCTGACGTCGTCGATGATCTGGGCCGAGATGTTCTTCGCAGAGCGGAACACCGACAGGCGCGGGCGGCCATTGGCCACCTTCTTGATCCGGGTGCGCAGACGCTGCGCGCGGCGGTCTTTGTTGTTCGCGTTGGCCATGGCTTACTTCTTCTTGCCTTCCTTGCGGCGGATCGCTTCGCCCTGGTGCTTCACACCCTTGCCCTGATAGGGCTCGGGCGGGCGATAGGCGCGGATTTCGGCCGCGACCTGACCGACCTTCTGCTTGTCGACGCCGCTGATGCGGATCTCCGTCGGCTTCGGAGTCTCGATCTTCACCCCGGCGGGCGGCGCGTAGACCACATCATGGCTGAACCCGAGTTGCAGCTGCAGGTTCGCCCCCTGCATCGCCGCGCGGTATCCGACGCCCACAAGTTCCAGCGTTCTCACATACCCGTCCGTGACGCCCTGGACATTGTTGGCGACCAGGGTGCGCGACATGCCCCACATGGCGCGCGCCCGCGGCGTCTCATGGCGCAGAGACAGCGACACTGCGCCGTTCTCAAGCTTCGCCACGACATCGTCGACCAGGGTAACCGCGAGCTCTCCCTTGGGGCCCTTGACCTTCACGGTCTGGCCCTCGAGCGCCACCTGCGCGCCACTCGGGACCGGAATGGGTTTCTTGCCAATGCGCGACATGACCTTCGTCCTGTACCGATCGGTCCTAGTAGACCGTGCAGATGATTTCGCCGCCGACACCTTCGGCGCGCGCAGCCGTGTCTGACATGACGCCCTTCGGCGTCGACACGATGGATATGCCAAGCCCGTTGCGTACAAGCGGCAGATCACGCACGGACGAGTAGACCCGGCGACCAGGCGTTGAGACACGCTTGATCTGGGAGATGACCGGAGACCCCTCAAAATACTTCAGCTGGATCTCAATCTCCCGCTTTCCGTCTTTCTCAATCTCCGCAAAACCGCGGATGTAGCCTTCCTGGGCGAGCACGGTGAGCACCCGCTCGCGCAATGTGGAAGCCGGCGTGGTCACAGTGGAGCGCCCGCGCGTTTGCGCGTTGCGGATCCGCGTGAGCATGTCCCCGATGGGATCGTTCAAGTTCATCGTCGACTTCCCCTTACCAGCTGGACTTGACCATGCCGGGGATAAGCCCCTGGTTCGCGAGCTCACGCAGCGCGATCCGGGACATCTTCAGCTTGCGATAGAAAGCGCGCGGACGACCCGTGATTTCGCAGCGGTTGCGCACACGGTTCTTCGCAGAGTTGCGCGGCAGCGCTGCGAGTTTAAGGCGCGCTTCAAACCGCTCCTCTGGAGGACGGTTCTCGTCGAGCGCGATATCCTTGATCCGCTTGCGCTTCGCCTCGAGGCGCTTGGCAAGCTTTTCCCGCTTCGCATTGCGGTTGATGGAGCTCTTCTTTGCCATTGGTGCGCTCTCAGTTCCGGAACGGAAAATTCAGTTCGCGGAGCAGTTCCTTTGCTTCCGCGTCTGACTTGGCCGTGGTGCAAACGATGATGTCCATGCCCCAGATCTGGTCTACGCTGTCGTAGTTGATCTCGGGAAACACGATGTGTTCCTTGAGGCCCATCGCGTAGTTTCCGCGCCCGTCAAACGACTTTCCGTTGAGACCACGGAAGTCCTTCACCCGCGGCAGCGCGATGGTCACCAGGCGATCAAGAAACTCGTACATGCGGTCCTTGCGCAATGTAACCTTGCAGCCGACCGCCATGTTCTCGCGGATTTTAAACTGGGCGATCGACTTGCGCGCCCGCGTCGCGACTGGTTTTTGCCCGGTGATCGCGGTCAATGCAGTGATCGCAGACTGGAGCTTCTTGGAGTCAGCCACAGCCTCGCCGACACCCATATTGATCACGACCTTTTCGAGGCCAGGGATCTGCATGTCGTTGGTGTAGCCGAATTTGCCCTTCAGCCGGCTGCGGATTTCGCTGCGGTAGAAGGTCTTCAGTCGCGGCTCATAGCCGGACCGGGGCGTTTGGTCCTTAGACATCGATCTTCTCGCCGGACTTCTTGGCGACGCGGATCTTCGCGCCGTCAACGACTTTGAACCCGACGCGCGTGGGCTTGTCGGTTTTGGGATCTGCGACCGCCACGTTTGACACGTGGATTGCAGCCTCGCGTTGCAGGACACCGCCATTTGGATTCGCCATCGACGGCTTGGTGTGGCGCTTCACGATATTCACGCCTTCCACCACCACGCGATCCTCTTTCGGGATCACCTTGAGGACGCGGCCGATCTTGCCCTTGTCCCGGCCCGTGAGCACGACAACGCGGTCGTTCTTCTTCACCTTCGCAGCCATCTCACAACACCTCCGGCGCAAGCGAGATGATCTTCATATGGTTCTTTGCGCGCAGTTCGCGCGGAACCGGTCCGAAGATACGCGTGCCGATCGGCTCGCCCTGGTTGTTCACCAGAACGGCCGCGTTGCGGTCAAACCGGATAACCGACCCATCGCGGCGCTTGATGTCTTTCGACACGCGCACGATGACCGCCTTGCGCACGTCGCCCTTCTTCACGCGACCGCGTGGAATGGCTTCCTTGACCGACACCACGATGATGTCGCCGACTGTCGCATAGCGACGTTTCGAACCGCCAAGCACCTTGATGCACATAACGCGCTTGGCGCCTGAATTGTCCGCCACATCCAAATTGGACTGCATCTGGATCATTGATCCGTCCTCCAACCGATCCGTATCGGGATCACGCCCCGACGCGACCGATCACTTCCCACCGCTTCAACTTCGACTTCGGCGGGCATTCCTGAATTTGCACAACGTCGCCAACCTTGTTCGAATTGGCTTCATCATGCGCATGATAGCGCTTCGAGCGGCGCACCGTCTTTTTCAGCACGGGGTGCAGGAACGTACGTTCCACCCGTACGACGACGGTCTTGTCGCCCTTATCGCTTTCGACCACGCCTTGCATCACGCGCTTCGGCATTGTTACTTCTCCAACCCCTGAAGCTACGCCACGCCGGCGCCGGCCTTCTCGCGCAACGCCGTGTTGACGCGCGCGATCTCACGGCGCACCTGACGTACGCGCGCGAGGTTTTCGAGCTGGCCGGTGGCCTGCTGGAAACGCAGATTGAACTGCTCGCGCTTAAGGCTTGCGAGCTGATCACGCAGCTGGTCGGGGGTGAGCCCGCGCGTGATCTCCATTTTCTTCGCCATTACAGCGCCTCCCCGGCGGCGACGATGCGCGCCACGATCTTGGTGCGAACCGGAAGCTTGGCCGCGCCCAGACGCAGCGCTTCGCGCGCCACGTCGTCGGCGACGCCGTCGATCTCAAACAGGATGCGGCCGGGCTTGACGCGCGCCGCCCAGAATTCCGGAGACCCCTTGCCCGAGCCCATGCGCACTTCGGCGGGCTTCTTGGACACTGGAACATCGGGAAAAATGCGGATCCACACCTTGCCCTGACGCTTCATCTGACGGGTGATGGCGCGACGCGCCGCTTCAATCTGGCGCGCCGTCAGACGCTCCGGGTCCATGGATTTCAGGCCATAGGACCCAAACGCCAGGCTGGCGCCCGACGTCGCAGCGCCCTTGATCCGCCCCTTGTGGGCCTTGCGGTATTTGGTTTTCTTTGGCTGCAACATGACGTTCGTCCTTACGCCTCGCCTTCGCCAGAGGCAGTCGCCTCATCACGTTGGCGACGCCCGCGACCGCCCCGGTCCGGACGATCCCCGCGCGGGGGACGGTCCTCACGCTCGCGGCGCGGAGCGCCCTCGCGATCAGACCGCGCGCGCTGCTCGCCGGTTTCCTGGGCCCGCTTGTCCTGGGCCATGGGGTTGTGCTCGAGGATCTCGCCCTTGAAGATCCAGACCTTCACGCCGATCACCCCATAGGCGGTGTGCGCCTCAGAGAGCGCATAATCGACGTCCGCGCGCAGGGTGTGCAGCGGCACGCGACCTTCGCGATACCACTCCATGCGGGCGATTTCCGCACCGCCGAGCCGGCCCGACACATTGACGCGAATGCCGAGCGCACCGAGCCGCATGGCCGACTGCATGGCGCGCTTCATCGCCCGGCGGAAGGCCACGCGACGCTCAAGCTGCTGGGCGATGCCTTCACCGACAAGCTTGGAATCGACTTCAGGCTTGCGCACTTCCATCAGGTTCAGCGTGAGTTCGCCGCTTGCAACCTTTGACAGATCCTTGCGCAACTTGTCGATGTCCGCGCCCTTCTTGCCGATCACGACGCCCGGGCGGGCTGTGTAGATCGTCACATGGCAGCGCTTGAAAGACCGCTCGATCACAATGCGGGAGATACCTGCCTGAGCGAGCTTCTCCTTGAGATATTTCCGGATCCGGATGTCCTCGTGGAGAAGGCGCGCGTACTCGCCTGTGTTTGCGTACCAGCGCGAATCCCAGGTGCGGTTGATGCCGAGCCGAAGACCGACCGGATTGACCTTCTGACCCATCAGGCCGTCTCCTCTTGTTCGCGAACCACGATGGTAAGCTGAGAAAACGGCTTCTCAACGCGCGCCCCGCGACCGCGGGCGCGGGCGTGCATCCGTTTCAGCACCAGGTTCTTGCCCACATAGGCCTGCGACACGACCAGCTGGTCGATGTCGAGACCGTGATTGTTTTCAGCGTTCGCGATTGCGCTCTTGAGCGCCTTGTGCACGTCGGCGGCGATGCGCTTGGGCGAGAAGGCGAGCTCATTGAGCGCTTTCTGCACGTGCAGGCCGCGGATCGATTGCGCGACGAGATTTAGCTTTCGGGGGCTGACGCGCAGCATCCGGGCCACAGAACGGGCCTCGTTGGACGCCTGACGCGGGGGAGCCTTCGGCTTGGACATGGGTCAGGCCCTCACTTCTTCTTGGCTTTTTTGTCCGCGCCATGACCGTAGTAGGTGCGCGTGGGAGCGAACTCGCCGAGCTTGTGTCCAACCATGTCCTCGCTCACGAGAACCGGGATGAACTTGTGCCCGTTGTGCACCTGAAAGGTCAGGCCGACGAATTGCGGCATGATGGTGGAGCGGCGCGACCAGGTCTTGATCGCTTCCTTGCGCGGCGAGGATCCCGCCTTTTGCGCCTTGGCGAGGATGTATCCGTCGACGAAGGGGCCTTTCCAGATAGAGCGCGGCATCGTCGTTAAGCCTTCTTGTCGTTGCGACGACGGATGATCAGACGATCCGTCTTCTTGTTGTTGCGCGTTTTCGGCCCACGGGTCTTCTTGCCCCACGGCGTGGTGGGATGACGCCCGCCTGATGTCCGGCCCTCGCCGCCGCCATGCGGGTGATCGACCGGGTTCATCGCCACGCCGCGAACGGCCGGCTTGCGGCCAAGCCAGATCGACCGACCGGCCTTACCCCAGTTCTCGTTCATGTTGTCCGGGTTCGAGACCGCGCCGATGGTGGCCATGCAGGTGTCCTGCACCATACGGGTCTCACCCGAGGCGAGACGCAGTTGCACATACCCCGCATCACGTCCGACGACCTGCGCATAGGATCCGGCAGACCGGATCATCTGCGCGCCCTTCTGGGGCTTCAGCTCGATATTGTGCACGATCGTGCCGACAGGCACGTTCTTGAGCAGCATCGCATTGCCGGGCTTCACGTCAACCTGCTCGCCAGCAACCACGACGTCGCCGGCTTTCACCTTCTGCGGCGCGATGATGTAGGCGAGGTCGCCGTCCTTGTACTGGATCAGCGCCAGCCAGGCCGTCCGGTTGGGGTCGTATTCCAGGCGCACGATGGTCGCGGGATCGTTCCAGCGCCGCCGCTTGAAGTCGATCTTGCGATACAGCCGCTTGTGGCCGCCGCCATGCCGGAAGGCCGTCACCCGGCCGGCGTTGTTGCGCCCGCCCGATTTGGTCAAACCCTCCACGAGAGACTTCTCGGGGCGGCCCTTGTGCAGTTCGGAGCGGTCGACAATCACCAGCTGGCGACGTCCCTCCGACGTTGGATTGAAGGTCTTCAAAGCCATGGCTCAGAGCCCCGTCGTCACATCGATCGCCTGGCCTTCAGCCAGGGTTACGATGGCTTTCTTGGTGTCGGACCGCTTGCCGGGCCGACCGCGGAACAATTTGGTTTTACCCTTGGTCACAACCGTGTTCACGGCCGTGACCTTGACCTTGAACAACGCCTCAACCGCCGCCTTGACCTCGTCCTTCGACGCGGCGAGCGGGACCCGGAAGACGACCTTGTTCTGCTCGCTGAGCAGCGTCGTCTTTTCCGTGATGACGGGCGACAAAATCGTGTCGTAGTGCTTGTCGAGGGTCATGCCTCAGCCCCTTGCGCGTCGGCCTTTTTCGCCCGCGTCTTTTTCGCCGGCGCAGCCTTAGCCTTGGCCGGAGCCGCGAGACGGGCGTTCAGTTCAGCAACAGCTTCCTTGGTCAGCACAAGCGTGTGGCGACGAAGAATGTCGTAAACATTGGCCCCGACGCTCGGCAGAACGTCGAAGTTCGGAATGTTGCGGGCGGCAAGCTTCAGGTTTGCATCAAGCTCCCTGCCGCCGATCAGCAATGCGTTCGCCACACCCAGCTTCGCGAGGCCGTCTTTCAGCGCCTTCGTCTTCGGCGCCGTGAGGCGTGCATCATCAATGATGAGGATCGCCTTGGCCCCTGCCTTGGCGGACAGGGCATGCTTGAGGCCAAGCGCGCGCACCTTCTTGGGAAGGTCGTGCGCGTGGGAGCGCGGCTTGGGCCCATGGGCGCGCCCACCGCCACGGAATATCGGCGCATTGGCCGAGGCGTGACGCGCCTGACCCGTGCCTTTCTGCTTGTACATTTTCGACTTGGTGCGGTTCACTTCCGACCGCGTCTTGGTGTCGTGCGTACCGGCCTGCCGCTTGGCCATCTGCCAGCGCACAACGCGCTCCAGAATGTCCTTCCGCGGCTCAAGGCCGAAGATCGCCGGATCGAGTTCGATCGATCCGGCGGCTTTCGCATCTAGCGTCTTGACGTCGACCTTCATGGCTTAAGCCCCCTGCGCTTTGCGGAAGGCGCCAGGCGTCGGCGCATCCTTGGGAGCGCCCTGCTTCACGGCGTCGCGCACTTCAACATACGCGCCCTCCGGCCCGGGCACCGCGCCGCGCACCAGAATCAAACCCCGTTCGACATCCGTCCGCACGACCACCAGGTTCTGCGTGGTCACGCGCTCAACGCCATAATGCCCGGCCATCTTCTTGTTCTTGAAAACCTTGCCCGGGTCCTGACGCTGGCCGGTGGAGCCGTGCGAGCGGTGCGACACCGACACCCCGTGGGTGGCCCGCAGACCGCCGAAGTTCCAGCGCTTCATCGCGCCGGTAAACCCGCGCCCGATGGTTACGCCAGACACGTCGACCTTCTGGCCCGCAACGAAGTGATCTGCGGTGATTTCCGCGCCAACCTCGATCAGGTTGTCAGGCGACACCCTGAATTCGGCGACACGCCGCTTGGGCTCAACCTGAGCCTTCGCAAAGTGGCCCCGCTCGGCTTTCGCCGTGTTCTTGGCCTTGGCCTTGCCGGCGCCAAGCTGAACAGCAGTGTAGCCGTCACGATCGGCAGTGCGCTGCGCAACCACCTGGCAGGAGTCGAGTTGCAGCACAGTCACAGGCACGTGCGCGCCGTCATCGGCGAACACCCGCGTCATGCCCAGCTTCTTGGCGAGTACGCCCGAGCGCATGTTACGCCCCCAAAACTTGGATCTGGACGTCGACGCCAGCCGACAGGTCGAGCTTCATGAGCGCGTCCACAGTCTGCGGCGTCGGGTCAACGATATCGAGCACCCGCTTGTGGGTGCGGATCTCAAACTGCTCACGCGACTTCTTGTCGATGTGCGGCGAGCGGTTCACCGTGAATTTCTCGATGCGGGTCGGCAGCGGCACAGGCCCGCGCACATTGGCGCCGGTGCGCTTTGCTGTGTTCACGATCTCGCGCGCCGACACATCCAGCATGCGGTGATCGAAAGCCTTCAGGCGGATTCGGATGTTCTGCATATCTGTCTGCCTTGTGGGCGAAGAGCCCGACCCGTGGACGCTTGGAGCCACGACGGCCCCGGCGACGGAAAGAGGCGCGCCGCCATATCGGCGGCGCGCCCCTCGCCCGTCTACTACTCGAGGATCTTGGAAACGACGCCCGAACCGACAGTCCGACCGCCCTCGCGGATCGCGAAGCGAAGCTTTTCTTCCATGGCGATCGGGGTGATCAGCTCAACCTCGATCGCAATGTTGTCGCCCGGCATAACCATTTCGGTGCCTTCCGGCAGCTTGCACATTCCCGTCACATCAGTCGTGCGGAAGTAGAACTGCGGACGGTAGTTGGTGAAGAACGGCGTGTGGCGGCCGCCTTCTTCCTTCGTCAGGATATACACCTCAGCCGCAAACTTCTTGTGCGGCTTGATGGTGCCGGGGGCGCACAGCACCTGACCGCGCTCCACGCCTTCCCGGTCGACGCCGCGCAACAGCGCGCCGATGTTGTCGCCCGCCTGGCCCTGATCGAGCAACTTGCGGAACATCTCGACGCCGGTGACAGTCGTCTTCTGGTTGGGGCGGATGCCGACGATTTCAACTTCCTCGCCGACCTTCACAATGCCGCGCTCAACGCGACCGGTGACGACCGTGCCGCGGCCGGAAATCGAGAATACGTCTTCGATCGGCATCAGGAACGGCTTGTCGATCGGACGATCCGGCTGCGGGATGTAGCGATCCACGGCGGCCATGAGTTCGAGGATCTTCTGTTCGCCAATCTCCGGGTTGCGGTTCTCAACCGCGGCCAGAGCGGACCCCTTCACGATCGGAATATCATCGCCGGGGAATTCGTAGGACGACAGAAGCTCACGGACTTCCATCTCGACGAGTTCGAGGAGTTCGGCATCGTCGACCATGTCGACCTTGTTCATGAAAACGACCAGCGCCGGCACGCCGACCTGACGGGCGAGCAGGATGTGCTCGCGCGTCTGCGGCATCGGACCGTCGGCGGCAGAGACCACGAGGATCGCACCGTCCATCTGGGCCGCACCCGTGATCATGTTCTTCACGTAGTCCGCGTGGCCGGGACAGTCGACGTGAGCGTAGTGACGGTTGTCCGTCTCATACTCCACGTGCGCAGTATTGATCGTGATGCCGCGAGCCTTTTCCTCGGGCGCCGCGTCGATGTCCGCATAGGCCATGGCCTTCGCCTTGCCCTGCTTGGCGAGCGTCATTGTGATGGCCGCAGTCAGCGTGGTCTTGCCATGATCGACGTGACCGATAGTGCCGATATTGCAGTGCGGCTTGGTGCGTTCGAATTTTTCCTTCGCCATCCTGTCTCTCCCGCCTTCGCGGCAGCTCCTTCGCTGTGGCTCACTGGCCTTGACTAAAGTTTGCGGGGGATTGCTCCCCCATCCCCCGGACTTCGGTTCGCCTCCGGATCAGCCCGCGAGCTTGGCGAGCACTTCCTGGCTCACCGCACGCGGCACTTCCTCGTAGTGGTCGAACTGCATCGTGAAGCTGGCTCGCCCTTGGCTGAAGGACCGCAGCGAGTTCACGTAGCCGAACATGTTGGCGAGCGGGACCATCGCATTGATGACCGTCGCATTGCCGCGCATGTCCTGGCCCTGGATCATGCCCCTCCGGGAATTGAGGTCGCCGATCACGGAGCCCACATATTCCTCGGGAGACACGACTTCGACCTTCATGATCGGCTCAAGCAGGCGCGGGTCGCCCCTGTCCTTGAGCTCCTTGAAGGCCGCACGCGTGGCGATTTCAAACGCCAGCACGCTGGAGTCGACATCGTGGAACGCGCCATCGATCAGGCTTGCCTTGAAGTCAATCATCGGGAAGCCGGCAAGAAGGCCGTTCTCCTTTGACGACTCAAGACCCTTGACCACGCCAGGAATGAATTCCTTCGGGATCGACCCGCCGACGATCTGGTTCTCGAAGACGAACCCGGTGCCCGGCTCGCCGGGCTCGAAGATCAGCTTTACGCGGGCGAACTGCCCGGTGCCGCCTGTCTGCTTCTTGTGCGTATAGTCGATTTCCGTGCGCTTGCCGAGCTTTTCACGGTAGGCGACCTGCGGAGCGCCGACCGAGGCGTCCACCTTGTAGGTGCGGCGCAGGATATCGACCTTGATGTCGAGGTGGAGTTCGCCCATCCCGCGAAGGATCGTCTGCCCGCTTTCCTGGTCCGTGGACACCCGGAAGGAAGGATCCTCCGCCGCCAGCTTCGCCAGCGCAACACCAAGCTTTTCCTGATCCGCCTTCGACTTTGGTTCGATCGCCAGCTCGATGACGGGCTCCGGGAACTCCATCTTTTCGAGGATGACGGCCTTGTTCGGATCACACAGGGTATCGCCCGTACGAACATCCTTCAGACCAGCCAGTGCGACAATGTCGCCAGCATAGGCTTCCTTGATGTCCTCGCGGTTGTTGGCGTGCATCAGAAGCATGCGTCCAACGCGTTCTTTCTTCTCGCGCGTCGAGTTCATGAGGCCGTCGCCGGCGTTCAGCTTGCCCGAGTAAATCCGGCAAAACGTGATCGTCCCGACAAACGGATCGTCCATGATCTTGAATGCGAGCATGGAGAACGGCTCGTCATCCGACGCCTTGCGGATCGTCTCGGCTTCCGTGCGCGCATCGATCGCCTTGATCGCCGGGCGGTCCAGCGGGCTCGGCAGGTATGCGACCACTGCGTCGAGCAGCGGCTGAACGCCCTTGTTCTTGAACGCAGAACCACACAGCACCGGATACCAGGCGGACGTGATGACCGCCTTGCGGATCAGGCGCTTGATCGTTGCGATGTCCGGCTCCTGGCCCTCCAGATACGCCTCCATCGCCGCATCGTCGAGTTCGACGCAGGCCTCGATGAGTTCGCCGCGATACTGCTTGGCCTTCTCCAGGAGATCGTCAGGAACCGCCGCGTCATGATACTTCGCGCCCAGCGACTCCTCTTCCCAGACGATCGCCTTCATCTCAACCAGATCGACAACGCCCTTGAAGGAGGACTCGATCCCGATCGGCAGCTGGATCGGCACGGGACGCGCGCCCAGGCGGGTCTTGATATCATCCACGCAGCGATAGAAATCCGCGCCAAGCTTATCCATCTTGTTCGCGAAGACGATCCGCGGAACGTTGTACTTGTCGCCCTGGCGCCAGACCGTCTCGGTCTGCGGCTCAACACCCTGGTTGCCGTCCAGCACGCACACCGCCCCGTCAAGCACGCGCAGCGAGCGCTCCACCTCGATGGTGAAGTCCACGTGACCCGGCGTGTCGATGATGTTCAGACGATGCATCCGGCCGTCGGCGCCTGGCCAGAACGTGGTGGTCGCGGCGGACGTGATTGTGATGCCGCGCTCCTGCTCCTGCTCCATCCAGTCCATCGTGGCGGCGCCGTCATGCACTTCGCCGATCTTGTGGGACTTGCCGGAGTAAAACAGGACGCGTTCCGTGGTCGTCGTCTTTCCGGCGTCGATGTGCGCCATGATGCCGAAGTTACGGTAGTCCTCGATGGGATATTGCCGGGGCATGGTCGTCCTTTACCAGCGGTAGTGCGAGAAGGCGCGATTGGCTTCCGCCATGCGGTGCGTGTCTTCGCGCTTCTTCACGGCCGTGCCGCGGTTGTTGGCGGCGTCAAGCAACTCGCCCGCAAGCCGTTCGGTCATGGTGTTTTCATTGCGCCCCCGCGCAGCCGTCACGACCCAGCGGATCGCGAGGGCGCGGCGACGTTCGGGGCGAACTTCCATGGGCACC
The DNA here is from genome assembly GCA_040381075.1 of Hyphomonadaceae bacterium. Taxonomy (GTDB): domain Bacteria; phylum Pseudomonadota; class Alphaproteobacteria; order Caulobacterales; family Aquidulcibacteraceae; genus JBEIHX01. The sequence goes on from JBEIHX010000015.1 coordinate 64,114, forward strand.
TGGTAGGTGGCCCCGCCAACCCGGCGGGACCGCACCTCGATCGCCGGCGCCACGTTCTCCAGCGCTTCGTGAAACACGCTGAGCGGCTCACGCTTGGCGCGCCGCTCCATGAGTTCCAGGGCGCCGTACACGATAGTCTCGGCGACGGATTTCTTGCCCTCGTACATGACGATGTTCATGAAACGCGTGAGCGTTTCATCCCCGAAGCGGGGATCCGGCAGAACGGGACGCTTTTCGGCGCGGCGACGACGCGACATGCCGGCTCTCCTTATTTCGGACGCTTGGCGCCGTAGTGTGAACGGCGCTGCTTGCGGTTCTTGACGCCCTGGGTGTCGAGGACGCCGCGCAGGATGTGATAGCGCACCCCCGGCAGGTCCTTCACCCGGCCGCCGCGGATGAGCACCACCGAGTGCTCTTGGAGATTGTGGCCTTCGCCCGGGATGTAACAGACGGCCTCATAGCCCGAGGTCAAACGCACCTTGGCCACTTTGCGCAGCGCCGAATTCGGTTTCTTCGGCGTCGTTGTGTAGACGCGCGTGCACACGCCGCGCCGCTGCGGACAGCCCTTCAGGGCCGGAACCTTGTTGCGCGTCGCCAGCGGCTTGCGCGGCTTGCGGATCAGCTGATTGATGGTCGGCATTCGCCTTCGCCTTACCCGTCCTGTGCCCCGTCGCCAGCCGCCCATCGGCCGACAGACCAGCCGCCGATCCCCAGGCTCGACAGCATGCGCTTCGCCCGACAACCGACGCCTGTTCGAGCAGACCGACCACCGGCGTGGCGCCAGACCTTGGGCCTGCGCCAAACGACAAGCGCCGAACCGCCTTGCGGAAAGTCCCCGCATCGGCGAACCGGCGACAAGGTTGAGGTTGTCGAGCCTGCTTGAGGGGTCCGCGTCTGGCGATTGCACGCAAGGTGCGCCTGCCACAGCCGGCCCCATAGAGCGCGCCGGAATACTCTCGGTGGGGGACAAGGTCAAGCGGCGTAAACGATCCGTCGCAGCAGACCGGCGGGAGGCCTGCGCCGGCGCCGCTCCCACAGGAGACGTCGCCCGCCGGCCGCCCTGCAGCAGGGTGGGCTGGGGCGCCCCGGCGCGGGGCGACCAAGGCGCGACACTGTCGCCGTATACCTGCGCATCCGCACGCGGGAAAGACTGTGGTGATCCCACCCGCCTGAAACGCCGGGCCCCACGCCCTGGCTCCACATCGTGGCGGCCGCCCTCAAGCCCGAGGACCGGTGTCCCGGGACTGGAGCCCCGCGACCAAAGCCTGGGACCAAAGCCTGGGACCAAAGCCTGGGACCGGAGCCCTCCGGACGACGCCCGCCGACTGCGCTGCCGCGGACGGCGATCCACGAATCGAAGTCCAGACCCTCCAGCGCACGATCCTCCAGCGCGCAGCCGCGGTCCGCTGGAGCTGGGTCCGATCAGGCCATCACGGCGGCGGCGCGCACCCACCAGCCGGGTTCCTGCGTGAGGATGTCATCGGCGGCCGCCTGTGCATCAGCAAGGCTGCGGCACAGCCCGAACACCGTAGCCCCGGAGCCGGACAGACGGGCCAGTTCAACCCATGGCGCGCCAGCCACAAGACTGAGCGCGTGTCGGATCACCGGCTGAACGGCGATGGCGGCCGGCTCCAGATCGTTGGGGCGGTGCGACAGCGCGCCAACCAGCGCGTCGAAGTCAGCCGGCGTGGCAAAATCCCGTTCCGCAAAGCCTGCGCCAAGCCCGAGCGCGTCGAATGAACGATACACCTCGCCGGTGGGACAGGCGACGCCGGGATTAACCAGCACCAGCGCCATCGGCGGCAAGGGCGGGGCCGGGAAAAGACGTTCGCCCTCCCCGCGCATGATCACAGGACGTGACAGCAGACATGCCGGCACGTCCGCCCCGACGCGTGTCGCGGCAGCGAGCGCCGCCTCCCACGCCACGGAAGGACGCTCCAGCAGGCGATGGAGCAACCGGATCATCGCCGCAGCGTCGGCGGATCCCCCGCCCAGGCCGGCTGCGAGGGGGATTTCCTTGACCAGGTGTACGGCAGTCTCAAGGCCTGACAGCCCGGCTGCGTCGAGAAAGGCCCACAACGCGGCCTCCACAGACGCTTCGCCCCCCTCCGACAGGAATTCGGTCAATGGGCCTGCGAACCGACCGGTCGCCCAGACCGCGCAGCTCACCCCGTGTGGATTGGCGCCCAGATGCTCAAGGATCACCCGCTCGCCGACGTCAACGAACACCACGAGGCTGTCCAGCGGATGCCGGCCATTCGCCTGCGCAGGGCCTACGCTGAGGGTGAGGTTCACCTTGGCGGGTGCAATGTCTTCGGCCAGTCGCCTGATCATTTACAGCGGCGCTCCAGCCGGCGCCGGGATGCCGGCGCCGGGCGCGGGCAGCCCGTCGCGCACTTTGACCTCAATGCGCGCACGCTCCGTGTCCGAGGGCTTCAATGTCAGGGCGCGGGCCCATTGGAAGCGCGCTTCGATGCGGCGTCCCACCATCCAATACACATCGCCCAGGTGATCGTTCAACGTCGGATCGCCGGGAGTCAGCTCCACCGCCCGTTCGAGATAGCGCACCGCCTTGTCGAAGGCGCCCAGTTTGAAGTGAGCCCATCCGAGGCTGTCGACGATGAATCCTGAATTGGGGCGCAAGGTCACGGCCCGTTCAATCATGGCGAGCGCCTCGTTGAGGTTTTCATGACGATCAACCCACGAATACCCCAGATAGTTGAGCACCTCAGGCTCGTCGGGCGACAGCGCCAGCGCCTTTTTCAGATCGTCTTCGGCCTCAGGCCAGCGACCGAGCCGCTCGCGCGTGGCGCCACGGGAAAAATAGAGGCGCCATGAAGCCGCTGCGCCCTCATCCCGGATCGCCGCGTCATAGAGCTGTTCGCTCGCCGCCCAGTCCTCGCGGGCGCGCAGGAAATCGGCGAGCGCCACCCGCGTGATGAGACCGGGCGCGAGCGCCAGGGTCTCCTCGGCCACAGCACGCGCGGCGTCGAAGCGCTCCTGACGGGTCAGCTCCCACATGATTTCAATCCGAGAGGCGGCGAAATATGGCGACGACCGCGGCACCAGCATGAACATGGCGATCGCATCGCCGCCGCGTCCGATGTCTTCAAGTTCCGCGGCCAGCATGGCGCGGGCCGCGTCAAGGTGGGGATTGAGCCGGAGCGCCAGATGGAGGTAGGCGCGCGCAATGCCGTCATCGACCTGGCTTGCGGCCAGCGCCGCAGCAGGCGCGAACACGGCCATCGCCGCGCCCTCGCCTGGCTTTGTCACAAATCGGCCAGGAGGCCGGCCGGCCTTCACCCGCGCGATGGACTGCAGGATGACCGGGTTGTCGCCGACCTCCTCAATGTAGCCTGCGTACAGTTCCAGGGCCTTCAGACCCTTTCCGTTCCGCTCAAGGATCCTGCCGTAGGCGTCAAGGCCCTGCGCGAGCCGCACGCCGCCATCCCAGGCTTCCTCATAAGCCGCCATCGCATCGGCGTCGCGCCCGGCGTAGTCGAGGATCAATGCGCGCTGGAACGCCGTCAGGAACTCAAGCCCGCCGCCGTGCGGGCTTGCCTCGAGAGCGCTCAGCGCCTGATCCGTCTGTCCTTCCGCCGCAAGAGACCATGCCACGAGCGCGTCGGCCATAATCATGTTGAAAGGCCCCAGATCGCGGCCCTCAAGGGCTGCCCGGGCCGCGCGCGCCCGGCCGCGTGCGAGCGCGTCCCCAGCGACCGCCAGCGCGCCAATCGTCGCCGCGAGGCTCGGCCGGTCTCCGACTGCCGGGGACGCCTGCGGCAGGCTGTCGAGCCCGCGCGCCAGGGCTGCCGCCCTCGGGACGTCGCCAGCCACCATAGACGTGATGATGGCGCGCTCCATCAGGTCTCGGTCCGCCGGCGCCCGCTCCAGCGCCTTTCCGAGATAGTAGGCGGACGACGACGCGTCATTGATGCGGTCGGCGTAGCCGGCGCGCAGGTAGTCGGCATAAAGCCCGCTGGTTTCTTCGACAGGATCAAGTTCGCGGATGGGCGGGGTGCTCGCGCAAGCGGCAAGACCGAGGGCGAGACCACAGGCGGCGACGAGGCGGATCAGGGACATGCGTGATCTTGGCCCGCCGTTCGGCCTCACACAATGGGCGCTGGTTTGGCGGGGGCGGTTTGGCGAGGCTGCTGCGGTGCTTCAGGACATGCGACGCCACAGTCACGGCCCCGCTCTTGCGTTGTGAACGGTTCGGCGTCTCACTCCGGAACGGGGCGAATATGTCTGAACTGCAGCCACGGCTTCCCACCTCCCAGCTGAACCGCACGCTCATTGGCGTCGCGGCAGGCCTTTCTGGTCTGATGGCGGCGCTTGGCGTGACGGGTGCGCTCGGCGTCGGCGGCGCCGCCCAGACATGTCTGGCCGCCGCAGCAGCGGGGTTCCTGATGGGGCGTGTCCTGCGCAGTCCCCGCCGGCGGCCGCAGATCTCACCGCTGCGCGCACTGTATCTGGCGCACCGCGAACACCGGACGCCGGATTGACCGGCGGCGGAGGCAGCCGGGAGGCAATGCCCCCCAGACATCGCGTCAATGCCGGCGAACGGCCCTGCGGGCTGACGAGAGACGGGATTTGCGGCCGATGCTTGGACGTCACACAGACACGGTGCGCGCGTTGCAGTCGGTTGGCCGCTTAACCGAATGGCTGGCGCGCCAGGCGGCGCGCCGCGCATGTGGCGCGCCAGCTGTGATACGCCGTGTCATCGTCAAGATCGACGAGCGTGCGCAGGAGGGCGGTTTTCACCGGCAACCGCGCGCGCACATCAGCCAGGGCATGCGCGCTTGACCAACGCACGCCGCGCAGGTCGACGCGCCGGGCGATGCGCCGGCGCAGCCCGATCAGCCAAAAACCACCGTCCGCAGCCGGCCCGAAAACCGCATCGGATCGCCGCAGCGCCTCAAAGGCGCGCCGGATGTCTTGCGCACAGACATCAGGCGCATCAGCGCCGATGATCACGACGGGGCCTGAGGCGGGGCGCAAGACCCGCTCGAGCCGGGCCCCAAGATCCCCGCCGCCCTGCGGGCGGCGCACGACGCGCGGCGGCCAGAGCACGGGCAATGGTTTATTCAGGACAATGTCCGGCGTGACGGCCAGCGTCAGGCGCCACCGCTGGCCGGCGAGCCGACGAAGGAGCTGCGCGGTCACAGCGCGGTTGATCCGCCAGGCCGCGCCCTTGCCGATGGCGCGCGCCAGGCGTGTCTTGGCCACGCCCATGGCCGGCCATTTCGTGAAGACGAGGAGCGAATCTTTACCCATAGCGCCGGGCGAGTTCTTCCGGACTGACCCCCGCATAATACATCGCCAGGAGCTTGGCGTTGCCGGCGACGCGCCGCCAGTAGCCCTGGCGGCGGTAGCGCGCAGCGCTCGTCGTGGCGGTGAACCGCAGTGCGGCGAGGCGGTCGCGCCCGAGGCGGCGGACGAGATCCACGTCCTCCATGAGCGGCAGCGCGCGATAGCCGCCGACCGCGTCGTAAAGCCGGCGATGGATCAACAGCCCCTGGTCACCATACGGCAAAGCCAGCGCGCGGGCGCGCATGTTGGCGGCGAACGCAATCACCGACGCCTTGGCGTCCGGGTCATCAAAGGCCAGACGAAAGTACCAGGCCCGCTGGGTCGTCCTGCCCCCGGACGCTGCGAGGATCTCCAGAAACCTGGCGTCCCGCCATATACCCGGCTCAAGCCGTGTGTCTGCGTGCAGAAACAGGAGCCACTCGCTGCGGGCCTCGCCAGCGCCGAGCCGCAATTGGCCGCCGCGCCCCGGCGGGCTGGTGATCACCCGTGCGCCGGCCTGAGCGGCCAGCACTGCGGTGTCGTCGCGCGATGCGCCGTCCACAACGACAATCTCATGAATCGCGCCGCTGGCGCGCCCCGGCGTCAACGCTGCAAGACTTTGCGCGAGCTCGGACGCCGCGTTCAGCGTTGGGATCACGATGCTCAGCATGCAGGCTCAGTCCCGCGCATCCTCAAAGCCGCGCCAGTTTCTGATCGAAATCCTTCACGATACGTTTCCCTGGCCCCGGGTCGCACTCTGGAGGCCTGCCAGTTCAAGATATCGCTGCTGGTCATCCGCGCCGCCGGGATGTTCCGGATCCGGCCGCCCGTCCGACGTCACGACGCGCCAGTACGGCGTGACGTGCGGAACGCCCGGCGACGCCCTCTCAGCGGGTGTCGGGGTGACGATGGTCATGCGACGCCCGTGGTCGGCGGACGTATGATCGGTGCGCGGTGACGACGCACCAGCGCTGGGCGCACTGCATCGATGGCCGCCAGCCGTCCGATGGGACTGCGCGCAGCGCGGCCATCAGCTTCCTGTGGCGCTGAAACCAGCATGGAGGCACACGCCGCCGCCCCATGAACGATGCGCGCCGGCTTGGGAAAATCCCGCCGCGGACGGCGGAGTTTTTCGAGCATGGATTTCGCCATCGCCGCTCCCTGGATCCGGCGCGAGCCATTACCACGTCCGGAACGGAGCGTTAACCCAAGCGACGCTGGCGTGGCGGATTGGCGGCGGCATTAAGTTCTTGCTTTGTTCGCCTCCCGGCATACAGTGGGGTCATGTCGCGCTCCGGTGAAGGCTCTGCGTCCGCTCAAGCCCCACAGCCCCCTGCGCAAGCCCGCCGGGGCGCGACGCCCTCCGGCGCGCGCGGCGCAGGCGCGGGGGCGATCCGCGATGAGGGCGATCGCACGGCGTCCGCCAGCAAGACCGAGGCTGCGGGATGCGTTGGATCCCTGAGCATCCCATCGCCACGGCTCAAGGTCGATAATCCGGACGCAGGCATGCTCAAGATGCGGCCCCTCAAATCAGGCGGCCGCACATCCGGAGCCATGACGTCCGGGGCCATGACGTCCGGGGCCATGACGTCCGGGGCACAGACAACAGCGCCTCCTGCGTCTGAAGGCCGTCCAGGCGAACCGGCGATGTCGGGCCCGGCAGCACAGCCGGGCGGACGGGGCGCCCGCCCTGGCCGGTCAGGGCGCAGGGCGATGTCCCCAATCGACGTCGCGCCAGGCGAGGGGCTCCCAGGCGTTGGAGCGCGCAAAGGCCGCGGCGCAGCGTCAAACCGGTCCGGCCGCTTTGAGCGCTTCGCCTATGACGCCTGTGATGACGGATGGGAGCCCACAGAAGAAACGGCGCAGCTGGAAACCGTCCTCACGCGTGAGCGGGCGAGATCGATCATCAACGAGATCGAGAGCCCGGATCTCGGCTTTGAACGCACGATCAATCCCTATCGCGGGTGCGAGCATGGCTGCATTTACTGCTACGCTCGTCCTGCGCATGCCTATGTCGGACTGTCGCCGGGTCTGGATTTCGAAAGCAGACTTTTCTTCAAGCCGGATGCGGCGCGGCTGTTTGAACGGGCGTTGGGCAAGGAGGGCTATCAGCCGAAACTCATTGTGATCGGCGCGAATACAGACGCCTATCAGCCGACGGAGCGCAAACTGCGCATCACCCGGGCGCTGCTGGAGACTGCGTGGCGATATCGCCACCCCATCGCCATCGTCACCAAGTCTGCGCTCGTCCTGCGCGATCTTGACCTCCTCGCTCAGATGGCGAAGCTCAACCTGGCCAAGGTCGCCGTTTCAGTCACGACGCTGGAGCACCGTCTTGCCCGGATCATGGAGCCCCGCGCTGCAACGCCGCGCCGAAGGGTAGAGACCATCAAGGCCCTCGCCGACGCCGGAGTGCCCGTGACTGTGATGGTGGCGCCAGTCATCCCGGCCCTGAACGACCATGAAATTGAAGCCATCCTGGAGGCGTGCGCTGCAGCCGGGGCCTCTCGCGCCGGTTATGTCGCGCTGCGTCTGCCGCTGGAGATCAAGGATCTGTTCCGGGAGTGGCTGGAGGCTCATGCGCCTGAGCGCGCACGGCGCGTGCTGAAGCTTGTGCGCGAAATGCGCGGCGGAAAGGATTACGATCCGCACTGGTCGACGCGACTGACCGGACAGGGGGGCTACGCCCGCCTGATCCGATTACGGTTTACCCAGGCCAGCGAACGCCTTGGCCTCGCAGGCCCTCCGCATCCGAGCGACACCCGGCACTTTCGTGCGCCGTGCGGGGACACGCGCCAACTGGACCTGTTCACCCTGTGACCAGGTCCGCTCCCTGAGACGCTCAGTCGCCAAGAGGCCCCAGCTGCGCGTCAGGTGCGCCATGACGATTGTCGCAGGCATCTTCGCGCATCCATGCAAGCGCAACCCCAATCACGGCGCAGACGGCAAGGTTGATGGCGAGGGTTGTTGAAAAACCATCCCGCGCCGCCTGCTGCGCCGCATCGGACAGGGACTGGCCGTCAGCCCGTGAGAAGCTGAGGTCCAGAAGACCGCCCATTCGTGGCGTGACGTCCGCGGCGCGCGCCAGCCACCAGGAGACAGTGAGGCCGGCGATCGCCGTCGGCGCAGTCCACCAGCCGCTCATGCCGGCGTCGTGGAAGCGCATGGAGATCAGACACAGACCCGACCAGGCTGCCCAGAGCGACACCGCAGCGAGCAGAGCCGCTCCCCAGAGCGGCGCGACCATGAGCGCTGCGCCGCACAGCGCCTGGGTTCCAAAAACAAAGATCCAGCAATGGAGAAACGCCTCAGATCCGATCCGCCCATCCGGGCTGAACCAGAGGCGCAGTCCGTGGAGGTGGTCGCGGACCATGGACGCCCCACTCATACAGCGGGCGGCGGCCCATACTGGTTGTCTCCGGGCGAAGCCTTGAGGCTCGCCATGGCGAAGCCGACGATGCCCGTGATCACGATGCTGAGCAGGGTGCTGGGCAGGAAGGTCTGCTGCGCCGCGGTGCGGGTATAGGCTGCCACTTCAGACAGGTCCGTCGTCGCCGGCTGTTCGGGCGGGGTCATGATCAGGGGCGATATGATCATGGCCACGACGCCTGTGCCGACGATCACGGCAGCCGCAAGCCACCCGCTCATGCCGGCGTCATGAAACCGCTTGGCCAACACAGACGCCAGTGGCCACAGCAGAATGATCGATGCCACGCTGACAAACATCAACACGCCGAAGGGGGCGACAAACACGGTGAGGCTCACCGCGATCTGAAGTCCCAGGACGATCAGAAGCCCTGTCCAAAGGCCCTTCGGGCCAAGGCGCCCTTTGGCCGAAAACAAAAGCCCCATGATGTCCATGTTCATCTCCTGTGGCTGCGCCCATCCCACGGCGCGTCGACGGCGATCCTGCCAAATCCGTGCAGACTGGCCTCAGCGCGGGAGGCGCCCCAGACCCCATCCGAATGATTCCCGTGCCAAGCATACAGCGACTTACTGCAGTTCCCAACCGGAACCGCACGGCGCCGGGATAGCGGCGCATCACGCCATCGTCACGCCAGATGCGGACCTGACGGGACCTCCGGGAGGCTGTGGATCGCCTGTCCTGCGGCGCGCCCGCAGCCCCTTAGGCCGCCGGAAAGCCTCGATCGCGCATGAGCGCTTCCACCTGCACGTCTCGCCCGCGGAAATTGCGAAACGCCTCCTCCGGAGGGACAGTATTGCCGGTGCTCATGACGGTGTCGTGGAAACGCCTGGCGACCACGGGATCATAGGCCCCGCCCGCTTCCGTGAACGCCTCGAAGGCGTCCGCGGTCAGCGTGTCGGCCCAGACATAGCCGTAGTAGCCAGCCGAGTAGCCGTCGCCTGCAAAGATATGGCCGAAATGGGTGGGCCGGTGCCGAAGCACGATTTCGGCCGGCAGGCCGATCTCGGCCATGGCGGATTTCTCGAAGGCCACGGGATCAGCGGGCGGCGTCTCCAGGGAATGGATCTTCATGTCGTAGATCGCGCTGGCCAGATACTCGACCGTGGCGAACCCCTGATTGAACGTCCGGGCGCGCTCCAGCTTGTCGATCAGCGCCTGGGGCATGGGCTGGCCGGTCCTGTAGTGTACGGCGAACCGATTGAGCACTTCGGGCGTCGACAGCCAATGCTCATTGATCTGACTTGGGAACTCAACGAAGTCGCGCGCGGTGTTGGTGCCGGCGAGCGTCGGATAGCGCACCGCCGAATTGAGACCATGCAGTGCATGGCCAAACTCATGGAACATTGTCGACGCGTCGTCCCAGGAAATGAGCACAGGCTCTCCCCCGGACGCCTTCACGAAATTGCAGTTGTTGGAGACGATGGGCGTCACGCGCTCCTTGAACGTCTCCTGGGTGCGGTATTCGCTCATCCACGCCCCGGACTGCTTGCCGCCGCGGGCATACGGATCGTAATACCACAGGCCAACACGCTCTCCCCGGCGCGTGACTTCGAAAACACGCACATCCGGATGATAGACCGGCGCCTTGCTGACCTGGGTGAATTCCAGGCCATAGACCTGACCGGCGGCCCAGAACATGCCCTCGCGGATTTTCTCCATCTGCAGGTAGGGTTTCAGTTCGGCGTCGTCGAAATCGTACTTCGCCTTGCGGACCTTCTCCGCGTAGTATCGATAATCCCAGGCCGCGATCCGGACCCCATCGGCGTCCGCGATCGTCTGCATGTCAGCCACCTCCTCGCGCACGCGCGCCACGGCCGGGCGCCAGACACGCATCATCAGATCCATGGCGCGTTCCGGGGTCTTGGCCATATTGGCGTCGAGGATCCAGTGCGCATGCGTGGGGAAACCCAGGAGCCTCGCGCGTTCAATGCGCAGGTTGAGGATGTCCACGATCACGGGACGGTTGTCGCGCGCGCCGGCGGTTTCGCCGCGCGACGTCCACATGCGAAACGCCGCCTCGCGCAGATCCCGCCTCGTCGAATAGACAAGGAAGGGTTCAATGGCCGAGCGCGTATTGGCGAACGCCCACTTGCCAGCCTGCCCGCGCTCACGCGCGCTCGCGGCGGCGGCGGCCTTCACGCTCTCCGGCAGGCCTGCAAGGTCTGCCTCCGCCTCCAGAACCAGGGCCTGGGTTTCCTCGTCGGCCAGCTGGTTCTGGCTGAACTTCGTGTAGGCTGAGGCCAGGGCCTGGTTGATTTCTGCAAGACGCGTCTTGTGCTCCGCTCCCAGGGCGGCCCCCTGGCGGGCGAAGCGATTGTAGGTGACCCACGTCAGACGTTTCTGTTCAGCGGTGAGATCAGACGACTGATGGGCGTCGTAAACCGCCTTCACCCGCTCAAACAGCGGCCCGTTCTGGGTAATTTCGTCACTGAACGCAGCGAATTTCGGGCTCATCTCCGCCTCGATCACCTTCATCTCTGCGTCATTCATGGTCGACGTGTAGGTTGCAAAAATGCTGGAAACCCGGCCGAGAGCCCGTCCGGCATCCTCCATTTTCGCAATCGTGTTGGCGAATGTCGCGGGGCGCGCATCAGCGACGATGGCGGCGAGTTCCGCGCGGTACAGGTCCATGGCGCGCAGGATCGCAGGCTTGATGTCGACGACAGTGACTTTGTCAAACGGCGGGGCGCCGCCAAGCGGACCGCGCCAGGGCGCCAGCAGGGCATCGACGGAGGTCCGGGCAAGCGCAGCGCTGGCGACGCCTGGCGTCGCGGCAAAGGCGCCGACCGCCCCACTGGTCAAAAGAAACTCACGACGTTGCATGGACGGGTCTCCGGCAGGCGAATTCCTGGACACATGCCCGCTACAAGGACACAGCCACAGCCTGTCATCAAGGCGGCATGCGCCCGGCGCCTGCCGCTTGCCCCCTTCGGCAAGGCCAGACACGCAACGCCCAGGACGGATCCAAGGACAGGGCCAAGGACAGGGCCAAGGACAGGTCCAAGGACAGGGCCAGATCGTGCAGTGCGACAGCTGGACGCATGCCAGGCCTGCCACGCGCCGCCGGCTTGGCGACCCTGCCGGCCCGCCAGCCAGCCCTGTGCGTCGCACGGCGCAGCCGGCTCAGGCCGCCGGCGGCGCGCCGAACCTGTTCGCGGCGCGATCCCCGGACAATACGCCAAGCGTCGCCACGAACCAGACAGCTCCAGCAAGCCACCAGATACCGACAATCGCCGCGCCAAGCCCAAGCCCGGCAGCCAACCCGAACACCCCGGCAGCCAGGGCGCCCACGCCCGCAAGCGGGGCGACAAGGATCAGCCAGTGCACGATGTGCGGCGCCAGCCATGCAACCGCGGCCCAGGCGGATCTGCCGCGGTCATGGCAGCGCTTGGCCACCAACGCCCAGAACATCCACAACGCCAGAAGCCCGACAGCGAATTTGACCACGCCCGACAGGGCCTGATCGACGCTGCCGACGATGGCGACGATGACAAGGCCGAGCCAGAACGCGCGCCGCCCGATGCGCCCGTCGAAGCCGAGCAGCCAATGGGCGGGATCCCTCACGCGAGTTCCACCAACACATCGTCGGCTGCGACCGGATCGCCGACCTTGACGTTGACGGATTTCACCACGCCGTCGCGCTCGGCGCGGATGATGTTCTGCATCTTCATCGCTTCGATGATGCAGACGGCCTCACCGGACTTCACTTCCTGATTTGCGGCTACATCGATTGAGACAACGAGACCGGGCATCGGAGAAGCCACAAAGCGCGAGGTGTCGGCGGGCGGCTTCTCCGGCAGGCGGGCGAGAAGATCCGCAACTCGCGGCGGGACCGGCAGCACATGGGCGTGCACGCCGCGCAGGCGCACTTCGAAACCTGGAGACCTGCGCTTGATCTTGACGGCGAAGGGCTTGCCGCCGAGGAGCCCCTTCATAAGACGATCGCCAGGCTGCCAGGCTGTCTCAAGCTTTTGCGCCTTCGCCTTGCCGACCTTGACCTCCGCGCCGGCGCCCGAGAGCACGACGCGCACCTCGTGACGTTCGCCATGCAGGCTCACCACCCAGTCTTCGCGCCCGCCCTGCATGCCGTTGAGCTGCCCGCTGACGCGCTTGGCCCGGGCGTCGATCAGCGCCTGCGCATAGGCCGCCGCGATGGCAAGCTGGGTCGCCTGGCCCGGCGTCGGGGCGACGCCGAGAAGGCCCTGCGGGAACTGCTCCTTGATATAGGCGGTCGTGATATCGCCCGACCGGAAGCGCTCCTCCTCCATCACGGCGGCGAGGAACGCGATGTTGTCCTGGATCCCGTCGATCGCGAAGTGATCGAGAGCCTGGGCCTGCGCATCGATCGCCTCAAGCCGGGTGGGAGCATGGGTGATCAGCTTTGAGATCATCGGATCATAGAACATCGAGATCTCGTCGCCCTCCCGAACGCCCGCGTCATTGCGCACCGAAACACTGCCGGAGACCCCTTCAGTCGGCGGAACATAGCGCTTCAGCCTCCCGATTGACGGCAGGAAGTTGCGATAGGGATCCTCTGCGTAGATGCGGCTTTCGATCGCCCAGCCATTGATTTTGACATCTGACTGGCTGAGTGGAAGTTTTTCGCCCGCAGCTACCCGGATCATCAGCTCGACGAGGTCGAGACCGGTGATCATCTCCGTCACCGGATGCTCCACCTGGAGACGGGTATTCATTTCCAGAAAGTAGAAGCTGCGGTCGACGCCGGAGGCGACAAACTCCACCGTACCCGCGCTGTCGTAGCCGACGGCCTTGGCGAGGGCGACGGCCTGGGCTCCCATGGCGGCCCGGGTGGCGGGGTCGAGCAGCGGCGACGGGGCCTCTTCAATCACCTTCTGGTTGCGACGCTGGATCGAGCATTCGCGTTCATTCAGGTGGATGACCTCGCCATGCTTGTCGCCCATCACCTGGATTTCGATGTGACGCGGATTGAGCACGAACTTCTCGATGAAGATGCGATCGTCGCCGAAGGCGTTCCTGGCCTCGGCGCGCACCGCCGGAAATCCCTCGAGAACCTCCTTGCGGTCATAGGCGACGCGGATGCCCTTGCCCCCGCCCCCGGCCGACGCCTTGATCATGACCGGATACCCGATGTCCTCGGCGATCTCCACGGCATGGTCCACGTCGCGGATCTCGCCAATATACCCTGGTACGGTCGAGACCCTGGCGGCGGCGGCGGTCTTTTTCGACTCGATCTTGTCGCCCATCGCGAAGATGGCCTTCGGATTGGGACCGATAAAGGCAATCTTTTCTGCCAAAAGGCGCTCTGCGAACTCGGTTTTTTCCGAAAGAAAGCCGAAGCCAGGATGAATTGCCTGGGCGCCGGTCGCGCGCGCGGCGGCGACGATCTTGTCAATCACCAGATAGGACTGGGCGGCGGGAGCAGGGCCGATGAAGACAGCTTCATCCGCCATTTCCACCGCAAGCGAGTCACGGTCGGCCTCAGAAAAGACGATGGCGGTCTTGATGCCGAGACGCCGGCACGTCTTGATGATGCGAACGCCGATTTCGCCGCGGTTGGCGATTAGAAGCTTGTCGAACATGGCCCCCGGAATCCATTCTGGCGCCCGCATGCGGGCGACGCGTGTGCTGCAGACCTCTGCGGCCCCGGCCGGCCGAACGCTAATGAGGCGCTGCGGGCTTGGCAACTCGCCGGGGCGCCAAGGACAGGGAAAGGTCCCTTCATGCGGGTGATTCCCCCCTCGCCGCAGGCAGGGGCCAGGGCGAACCGGCGACCGGGCGCGCCGCGCGGCGTCAGGACGTGGCTTACTGCGGCGCCTGTGCGCCCAGGCGGGCGGGCGCGCCGGTGCGCCGGCGGCGCGTGGGCGGTTGTTGCGTGCGCAGCATTCCTGACTGCCTGCAACGCCCCATCAGATGCGGCTGCTCGCGGCGGCGACAAGACCGCGACCGCGGTCACCGCCGCGCCGTCAAAACCCTATTTTCCGGTGCGCCGCTGCATGCAGTTCGCGAACGCGCTCGACGCCCCTCGCGAGGGCGACTGGGGCTATCGCATCCGCGATGCCGACATCCGCACCGTCGCAGCCGCCGGCTTCGACGCCATCCGCGTGCCGATCCAATGGTCGGCCTACGCGTCCCAGACCCCGCCATACGGTCTCGACCCGGCAATCTTCGCGCGGGCCGACCACGTGTTCCGCCTCGCGCTCGATGAAAATCTCGCCGTCATCTTCACGCTGCACAACTATGACGCAATGAACGAGGATCCGGCTGGACAGCGCGCCCGATTGATCGCGATCTGGGAGCAGATCGCGCGCCATTACGCCGACTGGCCCGCTGAACTTATTTTTGAGCCGTTCAATGAACCGAACGGGCGGCTGAACGGCGCTGTCTGGGAGGGTGTCGCGGATGACCTGACAGCCGTGATCCGCGTCTCCAATCCCACCCGTACGCTGATCTTCGGTCCACCCGAGTGGAACTGGGTCGACCAGCTGGAGGGGTGGGCGCCGCCGCGCGATCCCTATGTTGTGGCGACACATCATTACTACGCCCCCTGGGAGTTCACGGTTCAGGGAGCGGAGTTTCTCGATAACCCCCCGCCGCGCGGCCGCCGCTGGGGAACCCCGCAGGACCGGGCGCAGGTGCGCGCTGACATCAGGCAGGCGGCAGACTGGGCGGGCGCACACCGGCTTCCGATGTTTCTTGGCGAGTTTGGGGTGCACATCGCAGCGCCCGCCAGTGATCGCGCAGCCTGGCTGCGAGCGGTGCGCGAAGCGGCCGAGGCCACCGGCCAGGCGTGGTGTCACCATGACTTCGCCACCAACTTTGCAGCCTACGAGCCTGGCCGGGAGGCGTGGCGCGCCGATGTTTTCGACGCGCTGATGGGCGTACCGCCGCCATGAGGCGCCGACCGCCCGCGGGCAGCGGGTCGGCGGTCGGACGGGCTGCCTAGCCGAGACCGGCGATCGCTGGCGCTCCGAAGAGGGTGGCGTGAAACCACACAAGCGCGCAGACGATCACAAGCGCCAGAAACACCTGGGGTGCTGTCTCACCGAAGGCCAACCTGTTGCGCCCCTGGACAATCGCGGCGAACGGAATGACGGACGTCACCGCAGCGAACTTCGCCCAGCCCTCGGGATCGCGAATCCTGCGCTTGCGGTCGATCGAGCGCATGCCTGAGAGCGCGACATAGAAGATCCCGAAGAACAGCACGATCGCCGCCCGGTCGCCATTGACGATGAGATGGCCCGCGCCCCACAGGCTTGCGCCAACCAGGAACGGATGGCGGGTGATCCGGGTCATGCCCTTGGCCGGTTCGTCTTTGGCGAGCATGCCTTCAAAGCCCACCGCCGTCGGACTGGGGGTCAACAGGCCAGCGAAGCCGATGACGAGGCCAATGCTGACCAGACCGATGGCGACAGGCCGGGCGGCGTCCGGCGCCGTCCACAACTCCGCGTTTGCGGGATCGCCACGGGCTGCGCCATAGCCCATGACCACCCAGGCGAAGGCCGCGATGGAGGAGAGCGAAAAGACCCCGCGGTAGGCGGGTTCGCCGATCGCCCTGACCAGCGTGCTGCGCAATGGCGATCCCGCGATGGCGGAATGCAACAGGATAAAGGTCGCCATGGCGATGGCGAAAGTGACAAGCGGCGTCATGGCGCCCTCCCCCGACAGGCCGTGTTCCGGACCGGCTTTTCTTTGGCGACAATGCCACGCCCACGCCAGCCGACAAGCCCTGGACGACGGAGCCTTGATCGACGTGCAGGAGACGCCGCAGCCCCCTTCGCCGCCTGGCGCGGGCGCTGGCGCAAGGCCCTCCAGCCTGACGCCACATAGATCGGGAGATCGGCCGTTTACGGGGCGAACCCGAATACAGGTTCGGCGGTCCATGATCATCCGGCAGCTGGCGCGCCGGGCTCGACCGCCGGTCCCGTGCGCTCGCGCGACGGCGGCCCGGGCGTGCGGGCGCTCCGGGCACGCTGGAGCACTGTGAGCAGATCTCCCTCAGGCGGGCGGCGGACTGGCGCAGAGCGCTCTGGCCTGCCCGAAGGTTTTCATGCCCATCCGCCAGGCACGGAGCAGGATCTTGTCGAGCTTTGGCGCCAGGGTTGGCGCGAGCGCGCCACGCCACCGACGGGAGATCGACACCAGCGGGGGGCGACGATGGGGTGGTCTGGCGTGACGGCGCAGACCACAGCTTCGGGCGCCGACGGCGGAGCGTGAACCGTCCGGCGCGCCTTTACGGGAGGCCGTTCCTCGCCTCTCTGCCGCACCTGGCGCCGACGCAGGGGCGCGGGGCGCCGTTTCTGCTTGCGTCGCGCCGGGAATTGCGGCAAGTCCCCGGCCCTCGCGTCATGCCGAACCGGCGGCGGGTCGGGTGTATAGCTCAGTTGGTAGAGCAGCTGACTCTTAATCAGCGGGTCCCAGGTTCGAATCCTGGTACACCCACCAAGGCGGCCTTGAAGTTTTCGATGGTTCCTAGGTTAACCCGCGCCGCCGCACTTGGCTCTAGGTACCAGTTAGGTACCGCGCGGATGGATTTCGCGGGTTAACGCCCATGCGCATGGGCGGCCGGCGATGCGCATTCACCACGGCTTCCCGGGTTAACAGCGGGCGCAGAAAAACGCCCCCGGCCGTGAAGCTCGGGGGCGTTGAAGGTTAGGCTTGGCGGGGTTGGCCCCAGCGACGACGGGCGAGCGCCCGGGCGGCGTCTACGGGCGTGACCTGGGCAGGCTGGCGACGCTTGGCCGGCTGGCCGGCGTCGAC
>JBEIHX010000016.1:0-80276 GCA_040381075.1 Hyphomonadaceae bacterium
GCCAGGCTCTGCTTGGGAATGGCGAGACGGGTGCGCAGCGCCGCGACGCTCTGTCCCGGCCGGCGGCGCAGTGCGGAGAGCACCCGCCAGTGACCCGGACCAAGGGCGCCGTCCGCCTGCGCCGGCTCGGCGATGCGCTCCAGCACGCGCTGGGCCGCCAGCGCCAGTTCGAGGGCGCGGTCGAGCTCCTCCTCCCGCAGGAACAGGCGCGGCTCGAACCCGACGGCGTCGGCGGGAGGGGGAGCGGTTTGGTTGACAGGCATGGGCCGAGGAGCAGAATGGCGCTACAGCGCCAGAACGACAAGAACCGATCCCGCGCGCGCGCCCGTTCCTGTGGCGCCGCGGCGCACAGCCAACCGAAAGGACCGACCATGAGCCTCATCCCCTTCCATGATCGCGACGGCTGGATCTGGATGAACGGGGAGTTCAAGCCCTGGCGCGACGCAAAGATCCATGTCCTGACGCATGGGCTGCATTACGGGTCGTGCGTGTTCGAAGGCGAACGCGCCTATGACGGCGTCATTTTCAAGAGCCTGGAGCACACGCGCCGCCTGCACCGCTCGGCCGAGTTGCTCGGCTTCACCATTCCCTATCCGGTCGAGGAGATCGAGCGCGCCAAGCACGAGACCCTGCAGCGGATGGGGCTCGAGAACTGCTACGTGCGTCCGGTCGCCTGGCGTGGGTCAGAGATGATGGGCGTCTCGGCGCAGGCGAGCCAGATCAACGTGGCGGTCGCCGTCTGGTCATGGGGCGACTACTTCGCCGACAAGATGAAGGGCATCCGGATGACGCATGCGCGCTGGCGCCGTCCGGCCCCCGATACGGCGCCGTGCGAATCCAAAGCGGCCGGTCTCTATATGATCTGCACGATGTCGAAGCATGACGCCGAGCGCCAGGGCTACCAGGACGCGCTCATGCTCGACTATCGCGGCCAGGTGGCCGAAGCGACTGGCGCCAACATATTCTTTGTGCGTGACGGCGCAGTGCACACGCCCACCCCGGACTGCTTCCTCAACGGCATCACCCGCCAGACCGTGATCGCGCTGTTGCAGGCGCGCGGCGTCGAGGTGATCGAGCGGGCGATTTTTCCTGACGAACTGGCGCAGTTTTCGGAGTGCTGGCTCACAGGGACCGCAGCAGAGATCACGCCGGTGGCGGAAATCGGGGATGTCTCCTACACGCCCGCGGCGCTGACCGCGGTTCTGCTGGATGACTTTGCTGCGCTGACCCGGCGCAAGCGCGCGGCGTGACGGCCCGTGCGGCCCAGCGTCGGGAGGCCAGCGTCGGGAGGCCAGCGTCGGGAGGCCAGCGTCGGGAGGCCAGCGTCGGGGGGCCAGCCTCGGGGGGCCAGCCTCGGGGGGCCAGCCTCGGGGGGCGATTGCGCCACAGCGCTGACCGCTCACGCAACGCCCGCCCGCCCGCCCCGCCTATGGCGTGCGACCCCCGAGATGCGACCCCTGAGAGGCATGACCCCCGAGAGGCATGGCCCCTGCGACGTGTGACTGCCTATGAGGTGGGGCGGCGCGGCTGGAGGTAGCGCCGGCCTGGCGGCGGAGCGGCCACCTGGGGCGCAGCCTGGTTTCCGACCATGCAGCACCGCACTTTCATTTCCAGGACACGGGTCGCGAAGCGGCACTGCTGGTCATTGATGTCGCGCATGACCGTCGGTCCGCCTGACCGATAGGTGAAGCGCGATTGCGAGCAGCCGACGAGCAGATAGCCCGGCGAGCAGGTTCCCGTGTCGGCCCGCTGGATCGTCCGGGTCTCGCAGTAGATCCCGTCCTGGCGTGCGAGAGCGGCGTCCGCCGTCTGCTGGGCGCGGGTTGCGGCCGCCGCAGCGCTTTCCGCGAGACCGCGCGCTTCGCCCGCAGTCCGGTCAGTCCGGTCAATGCGCGCGCCAAGGGTGGATCTTGTCCCCTGGATGTCTGCGTTGAGCTTGCAGGTGTCCTTGTTGGCGTTGCTCGGATTGGCGCAGTACTCCGCGATGGTCTTGTCGCCAGAACCCATGCAGGCTGTGAGGAGGCCCACAGCCGCAGCCGCAAGGGCGAATTTTAGCCCGTGCATGATCAATCCTTTCACACAGAAGTTTCCACCCCCGCAGCGATAACCATAGTTAATGAAAGATTGCAAAGGAGGATCCAGATCAACCCGGCATGCGCACCCTGCGCGGCGGCGGCGTTCGCGCGGCTGGCGAAACGTGGGGCCGTCGGGCGGCTGGCGGCGGTCGGCGCCATGGGCGTCGGGTACGCGCCTTCAGGGGTCCCTATGAGGCCTGCGGACCCCCTGGCGGCGCGGCGGGTCCGCGGCGCAGTCCGCGGATGCGCATGCGCGCGCGCAGCGTTTCACCAGGCGCCAGCATCTCGGTTCCACCGTCAGGTGCAGGCCAGGCGAGCGCATTCGGGATGGCGGTCTGTGGTTCCAGGCAGAACATGTCGGCATCCGACGGCGCGTAGATCTGCAGCCGCCGACAGTCCGGGCTTTCGAGTGCGATGGTGAGGCCGGGCCACGTGATCACGGCGGCTCCGGTCCAGTCGGCGAAGCAATGGTCCAGCCCTGATCCCTGCAGCGGACGCAGCGACGCGAAGGTCCAGTGCGGCGGCGGCGTGACGGCGCCGCACGGCAATTGGTCGGGACCCACGGCCCAGACGCGCCCGGCGTCAAATGACACGCGCGCGCGCGCCTGACCGCCGAAGAACGGATGAAAGCCCATGGCTGCAGGCATCGGCGCGTCGTCGAGATTGGTCAGGCGCAGCGCCAGCCAGAGCCCGTGCGGTGTGAGCGCGATGGTCTGGGAGCAGCGATGACGCCACGGCCAGTCAGGTTCCAGATCGGCAGCGAGGCTGACGGCGGCCGGACGCCGGCGGATCACGGTCCAGGGGCGCGTCCAGCCGAGACCATGCAGCGCGTGAGGCTCCGTCGTGAACGACGCGGCAAAGCGCCGGCTGCGGTCGCCCCAGTCGAGGCGCCCGTCGGCGAGACGGTTCACCCAGGGAACCATCGCAAACAAGGCAAGCCCAAGCGCGCCCTGCACACCGGCGCGCGCGGCCGCGTCAGCCGCGGCAGGCCGCAGGACGTGGTCGCCACACCATTGAAGGGCGGCCAGACCGCCGCCGAGACCAGGGACGACATCGCATGTCCAGTCGCCGGCGCTCAACGTGATCCGCCCGGGATCGCCGCCGCCAGGCTCTGGCGGGGAACTCATGCTTCCCACGCTGCGACGCCGGCCGACGCCACATGGCGGGCGCCGATGCGAAACCGGGTCGTGTCGCTGACCAGCGCATGACGGGCCAGATCGATTGTGTCGGGCCCGAAGTTGAAGGCGAAGCGCAGGCCCCCGCGCCGGCGCACACGCAGGTCGGCCGGCAGATCAAGCGGGTCAAGTCCGGCGGCTCGGACCAGCGGGCGAAGCACGGCGTCCAGCAGATCCGGACACGGCCACGCGGCGAGGTAGGTGAAGCGGCCGGCTTCAAACCAGATCCCGTGACCTGAGCCGGTGCGGGCCAGGGCGGGAAGATCGGTTTCGACGTGTTCGAGCCAACGCCCGACGCTGAAGGGGCCCGCCGGCTCGCGCCATCCCGGTCTGAGGCTCTCGACACGCGTGACCGTCAGCGGGAGCAACCGGCGCAGCGGACCCGGCGCAAGTTCAGCCGGGATCTGAAAGTCCTGCGTCTTTGAGCCGGACCGCGGCCCGAAAATCACGGGCGCGCCGGACGCCTCCAATACGGCGAGGGCGTCGGGCGTGAGGGCCGGCAAAGACGGCGCAAGAACGGCTGCGTAGCCGGACAGATCAGCCTGCGCAGGCACGACGTCGACATCCAGACCGAGACGGCGCGCGGCGGCGTAGAAGGCGAGCGCCAGTTCGAGATAATTGAAGCAGGCGCCCTGCGGCTGGATGTCGAGCATCCATTGCGCCTGATAGTCGAACACCAGGGCGACATCGCCGCGCGCTCCAGCCAGCGGCCCGATCGCCTTCAACTCGCCCGCCACCTCACGCGCCTCGGCTGCAGCGGGAGCCTCCGTCCGGTCGGGACGCTGCAAACCGGCGTGCATCTGTTCCTGGGCGAAGGGCGCCTGGCGCCAGCGGAAATAGGACACCACCTCAGCGCCATGGGCGAAGGCCTCCCAGGTCCAGGCGCGCACCATGCCGGGGGCCGGGGCGGGATTATAGGACGCCCAGTTCACAGGTCCGGGCTGCTGCTCCATGACCCACCACCGCCCGCGGCCGACGCCCCGGTACAGATCATGATGGAAGGCGGTGAAATCCGGATGGCCCTGGCGCAGATAGCGCGCCTTGTCCGCAGGCGGCCACCACGCCTGTTCCAGAAACCCAAGCGGATAGGAATCCCAGCTCGCCGCATCGAGATCGCGTCCGACGGCGAAGTGATCGAAGTCGGTGAACATCCCCATGAAGTTGTGCAGCACCGGACGGCCGGGCGAGTGGCGCCGGATAATGTCTGTTTGCAGACGATTGAACTGGACCACCTGATCGGACGCGAACCGCTGGTAGTCGAGCCGATGGCTGGGGTTGGCCTCAGTGACGGTTTCGACGGGCGGATCGACCTCGTCGAAACTGCGGTATTCCTGGCTCCAGAACACGCAGCCCCAGGCCCGGTTAAGCGCATCAATCGACTGGTAGCGGCGCGCCAGCCAGTCGCGAAACGCATCGCGCGCCGCAGCTGAATACGACAGGACGGTGTCGTGGCAGCCGTACTCGTTGTCTGTCTGCCAGGCGGCCACGCCGGGATGGGTCCCGTAGCGGCGCGCCAGCTCCTCGACAATGCGCGAGGCGTGCGCGCGATAAGTCGCGCTGGAAAAACAGTAATGGCGTCGCGACCCGAAACGGCGGGGCCGGCCGCGCCGATCAACGGGCAGGATGTCAGGCGAACTGTCGATGAGCCATTTCGGCGGCGTGGCGGTCGGCGTCGCGAGCACGATCCTGAGCCCGGCGGCGCACAGCGTCGCGATCGCGTCGTCGAGCCAGGTCCAGTCATGAGCGCCTGGCGCCGGCTCAAGCCGGCTCCAGGCGAATTCGCCGATCCGCACATAGGAGAGGCCCATGTCGGCCATGCGTCGGGCGTCGTCCGCCCACCATGCCTGCGGCCAGTGCTCCGGGTAGTAACAGACGCCAAGCTGCATCGGGTCGCCTCGCCGCGCGCTCTTCGCAGCGCGCGGCGCTTGGTCTACACCACGGATCGGTGACTGCTCAAACTCCCTCAACTCCGGCGGCTGCGGCCGACCTGTTCCGGCGCCTGTTTGGTGCAGCCCCGCGCGTGTTTCGTGCGCCCGGACGGATCAACATCATCGGCGAGCACACGGATCACCAGGACGGTTTCGTGCTGCCCGCGGCAATCGACCGCAGCTGCTGTGTGGCGGCTGCGCCGAACGCGACGAACGCCCTGCGGGTTCACGCATCCGTGACCGGCGAGACTGCGGTTCTGCCTCTCGACCGTTTCACACGGACCGGCGACTGGCGGGATTACGTGGCCGGCGTTGCGCTCGTGCTGCGGAGCGAAGGCGCCCGCATCGGCGGCGCCGATCTGGTGATACACGGCGATGTCCCGCTGGGAGCAGGTCTGTCGTCATCGGCGGCGCTTGAGATCGCGGTGGGGCTCGCCCTGCTCGGGCTTGGCGGCGCAGCAGTGGATCCTCTGGCGCTGGCGCGCTCTGCCCAACGCGCCGAACGCGACTACGCCGGCGCGCCGTGCGGGCTGATGGATCAGGTCGCAAGCGCATGCGGGCGCGCAGGATGCGCCTTGCTGCTGGACTGCCGAACGCTCGCCATGACGCCGATCGCCCTTCCGTCCAACGCCCGGTTCGTGATCTTCGACACGGCGATGGCGCATGACCTGCGCGACGGCGGATATCGCACGCGGGTGGAGGAGGCGGACGCGGCGGCGGCTTATTTCGGCCGGCGGCTGCGCGACGTCACGCCCGAAGAGGTCGCGCACAGCCGTCTGCCAGACCCCCTCAAGGCGCGTGCGCGTCATGTCACAGAGGAGAACGCCCGCGTCCTGACGTGCGCACAGGCGCTTGCGGCGGGAGACCTCGCCTGCGTCGGTGGGCTGATGAGCCGTTCCCACGCCAGCCTGCGCGACGACTTCGACGTCTCAACGCCTGCGCTTGATCTGCTGGCGGAGGCGGCCGCACGCCATCCAGGATGCCACGGCGCCCGTCTGATGGGCGCAGGGTTCGGAGGCTCGGTGATCGCCCTGGCGGACGCCGACGCCACGCCTGACCTCGGCCGGAGCGTCGCCGCGGCGTTCGAGGCGCGCTTCTTTCGTGCGCCGCGCATCATGACGGCGACGGCGAGCGCAGGCGCCGGAGAAATCACCCCATGACAGCCGATCTTCCCCACGTGCGGCGCAATCTGCTCACGGGAGAGGACATCCTCGTCTCGCCCCATCGCATAGGCAGGCCGTGGCGCGGCGACCTGGCCGCGCCAGCGCCGCCGCCAGGACCGGCGCATGATCCCGACTGCCATTTATGCCCGGGCAATGCGCGCGCCTCGGGTCGGCTCAATCCCGCATATGACCGACCCTGGGCCTTCGACAACGACTATCCTGCGCTGCTGGAGCGCTCGCAGCCATTGCGTTCCGACGCGCTCCTGCAAAGCGCGCCAGTCACCGGACAGTGCCGGGTGGTGTGCTACCATCCCGACCATTCGCGCACCATGGCGCGCATGACGACGGACGAGATTGCTGCAGTAATCAATCTGTGGGCGCATGAATACGCGCTGCTTGCAGCGCGCCCCGATATTGCAAGCGTCATGATATTTGAGAACCGCGGCGCCATGATGGGCGCGTCCAGTCCTCACCCGCACGGCCAGATCTGGGCGACGTCCGTGGTTCCGGTCGAGGCGCAACGGGAGGACGACCATCAGCTTGCATGGCGCGCGGCGCACGGACGTCCGCTGCTGCTTGATTATCTGACACACGAACTCGCACTCGGCGAACGCGTTGTTCTGCAGAACGACAGTTTCGCGGTCTTGACGCCGTTCTGGGCGGCGTGGCCATTCGAGACGCTGCTCGTCCCGCGCCGCCCGGTCGGTGCGATCGGCGACCTGACGCCGGGCGAGAGGCTTGATCTCGCCGACGTCCTGAAGCGCTTGACGATCCGCTACGACAATCTGTTCCAGACGTCGTTTCCCTACACCTTTGGATGGCATCAGGCGCTGACCGACGGCCGCGATCAGTCGCATGCGGTTCTGCACGCGCATTTCTATCCGCCGCTGCTGCGTTCAGCGACCATTCGCAAGCACATGGTGGGCTTTGAGATGCTGGCGATGGCGCAGCGCGACCTGACGCCGGAGGAAGCGGCTGCGCGGTTGCGCGCGCTGCCGGACGCCCACTACTGCGACGCGTAGTCGCGCCAGACGCCGTCGTCGCCGCGGATCTGGTAAAGGCCGCCTCTCCTGCGCACGCAGGCCTTGGCCAGCGGAGCCTTGGAGACGCCGCCCGGGATGTCGAGCACATAATTTGGCTGCGCCAGTCCGGACGCGCGGGCGTGCAGCGCGCGCATCAGCTCCTGGCCCCTGGCGATGGTGGTGCGGAAGTGTCCCCCGCC
This sequence comes from Hyphomonadaceae bacterium, assembly GCA_040381075.1. GTDB lineage: Bacteria > Pseudomonadota > Alphaproteobacteria > Caulobacterales > Aquidulcibacteraceae > JBEIHX01. The sequence goes on from JBEIHX010000016.1 coordinate 7,564, forward strand.
CGGGGCCAGGTCGCCATGGTGAAGGTAATAGGGCTTGACGCGCGCTTCCACGAGGGAGCGCATCAGCGCCTCAAGCGTGGCCGCGTCATCGTTCACGCCGGCGAGCAGAACAGTCTGGCTGACGAGCGGTATTCCGGCGTCGGCGAGGCGGGCGATGGCGGCGCGCGCGGCGGGTGAGAGTTCGCGCGGATGATTGACGTGAATTGCAAGCCAGGCGGCGGCGCCCGGGGCGCGCAGGGCCTGCACAAGGTCTGGCGTAACCGCCTCAGGATCGACGACCGGAACGCGGGTGTGCCAGCGGATCACCTTGACGTGGTCGATGGCGGCAAGGCGGCGCGCCAGATCGGCGATGCGCCGGGGCGACAGGACCAGCGGATCGCCGCCGGTGACGATCACCTCCCAGACCCTGGCGGTGTCGCGGATATAGGCGATGGCTGCGTCAAGGTCGGCGCCAGACATCATCGACTGCGGACCGGGCCCGACCATTTCGCGTCGGAAGCAGAAACGGCAATATACTGGACACAGATGCGTCGGCTTCAGGAGCACGCGGTCGGGATAGCGGTGGACGATGCCTGGAACCGGACTGTGCGTCGCGTCGCCGATTGGATCGGCGCGCTCCTCGGGCAGCTGGTTGAGCTCGCGCGGGTCGGGGAGAAACTGCCGCGCGATCGGGTCGCCTGGATCGTCGGGATTGATCAGGGCTTCCATGGCGGGCGTTATGGCGACGGCGTAGCGCGCAGCCACGGCGGCGATGGCCGCATCAGCGTCAGGGACCGCCTCCTTGCTCATGGCGGCGGGTTACCACAGTCAGAGGCGCCAGGCCCAGCCCCCGGCCTGAGCCAGGACAGGACCTGAGCCAGGACAGGACCTGAGCCAGGAAAGGGCCTGATCGGTGAGATCGCGGCGTCAGGCGTCCGGCACAAGGCCAGACAGATGGCGCTCGCCGGCCTGGCGCTCCAGTGCGGCCTTGAGTTTCTTCAGCGCCTGGTGCTCGATCTGACGCACCCGCTCCTTGGAGATGCCAAGCCGCTTGCCAAGGGCCTCCAGGGTGACAGGCTCCTCCTGGAGGCGGCGCTCCTGGACGATCACCAGCTCGCGCGCGGACAGCGCCTTGAGAGCCTGCGCCATCCAGTGTTCGCGCACGGCCCGATCGCGACGCCGCATGACGACTTCGTCCGGCAGGGGCTGCTCGTCGGCAAGCAGATCCTGCCATTCGGCGTCGCCCTCTTCGGCGAGGGGTGCGTTCAAGGAGCGATCGGCCGCCGACAGGCGCGACGCCATCTGTTCCACATCGGTCTCAGGAACCTGAAGCTTGGTGGCGACCAGCGCGCGGTTCTCTGCCGACATGACGCCGTCCCCGGTGTCATTGATCAGGGCGCGCAACCGCCGGAGATTGAAGAAGAGCGCCTTTTGCGCTGCTGTCGTTCCTGTCCGCACGATCGACCAGTTGCGCAGGATATAGTCCTGAATGGAGGACCGGATCCACCAGGCGGCATAGGTCGAGAAGCGGACCTCGCGCTCCGGCTCAAACCGGGCGGCGGCCAGCATGAGGCCGATATTGCCTTCCTGGATGAGATCTCCCATCGGCAGTCCGTAGTGGCGAAACCGCGAGGCCATGGCGATGACAAGGCGCATATACGCCGTCGTGAGCTCGTGCAGGGCTTTTTCGTCGTGCCCGTCACGCCATGCGCGCGCAAGGCGCAACTCATTGTTCTGTTCGAGAAGCGGGGCCTTCATGGCCTGCTTGACGAAGCGCCGATTGGCCCTTTGGGCTTCGGAAGTCTCGATCACACCCATGGCGCCTGGCCTCCCGCGGACGACGTGTCCTGTCGAAACATGTCTGAATGCCCCCCGCCCGGCCCGGTTCCGGACCGGCGGTTCCCCAAGCGCCGCCGCCGAGACTGCATCCCAGCTGCATCCCAGCTGCATCCCAGCTGCATCCTCGGGACATTCACCCCTGGACAGCCTCGCCCCGAGCCCTACCTCCTGACTGCCGGCCGACAAGACAGGCCGGTTCCTCGCGAGGGGGCCGGGTCGCTTCATGGCGCCGGCAGCAGCCGCCGACCGGTGCGCACGGGCGAGATCCGCCTGAGCATTCACACATGTTTCGAAACCTTTACGCGGGACGGTTGCGCCCGGATCACCCGCAACAAGGGTGGGTCGCGAGATTGTGATCTTCCCATGCGGGTCCCGACACCGGGTCGCCGCAGCGCGTCCGACCCGACTTGGCGGACCCGACTTGGCGGACCCGACTTGGCGGACCCGAATTGGCGGACCCGAATTGGCGGACACGGATTGCCGAACAGGGATTGCCGAACAGGGAATGGCGGCCGGCGCACGAGGGCGTGGGGCCCGCAGCCGCACCGCTCCGATCCCGGGGCCAGAGACCCCAGGCCCTGCCTCAGGCCCTGCCTCAGGCCCTGCCTCAGGCCCAATCCCGGGGCTGCTGGCGCGCGACGCCCTCACCATCGCCCCCCAGCGCACGGCGCATGATCCGCTCATCATCCTCATGGGCGCCGACGCGAAAGACATACCGCCCGACAATCTCAAACCCGTGCCGCCGATAGAAGCGCTGCGCGCGCGCATTCAGCGCCCAGACGCCAAGGTAGATGTCCTCAACCGCGCGCGCGCGCGCCCACGCTTCCACCCCGGCCATCAGCCGGTCGGCGAGCCCAGCGCCGAAAAACTCCGGGCACAGATAAAGGCGCTTGAGTTCAGCGGCGCGACGCGCACCCGGATCGATCGGCAGGCCAAGGGGGCCGGCCTGGGCAAAGGCGACAAGGCGCGCGCCGTCCTCCGCCACCAGGGTCAGGCGATCTGGCGCAAGGATCTCAGCCTGCTGAATGTCTGCCCCATAGCTCGCCGCAAGAAATGTCGCGAGGTCAGCTGGTTTGTAGATGTGGCCAAAGGTCGCGACGAAGGTGTCGCGGGCGAGCGCGGCGAGGCCGGCCGCATCCTCCTCGCGCGCGTTGCGGACCCTCACAGCGCACCAGGCCCCTGCGCCAGCTCACGCAGATGCGCACCCGCCATCGCGAGCTTGCCGAGCGACCAGCCGCCGCTTGCCGCCATCTCGGCCAACGCTGCAGCACCGGTCTGGGCAGCAGCACCTCGCGTGCGCTTCCATGCAGCAACGACATCATACGCCCAGGCGCCGTCATGGACCACACCCGCCCCAGGGCTGCGCGCAACGCTCTCCGCCCAGGCCATAGCCGCGTCGCAGATCTCTGCCTGGTGAGTGAAGAACTCTTCCGTCAGCCGCCGGACAGCAAGCCGGTCCCAGTGCAGCTGCGGCCGGATCTCGCCTGCGCCAGTGCGCAGGGCGTCAAAGACGAACATCTCCCCGATGGCGAAGAAGATGCGTGCGGTCGGCTCGAGGGCCCAGCCGCGCCGATCGGCAAGATCCAGAACGTCGAGGGCGCATGACATCGGGGTGAGGCCGGCGATATCGCGGGCGAGCTCGCCCGGGGCGCCGCGCGCGGCAAAGCCTTGCGCCCGGCGCTCCAGGCGTTCGGCCTCTGTTGGCGAGACAAGGCGCGGGATCAGCGTGCGCAGGTCGTCGATGCCGGAGCGCCACAGATCAATTGCCGAGGCGAGTCCGATCCTGCGCATGCGCGCACGCCGGGCGAGCCACGCGCTCTGACGCTGCAGGAGACGCACGACCTCCAGGTGCAGTGTGGTCTGCAGATCCGCCGGCGCCTTCAGATCGAGAGCCTCAATGCGCGCGATAAGCTCAGGCGTGCGAAAGACCGCACGCGCCAGCGCATACCCGGCTGCAGCCTCGCCGTGCGACAGGCCCCCGCCTTCGGCGACCCTTTGGATGAACAATGGCCCGCCAACGTTCACGATGTCGTTGGCCAGCGCCGTCGCGATGATTTCGCGCCTGAGGCGATGGCGATCCATTTCGGCGCGCCGGCCGGCAAGAGCCGGGGGAAAGTATTCACTGAGCGTCTGCCTGAAGTAGGGGTCGTCGATCTGCGTTTCGCCGATCAGGTCGTCAAACAGCTCCAGCTTGGCGTAGGCGAGCAGCACGGCGAGTTCAGGCCGGGAGAGCCCGGCGTTCTGTCCACGCAGGGCGCGTATCTCGTCCGCGGCCGGCAGACCCTCGACCTTGCGGTTGAGACGCGCGCCTGCCTCCAGGCGCTCCATGAACCGCTCATGGTCGTCGAGATCTCCCGCGGCCTCGGCCCTGGCGATGGTGAGGGCTTTGGTCTGGAGATAGTTGTCGCGCAGCACGAGCCTCGCGATGTCAGGCGTCATCGAGTCGAGCAGGGCGTCGCGCTCCTGCGGGGTGAGCGTGCGCGCGCGCATCGCCTCGTTCAGCAGCACCTTGACGTTCACTTCATGGTCTGAGGTGTCCACACCGGCCGAATTGTCGATGGCGTCAGTGTTCAGCCGCACGCCGCGCCGGTCGAGTTCGATGCGCCCGGCCTGGGTGACGCCGAGATTGGCGCCTTCTGCGATCACTTTGGCGCGCACCTGCCCCGCATCGACACGAATGGCGTCATTCGCCTTGTCGCTCACGTCGGCATGGCTTTCCCGACCCGCCTTGATGTAGGTGCCGATGCCGCCAAACCACAGCAGATCGCACGGCGCCTGCAGCAGCGCGTGCATGACCTCCTCAGGCGAGGCTGCATCCTGGTCCAGACCGGTCAGGGCCTTGAGCGCGGGGCTGAGAACAATCGCCTTGTCAGAGCGACTGAAAACGCCGCCGCCTTCGGAGAGCCTGGACCTGTCGTAATCCTGCCACGAGGATCGTTCGAGCGAGAACAGTCTCTGGCGCTCAGCAAAACCCGCAGCCGGATCAGGGTCAGGGTCCACGAAAATGTCGCGATGGTCGAAGGCTGCGATCAAGCGGATCTTGTCAGACAGCAGCATGCCGTTGCCAAACACGTCGCCCGACATGTCGCCGATTCCGATGACGGTGAACGGCTCGCTCTGGGTGTCGCGCCCCATCTCGCGAAAATGCCGTTTCACAGCCTCCCAGGCGCCTCGCGCGGTGATGCCCATCTTCTTGTGGTCGTAGCCCTTGCCCCCGCCGGATGCGAAGGCGTCGCCCAACCAGAACCCGTACTCTGCGGCGATCGCGTTGGCGGCGTCGGAGAACGTCGCCGTCCCCTTGTCGGCTGCGACGACCAGATAGGGGTCGTCACCGTCCCAGGCGACGACGTCGCGCGGTCGAACAACGGTTTCGCCGTCAAGATTATCGGTAATGTCGAGAAGTCCGCGCAGAAACGTCCGGTAGGCGCGCGCGCCCTCCGCCTGGATCTGCGCGCGCGCGCCGCCGCGCGGCGACTGCTTGGCGAAGAAGCCGCCCTTTGAGCCGACCGGCACAATGACGGCGTTCTTGACCTGCTGGGCCTTCACCAGCCCAAGAACCTCCGTGCGGAAATCATCACGCCGGTCCGACCAGCGCAACCCTCCGCGCGCGACAGGGCCGAAGCGCAGGTGGACCCCCTCCACCTCCGGCGCCCAGACGAAAACTTCGCGGAAGGGCTTGGGAAGGGGGAGATCGGCGAGTTCCCTCGAGGCGACCTTGAAGGAGATATGCCCGGGCGGCTCGCCGGCGGCAGTCGTTTGGTAGAAGTTGGTGCGCTGAATGGCGCAGATCAGCGCAACGAGCCGGCGCAACACGCGATCGGCGTCAAGCGTGGTCACCCGGGAAAGCGCCGCCTCAAGATGCGCCGCGATGTCGCGCTGGCGCGCGCGGCGATCGTCAAAGCCGCCGGCATCGCGGGGGTCGAAGCGGGCGCGGAAAAGATCAAGCATGGCGCGCACGAGGTCAGGATGTTCGCCCAAGGCCTGCTGTTGCACCGTCTGGGACGGATCCATGCCGGACTGCTGCCTGAATTTGCACAGGGCCCGGACCAGCGCGGCTTCACGCCACGTCATGCCAGGTTTGAGGATCAGCGCATTGAACGCGTCATTCTCGGTTCGCCCGGTCCAAACCGCGGCGAAAGCCTCTTCGAAGGACGACTCGACAGCGGTGAAATCGATCGGCGCGCCGTCCGCGGCGCGCATGCGCACGTCATGGATGTAAAATGTCGGCGACCCGCCTTGCGCCGGACGCACCGGGTAGGCGAACTCCGACTGGACGAACAGTCCCATGTTCTCCAGGATCGGCACGACCGCCGAGAGGGGAAGCGGCTCGCTGCTGCAGTAGACCTTGCAGCGCAGCGCCGTGTCAGGGTCGCCCGGCGCGCGGTAGGCGCGCACGCGCACCTCCTGGGCGGGGGCGAAACTCTGCAGCTCCGCTGCATCGCGCACCGCTTCCTCAGGCTCGAAGGCTTCGCGGTAAGCGGCTGTGAAGGCGTCGCGCCAGCGCGCGCTCAGCTCCTGCACCTCGGGACCGGGCTCATGGGCGGCCATGAAGCGCCGCTCGAGATCGTCCTGCCAGGTCCGCGCCAGACGGGCGATCTCAGCTTCGAGGGCGACAAGGTCTGGCTGGCGGCTGCGCCCGCGGTCCAAACCGATGATGTAAAGGACGCGCGCCAGAGCCGCATCGCCGAATTGTGGATAAAAGGCGGAGACCCGTCCGCCGAACGCCTTCGCGATCGTGTCGCCCACCCGTTCGCGCAGCGCCGAGTTGTAGCGGTCGCGCGGCACGAACACGAGCGCTGACGCGAACCGTTCGAAGCGGTCCACGCGCACGAACAGGCGTGTGCGCGGGCGATCGAACAGGTGCATCACCCCAAGGCTGATCCTCAGGAGGTCGTCCTCGTCGATCTGGAACAGCTCGTCGCGCGGATAATTCTCGACGATGTTGGTCAGGGACTTGGCGTTGTGCGATCCCGGCGCCTGCGCGGCGCGCTCCAGGACACGGCGGGTCTTGCGGCGCAGGAGCGGTATGTCACGCGTCATCTGCGTATAGGCGTCGGCGGTGAACAGACCGATGAAACGGGTCTCGCCGATCACCTCGCCCTGTGCATTGTACCGCTTCACGCCGACATAGTCGCAGCGAACCCGCCGGTGAACGCGCGATGCGATGTTCGACTTGCCGACGATGATGGGGGAGGGCTCGTCGATAAAGGCCTTCGCTGATGCCGACAGGATCAGGGGCTCGCTCGCCCGGCGCAGCACGAAGCGTTCAGGATCGCGCAGGACGCCCAGTCCGGTCTCCTGCAGGATAACCGGCTCATCGCGTTCCCACTGCCCGTCAGCCGTACGCGGATAATCGTACTGGCGCGCGCCGAGAAAGGCGAAGTGATCCTGCGCCAGCCAGTCCAGGAAGGCGATGGCTTCCTCGACCTCCTCGACGGCGGCGACGGTTCTGGCGCCGGCGAGTTCACGGGTCGCCTCGACCATGCGCGCGCGCATGGCGTGGTAGTCTGTGACAGCCAGGGCCACGTCGGCCAGTGTCTTGTCGACCCCGGCGATGAGCGCGTCACGCCGGTCTGGCGGCAACGGATCGAAGTGGACCTGGATATAGGACTCCCGCACCGGCGCGCCGTCGTCGGCGCGTCGCCCTGCGGCGTCGCGCAGCGCCATGACGATCGGATGAAACATCGCGCGCGCCAGGATCTTGCGGTCCGCAAGCTCGCCCATGACGGAGTCGACGAGGAACGGCATGTCCGGCCCGACGACCTCAAGCACGTCGCGGTCGAGGCTGCGGCCGTCGGCGCCTATGGCGGGCGCGACCCGGATCAGGCGCCCAGCGCCAGGTCGCGTCCGTGCTGTCATCCAGAACGAATGGGCGATGGCGAGCAGGTCGCCGGGCGCAAGACCGTCGATGTCGTCTGCATGGCTGTCGCGGTGGATCTGGGCCAGAAAGCTGTGCGCCTCCGGCGTCAGGGAGCCGCCGCGTTGAAAGCCGGGATAGGGCCCGATCCGCGCCGCCTCGGCGAAGTCGCCAAAGGCGAAGGGCTGAGCGGTGCGCAGATCGGCGTCCATGGCGTTTCCTTTGGCGATTCACTTCACGCGATGCATCCGGCTGGACCGGCGCAGATCCGGCGCTCTGCACACCCGCGATCAGGGCGCAGGGTGCAGCCACGGCCTGACCGGGGCGGCCAAACCCAGGCAGGCCAAACCCAGGCAGGCTGACCGCCGGCCACGCGGATCAGGAGCGTGACCCTAGCCTGATCTGCGGTCTCTGCAACTCGTGGGAAATCATGCCTCGCGGACCTGGCGCCTGCCGCTCCGGCGGGCTGCTCTCGGCATCTCGGCTCAGGATTGCGGGCGTTTGTTTCGCAGCCCGCCGTCGCCTGCCGGGAGATCCCGGCGCACCGCTGGCGCGGGGCGATAGCGGAAGAGTCCCTGCCGCGGCCACGCGTCAAACACGTCCTCTATCTCCACCCCCGCCCCAATATTGTGGGCGATCATGGGACGCCCCTGCGGACCGGCCGCAGTGACGACCACGCCGATGTGGGCAAGCCCCCCTGGCAGGCGCCAGCTGACGACATCGCCTGGCAGAAGGGCGTGCGGCGGCGTGTCGTGCGCCAGAGCGGCCCCGCGCCGCTGGAAAAAGGTCTCCAGATTGGGCACCCGGCGGTGATCGATATTGCTGTCGGGCCGGCGCAGGCCCCAGCGACGCGGGTAGGCTGAAAAGGCGGTGCGCATGTCCTCGTGCACCAGCTGTTGCAGATCAACGCCAGCGGCGCGGAAGGCCCGCACGACGACATCCGCGCAGACGCCGCGATCGGGCGCGACATCCCCATTCGGATAGGCGAGTGCGACATAGCTTGGATCGTACACGACGGCGCCCAGCGCCTGGGTCTGCGCCGCGCCGGCGACAATGCGGCCGAAGTCAAAGGCGGGGGCAAGACCCGCCGCGAGCGTCGGCGTCGAGGCCGCCATCACAAAGAGAGCGAGGCCGAGCGATTTCATTGGGCGAGGCTGTCAGGCGAGAATGGCGCGATTGTGCGGGGACAGGGGCCAAAGCAAGGCCCTGCGTTTCACCCCGGCCCCGGCCTCCGTCCTGACCCGACTCCTGATCCTGTCCCGGAGCAGACTTCAGATGGATCGGACTTCAGATGGATCGGACTTCAGATGGGCCAGACTTCAAACCCGTTCCGGGCGCGGTTCCTGAGAGCGGGCGCGAACGCCGCGCGCGCGAACAGGCGACGGTTGCGCCGGCGGACAGGGAACCCTGCCCGCCGGCGCTGTCAGACCTCACCGCAGGCTAGGTGGGGGACGCAAGAGAGAGGCCTGACGCCGCACCACGCCGGCCAAACGCAACGCAGCCGGCGCGGAACGAAACTCCAAACTGAAAGACTGGGATCCAGCGTGATTGCGTGATTCGAAATGGCGGCTGCTGCGGCCACAATCACGAGCAGGACAGACCCAAAACCAAAATTGCGCATAAACCCGAACGCAATCGCGCGTCAAGCAAAGCTTCGCGTCTCGCGCGTTCGTGATTTTCCACACCGTAAAGTCAACGCATCTCTATACGAACTGAAAACCTGTGGCTTGTTGTTGACGCAGCGTGAGGTCTTTTCGAGGCTGGTCGGCCCTCATGTAAAGTCAATGGCCGAACGGCGTCCAACGGGCGGGCGCGACGTCAGGCGCCAGCCGATGCACATCGTCCCACATCATGCCGACGGCGGCGAGCAGGATCACGCCGACGCCGATCCAGGCGATCCAGCGATGCCGCTCGATGGCGCGCGCGATGATGGAGGCGGCCACGCCCATCAGGCCGACCGACAGCACCAGCCCGAACGCCATGATGCCCGGGTGCTCGCGTGCAGCGCCGGCGACGGCGAGGACATTGTCCAGTGACATGGAGACGTCGGCCGCCACGATTGTCGCCAGTGCAGCGCGGAATGTCGCAGGCCCGTCGGCTGGGCGTCCGTCACCAGGGTGGCCCGGAACGGTTGGGCCCGCCGCCGCCGCAGAGAGATCGCGCCACATCTTCCACGCCACCCAGAGCAGCATCAGTCCGCCGACCAGAAGCAGCCCCGGGATCTGCATCAATTGCGTGGCGATAAGCGCGAAGCCGATGCGCAGCACCAACGCCAGGGCGATGCCGATCATGATGACGCGGCGCTGCTTGTCCGCAGGAAGTCTCGACGCGGCCAATCCCACCGCCACCGCATTGTCGCCTGCGAGGACGATATCGAGCAGGATAACCTGAGCCAGGGCCGCAAGCGCGGCCGCGCTGAACATTGTCTCGCTCATTGACCCGTATCCGGACGGCCACATCGCCGCGCGGCGCTTATCGCCAATTCCCGCACCTCCCGAATGCGCGGACGCCGGCGACCAAACGGCGCGGCGGCGGCCTGATGCCCGACGCTGTCAGGATTGGACAAAAGCGCGGGCCTGCTCACGCCACCGGTCGCGCGACACCCGGCCGGGGCAGCGCAGCCGCTCCTCAAGCCATGCAGTCTGGCGCGCGGTGAGTTCAGCGAGTTGCCAGAAGTGGTAGATCCCGATCGCGTTGAGGAGCGCATGCAACCGCTCACCGACGCCCTTGATGCGCGACAGATCGTCCGGAGCGCCGCGCGGCGCGCGCAGCAGCGCTGGCGCATCCGGGTTCGGCCGCAGCGCGATGATGGTGGCGGTTGGGCGGGCGGCGCCGGCCGCGGCCGCCTGAGGCACGGCGTGCGGCGACACGTCGGCCACAGTTTCCTGGTCGTCCTCCAGCGGGCGCGCGCGGCGGGCCCGCCCCCCGGACGCCGATGCCCAGGGATCGGCGGCGAGCCATATCGCGAGCCAGGCCTCCCCAGCCCGCACGTGCAGGTCGGCAGCGCGCGTGAGCCATCGGTGGTCCGTCCAAGGCATAAACAGGGTCTGCTCGACAGCGAGTTTCCCGGGTTCATGCAGGTTGATCCAGCACGTCGGCGCATGCTCGGCGTAATGGCGCGCCAGCCTTTCGCAGGCGCCCACCCAGGCCTCCACGGCGGCCTGCCGGCTTGCATCGCCTGAAAACGGCCATATGCCTGAAAACCATATGGACGTCGCCATGGAGCCTCCTGGTCAGCCGCACCACGACCGAAAGTGAGATGCAGCGTAACCTTCTTTCACTGCGTCAACAACGAGGATCCAGCCGGGAGGATCCAGCCGGGAGGATCCAGGCGGGAGGATCCAGCCGGGCGATCCGGCTGGAATGGCCGGGCTTCAGCGCCGCAGCCCATGCCAGGCGGCCTGGATCTCCTGGCCTGGAGAGGTTGGCGTGGATGCTGTGCGCGATGATCCGCGCCGCCCAGGAGCGGGCGCGGCGACATGAGGGAAGGCGGATGCTGTTGCAATGACGGACGGATCCACAGTGCTGGTGTTCGACTCCGGCGTCGGCGGCCTTTCGGTCGCTGCGGAGATCCGGGCGCTGCTGCCGGGCGTGGCGCTCTGTTACGCCGCCGACACTGCGTTCCTGCCCTATGGGGACAAGCCTGAGGCGCTTCTCATAGAACGCGCTCCGGCGCTGCTGCGCCGGCTTGCCGAAAGGGTCCGCCCGTCTGTCGTGGTGATCGCCTGCAACACCGCAAGCACGGTGGTTTTGCCCGCCGTGCGGGCCGCGCTGAGCGTTCCGGTGGTCGGGGTCGTGCCAGCCATCAAACCAGCCGCCGCAATGACGCGCACTGGCGTGATCGGTCTTCTCGGCACCCCGGGCACCGTGACCCGCACATACACCCAGGCGCTGATTGATGAATTCGCACCGGACAGGACGGTCGTGCGCTACGGCGCGCTGGCCCTCGTGGATCTGGCCGAACGCAAGGTGCGCGGCGAACCGATCGACCCGCGCAGCGTCGGCCGGGCGCAGGCAGGCCTGTTCGCCGGCGCCCAGGGGCCAGCGATCGATGTCGTGGTCCTGGCATGCACGCATTTTCCCCTGCTTCGCGCCGAACTGGGCGAGACGGCGCCGCATCCGGGGGTCCGCTATATTGACTCCGGTCCGGCGATCGCCCGCCGGGTTGCCAGTCTGCTGGGGCCAGCCGGCGCCAGACCCGGTCCGGCCGGAACGCGGCCTGCCTTCTTCACCGCGGATCCGGACGCCAAACTGTGCGCCGCCATGGCTGCGCGCGGGTTTGCGCCCGTCGAGACGATTGACCCTTCCGGCTGACCTGCGATGCAACCGCACTGTCGCCGGCCAGGCCTGGCGCAGCGCAGCCCGCCAGATCGCCCGCCAGCCCAGCCGCACGACCGCCAGCAGGCGCCCACAGGCGCGCTCGCCGCGGCCGGGCCTTCAGAACCCGTTAGCCGGTTCGACCCGACAAGCAGACAGCGGACAAACTCCCATGCGCCGGTGCAGCCTTCTGATCTTCGCCATGCTTCTCGCCGGCTTCGGGATGATCGAGCCCGCCGGCGCGACCCCGCGCGCCACCGTGCGCCTCGACGGCGAGCTGGCGTCAGCGGTGCGCGTCCAGATCGAGGCTGGGCTGCCGCAGTCCGACACCCCGCCGGCGACCCTGTTCGACGCGCGCCGGGCCGCCGCCCGGGCCTTGGACATGGTGCTCGAGACGCTGACGGCGGAGGGCTATTACGCAGCGCACGCCGAGATCGACGCCGAACCGGAGGGCGCGGCGGCGCGTGGCGTTGTGCGGGTGATCTCTGGACCGCTCTTCCGCTTCGCCGCTGTCCCCCCAGACACTCCTGAGACGACGTTCGCCGCGCCGCTGGATCCTGCGACCGCTGCGCGCGTCCGCGCCGCCGCCCGCCTGCCGGCGGACGCGCCGGCCACCGGCCTTGCAGTGGTCACGGCCGAGGCTGCGGGGCTCGCCGCGCTGCGCGCCGCCGGCTACGCGGATGCAGTCGTCCTGCCGCGCATCGCGGAGGCTGACCACGCCACGCAGCGACTGACGGTCCGGTTCGCCTTCGCCCCCGGGGCGCCCGTGCGTCTGGGCCCTGTGCTGCTCAGTGCGCCGACGCGCACGGACCCCCGCGTCGTCGAGCGCATGGCCGGCTGGCGGATTGGCGATCCGTATACCCCCGGGGCGCTCGACACCCTGAGCCGTCGGTTGACCGACACCGGCGTGTTCGATGCAGCCTCCGTCGAGCTGGCCCCTCCAGGACATGACGCCGGGACGGGGGACGCCGGGACGGGGGACGCCGCGCCACGGGAGGCACAGTCGCCGCCAGTGCGTCCGGTCATTGTGACACTGACGGACCGACGTGCGCGAACGATCAGCCTCGGGGCCAGCGCCTCCACCACGGAAGGCGTCGGCGTTGAGGCCGAGTGGCGTCGGCGCAACCTTCTGCGGCGCGCCGATACTCTGGTGATTTCCGCCCGTCTGGCCACTCTTGAACGCGCCCTCGGGGCCGAAATCTCTGCGCCGCAGGGAACCGGCGCGGGCAGACTTGTGACGCTCGGGGCGGACCTCACCAATCGTGAGACCGACGCCTTCGACCAGACCGGGGTCGCTGCGCGGATCAGCCTCCAGGAGGACCGCGCCGGCGCCCGGTTCCTTGGCCTGGGCGCCACGCTTGACGCATCGCGCATTCGCGATCTTGAGGGAGAGCGGACGTTCTATGTGGCGTCGCTCTTCGCAGAGCAGCGCCTGGACCGCTCGGACAGTCTGCTTGACCCGACCCGCGGCTGGCGCGCAGAGGCGCGTCTGGAACCAAGCCTGGCGGGCGGCGATGACAAGGCGGCGTTCATCCGCGCCCAGGCGGCGGCCTCTGCCTATCGGCCGCTCGCGGCGCAGGGTCGTCTCGCCGTCGCCGCGCGCGTGCGGGCGGCCAGCGTGATCGGCGCGCCGCTCGCCGCTGTGCCCGCAGACCGCCGCTTCTACGCCGGCGGCGGCGGCTCGGTGCGCGGCTATGACTATCAGAGCCTGTCGCCAGGCGATCAGAACACGGGCCGGGTGACGGGCGGGGCGAGTCTGGCCGAGGCGAGCGCGGAACTGCGCGGGCGGGTCGGGCGCGCCTGGGGGTATGCAGCATTCATAGACGCCGGCGGCGCGGCGCGCAGCGCGGCCCCGCGCCTTGGCGACCTCAGCGTCGGCGTCGGCCTCGGGCTTCGCTACTATGCAGGGTTCGGCCCGATCCGGGCGGACATCGCAGTCCCGCTCGACCGCCGCGGCGGGCAGGCCGGGGTCCAGTTCTACCTGTCCCTGGGGCAGGCGTTTTGACCGGCATCGCAGTTTCGCCCCGCCGGCGCTGGCTGCGCCCGGCCTTTGCCGCGATCGCGGGCGTCGCCCTTCTGCTGTGCGCCGCGCGCCTTGGGGTGAACACGGATGCGGCGCGCGACCTGATCAGTCAACAGATCAATAAGTCGGTTCTCCCGGGCGGCCTGCGCATGACCATCGAAGGTCTGACCGGCGATCCCCTCAGCGACCCCGGCGCGGTGCGCCTGACCCTTGCCGACGCCACGGGTGCGTTTGCAACCGTACAGGACGCGAGGCTGCGCTGGCGCCCGCTGGCGCTGCTGAAGGGCGTCCTGCGCCTCGACCGCGTCAGCGCGCGCCGCGTGGACATCCTGCGCCGTCCGGATCTGCCAACGCAGGACGGGGCGCTCGGCCTCGACATCGACCTGCGCGCGGCGGAGTTTGCGCAGATCGCACTGGCCCCGGGCGTGATCGGCCAGGACGGTGGGGGCTCGGACGTTGCGGGCAGGGGCGCAGTGTTTTCTGCACGCGGCGATTTCACGCGCGGTCGAAACGCCGCTTTCGACCTCAACGCACGCCTCGCGCGCATCGACGCCGCCGGCGACACGGGCGAACTTCATGCGCAGCGCAGCGCGACCGGGCGGTTTCAGCTGACTGCTGCTGCGACCGGCGCGCCGGGAGGGGTTTTTGCAACCCTGATCGAGGCGCCGGCGGGCGCGGAGGTGCGGCTGAAGGCGCACGCAGAGGGCGACGCGGCTGCGGGCGTTGCATCGCTGACGCTGAAGGTCGGTGCGTCCAGCGTCGCAGATGCACAGGCCCGATGGTCGCGCGCACGGCTGACCGGGCGCGGCGTCATCACCGTCGGGGCGGCGCCGGCGCTGCGGACCTGGTCGGCGCGCCTCGGCGGTCCGCTGAGGCTGAGCGTCGACGCGCCGCGCGACGGTCGAAGCGAGGGAGAGGCCGTCGCCGCCGCCCCCAACCTCACACTGCGACTTGGCGGAGTGCTGCCTGCGACCGCACTGGCGGCGCCGGAGCGCATGTCCATCACAGCCCAGACCGGCCGTCTGTCCGCCCTTGCGCCCGAGGCGGGTGTCGCTGCAGACACGGCCCGGCTGTCGGGGCGCGCCACCCGCACGCGTCGCGGCTGGGGCTTTGCCGGTGCGTTGGAGGCGCGCAGCATCGCGACGTTCGAGGCGCGCATAGGCCGCATTGCTGGTCCGGTGCGGGTCGTTCCCGTGCAGGCAGGCTGGCGGGTGAGCGCGCGCCTGGACGCGGAGCGGGCCGCCATTGGGCCGCCGGCGATCGCCGCGGCGATCGGCGCCCGCCCGTCGGCGGACCTCGAGGCCGAGATCGGACCGGCGGGCCGCCGAGCCACGCTCAGACGGCTCAACATCACGGGGTCTGACGGCGAGGCGCGCACCGAGGGGGTGATGGATTTTGGGACCGGCGCGGTGACGCTTGTGTCCCGCATCACGGCGACCCGTGCGCCGGGCGCATCCGAGGGGTCGCTGGCGGCGGATCTTCGCCTGACGCGCCGCGATCGCGCAGGGGCGCTCAGCGTGGCGCTGAGCGGGGCCGGGCGGGGCATCGAGGCAGGCCCCGCATGGCGCGATCTCATCGGGCCTGCCCCGCGATTTGCCGCGACCGGACGGGTTGACCAGGGCGTCCTCGCGCTCGATCGCGCCTCTCTCGAGGGGCGAAACCTGCGCGCCGGACTGACCGGACGCGCCTCGCTGCGCCGGCTTGATCTGCGCCTTGAGGCCGCCCTGCGCGGCCCGTTCCGCATTGGACCCTATGACGCGACCGGACAGATTGACG
Organism: Hyphomonadaceae bacterium; assembly: GCA_040381075.1. GTDB lineage: Bacteria > Pseudomonadota > Alphaproteobacteria > Caulobacterales > Aquidulcibacteraceae > JBEIHX01. The sequence continues at coordinate 23,355 of JBEIHX010000016.1, forward strand.
CCTTCGGATCGATCCACGGCGCGCCCGGGAAGGCCCGCCTTCAGCTGGAGGCGCGGATCGACCGGCTGGATGCAGGCCCCGCCGCGCTCGAGGACATCCGCCTGTCGTTCGCCGACGCGAGGCTGACACCGACGCCATCGGCCGCTGCACGGCTCACCGCCCGCACGCCGCGCGGCCCGCTCGATGCGCGCGCCGCGCTCAGCATTGATGATGGCCGCATTCGCCTGAGCGACATCACCGCAGGCTGGGCGGGACTTGCACTGCGCGGCGCGATCGCGCTTGACGGCGTGCGGCCAATTGAGGCGACGATATCGGCGTCCGGCCCGGCCGCACCGTTGCTCGGAGCAGGTCACCGGGCCGGCGACCCGGGGACGGTGAACGCGGCGCTGGAGCTCTTCGCCCGCGACGGCCGCCAGGCGATGCGGCTGCGCGCCGCGGGGCGCGACCTCGGTGATGCGGACGCACGGCTTCTGGCGCGCCGGTTCGAACTGTCCGTCGACGGCGCGCTGGAGGCGCTTACCCTTGAGGCGCAGGCGGACGGTGTTGCAGCCGGCACGCCTTTTTCGCTGACCGCAGCAGGGCCGGTGCGCCGGTCCGGCGCGGAACATGCGGCTGCGCTCAATGTCGCCGGCGCGTACGCGGGCGTCGCGTTCAGCAGTCTTGGTCCGGTGCTCCTGACCGCGCGCGGCAGAGACGGCGAGGTCCGCGGCGCAATCGGCGCATCGGGCGGAAAGCTGCATTTCGTTGCAGCCGCAGGCCCAGCCGGGCGCCTGAGCGCGACAGTGGAACTCGAGGATGCGCCAGCAGCGCTTGCGCGCGTCGTCTGGCCGGACGCACCGCTGCAGGGCGCGATCTCCGGCCGGGGGTCGTTGGAGGGGACGGGCCGTCTTGTGTCGGGAACGCTCTCCCTGGCGGCGCGCGGCCTCGCGCCAATGGGCGACCCCGGCGCCGGCGTCGACCTGCGCCTCGACGCCCGTCTGACGCAGGGACGGGTGCGCGTGACGGCCACAGCCACCGGAGCGCCGGATTTTTCCGGCCGCCTGGACGCCGATCTTGCGATGATCGCCTCCGCGCGTCCGTTCGCGCTGCATCCAGACCTGAACGCGCCGGCGAGGGCGACGTTTTCGCTGGGCGGCGAGGCCGGCGGGCTTTGGCGGTTCATCGGCGCGCCAGAACAAAGGGTCCGCGGTCGCCTCGCCGTCCAGGGGACGCTCGCCGGGGTCCTGGCCCGCCCGGACCTCACCGGGACGGCGACGCTGTCGGCAGGAAGCCTTGAAGATGACCGGCTCGGCGTGCGGCTCAGCGACATGGCGGCGCGGGGCGTGTTCTCCGGCCGGCAGTTCAGCCTGCAGAGCCTGACGGCGACGGATGGCGCCGGCGGACAGGTCAGCGCCAGCGGCGCAGTCTCAGCCAGCCCGCGCGGTCTCGACTGGGACATCACCGCGCTGCTGACGCGGTTTTCGGTTCTCGCAACGCCGGACTTCGCGGCGCGCGGCTCCGGGCGGATCACATACAGCAGGCATCCTGGCGAAGGGGGCGTCATCAGCGGCGCGCTGACAGTGGACGAGGCGATCCTCGCGCTTCCGGACGCGCCAGCGCGCCGGGCGGTGGCGATCGCGGTCACGCACAAAAACCGCCCGGCCGGGCCCCCGGCGCCGACCCGGTTCGGCGACGATCCGCCCACGCGCCTGGATCTGGCGCTCGACGCGCCCGGCCGGGTGCTGACGCGCGGGCGCGGACTTGACGCCGAGTGGTCTTTGACAGGCCGCCTGGCTGGCGCCACGACGGCGCCGTTGCTGACCGGCGAGGCGCGCCTGCTGCGCGGCGGCTATGACATCGTTGGCCGGCGGTTTGATCTGCGGGACGGCAGGATCACCTTCACCGGCGCGCTGGATCGCCCGCTGCTCGATCTGACGGCGGTGCGCGAACAGGGAGATTACACGGTGGCCATCACGGTGCGCGGCGACGCGCGCACACCCACCCTTGCAGTTCGCTCCACCCCTGCCCTGCCGCAGGACGAGGCGCTTGCGCGGGCGTTGTTCGCCCGGTCGGCGGCTGAGCTGTCGCCGCTGGATGCGGCTGAGCTTGCCGCCGGACTGGCGACGCTGGCGGGCGGCGACAGGTTTTCGGTGGCGCGCGCCCTCGGCCTCGACAGGTTCAATCTGACGCAGACCGCCAATGGGACGATGGTGACCGGTGGGCGGCGTCTGACGCGGGACGTCTATGTGGAGCTGTCGGGGGGCGCCCGCGGCTGGAGCGGGGCGCAGATCGAGTGGACGCCGCGGCCGCAGCTGTCGCTGGTGTCGCGCTTCGGCGGCGAGGGCGATGCGCGCATCGCGGTGCGCTGGCGACACGATTACTGAGCGCCCGGCCAGCCGGCGCCAAACCAGATCAGCGCGGCTGCGTATAACGCTGCATGATGCGCCTTCTTGTTCCTGGCTGCCTCGCCGCGCTCGCGGCCTGCACCAATCCTCCCCCGACCTCCCCGCAGCAACCAGACGTCCCGCAGCGTTCCGCAAGCGCGGGCGTCGCGCCGGCGCAGGGCGAGGGCGCGCGCCCGGCAGGTGTTGCGGAGGCGGTTTTCGCCGGCGGGTGTTTCTGGTGCGTTGAGGCGGATTTCGACAAGGCGCCCGGCGTGATCCAGACGATTTCAGGCTATACGGGCGGCCGGCTCGCCAATCCGCGCTACGAGGACGTGGTGAGCGAGACGACTGGACATTATGAGGCGGTGAAGGTCGTCTATGACCCGACCCAGACGACCTATGAGGCGCTTACGGACTACTTCTTCCGTCACGTCGATCCGACGGATCCGGGCGGGCAGTTCTGCGATCGCGGAGACAGCTATCGCACTGCGATTTTTGCAACGCCGGCGCAGCGTCCCGCAGCAGAGGCCGTGCGCGCGCGCATCACCGCGTCGGGGGCCCTTGCCGGACCGGTCGTGACGCCGGTCCTGGACGCACAGAGGTTCTGGCCGGCCGAGACATACCATCAGGACTATTACCGCAAGAACCCTGTCCGCTACCGGATCTACCGCACCGGGTGCGGCCGTGACGCCCGGGTGCGCGCGGTCTGGGGCGCGCGCTAGGGCGCCGCGCCCTATGGCGTCATGCCCGATGGCGTCATGGGACATGGCGCAGCCAGGTCTCGACGGCGCATTCCAGCCGGACGCCCCGGGCCGGCCCAACCGGCGGGCCGCCCGGGGCGGGACTGCGCGCGGTGATGCGCCTCGCCCACCCGCCAGATGTCCGCCAGACGTCCGCCAGACGTCCGCCAGACGTCCTCCAGACGGCCGACAGCGGTCCGACATCGGTCCGACATCGGTCCGCCGCCGGGCGAGCAGACGGCCGCGGGGCGATCAGCGACCCTTGGCGGCTTCCTGGGTGCGGTAGGCTGTCGTGGCCTCGGTGATCAGATAGGCCCTGATCGCTTCGGCGTCGGCCGGCGTGACCCACCGGGCGAATGACACCATGCCCTGCGCGGCGAGACGCCCGTCAATGACGATCTCCCTGAAGTAGGCCGGATCACCCAGGGCGGCCGACATGCGCAGATCCGGAATGACGCCAGCGCCTTCCGCGCCAACCCCATGGCAGACTGCGCAGTTTCCGTTGTAGGCGGCGAGCCCGGCCTGGATGGTGCGCGCCGTTCCCGTTTGCTTTGGCGGGGCCGGAAACTCGGCCTTGGCGAATTCCAGTTTCGGCACGACGCCCTTCCCGCCGAGCTTGTAAACCAGCAACCGGCCATTTTCCGGGGGGGCCTTTCGGTCGTTCGGAACGGCGAAGCCGGCGACCAGAAAATACACCGATCCGAACCCGGAATTGACAGCCACATATTGCTCCCCGTCGACCGTATACGTGATCGGCCCGGCCAGCGTGGCGGCGTAAGTTTCGCTTTCCCAGAGCTTCGCGCCGGTCCTGGCGTCATAGGCGACGAAGCGGCCATCGGCGGCGCCCTGGAAGACGAGGCCGCCCGCTGTCGCAAGCGTGCCGCCATTCCATGGACCCTTGTGCTGCACGCTCCAGGCCGGCTTCTGGGCGACCGGATCCCAGGCGACCAGCATGCCTGTCATCGTGGCTGCAATGGCCTTGCGGGCGGTTGGATCGGGCGGCAGGGAAGCCGCCAGGAAATCCGTGCCGGTGTTCCAGGCGCCGGGCCGGTACTGAAAGTTGGCGTCGCGCTGGAAGGCGGCGCCCATCTCCTGGGCCGGAAGATAGACATAGCCAGTCTGTGGCGAAAACGACATCGGGTGCCAGTTGTGTCCGCCATACGAGGAGGGAAACACCAGCGCAGGCTTGCCGTCCGTGTACCGCGCCTTCGGATCCTCCACGGGTCGCCCGGTCGTCCTGTCGATGGCGCTCGCCCAGGTGGTGGTGACGTATTTCTCCGCTGAGATCAGCGCGCCGTTGGTCCGGTCGATGACATAGAAGAAGCCGTTCTTGGGCGCCTGCATGGCGACCTGGCGGGGCTTGCCGTCGATCGTCAGGGTGGCGAGCATGATCTGCTGGGTGGCGGTGTAGTCCCACGTGTCGCCCGGGGTCGTCTGGTAGTGCCACCTGTAGGCCCCGGTGTCGGGATTGAGAGCCACGATCGAGGACAGGAACAGATTGTCGCCCTTGCCGCCGGAACGCACCTCGTGGTTCCAGGGCGCGCCATTGCCGACCCCGATCAGGAGCTGATCGAGTTCCTGGTCATAGACGATTGAATCCCACACCGTGCCGCCGCCGCCGGACGTCTTCCAGGCGCCGTCGGACCATGTGGCGCTCGCCGTGCGCGCCAGCACATCGTCGGACGCCGCGCCGTCAGGTTCGCCATCGGGATTTGGCGTCGTGTAGAAACGCCACGCCTGGGCGCCGGTGTCTGCATCATAGGCCGTCACGTAGCCGCGCACGCCGTACTCGGCGCCGCCATTGCCGATCACAACCTTGCCTTTGATCACGCGCGGCGCGCCTGTGATGGTGTAGGGCTTTGACTGATCGACGGTGACGACCGACCAGACCTCCCTGCCGCTGGCGGCGTCGAGCGCAACGAGCCGGCCGTCCAGAACGCCCACAAAAACCTTGCCGTTCCAGACCGCAACGCCACGATTGACAACATCGCAGCAGGCCTTCTGGCCGACCGCCTTGTCGACCGCAGGATCATAGGCCCACAGCTGCTCTCCGGTTTTGGCGTTGAATGCGCGCACCCTGGACCAGGGCTCGCTGGTGTAGAGCACGCCGTCGACGACGATCGGCGTGGCTTCGACGCCGCGATTGGTTCCAAGGTCGACCGACCAGGCCAGGCCGAGCGTGTTCACGTTTGCGGTGGTGATCTTGTCGAGCGGGCTGAAGCGCTGCTCGGAATAGGTGCGCCCATGGGTGAGCCAGTTGCCCGGATCCGCATCCGCCGCGAGGATGCGCTCTGCGGTGACCGCGCCGGGCCCCGCCGGTTTCCTGTCGGCGCAGCCGGAAAGCCCTGCGCTCAAGGCCAAAGCCGCCCCGACAGCAGCAGCCAGCGCCGCGGGGCGTTTGCGCCACGGCGCCGCCGCCGTCGCGAGACAGATCCTTCGTGTCATGGTCCATCCTCCCGTTGCGCCGTTTGCGCCTGTGCATGGAAAGCCTGCGCATGCCAGACCGACGCTTGTTTGGCGTCAGTGTGCGGCCTCGCCGGCGCCTCGACAAGCCGTCACGTCACGAAAGCGGTGATGCTCAGTCAGCGCGGCTGCGCGCCGCCCGGGCGGCGCCAAAGAGGTCATGTTTGCGCAGCAGGCCGCGAAATTGATGGTAGGTCAGGCCCAGGCTGTCTGCAGCCCTCGACTGACTGCCGCCCGTGCGCGCAAGCGCCGCGCGCAACAGCGCGACCTCAAAGGCGGCGACACTGGCTTCAAAGGGGGCCTCAAAGGGTGCCTCAAAGGGGGCCGCATGCGGCTCGGACGGCAGGCGCTGGCCATGCGCCGCCTGCGGTGCGACGGGCGTCGGCGCGGCGCCGTCCATGTCGCGGCGCAAGGCGCCTGTCGGATCGGCGGCCGGACCGCCGGTCAGATCACGCGGCGGGCGGAATGGGGAGCGGAAGGGATCAATCTCGACAATGCCGATCGGTTCGTCGGGGGCGCCGGCGGCGGCCCAGCGGGCGACGGCGCGTTCGGCGGCGTTCTTGAGTTCGCGCACATTGCCGGGCCAGGCGTAAGCCTCCAGGGCTTCGATGGCGGAAAGCCTGAAGCCTGGAAACACTTCACCGAGTTCGCGGGCCATGGCGCGGGCGAAGTGGCGCGCCAGAAGCGCAATGTCCTCCTGGCGCGCCCGCAGCGGCGGCAGGGTGATGACGTCGAAGGCGAGCCGGTCGAGGAGGTCGGCGCGAAACTTTCCGGCCGCGGCGCGCGCCGGCAGATCGACGTTTGCGGCCGCCACCACCCGCACGTCGCAGGTCAGCGTCCGTTCACCGCCAAGCCGCTCGAACTCGCCGTATTCGATCACCCGCAGAAGCTTCTCCTGCACCCGGGCGGACGCGCTGGCGATCTCGTCCAGAAAAAGCGTGCCGCCGTCGGCAAGTTCAAATCGCCCGCGCCGGCGTTCTGCGGCGCCGGTGAAGGCGCCGCGCTCGTGGCCGAACAGCTCGCTTTCCAGCAGTTCCTCCGACAGGGCCGCGCAATTGACGCGCACCAGCGCCCGTTCCCATCGCCGTGACAGATAATGCAGCCGTCCGGCGATCAGCTCCTTGCCGGAGCCACGCTCGCCGATGACCAGGATCGGCCGGTCGAGCCTGGCTGCGCCGGACACGCGATCAAGCGCCTCCAGCCACAGCGGCGCCTCACCGATCAGAGGCGGCGGATCGCGCACATCCAGCATGACTCCTGTTTAGCGGTTCTCGCTATATTTGGTCAAATCGAGTGGTTTTCTTGGCTATTCTTGGCGGGCGCGCCGCGGCCATTTCAACATAAAACATTGTTTTATAGAGTATTTTTCGGCGGCCACACCTTGGCGCCTGGATTGCGAAGAGATCAGTGTTTCGCCGGGACTGCGGCCAGTGGGGCTGCACCAGCGAAGCCAGGAGATAAGGCCGTGAACACCTATTCCCTTTTTACGCGCACCCTGTGTGGCCTGGCGATGGTCGCGATGGTCGTTGTGGCCGGCGTCCTGACGGTGGCGACGGCGGGCGTCGGGATTGTCTGAGCCGGGCCGCGCGCCTGTCATCCGCGGCGGCGAAGCCCCAGCGCGCCGCCGCCGCACCACGGATCCCAAAGACAAGGACTGATCCCATGGCGGTCTTCTCACGCCTCGGCGACATCCTGAATGCAGATATCGACGCGGTCATTGCGGCGTCCGGCGACCCGTCGCGCACGGCGCGGCTGGTGGTGCAGGAAGTCGAGGACACCCTGGTCGAGGTTCGCATCCAGGCTGCGCGCGGCATCGCCGAATTGCGCGACCACGAGCGGCGCACCGAGGCGCTCGCCGCGGCGGTGGCCGACTGGGCGCAGAAAGCCGAGTTCGCGCTCGCCAAGGACCGTGAGGACCTGGCGCGCGGCGCGCTCGCCGCCAGGAAGCGCGCCAGCGAGGAATTTGACGCGGCGGAGAGCCTTCGCAGCGCCTGCGCAGCGCGCACGGCCAAGGCCCAGCGCGACCTCAAGAGCCTCGAGGTCAGACTTGAAGAGGCCCGCAAGGCGGCCAGGCGCGCGCAGAGCGCGCGTCAGGCGCGCCCGTCGGACGACGACCTGAACCGTTCGTTCGGCGCACGCGCCGCCGCAGCAGAGGCAGTGGAGCAGGAATTTGCATCTTCAGCGCCCGACCCGCGCGCGTCGCGCGGGCTCAATGAAGCGCTTGAGGACCTGAAGCGGGGTGATGACATCGAGCGGGAGCTTGAGGAGTTGCGCCGCCGGTTGATCGAGAAAAAGGAGGCATAGGACATGGAACATCTGATCCTGGGAGACACCGAAGGGCTCGCGGCCCTGATCGCAGTGATGTTAGGCTGTGTGCTGATAATCGGAATTCTGTTTATCGGCGTGCCCTGGCTGATCCTGCACTTCATCACGCAGTGGCGAAAATCCAACGCCCTCACCGCCGACGATGAGCGGATGCTGTCGGACATCTGGCAGACCGCCAAGAAGATGGAAACGCGCATTGAGGCGCTCGAGAAAATTCTCGACGCACAGGACCCCGACTGGAGGAAGACCCATGGCTGACGCCTATGACAACTCTCCCAATCCCCGCCGTCTTTATCGCAGCCCCAATGATCGCGTGATCTCCGGCGTCTGCGGGGGACTTGCGGAGAATTACGGGTGGGATCCGACGCTGCTGCGTCTCATCGCGCTTGCGCTGCTGTTCTTCGCCGGACCGATCTGCCTCATCGTCTACGTGGTTTTGTGGGTGATCACGCCCAAGCGCATCGGGCCGCTGCGCACGCTCGCGCCTGAGGAGGATCGGTTCTGGCGCGGCGTTTCGGCCAAGCCGGCGGTCGTGTTCTCCAATCTGAAATACAAAATGCGTGACCTTGACCAACGCCTGCAGGCGCTCGAGCGGGCCGCAGTGTCAGAGGAAGCCCAGCTGAAGCGGGCATTCAAGGATCTCGAACGCAGCGCAGCCGGCGCGGACCGCGCGCCGTGAGGCGACGACGCCGCGCCGCCTCCTTCCTTCACAGGAGCATGTCATGCAGGGGATCATAACAGTCAGCTTCGCGACACTCCTCGCCGCGGTTTCCCTGGTCGGCGCACTCAGCGGGCCGGCGCGCGCCGGCGCCCAGGGCGACGTGACCATTGAGGCCGGTTTCATGGCGCTGAACCTCGACTTCTCGCGCAGCCACGGCGTCACCGTCGCGATCACTGCACGCGAGTGCGGCAAGACGGGCGCCTGCCAGGGCCTCAGGATCCTGCGCCGGTCATGACGGCGTCACACGCCGGCGGGCGGCGGGTGCGCGGCGCTGCGGAAGCGGTTGGGATCAACAGCGCGCCGGGCGCCGCGATCGAGCGGCGAGGGTTCGCCCAGGAGATCGCTGACCACGGCCTCCGCGGCGAGCGGCCCCGTCGTCAGGCCGCGCGCGCCCAGGCCCGTGACAACCCCCAGTCCCTGCGCCAGGACGCCGGCGGCGGGCAGGCGGTCGCGCAGGCCCGCCCGGACGCTTGTCCGTCCCGCCAGGGGCGCCGGGCCAATGGCTGCGGCGAGTTCGGCGGCGAGTTTCGGGGCCAGGGCGGTGAGCGCAGCGCGGTTGCGCGCATGGTCTGCGTCGCTTGGGGCCAGCGCGGCGAAATCGGCTTCCGCTCCGACTGGGTCGAAGGTTGCGCCGAACATCAGTGCGTTGCCGTCCGCCAGGGCATAGGCGCCGCCGGTGATCGGCCTCGACAGGGCCGGACCCGGCCGCGCCCAGGAGATCTGACCCTGGCGCCGTTCGATCGGCAGAAACGCGCCCTGCGCAAGCCGGTCGCACGCGGGCCCGCCCGCAAGCACGACAAGATCGCCCGACCACACGCATGCGCCGCCCGGATCGAAGGCGCGCCAGGCGGCGAGGCCAGGCGGGCCGTCCTCCCGGGCCAGCCGGTCGACCGGGTGCGCCAGCAGGACGTGCGCTCCGCGGCACATGGCTTCCACAGCGTCGCGCGGGCGCAGAACGCCGCCCAGGCCAAGCTCGAGCATGTCGCCAGCCACCCCGGGGCGCAGCACGTCATCGGGCAGGGGGGGGTCTGCCAGGAGGCGTGCGGCGCGCGCCGGGTCCGCCACAACCTGGCTGATGCCGGTTTCCGCATAGGCGTGCGGCGCGACGTCACGATAGGTGTCGCGCGCAAACAGAAAGGCGGCGCGCAGGAAGCGCTGGGCGGGCGTGTCTGTCAAATCCAGCCGCGGGCTCACCAACCCCGCCGGATTTCCGCTCGCCCCGTCAGCCAGCCGCGCCCGCGCATCAACGATCGTCACGCTGAGACCGCGGCGCAGCAGCGCGCAGGCAGCGGACGCCCCGGCGATGCCGGCCCCGACGACGAGGGCTGAGCGGGGGCGCGGATCTGGCGCCGGAACGCCCGGCAGGCGCGCCTCGAGACGTTCGCGCTTGGGGCCGAAGCCGGGGGCGCGGGCGACCTCAAATCCGGCCGATGCGAGACCGCGTCGGACGGCCCCGGCGACGGAGTAGGTGGCGACACGGGCCCCTGGCTGCGACAGGCGCCGCAGGGCTGCGAACACGGCGGGCGACCACAGCTCGGGATTGCGGGAGGGTGCGAAGCCGTCGAGAAACCAGGCGTCGGCCGCCAGATCGAGGGCTTCAAGGCCGGCCACATCGTCCTGCAGGAGCGTCAGGCAAAAGCCGTCTTCAGCGAACCACAGGCGTTGCAGGCCGCGCGCGCGCACCGGCCAGCGCGCGAGCAGGCGCTCAGCCAGCGGCGCCAGGCGGGTGTAGCCCGCGAGTGCGCGCGCCGCGTCAGCGCGCGACAGCGGGAATCCTTCGAGGCTCAGGACGTGCAGCACGCCGCCGGCGGGGCGGTGGCGTCGCCAGGCGTCCCACAGGGCGAGGATATTGACCCCGGCGCCGAACCCGATCTCCCCGACGGTGAAGACACGGCGGTCGCGCCAGCGTTCCGGCAGACCGGCGCCGCGCAGGAACACCGCGTCGCTCTCGCCGGCGTCGCCGGCGCTTGCGAAATAAAAGTCCTGGAACACCGAAGAGACGGGGCGCCCGGACGCGTCAAAGGTGACCGCTGCAGAGGGAGGAAGCCGGCTCATTCCATGCTGCACCGCAAAAAAGAAGGGCCGCCCAAGCGGGCGGCCCTTCCCATCCTGACCGTCTTGCGACGGGTCAGATTACGGGGTCTTCGGCGCTTCAGCCGGAGCCGCCGGAGCAGCCGCATCGGCCGGAGCCGCAGGCGCCGCAGCCGGATCGACCGGAGCAGCAGCCGGGTCAACCGGAGCCGGAGCCGGCTCGGTCACAGCGGCCGGAGCCGGCTCAGCCGGGGTCGGCTCGGCGGGAGCTTCCGCCTTCTTTTGGCACGCAACGAGAGCGATAACGCCGGCCGCAGCCAGAACCGCCAGGGTCTTGTTGATCTTCGTCATGGTCATGACCTCTTCCACCGGAATTTCACTGCAGATCACCCTGCAGCCGGCTCGGGAGGTAGCTGGCCCTGCGGCCGCGCGCAAGCCCTCCGGCACATTAAATTTACAGCTTTGTAATGCTGCGGCGCAGCAAAGTTGGCGCGGGTGCAGCACGTGCGGCGCGCGTTCGCCAGGCGCCCTGCGGGCGCGTCTGTGCGCTGGCGTCGCCGGCGTGACGCCAGGCGCCGGGGCCGAAGGCCGCAGCCGCCCGACGATATCGCCAGCGGGGCGCGCGATCAGGTCCCAAGGGGTCAGATGAGATCGCCGGGCGTCTGGCCGAGCGCTTCTTCAAGTTCGAGGAAGGAGGGCTGGGCGTTCGACGGGACCGAGCCGCGTCCGATCTCAACGGAGATCTGCGCCGCATTGCCGTGGAGGTGCGCCACCAGGACATCCTTGATGATCTTGTAGAACTGGGCCTCTTCCTCATAGACGCTGGCGAGGCGTGCGGCCATGGGGCCGACCAGACCGTAGGCGAGGAAAACGCCGAGAAAGGTGCCGACGAGCGCGGAGCCGATCATCTTTCCGAGATATTCGGGCGGTTCGGTGATCGAGCCCATCGTCTTGATGATTCCGAGGACCGCGGCGACGATCCCCAGCGCCGGCAGGGCGTCGGCCGTGTTGCGCAGCGCCGAGGCTGGCTGGTGACCTTCGGCGTGGTGCTTTTCAAGCTGCTTCTCCATCGCGTCCTCAACCTGGTGGGGGTCCTCCAGGTTCATGGTCATCATGCGCAGCGTGTCGCAGATGAATTCGACCGCGAAGTGGTCCTTCAGGATCTTCGGATACTGCTGAAACAGCCGCGATTCACTCGGTTTTTCGATATGCTGTTCGAGCGCCACCACGCCTTTGGTCTTCATCGTCTTGGTCAGCAGGAAGAGCAGCGTGAGAAGGTCCCTATAGTCCTGGGCCTTCCACTTCGGCCCGGCGATGATCTTGCCGAAATCGCCCGCCGTAGCCTTCACCGTCTGGGTGGAGTTGCCGATCAGAAAGGCGCCGAGGGCGGCGCCGCCAATCATCATGAACTCTGCCGGCAGGGCGCGCAGAATGACGTCGAAATGGCCGCCCGCGAGCATGTAGCCGCCGAACACCATGATGAACACGACGGCGACGCCGATAATCTGAAACATGCCCGCGACCATTCCTACTGAAGCAAGACTGTTGCGCAGATTGCTTAAGGTCGCGTTGCGGCGGGCCCATGAACCGCCAGGGTTCTCCGGCCCCACGCCCTGCAGATGGATCAGATCAGCCCGAGCATCCAGAACACCCCGAAGGCGATGGCCGCCTGTCCGGTCCAGTACAGCCACCAGACAGCGTGCGGGGTCCAGGCGCGGGCCGGCGCATCAGCCTGCAGGCGGAACCGCTCCCCGCCGAGGATGGCGTCCGAAGCCATGAATGCTGTGGCCCCTGCCGCCACCAGCAGCCCGGACGCGCCGCGCGGGGCCAGCGACGCCCAGGCCGCGACGCCCATGGCGACGATGACGCCAACGTAGACGATGACCGGAAACCGCAGAGCGCCGAGGCCCGGCCATAACCACGCGAGAAGGCAGACGGCGGCGGCGAGCACGCCAAGGGCGGCGATCCACCGCCAGGGCGCAGCCGTGACCGGGTCGAGACCCACGCCGAGACTGAGAAACAACGGCGCGTAGGCGGCATGGGCGAGCAGAAACGCCCCCAACCCGGCAAGAAACCGGGTCTCACCGTCTCCGGCCAGGCACATGTCGCCGAGGGCGCTCAAGGCAAGCCCCGCAACCAGCAGAGCCGGGGCCTCGCTGGCGGCGGCGGCGGCGGCAAGCGCGCCGACTGCAAGGGTTTTGGCGATGGTCCGCATCAGACCCGACGGTCTGCGCAGGAATTGAAAACCATACGCCGCCGCGGCGGCCGCGGCCGCCGTCACCCAGACCCACGCAGTCTCCATCACAGATCCCGTCCCCGCCTGGTCGCCTGGTTGCAGGCGCCGTCGCGAACGCTCGCGCAGTGGGACGCGGGATGCAAGATCGATCCATAAATATGTATCGCGTTATTTATGCTGCGGGCGCGAAGAACGGGTCGAAATTCTGGGCCCCATCGTCTCATTCAGACATGATGTCGATGATGTTTATGCGATTTCGCAGAATTTCGGCCCAAATTTGTCCACTAACATCCTGTAAAAATTGTCTTTATGGCTTAAAGTGCCGCCACACCCCCATTTAGGCATGTATAATTGCATGCCTGCGATGCAAATTAGCGGTGAACAATCTGGTTTTTATTCATTGCCAAATCGGCGGTGACATCCTATCTTAGGCGTGTGGTCAGGGGCGCAGCCGCCAGACCTTCCAAACTCCCGAACCAGCCGCCGCGCCAGGCCCAGGTTTGTGACCATCACTGCTGAACAGGAGACCATTCCATGACCCGCACTGCGTTTGAAAACAGCCTCATCGGCCTTTTGATCGTGCTGTCGATCTTCGTCGGCCCGTCGCTCATGCTGGCTTGACCCTGCCGCGGCGCAGCGCGCCGGAGCCGGTCCAGGCGGTCCCCTGACGGAGATCGCCGCGCGGGACGGACCGGTCGTCCTGTCGGCGCAGGCAGACCATTTCGCCGGCGTCTCCTCCCCGACGCCCGCCGGCGCCAAAGGGCGTGAGGTCGCCGCCTCACGCCCTTTTCTTTGCCGGCCAGCAACCGCCCGCACCGAGATCCAGGACTTGGGCCCCAGGACTTGGGCCCCAGGACTTGGGCCCCAGGCCTTTGGCCCAGCGACCCTGGGACGACGACCCTGGGACGACGACCCCGGGACGACGACCCTGGGACGGCCATGCTGACGGGGCGCGCCCCGGAGCATCCGGCGGTCCGCAGCCGCGCCGTCCGCCGGACAGGGGCGCCAGGGTCGGCATCAGGACAGACCGTATCCTTGCTGAAATCCGGGCCCCTGGCGACACCCGAGCCGGGCTGGCGTGGCGTGGCGTGACGCAAAGCTGTCGCTCGTCAGGCCTTTGGTCCCTTTCGCCCGGCCTTATGCGTCGGCGCCGCCGCGGCGGCGGCCGCGTCAAGCGGCCAGCGGGGTCTTGCAGCGACGTCCCAGCCATCGGTCTTGCCCGCGGCGAGGCGCAGCGCGCCAGCGAGCGCGATCATGGCGGCGTTGTCGGTGCAGTGCCTGAGGGGCGGCGCCAGAAATGTGAAGTCCTCCCGCCGCGCGGCGGCTTCGAGGGCGGCGCGGATGCTTTGATTGGCGGCGACGCCGCCCGCCGCAACCAGACGCCACGACGGGGGATGCTCGGCCCGGAAACGCTGCAGCGCAACGCGGGTGCGGCTTTCAAGATGCCGAACCACGCCCGCCTGGAAGGCGGCGGCGATGTTTCGGCGATCTGCCTCTGACAGGGGCGCGCGCTCCGCCGCGACGCGCATGGCCCAGGTCTTGATGCCGGCGAATGAGAAATCACATCCCGGTCTGCCAGCCAGCGCGCGCGGGGGGTCATAGCCTGTCGGATCCCCCCCGGCTGCAGCCCGCTCCAGCGCCGGTCCGCCCGGGAAACCGAGCCCCAGAACCTTTGCTGCCTTGTCGAAGGCCTCCCCCGCCGCATCGTCGAGCGTCGAGCCATAGCGGACATAGCGCCCAAGGCCCTCCACCGCGATGAGCTGGCAATGTCCGCCTGACACCAGCAGAAGCAGATAGGGAAACGCGCATGGCCCGGAGAGCAGCGGCGACAGGGCGTGACCCTCGAGGTGATTGACGGCGACCAGGGGCAGGCCATGCGCCAGCGCCAGGGCCTTGCCGGTCACAAGGCCGACCATCACCCCGCCGATGAGTCCTGGTCCCGCCGTGGCGGCGACGCCTGAAAGATCGGTATAGGCGAGGCCGGCGGCGCGCATGGCCGCGCTGACCACTCCGTCTATGGCCTCGACATGCGCCCGCGCCGCAATCTCCGGGACAACACCGCCAAACGGGGCGTGATCGGCCGTCTGGCTGAGGATGATGTCCGACAGCACCGTCACACGGCCGTCCGCCGCAAGCCGCACCACCGATGCGGCCGTCTCGTCGCAGCTCGTCTCGAGGCCAAGCATGACAATGTCGCGCCCTGCGACATTTGACGGGAATTGACGAAGGCGGTCTGGCTCTGCGGACATGGGGCCGATTTGGGGGTGCCTGGGGTTCGGGGCGGTTGGCGGGGTCGCGCGACGGTTTTGCGCCGCCCGCCGCGCGGGCGGCGCGACACTCCTGCCACAGCAGCGCCTCCGCGCCAAAGTAAGGTTTCAACGCAATGGACATCATAGCCCGTCTGGGCGCCCGCGGATCGCCGCTCTCGCTGCGACAGTCAGGTCATGTGCAGGCGGCGCTCGCAGAAGCCGCCGGCGCGCCGGTCGAGACCTTCCCGCTCACAGCCTTCACGACCTCTGGCGACAGGATCCAGGACCGCCGCCTGCTCGAAGCCGGCGGCAAAGGCCTGTTCACCAGGGAGCTTGACGAGGCGCTGCTCGACGGGCGCATCGACATTGCGATCCACTCGCTGAAGGATCTGCCGACCCAGCTGCCGGCGGGGCTCATCCTCGCGGGTCTGCCCAGGCGCGAGGATCCCCGCGACGCGTTCATCAGTCTCACGGCCGGGCGGCTGGCGGATCTGCCCGCCGGGGCGGCGGTGGGCACCGCCAGCCTGCGCCGGCAGGCACAGACGCTGCATCTTCGACCGGACCTGACGGTGGACATGCTGCGCGGCAATGTGGACACCCGGCTGAAGCGGATTGAGGAAGGCCGGTTCGCCGCGACCTATCTCGCGCTTGGCGGCCTCAACCGCCTGGGGCTCGCCAGCCACGCCCGAAGCGTGATCGACCCTGAGGACATGCCGCCGGCGCCTGGACAGGGCGCGCTCGCCCTGGTGTGCCGCGCCCATGACGCCGCAGCGCAGGCGGCGCTGGCCCGGATCACGGACCGGCGGACAGAGCTGGCGATTGCGGCGGAGCGGGCCTTTCTGGGCGCGCTTGACGGATCCTGTCACACGCCAATCGCCGCCCTTGCGCGCGTCGATGGGGAGGCCGTGCTGTTCCTGGGCGAAGTGCTGACGCCAGATGGGCGGTTGCGCTGGCGGGAGGAGGCGCGCCTCGCGGCGGCGACCCCGCAGCGCGCGGCGGCGCTTGGCGTGGAGCTGGCGGGGCGTATCCGCGAGCGGGCCGGCGACAGCATGCCGAGCATGTGACCCATGCTGCGCCGCATCCTGGTGACGCGCGCTGCGCCCGATGCAGAGGCGACGGGACGACGCCTCGCGGCGCGCGGCCTGACGCCGATACTGGCCCCGTTGCTGGCCATCGCGCCGGCGACACGCGACGCATCAACCGAAGCTGAGGCGCTCGCCTTTACAAGCGCCAACGGCGCCAGGATGTTTGCAGCCTTGAACCCGCGCCGCGACCTGCCGGTCTTTGCGGTCGGCGATGCGACGGCGGCGACGGCGCGCGCGCTCGGCTTTGGGAGGGTGCTCTCCGCGCAGGGCGACCTGTGGGCGCTGGCGGCCCTGCTGCAGGCGCAGCTGCCGCCCCGCGCTTCAGTGTTTCACCCGACGGGCCGCGACCAGGCCGGAGATCTCGCCGCAGCGGCGCCGGGCCTGAGAATTGAAAGTCGCGCGATCTATCGCGCCGAGGCCGCCCGCGAGCTGCCCGCCGCCGCCCTTGCGGCTCTGGCCCCGGATCCGCCCGGCGTTGACGCAGTCATGGCGCACAGCCCCCGCGCCGCCAGCGTGTTTGTCCGCCTGCTGATTGAGGCCGGCCTGGGCGCGCGGCGCGCCGCGCTGACCGGGCTTGCGATCAGTGCGCGCGCCGCTGATGCGCTCGAGCCGGAGGCGTGGCGTGACATGCGGGTGGCGGGCGCCCCCAATGAGGACGCGCTGCTGGCGCTCCTGGACTGAAACCACCGCCCAGCCTGAAACCACCGCCCAGCCTGGGGCCGCCGGTCGTCCGGGGGCTTGCCCAGGGTGAGGCTCAGGCCTTCCCGGCCGGTCGCGTCACACGCCGGTGGAGCCGAAACCGCCAGCCCCGCGGATGGTGGGCGCGAGATCGCGCGCGACCATCCAATCCGCCTGGATGACCGGCGCGATCACCATCTGGGCGATCCGGTCCCCACGCTTCACGGACACCGCCGCCTGGCCAAGATTGATCAGGATGACCTTGATCTCGCCCCGGTAGTCAGCGTCGATGGTGCCCGGCGAATTGAGGCAGGTGACGCCGTGATTGAGCGCCAGGCCCGACCGGGGGCGGATTTGAGCTTCGTATCCGTCCGGCAGAGCCATGGCGAGCCCGGTGGGGATGGCCGCCCTGCGGCCCGGCTCCAGCACGATCGGGCCATCGTTTGGGATCGCCGCACGCAGGTCCATGCCCGCTGAGCCCGCGGTTTCATAGGCTGGCAGGGGCAGATCGCCGAAGTGCTCCAATTTCTGAATGGCGACCAGAAGGCGCTCGCTGCTCATGTCCTCTCCTCCCAGCGTTGACCGAATCAGCGCCGCAGCATAGCGCTGCCGCGGGGTGCGGGCCTGGCCCGCGTTCGGGCGGGCAAGCGGGCCCGGCCCGCGTTCGGGCGGGCAAGCGGGTCCGGCCCGCGTTCGGGCGGGCAAGCGGGTCCGGCCCGCGTTCGGGCGGGCAAGCGGGTCCGGCCCGCGTTTGGGCGGGCAAGCGGGTCCGGCCCGCGTTCGGGGGATGGAGCCCCGGGCGGATGGTGGCCGCGCGGAGCGCGGCGGGCGTGTCATCTGCGGCCGGGCGCCAGTGCGTTCTTGACGCTGTCACGGGCCTCGTGTAGGTCCCCGCCTCCTGTTTCATCCTCAAGAAGACGAGCGCATCCCATGTCGCGCCGCTGCGAACTCTCAGGCATTGGGGCCATGGTTGGCCACCGGGTGAGCCACTCGAACATCAAGACCAAGCGCCTGTACAATCCCAATCTGGTCAATGTGACGCTCGAGAGCGAAAAGCTTGGGCGCAGCTTTGCGTTCCGCATCACGGCTGCGACCTTGCGCAGCGTCGACCACCGCGGCGGTCTCGACGCCTATCTGTTGGCCGAGCGGGACGAAAACCTCTCGCTGAAGGCGAAGCGCGTGAAGCGGGACCTCGAAAAGGCGATGTCAGCGGCTGCGTAACACGCGTAGACTCCATCGCGCTGACGGACGCCCGCCGCACGGCGGGCGTTTTTGTTTGAGGCGTTCTGGTGATCAGTCAGGGGGGATCTGCTGGTCGGCGATGTGCCGGCCTCGATGTGCCAGCCTCGATGTGCCAGCCTCGATGTGCCAGCCTAAATGTGCCAGACTCAACGTGCGGGGCGTCGTGCTGGGGCGTCGTGCTGGGGCGTCGCGGGCGGGATCGCGTCTGCAATCCGAGCCTGGCGCCCCTGGCTCCCGTCCCTGGCTGACAGGCCGATCACAACCCGCCGTTTGCCGCGTGCGGCCCCGGTTCGGGCAGGATGCGCCAGCCGGCATATGCAGACGGCAGGTCTAGCCGTCCTGTGATGATCTGCCGAAATTCGGCGCCGCCGAGTCCTGACCTGCTTCAATGACCTCGCGGCGCATCCGGCGCGCCCGCGTGAACAGGTCAAACAACTTGTCGCCCTCGCCCCAGCGAATGGCGCGCTGCAGCGCCGCGAGGTCTTCGGTAAAGCGTCCAAGGATCTCCAGCACCGCCTCGCGATTGTTCAAAAAGACATCGCGCCACATGACAGGATCGGACGCTGCGATCCGCGTGAAATCGCGAAATCCGCCCGCGGAATACTTCACCACCTCGCTCTCGGTGACGCTCTCCAGATCCTCGGCCATCGCCACGATATTGTAGGCGATCAGGTGCGGCAGATGACTGGTGACGGCAAGGACCAGATCATGGCGCGCCGGGTCCATCACATCCACGTGGGAGCCAAGACTGCGCCAGAATGCGGCGAGCCGGTCGACTGCGTCGCCGTATCCGCTGCCCTGAGCGGCCAGCGGCGTCAGAATGCACCAGCGCCCGCGAAACAGACCCGCATAGCCGGCGTCCGGTCCAGACTGTTCTGTCCCCGCGATCGGGTGGCCGGGTATCAGATGAACTCCGTCGGGCAGGATGTCGCCAAGGGCGGCGATCACCGCCGCCTTGACCGATCCCACGTCGGTCACGATCGCGCCGGGTTTCAGCGCCGGCGCCACCGCGCCGCCGGCCGCACGCATCGCGCCGACCGGCACTGCGAGGATGACAATGTCGGCCTCGCGCGCCGCCGACGCCGCGTCGGCGGCGACATCTCCCAGCCCGAGCGCAGCTGCGCGCACGCGCACATCCTCGCGCGCGTCCCAGAGCCGCACCGCCGCCGCCTCAGCCTGCGCAGCCCGGGCGATGGACGAGCCGATCAGACCGATGCCGATGACGGCCAGAACCGGTTTGGCGCTCATGTCGCGATCAGAGCGCGCAGGGTGTCGATGACCGCTGCATTCGCCTCGGGCCGCCCGATTGAAATGCGCAGGCAGTCGTCAAGGCCATAGGCCTTGACGCTGCGCACCACGAGGCCGCGTGCGCGCAGCGCTGTGTCCGCCGCCGCAGCGCAGGCCTTTCCGGTCTGCGGCAGGCGGATGAGCACGAAATTGCCGACGCTCGGCGCAGCCAGGATCCCAAGCTCGGCGAAAGCCGCCTGCATGCGCTCAAGCTCGCGCGCGTTGAAGGCGCGCGACCGCTCGACGAAGTCCTCGTCCTCGACGGCGGCAAGCCCGGCCGCCAGCGCCGGTGACGAGACGTTGAACGGTCCACGCACCCGGTTCAGGGCGTCAATGACGACCTGCGGCCCGTAAGCCCAACCAAGTCGCAGCGCGGCAAGCCCGTAGATCTTTGAGAACGTGCGCGTCATGAGGACGTTGTCATGTTCCGCCACCAGGTCGATGCCGGCCGAGTAGTCATTGCGCTGAACGTACTCTGCATACGCTGCATCAAGCACCAGCAGCACAGTCGAGGGCAGACCGGCATGCAGGCGTTTGACCTCGCTGGAGGTCAGGTATGTTCCCGTTGGATTGTTCGGATTGGCGAGGAACACGATTTTGGTGCGCGGCGTGACAAGCGCCAGCATCGCGTCGACGTCGGCCGTCAGACCGCTCTCAGGCGCTGACAGACACACCGCACCGGCCTGCTGCGCGACGAGCCGATAGACAAGAAATCCATGCGCGCTCTGAATCACCTCGTCGCCCGGGTCGAGATAGGCGCGCCCGAGAAGCTGGAAGATCTCATCAGACCCGGCGGCGCACACGATGCGATCAGGGTTGAGGCCGTAGCGCGCGGCGATGGCGGCGCGCAGTCTGACCGCGCCGCCATCGGGATAGAGGGCCAGCTCCTGCGCGCAGGCGGCGAAGGCCGCGCACGCGTTTGGCGAAGCGCCGAGCGGATTTTCGTTGGAGGACAGCTTGTGAACTTCAGCGGCCGGGGACCTTGCGTCGCCGCCCACATAGGGCGCGATGTCGAGAATGCCGGCGCGCGGCTGGGGCGAAAGGGACATGGGGGGGCTTTCCGTCATCAGAGCCGCGCGAATGCGCCCACGACCCGCAGTCCGTCAAGTCCGAGCGCACGTGCGCGCGCGAGCCGCGGGTCTTCATCCCCGCAGAAGCCGCGCAGGACCGCGAGCGCCAGCGAACCGACCCGATCGATGTGCTCCACGGAGAGACCGCAGTCGGCAAGCCGGCGACCGGCTTCGTGGTCGCTATCGATCGCGAGCACCAGCGTCCGGTCATCTCCGGCAGGTTCAAGAGGCAGGCGAGCCACCAGCGCGGCGCCGGGGGTCGGGGCCCCAACCGGGAGGGCGGCTGCGATGACGAGATCCTGAAACGGCTGCTCAGCGAGCGCCGTCCACCACGCGCCGCGGCCAAGCACGGCCGGCCACGGCGCAAGGGCGACCGTCTGATCCTGCTGGGCCGCGCGCAACAGGGCGGCGCGGATGTCTGGAGCCCGCTCTATCGCCGCAGCGCCGCCGAACTGCGCGCGCGCCAGATCCCACAGCGCCAGCACATCGCCATCGCCGGCGATCACCACCCGCACGGCGCCCTGGCGCTGCAGATTGGCGCTCATCAGGGCCCGCCAGACTTCCGTGATGACGTGCGGCTCGATGCGCCCGGCGCCGGCTGTGGCGAGGCGGCGCAACAGGGAGGTTTCACGCGCCGGGCGCAACCCGATGGACGGGCGCGCCCCGTCCGCCCCGGCCTTGGCGAGCGCGATCGCGCGCGCCAGGTCGGTGCGTCTGATCACCAGATCCAGCAGCGCATCATCCACGGCGTCGATCTGCCCGCGCAGCGCGTCGATAGACGGCCCAGGGGAGGACGGCCCGGGGAAGGACGGCCCGGGGGACTGCTGGGGGGCATGGGGCTGCACCGGACGGGTCATGCGACATCTATCGGCCCGAAAACGGCGCGCGATCAAGCCATTCGCCCAGCACGCGAGCTGATTTGCGCCCCCGGCTTCCCCAGCAGCGGCAAAACCCATAAAACCAGCTCATGCCCGACAGCGCACCCCAGTCTGCGCCCGCGACCAGCGAGGTCCTGCGCCTGCCCGCGCTGTCCCTGGACTGCGGGCGCACGCTGCACGACGTCGATGTGGCCTATGCGGCCTATGGCCGCCTCAACCCCCAGCGCACGAATGCGGTGATGGTGTTTCACGCGCTGACCGGCGACCAGTTCGTCGCCAGCGCCAACCCGTCGACCGGCCGCCCGGCCTGGTGGCCCCGCATGGTGGGCCCTGGCAAACCGATCGACACAGACCGCTTCTTTGTCCTGTGCGTCAACGTGCTGGGAGGGTGCATGGGCTCAACGGGCCCAAGCTCGCGCGCGCCTGACGGGGCTGCCTGGGGCATCCGGTTTCCAGTGATCACCATTCGCGACATGGTGCGCGCGCAGGCCGCGCTGCTCGATCGCCTGGGAATTGAGGACCTGTTTCTCGCGGCGGGCGGCTCGATGGGCGGCATGCAGGCGCTGCAGTGGGCGGCGAGCTATCCCGACAGGGTGTTTGCGGCGGCGCCGATCGCCACCGCCGCGCGCCATTCGGCCCAGAACATTGCGTTTTATGAAGTGGGCCGCCAGGCGGTGATGGCCGACCCCGACTGGCGCGGCGGGGACTACGCCAGCGCCCATGTGCGCCCGGAAAAAGGTCTGGCGGTCGGGCGCATGGCGACGCACATCACCTATCTGTCGCAGGCGGCGCTGCACCGGAAATTCGGCCGCCACCTGCAGGACCGCGAGGCCTTGTCATTCGGCTTTGACGCAGACTTCCAGGTCGAAAGCTATCTGCGTCACCAGGGACAGACCTTTGTCGACCGTTTCGACGCGAATTCGTTTCTCTATGTCACCCGCGCGATGGATTACTTTGACCTGGCGGCCGATTATGAGGGCCGCCTGGCGGGCGCCTTCGCCAACTCGCCGACACGGTTCTGCGTCGTCGCGTTTTCCAGCGACTGGCATTATCCGCCAGCCGACTCAAAGACGATTGTGCGCGCGCTGACCGCAGCGGGTTGCCGGGCCAGCTACCTGGAAATCCAGACCGACAAGGGTCACGATGCGTTCCTGCTGGAGGAGCCGGCCTTCGAAGCGGGCCTTGCCGGGTTCATCGAGGCGGCGGCGCGCGCCCGCGGACTGGCGGCGGCGCGATGAGACCCCGCGTCGACTTCGACCTCATTCTGGATACGGTCGAGCCGGGCGCGCGGGTGCTGGACGTGGGCTGCGGCGATGGCGCCCTGCTCGCGCGCCTGGAGGCCGAACGCAACGCCCAGGGCTTCGGTCTGGAGCTCAGTCAGGCCGGGGTCAACGCCGCCGTCGCCCGGGGGTTGTCCGTCGTGCAGGGGGACGCGGACCGTGACCTGGCTGTTTACCCGGACGCCGGATTTGATTACGCCATCCTGACGCAGACGATCCAGGCGACGCGCAATCCCAAGGCGGTTCTGACGGACATGCTGCGCATCGCCCGCCGGGCGATCGTCAGTTTCCCGAACTTTGGCCACTGGCATGTGCGTTGGAGCCTCATGGCAGGCGGCCGCATGCCGGTCACTGCGGCGCTCAACGCCCCCTGGTACGCTACGGAGAATATCCATCTGTGTACGGTGCGCGACTTTACAGCGCTCGCCAGTGAGGTCGGCGCGCATGTCGAGGTCCTGACGCCAATCGCAGGCGGGCGGGCCCGCACGGCGTGGAGCGGCCCATTGTGGATCTCAAACTGGATGGCGGAAGAGGCGCTGTTCGTCCTGTCCGTGCGCCGTCCCTGAGCGCGGGACAGCCACGCATCAGCATGCCTGCCCTGGCGCGGGCAGCCTCCCGGGCGGGATCTCTTCATCGGCCCCCGGCCCAGGAAGCCCGGCCCAGGAAGCCCGGCCCAGGAAGCCCGGCCCAGGGACCGGACAGAGCACCCAGGCGCCCTGGCCCGCCGGCAGCCTGGCCAGCCAGTCCTACCGGGTCGGAACCGGGCTCAGACGGTCGCCTGCACGCCCCGCGTCCACGGGCGGATCCGCCCGGGGCCCTGCCCGCTCCGCCGGTCACCGGATCACCGGCGGAGGGTTTGGCGGGCGTCCCTGGCCGTGGCGGCGGCAACGGGCCTGCGCAGCATGACTGTAGCGCGCTTCTCCTGCCGGCGTGGCGCCTATCGCGCGGGATCATGCCCTTTCACGGGGCGGGACCTGCGCTTGGTGAGGTCGGGCTGCTGCGCGCGATGGATCGGCTTCGCGGGCCGCGCCAGCAACCAGGCGTGGACCTCGGCGAGATCCCGGACGATGCAGCGCGGTGACAGCGCGAAGCGGCGTGGACATTCGCCGCGCTGCTCGATCTCGCAAATAGTGCTGTCGGCCAGCGGCGCCATCTCGCGCATCTGGCGCCGCCTGATGGTCTTCCTGATCTCCAAAGGCTCGTTTTGGCCCATGCCCAATCTCCTTCGCGGCTGTCGCTGGCGATTGACAACGATAGGCGCCGGCGCCGGAAGTCCCTGCCGAGAGGCGGGCGGCGATTTCGGGCTCTGGCGTGGAAACCGGCGGGACATTTTCAGTCCTGACTGCGCGACCGGACATCCGTCCGCCCACAGACTCTGCACGACTCATCGCACGCCTCGCGCGCCGTAATGGCGCCGTTCACATCACGCACCATTTACCGCTTGCACCGGCGGGATACGACCCGGAAGTCCACTCGCGACGCAGCAACAGTCGAATATGTGACACTTGAGGATTTCGTGGGCGGCGGTAGCGAGGAGACGAAGAAGACCCATAATCTGACCATAATCTGATCGGAACAGTTCTCGGGGGCGGACGGGGCTGCGGTCGCAAATACCTTTGGATCATGGGGAACCATCGTTCCGGGATCGAAGATCGGGCTACGCCATGTGCGTTACATCATCGCCGCTGCGGAAAGCGGCAGCTTCCGGGGCGCGGCCAAAGAACAAGAGCGCATCCAGGCCCTCACGGTCGGGATGGCCGCCCGGGATTGGTGGGAGACTCGCCGTGCGGATTGCGACGAAGGCGCCCACCTGTTCCGAAAAATCGACGCCCATGCGTTGCGATAATTTGGCGCCCACACGACTCCGCCGGGCGCGCGCTGCCGACGTGGTCCGGGTGTCGCGCGCTGTCTCACGGCCAGGTTCTGCTGCTCGCGGACACACCCGACAGTTTCGACGGGCGCTACGGGGGACCGACGCCCGTGTCCAAGATCGAAGGCGTCTGGAGGCGGTTGGGGAGCTGGGCAAGCGGCTCTGACAGGCCGCCGTCACCAAGTCCGCGCGACCAATCCGTCGAAAACGGTGTCGGCTGAGACCAACTGAAGGCCCATCACCTGCGCCGTTGCGAGGATGAGACGGTCAAACGGGTCACGATGGTCCCAATCCATGAGTCCGGCGCGCAAACAGATGTCGGGGGTGAAGTCAGCCGCCATCCCCCCTGTTCCTCCAGGATCGCGCCGAGGCGACCGACGAACGGCTCCATCTCCGGCCATTTGCCAAGGCGCACTTTTTGAGCGACTTCGAAAAAACTGATCGGACTGACGAACACCAGTTCGGCCCCGGCGATCGCCTCGCGCGCCTTCGGCGTCAGCCTGGGTTCGGTGGACAAGCTCCAAACCCAGGCATGCGTATCCAGAAGCACGCCTTTCAAGGCTTGATCGAGCCGCTCGACGCCCTGCCCTCCCAAAGGTCCAGGTCGCCGTCGCTCGCAGGCATCAGAAAGTCGGGCCCTTCGCCAAGCGCGGTTCCGAGAAGGCCAATGCGAAACCCGCCCTTCCTGATTGGAACCAGCCGGACCATCGGCGTGTCGCCCTTGGCGATGACAATCTCCTCCCCGGCAACGGCAGCCTCAATCAGCTTGGAGAGCTGAGTTTTGGCATTGTGGATCGTAACCTGACGCATGTCGCACCTTTGCGGGCTATCTTTGCTAAGTCCAGTCAACAGGTCTAGCGCTGAACCTCGTCGTGCCGGTGACACGGGATATGTCCGGGGTTGGCCGGAGGGATCGCTGTACTTCAGGAGTGAGGTGGCTCGGTTTCTTTTGAACAGATCCTGGTCACTCCATCAGTGGATTTCTGCCCTTCGGGTTATGCTGCAACCGGGATTGGCTGTCGCGCGTTGAAGCAGGCCTGATCTGGCGTTTGCCGGTCACGCGATGGGTGAGGCTGCAGATCCCGACGCAAGCCGCCCCCCTAACGGGTTGATCTCGCCCCCCTGTAACGGGATGATGCCGCCTCCGGTCACGGAATGATCCCGCCCGGGTGAGCTCCGGGCATGGCGGGGGGCCACCGTTGGCCTGTCAGGTCGCTTCCTCTGTCCCGAGCAGAGGAGCGGTCAATGCCAGCGGAGCCGATCAGTCTGAGACATGCGCGCGAGATTATTCGTCTGCAGTCTCTTGGCGCCTCGATCCATGAGATGTCGCGTCGGTGTTCAGCGACAATCAGGATGAGAATGGACGGGGCGTCATTTGCCAGGCGGTTGGATTGTTCGGGCAAGCTTGTGAGTCATCACGCGAGAGGGGGATCGTGGCGTGGCCGGCGAACGCATCAACGACTGCCAGATGAAGCTTTGCATGAATTTCCGCAAGTCCTGCGCGGTCGCCACGACGGAGCCCTCAAACGCGAGGCCCTTCCCCCAGGCGGATCGCATCAAACCCCAGCCGATGTCAAACCCCGGCCAGCCCTCGGGGCGCCAGGGGCCGACGCGGCCGAGAACGGCGCCGCTGGCGCGATCCTCGACGGCGATCAGGCCGAACCCCCGCAGCGCCCAATGGCCTGCATAGACGGCCAGATACCGCCAGCTCTGCCGCGGTCCGCAGGCCGCCCCTCTCGCGTCAGGAGGCGCGCGACCTCCGGATCGGCGATGAGCTCGGCGACGCCGTCGAGATCGTCAGCACGCCACCCGCGCACAGGAAGACGTTCCGTGAAAAGATCCGGGCCAGGGTCATCGCGAAGCGTCATCGACCGCGGTCTGCCTCCGGACCGACCGCCTGCTCCTGCCGCGCGTTTGTGACAATCGCTTGTGCATGGTGCAGACGCCCCCGTTGCGCCCTGAGGTCATGCGAAGGGCGGCGACGCCAAAGCATCACCGCCCTCCGTCACCTCACCGTGTCAGTCTCAGAAGGTGAAGCGGATGCCCGAAATGTAGCGCGGGCCGAAGCGTTCGCGCTCGATCGGGTACTGCTTCTGGTCGCCGTAGCGGATCGCCGGCTGGTCACCGATGTTGGCGGCGTCGAAGAACCATTCGAGGTTCTTGTTGACCTGGTAGCGCGCGGAGAAATCGATCTCCTCGTCGCTGTCCCAGAAGGTGTCGCCGTTGTCGGTCGGGACGAGGCGGCCGCCGACGAGTTGATAGGCGCCGACGTCCTGCAGCCACGACGTGCGGTACTGGTACGCCAGGCGCAAGGTCAGGCCATACTTCTCGTAGGTCGCCTGCACATTGTAGGTGCTGTCGGACGTGCCGGGCAGCTTGATCTTGCGCGCCGGCGCCGTGCCGACCGCCGGCACGTTGACCGACGACTCCACCCAGGTGGCGGCCGCCTTGACGCCGAAGCCCTCCATCCACTCGGGCGCCCCGATCGCCTTGGCGACCTCCTCGAGGGACTGCGACGCGAACACTTCGACGCCCTTCAGCTCGCCCGTGCCGGCGTTGCGCGTGGTCGTGAGCGTGTAGCCCGAGCGATCCGTCGTGCCGGTGTTGAGAATCGCCGACCCGAAAGCGCCGGCCTGCGTGAACAGAACGTCCTCGATGTCCTTGTAGAACAAGCCGGCCGAGAGATAGCCGCCATTCGCGCCATAGTGCTCGAGATAGGCGTCGAAGCCCTTCTGCTTCTCGGGCTTGGCGTTCGGGTTTCCGCCCGAGACCGTCTGGTTGGCGTCGTTGAAGGTGAAGTTCGGGCGGAGCTCGTCATAGTCGGGGCGCGAGGCCGTCGACGTCAGGCCGATCCGCAGCTTCAGTTCGTCCGTGAGGTCCCAGTTCACGTGCGCGCTGGGATAGAAGAGCGTGTCGTCGCTGGACGTCGAGACGAAACGCAGCAGCGACGGCGACCAGGCCAGGCCGGAATTCTCGATCTGCTCGGCCCGCACGCCGTAGACAATATTGCCCCACCCGAACGTGGAGGTTCCCATCGCGTAGGCCGCGGTGAGCGTCTCGGTGACGCGCCAATAATTGTTGAGGGCCCCCGCCGCGTCCCGGGTCATCAGGCCGGAGGCGAAGTAGCTGTCGATCAGCGCGTTCGCCCTGTCGCGCTGCGAATAGCGGAACGTGAAGCCCAGCGGCTGCCTGCCTTTGTAGGAGTCCTCGCTGGCGAGGCTCGACCATGTGGGAATGGACGCGACGGCGCTCGGGGCGATGTTGAACTGCGTCGGCGCGTTCTTCTTGGCGCGGTCGGTGTACATTGCGCCGACTTCGATCCTGGTCGGCACGCCGAACAGCTGAGTGTCACGATCGACGTCGACCTTCGCGGTCCAAGCCTTCGTCAACTCGCCGCCATCAACCCGGAAGGCGGTCGTCGCCGGCGTGTTGAACTGTTCGGCGGAGAACACGCGCTCGCCCTGAGTTCGTGCACTGGTCGCGCCAAGCGTGCGGAACAGGCGCACGATGTTGCCCTCGCTGTCGCGGAAGTCATACACCGCAGTCGGGCGCTGGAGGAAGTCACTCGGGCTCTGGAACGCGACGCCGACGGGCTGGTCGGAACCGTTCCATGCTTCCGTGTAGTTGACGCGCCAGGAGACGTCCGCCCCAGCGACCGCGTGTTCGCCGCCGACCGTGCCGACGCCGATCATGTCCTTTGATTTGCGGTAGTCGATGCGGCCATTGAGGCGTGCACCGAACACCGTCCCAGACTTCGGATCGTTCGCTGCGAAGAACGCGTCGCTGTTGTACCCCACGCCGGCGGCGTTCGTGCCCTGGTCGAGGCGGATGATGACGTTGTCGCGCAGTTCGTCATCGACGAACGTGTTGACGATGAACGACGCAAAGGCTTCGTTATTGGCATCGAACCTGTAGTCCATGCGCAGGGACGCCGAGGCGTTGTGGCGGATCAGACGGTAGTTCTTGTATTCGAACTCGCGGGCGAACCGCTTATCCGGCGCGGCGGCGCGCGCGAGCAGATAGGGATCGGTCTCCCAGTTCTCTGTCGCCATGTTTCGGCGGTAATAAGAGGCCTGCGCCACGACGCCGAACTTGCCGTTCAGGAAGACGTCTGAGGCGACAATATTCGTGTCGATCTCCTCACCCCCGCCGAGCGTGACATAGCCCAGGCCCAGTTTGCCGGCGATATGGCGCCCGTCATAGTCGAACGCGCGGCGCGTGCGGATGTCCACGTTGCCCGCGACGGTGTCGCCTGGCATGGACGGCACGATCGCCTTTTGAACCGTAATCTGCGACGCAATTGCCGTGGGGATGTTGTCGAAGCGCGACTCGCGACCTTCCGCCGACACCACCATCAGACCATCATAGGAGATCGTCGACCAGCGGCGCGGCATGCCACGCAGGTTCACATAGCGCGCCTGGCCCTGGTCGCGCTCAAGACTGATGCCCGGCAAGCGCCCGATTGCAAAGGCGACGTTCTGATCGGGCAGATCGCCGGCGGAATCGGCCGACAGGACGCTGACGATCGAATTCGCTGTGCGCTGCGCGGCGAAGGCGGCGGCGTCGCTTTCAGCGATCGGCCGGCGTCCCGTGACGACGATTTCCGCTTCGTTCGCGGCTTGCGTCGCGGCGGCGGCTTCCTCAGCAACGGACTGCGCAGGCAAAAGGCCCAGCGCGAAACTGCCGAGCGCGGTCATGCTCAGCAGCGATTTGATCTTGGACATCAGCACCCCCTCTTGCCGCCAACCGCGTCGAACTGAGGCGGACGCAGGCAGGGGCGTCGATACGCGAACTGTTTGGCGCTTTGGATACGTCCAGATGGCAGTTTTGCGACACGGCAGCACGGTTGCGCGAGCCACTGGGCGATCGCAGAGGCCGGGCGATACGTCGCCTCCCAACCACAACAAAACCTTCGCAATCCGCTGGTATCGCGATCTTCTTCGGTCGACGACACGTACACGGGGGACGACATGATCCGGTTGCTGACTGTCTTGATCGCCGCCACAGCGGCGGTGCTCGCGATCGTGGCGCCGCCCGCGCTCGCAGGCCCCCGCAGCGCGATCTTCCTCCACCCGGACGGCATGGGCGCAAACACCTGGACCGCGACGCGCCTCGCCAGCGTCGGCCCGGACGGGCGCCTCGCCTGGGACAAGCTGCCCGCCGTCGCGCTCTATATCGGTCCGCTCGCCGACCGTGTGACCGCGACTTCCAATGGCGGCGCGACCTCGCACGCCTGGGGCGTTCGCGCGCAATCCGACAGCTTCGGCATGATCGACGGCGCACGCATCCCGCGCGCAGCCTCAGGCGCCGACGCGCCCCTCCTCATCGAAGCGAAACGGGCGGGAAAGGCGATCGGACTGGTCAACACCGCCAGCATCACAGACGCCGGCACCGGCGCGCAGGTTGCGGTCGTGCCCAGCCGCAAAGAGCACGCCGAGATCGCGGCGCAAATGCTCGCCGCCGAGGTCGATGTCCTGCTCGGGGGCGGCGAGCAGTATTTTCTTCCGGCAGGCGTCAAAGGCGTCCACGGCGTCGGCGTGCGGACCGATGGCCGAAACCTGATCGAGGAGGCGCGCGCACGCGGCTATCGCATCGTGCGGACACGGGACGAGTTTCAGATGGCCCTGAGAACACCCGGAAAGCTGCTCGGGCTGTTCGCGGCCGACGCCGCCTTTGAGGAGGGATCGGAAGAAGCGCTCGCGGGCCGGCCCGTTTTCGGGCCGGACGCGCCCCGCTTTGACGAGCTCGTCGCTGGCGCAGTCGCCCTTCTGCGCAGCGCACCGCGCGGCTACCTGCTCGTGGCGGAGGAAGAGGCCACGGACAATCTCGCCGGCGACAACCACGCCGCGGGGGTGCTCGAGGCCGCCGCCGGCGCCGATCGCGCGATCGCCCTGGTGCTTGCGGAACAAGAGCGCAATCGCGACCTGACCATCGTGGTCGCCTCGGATTCCGACTGCGGCGGGATGCAGGCGACCGGGGACGACGTCGTCGCGGGTCAGGCTCTTCCGCGCGCGCTTCCCAATGGCGCGCCGCTCGACGGCGTCGGCGGAACCGGGTCGCTGCCCTTCCTCGCAGCTCCCGACCGCGCCGGACGCCGTCTGCCGTTCGCGATCGCCTGGGCCAGCGATGGCGACATGAGCGGCGGCGGGATCGTGCGGGCGGCCGGGCCGGGCGCCAAGCGGGTTCACGGCACACTCGATTCGACGGACATCTACAAGGTGCTGCATGCGGCGCTGTTTGGCGCGCGCGCGCGATGATGCCGCGCCTGCGCACGCCAACCGATACAGCACAGCAACGACATCAGGCTGATATGGAAGCCGGACGACGCCAACGCGTTGCGAGCGCAGACAGCGCCGCGCAGGCTCGTTGACGTGGCGTGGTCGGACCTTCGGACTCCGACGCGCATCCTGGGGAGGTGTGCATGATGGAAGCCCTGCTGGACGGGATCACGCGCCTCGCGAGCACGACGATCAGCCTGTCGGCATGCGTCTGGCTCGTCGGCGTCCGCCTCGCATTGCCCATCGTTCTCAAGCACGGGAAGTCCACCGCGCGCCCTGCAGTCGCTTTCGCGAGCGACCCGGATGTGGCGGCAAACCGCCTTCGCCGTCAGCCGGCGCCACCGATCATCGAGAGCAAAGTGCGGCTCGCTCGCGCGCCTGAACGATGGGTGTGGCCGGCGCTTCCGGCCTCCGGCCCCATGCCGATCAAGAGTTCTTCACGAAGCCAATCGTCAGTCAGCCTTTGATCGCCTGGACCGCGCGCTCCGCCATGCGATAACCAACGCCCTGATCCGAGAGGAGGGTGCGTCGACCGGTCGCGTCGACGTCGATCTTTGTCCGGAGCTGTTCAGGTTTCTCGGACGCCCGCCCAGCACGACGTGATTGCGCATCTCGGGGCGGGTGTGCGAAAGTGCTCAAGGCCTGACCGGCGGGAGGCCAGTCTCATCTATGGGGATTTAAGCGCCGTTGTCTGTGCGAGGTCAGCGCCGCCGCGCTCTCGCGTGAGACGTCTCGGGACCGAAACGGCGCTTTCTGTGACGCAGCACGCAGGTTGTCGCGCACGCCTTCGATGCGTTGCGCCTCAATCCGCCGACAGCCGCTTGGCGTCCGGCGCCTCGTCGTGAACGCGCTCCTGTCCAACAGAACCCGACACAACCTGCATTGGGCCGCGAGATCCATCGCGCCATGCACCGACAACAATTCTGCTCATGCCGCTGCATCCCGTAGGGCAGAGCGCGGCGTGCCATCCAAACAGACGTTCCTCCGTCAGCGGATCCGCAAAGTTCCGGGTCGCATCGAGCATCATCTCGACGACACCTTCGACGTTGCGGTCAGCAGGCGTCAGCGCGCCGACGTCCATGCCGAGACGACGCGCAATGGAAGAACGAACCTGCTCGCGGTCAAGGTGCTGGCCTTCAATCTCGCCTGATGTCAGCACGTCTTCAGTCAGCGTTGTGAGCACCGCTTCAGCGCGCAGATTGAAGCCCAGGGCTTCCATGCCCCCAACCAGGCGGCCCTGCCGATGGCGCACCTCGGCGAGCAAGGCAGCGAGCGCCGCCTCGTCCCAGCGGAACCTTGGCCAGCCTGCCTGCTCGTGAATGAACCGGGTCAATCTCCGCACCTCATGCGGTGATGACACATCATATTCGCCGCATTCGGCAATGTTGATCTACGCATAATGTGCGGCGATGAAGGCTCCTATTCACCGCAGGTGGACCTAACCAGGCGTCCGAAGACCCAAAGCCTCTTTGATGGGCCAAGACCGCTCCATTAACGACCGGTTGCGGGCTCAGCGCGAGACGGAGGAGGCCTTGCAATCTAGACCAGACTAGTCTATATCTCCCCGCTAAAGAAGGAGAACCGCCATTCCAAGGGATACCTGGGCCGTCCAAGACGCCAAAGCGCAACTGTCCGAACTTCTGCGCCGCGCCAGAGCCGGTGAACCACAGCGGATCGGAATGACCGACGAGGCGTGTGTCGTCATATCCCTCAAGACTTGGGAGAGTTTGCATCCGTCAGCACTCGGCGCGTGGCTTGTGGACACTGCCCCGCGTGGCAAAGATCTTGAACTTCCCTCTCGGAAATCACGGCGGGGAAACCCGTTCGAGAATGGCCAGTCGTAAATGACGAGGGTCTTGTTCGACACCAATGTCGTCTTTGAACTTGTGCGCATGCACCCTTCAGAAAAAGTCCAAGCCTTTGTCCGGGCTCAGACCGATCCTTTGATATCCGCGCTCACGATCCATGAGCTCGTTTTCGGCGCGGAACGGGCCGCTGATCCGGCAAGGCGCGCAAAACTTATTGCGTGGATCGCCGCGTTGCGGGGCGAATTCGCGGGCCGCATCGTCGGCATTGATGCGTCCGTAGCTGAGAGAGCTGGACACATGCGCGCGGCCGCCGCGTCTCAAGGCGAGACGTCAGAGCCAGTCGACGCCTTGATCGCCGCATGCGCGGCGTCACGAGGCGCGATGGTAGCCACGCGGAATGTCCGCGACTTTGCGCCTCTTGGTGTAGCCCATGTAAATCCGTGGATTGACTAAGGCCGGCCTCGGGAGTTCGCGTTAAGCGCAATAGCTGCAGATGAACCGGCGGCTTCATTCAGAAAGAAATGCGGCCCAGCGAGCCATCAGGTCACGGCGCTTATCGAACAAGTCGCCGCGCCGGTAGGCGGCCTCGACTTTGCTGCCAACTGCCGGGAGGCGGGAGCCGTCCCTCGACGCCCCGACCGGGCGTGCTCTTCGTGACCCAGAACCGCAGGCGCGACGCCGGCGCGCCGATTGGAACGCCCACCCCGGTTCGCTACCTTAGCACCACGACAACGATCACCGCCCGCGACGCCAGCCAGAACTTCTCCAAGGTCACGGCCGACGTGGAGCAGGGGGCGACCGTGCTGATCACCAGGACCGGGAAGACGGTCGCCGAGCTTCGCCTGTTCACAGACGATCCGCGCGAGGATGCCGTCTGGCGCGCCAAGTTCGAGCACATGATGCAGCTGAAGCGCGAGACGCGCGATACCGGCTGCAGGGTCGGCAAAATCACGCAAGACGATACGTACGGCGACGCACCGATCGGGAGTGCAGTTTATGCTCGTCCGCGCGACGCTTTCCAGCAACATTCCCGCTTACGCGGAGCTTGCGCCAGAGCAGCCTGAGGGGATTGCCGCGCAGCGGGTCAATGAACTCGCGCCGGCCAATGGCGTGATCTGCAACCAGGCGCTGTTGGAATTCGCCGCGGTCGTCCGCCGACGCCTGCCGCCCAGCCTCCCAGGCGCCGTCACCAAAGTGGACGCGTGGTCGCAGGTGTTCGAGACCGCGCCCACAAGGTCGTTCATCATGGCAGCCGCGCTGCGTCCGGTTACCGCTCCTCAATTTCAGATTGGGGGTGCGGTGATCTGGTCAGCCGATCGCGCCGCTCAGCGCCGCCCAAAGCGCCGCAGCAGCAGTGGCCGATAAAAACTGGCCCTCGCCGCGGCGCGCTCACGCGACGGACGTCCATAGTCCGCACCGGACTGACAGACCAATCGTGCAGCCGGTCCATGACGTCGCCGTGCTAGAGGGCCGCTTCGATCGCCCTGATAAGCTCCGGATCGTCCGGGCGCACGCGCGACGGGAAGCCCGCGATCGCCGCGCCGTCGCGTCCAATCAGGATCTTGTGGAAGTTCCACTGCGGCCGGCCGGCGTCGCCAAGGGCGCCCGCGCTCCACGCGTAGAACGGATGTTGTCCAGGACCCTGCGTCTTCACTTTGGCCGTGAGCGGAAAGCTGACCCCGAAATTGAGTTCGCAGAAGTCCTTGATGTCAGCCTCGCTGCCGGGTTCCTGACCGCCGAAATCATTGCTGGGCGCCCCGATCACCACAAGCCCGCGCGCCCTGTAGCGGTCCCACAGCGCCTCAAGGCCCTTGTATTGCGGCGTGAACCCGCATTTGGAGGCTGTGTTGACGACCAGAATGACGGAGCCCCTGTAGGCTGAAAGCGGCATCGCCGCGCCGCTGATGGTGGTGAATGCGAGATCGTTGGCTGACATGGTCTGTCCTTTCGCCGCCGGCGCCGGCGCGCGCGCCTCGGCCGGACCGACGCCGCCGCAGGCCGACGCGCCAAGGCCAAAAACAATCGCCAGAAACGATGCGTGAAGACGTGTCATCGCGGTCACCGCCGGGTTGGCGCGCGACATCGCGCGCAGCACCATCAGATAGGTCATGGCGCCCGCCTGGCGAGGGGCTGGGCGCGCCTGCCCGGGTCGCCATGCCGGACCCGCCAGTGCGGCTGTTGGCGCGCTTCTAGCGTGGCGCGATGATCATCACCCCCGCCCCGACCAGCAGCACGCCGACCACGCTGGCGAAGACGCGTCGAAAGGTTGGGTCGGCGAGGCGCGCCGAGAGGGCTGCGCCGAGCAGCGCGTACGCCGCCATCGCGGCCGCTTCGATCATCAGCGTCGCCGCCGCGAAGGCCGCGATCTGGGTGGGCATCGGACGCGCCGGATCGAGAAACGGCGGCAGGATCGCCGTGTAAAACAGAATGGCCTTGGGATTGGCGAGCTGCACCGCGAAACCGTCCCGGAAGGCCGATCCGACCCTGGCGGCCCGGACGGCGGGCAGACCCGCGCCCGTCCTCCAGGCAGCCCACGCCGCGCGTACGCCAAGCCAGACAAGGTACAGGCCGCCGGCCAGCGCAATCACGCGGAACACAGCGGGAAACGTCGCCACCAGCGCGCCAAGCCCAAGGGCGGCTGCGACAAACCAGATGATGGTGGCCGCATTCATGCCGGCGACCCCGACCAGGGCGGCGCGCGGTCCGCGCTGCAGGCCGGTCGCGATCGCAAACAGCACGGCCGGACCCGGCGTCACGGCGAGAACCGCCATGACGCCAAGAAACAAGGCATATCTCGCGGGGTCGACAGGTGGCGTCACGATCCTGTGCTTTCTGGAGTCTGTGCTTTCTGGAGTCTGTGCTTTCTGGAGTCTGTGCTTTCTGGCCTGCGGCTACTGGCCTGCGCATATCAGGCCTTCACACATCAGGCGCTCGCAGTTCAGGGCCGGGACAGGCTGGCCGATCCAGCGCAGCGCCCGGCGGGGAGCGGGACCGCCGATGTCGCGCATCTTCCAGCCGGATCCCAGCCGGAACACCCCGGCTCAGGCCCCCGCCATCGCCCCCGCCATCGCCCCCGCCGGCGCCGGCGCCGGCGCGCTGAGCACAAAGTCGCCGGTTTCGGGCGCCAGGGTCGCGCGCCAGTAATCGACCAGCGGAAACGGCCAGTTCTGGCTGACGCGCCCGCTGGCGTTTTTGTACCAGCTCGACACGCCAGCTTGCCCCCAGCTCATCATCGTATTGGCGGCGTCGACCCTGGCGTTGAACGCGTCATGCACGTCAGCGCGCACCTCCAGCGCAGCCGCACCGCTGTGCGCCAGAAGCTTCAGGCAGCCGATCACGTAGCGCACCGAGCACTCGGAGAAGAAGATGATCGACCCATTGACCACGATGTTGGTGTTCGGCCCGTAGAGCATGAAGAAGTTCGGAAAGCCAGGCGCCGTCATGCCGAGATAGGCGCGCGCATCCCCGCCCCAGTGCTCGTGGAGGTCGACCCCGCCCCGGCCGACTATCCGCATCGGCGACAGGAAGCTCGAGGCATGAAAGCCTGTCGCGTAAATCAGAACGTCAAGCGCATGCTCCACGCCATCCTCGGTGACGACGCCCTGCGGCGTGATGCACCGGATCGGCGTCGTCACAAGATCGACGTTCGCCCGGCGCAGCGTCTTCACCCAGACGCCGTTGTCGCGCAGGGAGCGCTTGCCGCCGAAGGCGTAGGCCGGAACGATCCTGGCGAGAAGCGCCTCGTCGCCGCCGACCTGCTCGCGCAGCTTCTCCACGAGCAGTGCTGCAAGCTCCTGGTTGATCTGGCTGAGCGAGCCGTCGCCGGCGCGCCACTCCGGGTCGCGTTTGACCGCCTCGTAGACCCCGTCGGTCATCAGCCAGAACAGCCAGAACCGATACCATTTCCCGTAGAAGGGCACGTGCTCGAGCAGCCACTTCATGCCCGCGCCCACGACGTCATGGTAGTTGTCCGTCGGTCCCATCCATGGCGCGCTGCGCTGAAAGACCGTCAGGTGTCCCGCGTCGGGCGCAATCTCGGGAACGAACTGGAACGCGCTCGCCCCTGCACCGATCACGCCGATGCGCTTGCCCCCCAGCGCAGCGTCATGGCGCCATTGCGCCGAATGGAAGGAGAGGCCGGCAAAGCTGTCGCGTCCCTCGATGGCAGGCAGGCGCGGGCGGTTGAGCTGTCCAACCGCGCTGATGACGGCTGTCGCCGTGATGGTGTCGCTGGTTCCGTCGCTGGTTCCGTCGCTGGTTCCGTCCCTGGCGCGCACCTGCACGCGCCAGCAGGCGTTCTCCTCGTCCCAGCGCGCTCCAACGACCTCGGTCCCGAAGCGGATCCGGGATCGCAGGTCATATTTATCCACACACTGTCGGAAGTAGTCGAGCAGAACCGGCTGGGTTGAATAGTGCTGGGGCCACAGATGGTCTGACTCGAAGGAATATCCGTAGAGGTGGTTTGGCGTGTCCACCCGACAGCCGGGATAGGTGTTCTCAAGCCAGACGCCCCCGACATCGCAATTCTTTTCCACAACGGTGACGGCGACGCCGGCCTGCTTCAGCCGGATGGCGGCGAGCAGGCCAGACATGCCCGCGCCGATGATCAGAACGTGGATCCGCCGGGCGGCGGCGGCGAGGGCGGGATCGGACCAGTCGGGCCGTCTGGCGTCGTCCTGCGCCAGGCCAAGCTCCTCCATCAGGAAAGGGGCGTAGTGCGCCGGGATGTCGGCCCCGGCGATGAAGTCCATCATGCGCCGCACCAGCGCCTCATCCGGCTGCGCGGGCAGGGGCTCGCCAGCCAGATGGGCGCCGATCGCATCCGCCGCTGCGGCGCGGATGGCGGCCTGACGGTCCGCAGCAAGGCCGCCCTGGCCGTCGCCCCAGAAATCATAGACCGGCCGCGGCCCGGCCAGCAGGCCCGTGTCGCCGGTCAGGTGCACCAGCGCCATGATGAGGCTCGGGATGTGTGCTTCCTCGAGCGCGCTCTCAATGGTCACGCGGTCTGTCGCCACGGCAGGTCTCCTCCCCGGCATGTGTGTTCGGGAGCATGCGCCGGGCCTGACCGCCCCCGTTGCGCCAAGGATCGGACCTGCGGCTTTCCCCGTCAATCGCGCATTCTGTGCGGCCGCCGGCCCGTCGGGCGGGCCCGCGGCTCCGCCCTGCCGGGAAACCCTGTGCGACCTGCCGGCGTTGGGCGCCCGGCCGGCTGCAGCGCACGTCCCCGCAGGCTCAAAAAAATTGCAGTCGTCTTGACGGTTTTTTATCCCTACCCGGATACCGGTTTGCGCGGGTCTGCATGAGGGGATGCCATATGGGTATCGACGTGGTGATGATGGCGGCCGCCGCCGGCGCTTCGGCGCTGTCCGAAACGGGGGATGTCGCCGGGCAATTGGCGGAGCTGACGGCGAAAATCGAGGCGCAGCAGGTCAACAGCAATCACATCTGGACGATGCTGGCGGCGGCGCTGGTGCTTCTGATGCAGACCGGCTTCCTGCTGCTTGAAGCCGGCATGGTCCGGTCGAAGAACGCGATCAGCGTCGCCCAGAAAAACGTCGTCGACTTCCTGGTCTCGGTGTCGATCTTCTTCCTCGCCGGCTTTGGGCTGATGTTTGGCGCTTCCGTCGCCGGCTTTGTCGGCAATCCCCTCAGTTTCAACGGGTTCGAGGGCGCCGATCCGTGGGTTTTTACGTTTTTCGTGTTCCAGGCGGTGTTCGTGGGAACCGCCGCGACCATCGTCTCGGGCGCGGTCGCGGAGCGGATGACCTTCGTCGGGTATATTGTCGCCGCCGCGCTGATCGCGCTGGTGATCTATCCCGTGTTCGGACACTGGGCCTGGGGAAATCTCCTGAACACGGACAACGCGCCGTGGCTCGCCGGAATGGGCTTTATCGATTTTGCGGGGTCGACGGTGGTGCACTCGGTCGGCGCCTGGGTGGCGCTTGCCGGCGTCATCGTCCTGGGCGCGCGCATCGGCCGGTTTGATGCGCAGGGGCGTCCGGCCGCGATGCATGGACATTCCATGGTGCTCTCGGCCGCCGGGGCGCTGCTGCTGCTCGTGGGCTGGGTCGGCTTCAACGGCGGTTCGACCACGGCGGGAACGCCGGCCTTCGCGGTCATTGTCGCCAACACGATCGTGGCGGCGGTGTTTGGCGGACTCGCCGGGCTGATCGTCGGGCGGATGTGCGATGACTGCTGGCGCCCGACGCGCTCGATCAACGGCATGCTCGCCGGACTTGTCGGCATCACTGCGGGCTGCGCCGTCGTCGGGCCCTATGGGGCGATGGCTATCGGCCTCCTGTGCGGCGCGGCGGTGGTTGTTGCAGAAGAAATGCTTCTGCACAGGTTCAAACTCGACGATGTGGTCGGCGCCGTATCGGTGCACGGAGTGTGCGGCGCCCTTGGCACCGTCCTGCTGGCGGTGTTCGCGCCGGTCGCCGCCCTGCCGGCGGGCGGACGCCTGGAGCAGATCGGGGTGCAGCTGATCGGGGTAGGGGCCGCGTTCCTGTGGACGTTCCCGCTCGCATTCCTCGCCTTCAAAGCCATCGCGGCGACGGTCGGCTTGCGGGTGAGCGCTGAGGACGAACTGAAGGGCCTCAACGCATCAGAGCACGGCGCCTCGCTCGGCACCGGAGCGATCCAGGACACGCTGCACCGGGCGCTCCATGTCGACAGGGATCTGACGCGGCGCCTCGACGAGACGGGCGGGGACGAGGCGGCGGAGATCGCCGGCATCATCAACCCGTTCCTTCAGCGCGTGCAGTCGCTGGTGGCGGAGCTCAGCACGGAATCGACAGCCGTGGCGCGCACCTCAGATCGCCTTGCTGCCGTGGCGCAGCGCTCCCTGGAGAATGCGCGATCGCTGGAGGCCGGCATGGCGGGGTTTGCCGACAATTCGCAGCGTCTGGATGAGGGCGCCCAGACCTCCGCCAGGGCATCGGCTCAGATTACCGAGGAGACCGAAACGGTGGCGTCTGCGGTCCATGAGCTGACCTCCGATCTGCGCGGCGTGTGCACCGTGATCCGGGGCCTGTCCGACTCGGTCGAGGCGGCGGCCGCCTCGTCGGCCGATGCGGCGTCGCTGTCAAACCGCGCCGGCGACCTGACGCGCACTGCAGCCCAGACCGTGCGCTCCCTCGCTGACGCGTCGCGCCAGATCGACGAGATGGTGCAGTTCATCGAGAAGGTCGCTCACCAGACCAACATGCTGGCGCTCAACGCAGCCATTGAAGCGAGCCGGGCCGGCGATGCCGGACGCGGCTTCGGCGTTGTCGCCAGTGAGGTCAAGGAGCTCGCCGAGCAGACCCGGCGGGCGGCCGAGACGATCAAGGCGCGCGTTGGCGCAATCGGCGTGGAGGCCGAACGCGCGACGTCGGGAATGGACTCGGTGTTCGAGATCGTCGAAGCGATGAACAGCGCCCTGCAGGAGCTTCGCGAGGGGGCCATGGCCCAGCGACGGCAGGCTGTGAACACGCAGGAGAACGCCTCGGCGGCGATCGACACGATCGAGGCGCTCGGACGCACCGTCAGCGTTGTCCGTGACCGAACAGTGGGCATGACGCGGTTCGCCGCGGACGTGGCGCAGACCACCAGCGCCACACAGTCGGCGGTCCGCGAGCTGTCGCGTCCGGTGCAGCGGTCGCTGAGCGACGCTGAAGACCTGAAGTCGGCGGCCGATGATCTCAAGTCAATGTCGGGTCGCCTGCGGGCCTCTGCAGGGGCATACCGGTCACGCTGACGCGCGCCTGAAACCAGCGCCTGGTTCATTGCGCCACCGCCCCGCGCCCGCGGGGCGGTGGTGTCGTTTGCGGGCCGGCCAGGCGTGCAGGCGGATGCATTTGCGCCCCGTCTGAGCTATGGCGGGGCGCGCAGGCGGCTTCTGGCCCGCCATGACGCGAGACGGAGGGAGCGCAGGATGGATCTGGGTTTGGCGGGCAAGCGCGCCCTGGTGACCGGCGGCTCGCGCGGCATCGGGCGCGCGATTGCAGAAACGCTGCTGCGCGAGGGCGCGCGCGTGGCGGTCTCGGCGCGCGGCGGCAAAGGCCTTGGCGCTGCAGCTGAAGAGCTCGCCACGCTTGGCGAGGTGCGCGCCGACAGGGTCGACAGCGCCGACCCCGAGGCCGTTCAGGCCTGGGTGGGCGAGGTCGCCGCCGCCTGGGGCGGCCTCGATATTGTGATCTCCAACGTGTCGGCAGGCGGCGGCGTGCCGCTCGGCCTGGAAGGCTGGCGCCAGGCCGTCAACACCGACATCGTTGGCGCCGCAGCCCTGATCGAGGCGGCCCTGCCGCACCTGCGGCAATCGAAAGGGGCGATCGTCCAGATCGCGACCATCACCGCCATCGAGCACCACGACTTCCCGGGATCGCCGGCGTACGGCGCGGTGAAGGCGGCCCTGGTGCGCTACATGGGCGAACTCGCCATCCGCGAGGGTGTGCACGGCGTGCGGGCGAACACAGTGTCGCCCGGTCCAATCTGGGTGGACCAGGGCGTCTGGGCCTGGGTGAGGGACAACATGCGCCCCTACTACGATCGCGACGTCGAGGCCCATCCGCAAAAGCGTCTTGGCACGGCGGACGAGGTCGCCAGGGTGGCGGCGTTTCTCGCCTCGCCCGCGGCGAGCTGGGTCAGCGGCCAGAACGTCAGCGTCGACGGCGCGTTCACACGCGGGATCCGGTTCTGACCGCAAGCGCGGCCCCGCGGGGCAGGGGCGGCGGCCTTCAGGCTGGTGGATGGCTATAGTCCCGTGGACTGAGACCGGATGTGCACGTTCGTTACGCTGATCGCGGAGACGCAGGATCTTGACGGGCTCAACGCCGCGCTCGCAAGCCTCGACGCGCGCGGCCAGAAACGCAGGGCCGAAAAGATCGTTACCCCAGGCCTGCGACCGCTTCTGAGGGCGCAGGAGACGGAGTACTGGCTGGTCCGCACACCCTGCGACTGCGGAACGTTCCTCGGCCATGCCGCCGGCGGCGACGACGATCGGAGTGCAGGCACGGGCAACCCCGCCGCCAGCTATCGCCGGAAGGGATGGTCGCAGGCCCGGATCGGGCGCGCCATCGCCCACCGCCAGACCGCGCGCGGGCGACCGCCGCGGCGAAAGCCGAACGAAGACGCCGCCTATTGGATCGCGCTTCTGGGAACCGTCGCCGCCAGGCTCAGGCTGAACCGCCTCGGCCTCATGCATTATGCCTGCCGGACCCCGCCAGGAGCAGAGCCCGTCGCCGCAACGCGTCTCCATGCCGGGACGCTGGCGACGGCGGGCGATACCCTGGCCGTCATGGACGCCGGCGTACTCTACGGCTTCGACTGTGCGGGGTAAGCCCGAACCGGACGATCAGGCCGTGCGACGCGGCGTCGGCCGGAATGGGCGCTGAAGGGCGCATCAGCGTCGTCGATGGCGCATCGATGGGGTACGGAC
Organism: Hyphomonadaceae bacterium; assembly: GCA_040381075.1. Lineage (GTDB taxonomy): Bacteria > Pseudomonadota > Alphaproteobacteria > Caulobacterales > Aquidulcibacteraceae > JBEIHX01. Next base: position 65,377 of record JBEIHX010000016.1, read on the forward strand.
CATCGCCTCTGACGTCCGCCGCAGCCCTGATCACAGCCCTGATCGCCTGCGCAGAGCACGACGTCCGCCACGCCCCCGCGTGCGCTGTCTCCCTGAGACAAGGGGGCAGGCGTTCTGGCATGGACCTCTTGCATCGAGATCGACAGTGGATGCGCCGGCGATATGATCAGTCGAAGGACCGACAGTCCGCCCTCGGCCGGCGGGCCTGCAGTGTCAGTAGACGTCCTGGCCGCGGTGGCGGTCTGCAGGCTGATTTGGACCGCACCGTGGCCAGGCGCCACAGTCACGCCGTCAATCGCCGAGTTCGAGCTTAAACTCCGCTCCAACCACCCGCGGCAGGCCAAAATACTCATTCCCGAGAACGTTCTGCAGAAACTCCGGATCATCCCCGAGGTTCCGGGCGAAGATGGATGCGCTCCATCGCCTGCTTTCCACGCCCATCCTGAGGTCGATCTTGGAAAAGTCATCCATGGAACGGCTCTGACCCGGGATCTTCAGGGCTCCGATAGCGTTCTCATATCCACCGCTCTCCATCTGCCCCGTGGCCGCCACGTACGCCCCCAATCCGGCAGATACGTCCCATCGGTACCGCGCGTTCACCACCGCCGTCAGATCGCGGGCCCGATTGATCCTCTGGCCGGAAACATCATAGGACAGGCCCTGGGATATGATGAGTGAACCATTGTTGTATTTCCCGTCAGCGGTGGACAACCCGCCCTGCAGCATCAGTCGGCCGGGCCCGACGCGCAGGACGGTCGACCCTTCCGCCTCGATGCCCCATGATGTGGCCCCGGGGACGTTGATCAACGCCACGGTGGTGTCTGTGCTTGAGATGGCCGTCACGACCTGGACGTCCTTTGACTGATTGTAATAGGCGGCGACGGAGCTGGTCACCCGACCGAACAGGCGCCCCTTCCATCCGACTTCCACAGATGCAATCGTTTCCGGGTCATACGATATGAAGCCAGGGTTGATCGTTCCGGTGTTGAAACCACCGGGACGAAACGCAGATGCGGCGCGCGCGTAAACCATTGTATCGGGCGACAGCCTGTATCGGAGACTTCCGCCAGGTGTGAATATCTCATTGCTGAGGCGGTCGGTCGCCGGGCCGAGCGACGTGCTGGGATTTCCCGTCGCGGCGGGCTCACGGTCAATGCGGGCATACCTGAAGTCCTTGTCGTCAGTCTGCAATCGCCCCTCCAGTGTGAGGGAGAGCCGGGGATGCAGGGTCCATTCCGACAGACCGAAAATCGACCAGGACTGGATTTTTTCCTGAAAGGTTTCGGTGCGGGCCCGCTGCTCACGCACCGGAGAGGAAATCCCCGTTGTGCCGGAGTTGAACGTCAGCACGTCACTGTCGCTCTGCTGTATGTCGGCTCCGAGCAGCCAGCGGACTGCGCCTGTGGACTGGGCAGGTGACGACAGCCTGGCCTCCAATCCGGAGCGCTCGTAGATTTCGCCCTGGTCGGCCCGAAGGTCAGTCACTATGGAGTTCGAGTTGACGTCCTCAAATCCGAGAAAATGGTCGATGTCTTCGTTGGAGCGTTGCGCATCACGATGACGGTATGCGCTCACGATCGTCAGATCAGCAAAACCCAACTGCCCGTTGACTTCGAGGAATGCGGTGTTTTCGTCAATGGCGACATTGCCCACGCGGGAGGCGTTGCGCTGGAACGGACCCGGATCAAATCGCTCCGCCCGCCCTGTGACGTCAAGGCGTCTGCCAAGCGCCGTGAAACCCGGCGCGGTTGACGCCGAGTTCTCGACGGTAAGGACTGCGCTCCACGCGTCCGTTATCCGGCCAAGAAGGGAGAGCCGGCCGCCGGAAAAGCTCTGGTCGTCGACATTGCGTGCCGTGTTGACGTCTTCATAGAAGCCCCCAGTCTGATTGTACCCCGTCACCGCCAGCCGGGCGCCAAGGCGTTCAGCGATTATGGGCGCGTTGACGACGCCGCGCAGCGTTGTGCGTTCACGGTCGTCATATCCCAGTGAGACCGTCGCCTCCACCGACGACAGGTCAGGCCGGCGCGTAACGACGTTGACGGCGCCGCCGACGGCATTGCGCCCGAAAAGCGCGCCCTGGGGGCCGCGCAGCGTCTCCACCCGCTCGGCGTCAAACAGGTCCAGGGTGTTGAACGTGCGTCCGCCGAATCCGCCCCCCGCGACGAAGATTCCATTTCGATAGACGCCGGTTGCAGATTCTGAAAATCCGTTGCGCCCCCCGCCCTGGCCACGGATGGAGATGTCACTGAGGTATTCCGGCCCACCGTTGACGAGGATCGTCGACGGCGACTGGCGCAGATAATCCTCGATCCTGTCGAGCACCAATGTGCGTAACTGCTCTGCATTAAGCGCACTCACCGCCATCGGCACATCGCGCGAGGACTCATCTGACCGCCTTGCCGTGACAATGATCTCGTCGTCGCCCGCGCCCGGCTGCGTCGCCGCGCTGACTGCCGGCTGCGCCAATGCCGGACCGGCTGCGGCGACCATCGCCAAGGTATGAACGCCGAGCTGCAGACATGACCGCATCGTGACCTCCCTCGCCCAAGGTCCTGCGCAGTCGCGTTCCGGCACGCGCACCGTGGCCTGGGTTATTGTCGACAACTAAGGGGCTACCGCGCATAAGTCAAAGCGAATCGATGCGTATTGTCGACAATTTAGACTGCGCGGTGATAGTGTGCGATGTCCATGTCACAGCCGGGCCGCGGGCGGCGGCGCTCAGCGTCCTGCTCGCGGGGCGCTTCGCGGTCAGGCGCCATCCGCGCGCCGGACAGCATCGCCAGCCCGCACATGGCGCGCGTCGAAACGCTGAGCGGACAGGAGATATGGCCGGGAGGCCGGGCGCTGGCGGCAACCAGGGGATCGAGCATGATGACACGACGGCACTTCGCAGGATTATCCCTCGCCGCAGCCATGACGCCCGCGGGCGCGAACGCCCGCGGAACCACAGCGACCTGCCGTGACGCATTTCTGTTCTGCTTTTCAGTGTTTGAATTCGCGCGGACGGCATGGCGTTCTGCCGGACCAGGCGCCAACAAGCCGGACGGGCGCTACAACGTCCTCTTTCATCGGGCAACCCTCGCAGATTCCACTGCGCGCGCGGTGACCACCCCGAACAATGATACGATCTACAGCGCCGCTTGGATGGATCTGTCTCACGGCTGCGTGTTCCTTGACGTTCCAAGCGCGCCGGACCGCTACTTCTCGGTCTCGCTGATCAACTCATTCACCGACAATTTCGCATCGATTGGAACACGCGCAACGGCAGGACTGGGCGGGCGCTGGCGTATCGCGCCGCCCGGCTGGAGGCGCAGTGCGAACGATGGGCCCACCATTGTCAGCGAGACGACAGACGTATGGCTTCTTGCCCGCATCCTGGTTGATGGGGAGAGCGATCTCGCTCCCGCCCGGGCCGTCCAGCAAGGGCTGCAGATCGCGTCCCATCCCGAGGCGTCGCCACCGCGCATTCAGCCGACGGATGTACGCGATGTGGCCAATATGCTTGATGTCGTCAACGAGATGCTCGCCCGCAACCGATCCAACAGGCGGGTCCGCCATGCAGCCCTCAAGCTCTCGCAGTGGGGCGTGCGCCCTGGTCCGCCGGGGGCCTTCCATGCCCTGGCGCGCGAGCGCCAGACCGAATGGACAGGGGTGGCGCACGAGACCCTGGGGCGGCTGCAGGCCGGTCCCACCCCTGGCGGCGCCATGGTGGATGGCTGGATCTATCCTCCGCCGGAGATCGGCTCAGCGCGGGCCAGCGATGTCTTACGCGCGAGTGTGGCGCTTTCCGGACTCGGGGCGCAGGAGCTCCAGGAGGCCCATTATGCCCGGTGCGACCAGGATCAGGCCGGGGCCCCCCTCCAGGGGTCCAGCAGCTACGATCTCGTCATCCCGGGCGATGTTCCCGCCCGCGCGTTCTGGTCAGTTTCAATGTATCAGATTGAAGCGGACGGGCGGCTCTTCTTCACGGACAATCCGCTGGGCCGCTACGCGCTCGGGAGCCGCACCGACGGGCTCGTGCGCCGGCCGGACGGCAGCGTCAGGCTCATGATCAAGCGCGCGCCGCCCGCCAGCGAGGACAGCAATTGGCTGCCCTGTCCGCCGGGACCTTTTGCCCTCGTGTTCCGCAGTTACCTGCCAGAGCCTGCTTTGCTCACTGGACGCTGGCGCCTGCCCGGCGTCCGCAAACGCAGCTAGCCGCTCGGCCGCCCCACGTCCAGAACATCCGCCTGCGCCCCCGCCGGTCTGCAGCCAACAGCCCCAGGGAACGGCGCTACGCCTTATTGTCGACAATTGCTTCGGATTATGGTCTCGTGGATCTGACAGACTGATGGAGACAGGTCATGCACGAAAAACTGCGCGCCGCACTCGCCTGCCTGGGCGGGGCTGCCCTCGCCCTGGCCCTTGGCGCTCAGTTTACCAGGGCCGAAGCCCAGAACACTGAATCCCGGAACACTGAATCCCGGACCACTGGCGATAGGCAGGCTGGACAGCGGTTCCGCGACCAGTTGGCCGAGCGCATGCGCGAGCGTCATGCACAACAGGTGGCGCAGGCCGACCGCCAGGGGCTTCAGCGACGATCGGTTGTCACGCCCGACGGACAACGGGACTACCTTGTCTTTGCGCCCCCAGGCGGATCAGCCGGGCGACCAGTGGTGATTGTCCTGCATGGCGGCACAATGAATGCGGAAGCCGCCATGACGTCCGAATACGGCGGCATATGGAACGACCGGGCAGGCAGGAACCGTTTCACCGTTGTCTATCCAAACGGCAGCCCGTCACGGACCAATCCGGATAGACGAAACTGGAACGATTGCCGGGCCCCGTCCGTGCGTCCCGGCGACGGCGGCTTTGATATTAATGACCCTACCTACAGCGCGGCCGATGACGTCGCCTTCATACGGATGATCATTTCCGATTTGACGACGCGCGATCAGGTCGACGCCGCGCGGATCTATGCTGTCGGCTCCTCAAACGGGGGATTCATGAGCTTTCGACTTCTGCGGGAAGCTGGAGATCTCATCGCCGGAATCGCGCCGCTTATCACCGGATCGCCCGCGCTCGACGAGTGCAGGCTTCCGACCATCCGTCGACCGATCATTTTTACATATGGAGATTCCGACACTTTCATCCCGATGCGTGGCGGATGCGTTGCAGGTCAATTCAATGCTGCCTGCGGGCAGGGGCGCGTTGAACCGGTCACGCAAACCATCAGCTACTGGAAGCGGTATCTTGGGGCCGACCGCGAGACGACAACGAAAATCCCCGACAGGAACCGGCGGGACTCCAGCACCCAGACCCAGACCGACTTCGTCAACCAGGAGGGTCAGGTCATGCTCCGGGTCGTGCGCGTGAATGGCGGCGGCCATACGGCCCCGGCGCCCGATCCAGCGCCCCCCTTCGCGGCCCGGGTCTTTGGCGCGCGCAACGCCGATCGCCCAGCAGCTGACTACATAATCGACTTTTTTGGGCTGGCGCGATGACCCCGGGCGGCGCGCACGCGCAGTCGGAAGCCCCCCCCGTCGCGCGACGCGCCGTCCTGTCGTTCGCGGCAGGGCTGTGCCTGCCGGCCGCCGGCTGTCAGTTCCATTTCGGGACCTCGGGCGTCAACAGCCTGTTCGGCCAACCCCTCGACAGCGTATCGGTGCAGTTCGCAGCCGCCAGCCATGATGGCCTCACGCAAGTTCAGCTCTACCACTGCGCTTTCCCAAAACAGGGCGTGGCGTGGAACTGGGCTCATCTCCTGACGCACGAGGGACTATTCGCCGCCGTCGACAACACACTTTTCCATCACGACGGCGCCCAGGCGCTCGCACATCCCCAAAGCCTTGAGGCGCTGTACACGCAACCGGGCCCGGTGTCCCTCAGGCTTGCCCGTAACGGACCCGCACACGCAGTGGCGAGCGCAAGCGCCTCAGCCTCCGGGAGACTCCGCCGGATCGGGCAGCCTCGCACGAGCAGTTACAGGCCACGCCGCAGCGTCACAATGACGTTCAACGCAATCCTGCGTCCGAGCGCCTCGCTTTCCGGCCTGCAGCCAGGCCGGGTCGAGACATTTGGGCATGTCGACGGAGATCTGACCATCGATGGACGTGCGCTGTCCGTTCACGGTCCAGGCAAGATCCATGAGCAGCTGCAGGCGTCGCCCCGTTTTGCGACGCCGTTCGTCTACGCCACGCTGTGGGGCGAACGTCGTGCGTTCAGCGCCATCTTTTCCAATGACGGAAACGGGGGGGTGTTGGCTGACAACGGAGGCGTCATCGCCATAAAGAAATTTGAAATCTCGCCGCCGTCACCGGAGCGGGCGCTTGCCCTTCACCTCGCGGACGGAACAATTCTCAAAGGGGTGGCGAGATCACGTGCGGATTACGAGGTGCCTGTCTTCACAACACGATACCCTCACCAATGGCCGGTTCTGGTCCTTGATGGCGAACCGCTGTTCGGCGATATCGGCGATTTTCGAAAGACCGAACTCGCATATCCGCCGCTCCGGTGATCAAGCCGGCGGCCCATCACGCCGTCGCTAGGCCCGGCTCAGCAGCGCAACACACGCCACCGCCTCATCAAATGCCGAAATCCCGCCGCCGTTCTCGGCCAGCCCAACATGGGCGCCGGGAACCTGTCTTGGGCCTGCCTCCCCCCGCAGCTGTTCCACCAGTTCGCAGATCATCGACAGACCTGTCGCCCCGATAGGATGGCCCTTCGAAATGAGGCCGCCCGACATGTTGATGGGAATACGTCCCCCAGGGCCTGTCTCGCCGCGCGCCGCAAGCAGCCCGCCCTGCCCGGGCGGGCAGAACCCCATCATCTCAGACTGAAAGATTTCGGAGAACACCGTCGCATCGTGAACTTCCGCGACATCGATGTCGTCGGGCCCCAGCCCTGCCTGCGCATATGCAACACGCGCAGCGATGTGGGACGCGCCTGGGTCGCAGGGCCCGCCCCTCAGCGCCCCCTGGATTGCGATGCTGCGAAGCCTGACAGCGCGCTCCTGGACCGCGACAGGCAGCTGCATCAGCGCTTCGTCGCTCGCCAGGAGGCAAGCCGCAGCGCCATCGCTCACGGGAGCGCACATGGCCCGCGTGAACGGGGCGGAAACCACGCGGTCCGCGAGCACCTCTTCAATGCTCAGCGTGAACCGATATTGCGCGCGTGGATTGAGCGAACCGTTGGTGTGATTCTTCGCGGCGACGACCGCCAGCTGCTCAACAGTGATTGCGTGGGCGCGCATGTAATGCAGCGCGCGGATGGCGTAAAGATCCATGAAGACCGACCGGTCAGGTGCGATCTCAAATGTCCTGCCAACGCTCTCGGCTGCCGCGCGATAGAGTTCTTTCCACACGCCCGGATCGAGTGCATCGATCCCGCCCATGAACCCTTCAAAGGTCTGTGGCGCGTCCTTTGGTCGATTCAGTTTTTCAACCCCGAGGGCAAGGGCCAGGTGCGCCTGCCCGCTGACAACCTCCAGAACGCATTGACGAAGCGCAGTGGCGCCCCCGGCGCAGGCGTTCTCAACATTCGTGACCGGCGTGCCGACGCGCAGAAGCCCGTTTGCGAACTGCGGCTCAAGACATATCTGCCCACGAATTGATGACTGACCCCAGCCGCCCATCCCAGAATTCGACACTGAAATGCTTGTGATGTTGTGGCCGTCGGCAAGTCCCGCGTCGGCGAGCGCGCCGTGCAACGCCTCGCCGCACAGATCCTTGAATCCATCTTCGATGCGCCTTCCAAAGCGCGTCGTGTGCGCACCGATGATCCAAACATTCCGACCCAGCGATCCCATGGCGTGTGTGCACCCCTTGTCCACTGGAGACCGCTCGCCCGCGCCGCCAGGACGGACCGCGCCCGGCTGCGGGTTGTGTGACACCAAAATCGATGGACAAAGTGCGCTTTGTCGACAATCCTGTCAAATACGTTCTATCAAGGAATGTCCATGCTCGGGACCGAACTGACCCTCGTTGACGTCCTCGAGGCGCACGCGCGCACGATGCCGCACGCTTTCGCGCTTCGCGGCCATCCAAGCGGGGCGGAACGCACGTGGCGACAGCTGGCGACTGGCGTCGGGAGCCTCGCGCGGGATCTGCGCAGGCGCGGCGTCGGTCCTGGTGATGTGATCGCGTGCCTGACGCGAAACCGCATCTGGGCCTTCGAGGCGATTCTGGCCACCATGCGGCTTGGCGGCGTGGCTGCGCCTCTATCGCCTCTGCTGACGCCGGACATGCTGGGCCGGCTGTTGTCTGACAGCGGCGCTAAACTTCTGCTTGTCGACCCTCCCCTGTCGCCTCTTGCCGAAGCGGCTGCGCAGGCCGCAGGTGGCGCAGCAGTGGTCGCGGCAGGCCCGCAGGATGACGACCGAGCGATCGTCGTCGCGGCCGCGCCGAATGGGGAGGGGTCCGGCGGCCCCTCCGCCGCGAGGCCGGAGGCCCCCTGCAGTCTCATTTATTCTTCCGGGGCCACAGGCGCCCCAAAGGGCATCGTGCATTCGCATCGCGCCCGCATGGCGCTCGCGGCCTCGCTCGCGCTTGGGTTTCGCCTTGGGCCATCCAGTGTAACGGCGCTGGCCACCCCGCCTTTCACCAACGGCACGTGGATGACCTGGTTGCCAAGCCTGCTCGTGGGGGCGGCGTGTATCGTCCTTGAGGACCCGAAGCCGGACGCGTTCGAAGCCGCAGCGAAAGTTTATGGCGCAACCCATGTCTTCATGGTGCCGACACAGTATCAGGCCTTGCTGGCGCGTTGCGACCCAGGAAGCTTCGCATTGATGGAGGCGTTCATATCCGCAGGCGCGCCAATGCCCGGGATCATGAAACAGACTTTCCGCCAGCGCTTCGGCGCACGCCTGTTCGAACTCTGGGGACTGACAGAAGGTCTTGGCGTGGTCATATCGCCCCAGGAAATGAAGGACCGACCGTTCTCTGTCGGCCGGCCTGCCGGCGGCTGCGTGCTGCGCCTGATCGACGAGGACGGTCAGGATGTCACAGGGCAGGGCGTGGGCGAAATCGTCGGCCGGTCAACATCGATGATGGACGGATACTGGAAACGCCCGGATCTCGACGCTGCAGCAACCTGGGTGGACGAACACGGCGCGCGATACCTGCGCTCGGGGGATTTCGGCGAGATGGACGCCGACGGGTATCTGCGGATCCGCGGCCGGAAAAAGGAGATGATCATTTCAGGAGGTCTCAACGTCTATCCTGTCGACATCGAGGACCTCCTGTGCCGTGAACCTGGCGTGATCGCCGCCGCCGTGATCGGTCAACCGCACGACAAGTGGGGCGAGACGCCCGTGGCCTTTGTTTACGCCAGCCCCGAAGCAGGGATTAAGGCCGCAGATCTCCAGGAGCGCGTCAACCGGGCGCTGGCCAAACACCAAAGGCTCGCCGCCCTGCATGTGCAGACGCACGACCTTCCGCGCAACGCCCTCGGCAAGGTGCTCAAGCACAAACTCGCCGAACTGCTCCCTGTCCCTGGCGATGAGTAACACGTCGCCGCGCGCAGCTTCTGTCCGGATCGCTGCGCCGGGCCGGGGCGCAGGCGCCTTGACAGTCGCCTATCTCGATTACCGCACAGCGACGCCGTCTGACGGGCCAGCATCCCCGCCGGTGGTGTTCCTGCACGGCATGCTGATGTGGCCTGGCTTTTGGGCCAACTGTCTCATCGACCCCGATCTCAGACGCAGGGTCCTGCTTGTGGCTCAGCCCGGCCACGCCGGCAGTTCGCCTGTTGGTTCTCCCTTCTCAATGGATGATTGGGCCGGATGGCTTGAGCGTTTCCGCTGCGCGCTGCAATTGGAACGCCTTGACCTGGTGGGGCATTCCATGGGCGCAATGGCGGCGGCGGCCTATGGCGCGTTGCATGCGGATAAAGTGCGGCGACTTGTTCTGGTCTCCGGCGACCTCGGCCGCGCCAGCCCGATCGACAGACTGGCTCTGTCGCTCAGCCTTGGAATGATTGAGCGATGGTCTTCCAAGGATGCATCGAGGGTGGAAGGGGCGCTGTTCGGGGGCGACTACGCGCGCAGAGCGCCCGATGAGATCGCCGCCTGGAGGGAGGCGACCGGGCGATTGGAGCGCCGAAACCTGCGCCCGCTCGTTCAGGCCGTCGCCGGGCGGCTCGACCATCGTGCGCGCCTCGCGCCGTTCAGCAACCGCCTGACCCTTCTTCACGGGGCGCAGGACCAGATAATTCCGGCGCAGCGCGCGCTGGCGAACGCTGCACGACTGCCCGATGCAACATTTGAGTTGCTTCAGGGCGTCGGACACTGCCCGCCGCTCGAAGCGCCCCGTGACACGGCAAAGGCCCTCGAGCGGGCGCTGACGCCATGACCCGCGCCCGCAGAGCGCCTCTCTGGTGGAGATCGTGAGCATATGAAGAAACCAGTCGGACGACGGCCCGCCCGCACAGCTGCACCGCCGGCAGCAATCGACCCGGGGACCACCACCGGTGCGGCAAAGCAGATCAACGCGACGGTGATTGTGCGAAAGCTTGTCCAGCGCATTGCGCGCGGGGATTACAAGCCAGGCGATCGCATCCGGGAGCAGGCGATCGCCGAGGACTTCAACGTCAGCCGCTCGCCGGTCAGGGAGGCTTTCAGAATCCTCGAGGCCAAGGGCGTTCTAACCTTCGAACCAATGTGCGGCGTGACTGTGCGCCATGTGGGACAGGACGAAGCGAAAGAACTCGTGGACATCAGCGCAGCCTTGTTTGGTCTGGCCGCCCGATACGCCGCACGCAACGCAACGTCCGAGGACTGCGAGCAGATCCGGGCAGGCGCTGCAAAGCTGGGCGCCATGGCGGGTCAGCACATGGAGCCGAAATACTTTTTCTTTGAAACCCTGGAAACGGGATATCAGCTGCTGCTCGCCTCAAAAACCCGCCGCATTGCAGATGAAGTGCTCGACTCCCGTCTCGGCGCGCCGGATCTCCTCGGTCCGGCCTGCTTTGAAACCCTGGAAGCGCGGGTTCGCATCGCAGCGCTGTGGAGCGAACTTGCAGAGGCCGTCACGGCGCGCGACCCGCACCGGGCAGAGCGCATCGCGGTTGATATCCATAATGTGGCGGCGGGATATGCGCTGCGCGTGGTCAGCGGCGCTGCAGGAACAGCAACGCCATGACACAGCGCGGCAATCACTTTTTGCGCCCGCTGATCAGCGTGCTTGCCCTTGCCTGCATCGCAGCCGGATGCGCGACCCAGGGCCCCTGGGGCCCGGAACCATCTGCCTTCGAACACGGCGGATCCGACCGAACAAGCATCTTTGACGCCGTCCCGGGTCGATCCGCCCTGGCGTCCGGCGGAACGATACCGGCTGACAGGGTCGATGGCGACTTCCCGGGAGGATACAATGTGGCCGCAGGGCCGCATGAGGCCCTCTTCGTCCTGGGCGGAGTCCTTGGCGCCCGGAACTTCTCGGGCTTGCCTTATGTTTCTCGCGTCGACGCCGGGTCCCTTGAGCGGGTGTGGACCACGGACCTTGTCACCCGGCGTCCTGCGTGGAGCTACCCGGGACTGGTAGGCGTTCTGCGAGACGGGGGCGTGGTGGCGGTTGCAGGGCGCTCCATGGTGCGGCTGGACGCCAGAAGCGGCGCAATCACCGCCCGGACCGAGCTTCCCGCCGGCGCGGCCCCTGACGACACGGCCTATAACGGCTTCATCGCCCTGCATGATGGAAGGTTGCTTGCAAAGTCACTCCACCGTCCAACCGGCTGCCGGATCGATGGGTTCCAGGCATTCCTGCAATGCCAGGGCCCGCAGGAAAACTCCCGCCTTGTGCTGCTCGATCCAGTGACGCTCCGGGTCCTGCAGACAGTTGAGCTCAGCGAGCCAGTCGGAGGGCGCATCACCTCAATCCGCAAGGGCGCAACGGACGAAATCTATATCGCGGGGGCAGATAACGTTTTCCGCTTCCGCTATGCCGGCCGGCGGCTGACGCCCGATCCGGCGTGGGGTCCGATCCGCTATCGGGAGAACGGGGAAACCACCGGCGCCGCCGTCACCGCCTTTGGGCCCTATGTGGTGGTTCAGACAAACGCATCACCATCAGGCGATCCTGTCCGTCTGACCGTTATAAGCCGCTCCAATCCGAACGAACGCTATTCGGTTCAGCCCTTCGCCACACGCCGGGGGGCGCGCTCATTCAGTCCTTCGAAGCCAACAACTGACTGGGCCAATCGTCGGATCTATGTTGTTGAACGCTTCGGCGGCTCGGTTGCGCTGGACTTCTCTCCCGGACGCGGTCTGCGGGTCGCCTGGTCAGCGCCGGAGCGCTCCATCAATTTCACCGCACTCTATGGCGCCCCGGAAGACCGCCTGTTCGTCCAGACAGAAATCATGGAAGGGGATCCGCCGGACAACCCCCTTTTGTACCGGGCGGACCGTATAGTATTCCGCAATCCGAGCAATGGCGACGTCCTTGCCGGGACTGCTCCCCTGGCGCCTGCGCCCGGACTCAACGTGACGCCCGGAAAGGCAGGCGTCATGTGGTTCCTCGGCGTTGAGGGATCACTCTTCCGCGTCGCCTATGCGCGATCGACGCGCTGAGCGAGTTCAGGCCATATCACCGCTCGCCTCTGGATTTTTCCCTCATCCCGTCGAGGCGTTAGCCGCCGGGGCCATGTCCCGGCGAACGGCGTCGCGATTGAGGCGCGAGCCTGCCGGACGGAAACTCAATCTGGGGACTTGCGATGCGGTCGATGGCGTGCGCTCCAGGATCGCCCGCAAGGGGGTTGGACACAGACAGGCGGGCGGGGTCAACTGTCCTGGCGGCTATCGAGGCCCAAGGCGGGGCTGGGCGCCAGGACGCGCTTGCATTAGATTTCTCGCATGACCCGCTATTCCCTCGCCGAGGCGCAAGCCAAGCTACCCGAACTCATCGACCGCGTGCGCCGCGGCGAAGGCGTCGTCATCACTGAGGGCGGCGCCGCTGTGGCGGAGATCAAGCCTGCGAACGACGCGTCGGCAAACAGCCTGAAACCGATCGACGTCAGCTGGCTGGAACAGCGCCTTGTCGGGCAGGCTGACCCGAATGAAGACGCCGGCGCGCTGCTTTCTCGCATGCGCGACGAAGAGGCGGCGCGCTTTTGACGATCCTCCTGGATGCAAGCGTCCTTGTACCTTTGTTCGCGCGGGACGCGCTGACCCCAAGAGCCTTGGCGTTCGTTGCGCAGGCGGGGCAATCCATGAGCGTGAGCGATTGGGCGGTGCTGGAAACCATCTCTGCATTTGTCTGAAGGCGCGCTCCGGAGCCATTACCTTAAGCGAGGCCGAAGCGGCCCGAGACAATCTTTTCCAATGGCGCAGAGATTTCGCGATCACGCTGGGTTTGGAGTCGAGCGATCTTGAAGCGGCCACGAAGCTCCTGAGCGCTTTTCGGTTAAACTTGCGAGCGCCCGACGCCCTTCACCTTGCCATGGCGCAGCGCCTCAACGCCACCCTCGCCACTTTCGACGCGAAGCTCGCTGTGGCCGGAAGGGCGGCGGGAGTCGCGGTCCTGCCTTGAACCAACGCCAGTGGGCGCGAGGGCATATGCGCGGCCACATCAGCGCGAAGCGTCGGCGCCGACATCGCTTGTCGAGCGCCGCGTGCGCCGCTTTTCCCAATCGGTCAGCGCAGCTTCCAGATAGCGCACCAGCCTCGGGCCGTACTTGACGAAAGGCGGGCCGTCGCCGGTGACGCGCCAGCGATTGAGCGTGTGCTTGGAAATCTTCAACCGCGTGGCCGCCTCTTCGACGGTCAGGAGTTCGTCATGGTGCATTGTCGCGTCTCCGCCAGCGGCGCCAAAATCGGCGGCCGATGGCGTTAAGGAGATCGGCAATTCGCAGTTTCGCAAATCGGCCTCCCCGCGAAAATGAAAAGCGGAAAGTTTTCCCCTTTGCGAAAAATAGAACGCTCCGTGTCGGGATGTTGTTTTGCTTTGGCGGCAACAGCTCTCGCGCGCCGATCGTTGCTCCGGATCGCCCTGCGTCGCCCACGGCCACAATGCATGCAGCCGGGCGGGTTGGCGGATTGCCGCAGGCCCCACAGTTTACGTTTTGCGCTGCGTGACTTGCGCGAGATAGGCCTCCAATGCCGCCGGCGTGTAGCCGATCAAGCGCGCGGCGCGCTTCACGAAGGCGGGCCCGACGCCCTTGGCGCGCCAGCTCTTTAAGGTCGCAGGCTTGATGTTGAGATACATAGCCGCTTCGGCCGGCGTCAGCACGGCAGGCTTGTCGATGGCCGGTTTGGTCGGCTGCCGCGGGGCGCGGCTTGGTCGACTGCTTGGTTGCCGCAGCTGGCGTGTCTTCCCCCGCGTGTGGCGCCGCGAGCAAATCACAAAGGGACAATTGCACCGGCGCGCGCGCCCGGCCACGTTTGGATTTGCCCGCTGTTCCTGGCCGTTTCGCCATGCTCGCCCGACTTGTCGCTTTCTGGGAGCAAGGCGCGGGCCAGCGACATCGCTCATCGAAATCAGAGTTATTGATAATCCCGGGCGGTTCGTTTCAACCAGTCGGCGAGCGACATTGGATCAAATTCATGGCCCCGACTAAGGATGCATTGACGCGCGCTGACGCCGCGATGGCTCGGCAGCGCCAAGCCCGCGTCGCCATCGCGGCGCGCTACGACCGCGGCATCGGCCGCATTGTCGTGACGCTGCAATCCGGCCTTGGGCTTGCCTTCCCGCCACGGTTGGCGGAGGGCCTGCATGGCGCCTGCGTTGATGCGTTGTCTTGCATTGAAATCACCCCCTCGGGGCTGGGTCTGCATTGGCCACAACTGGATGCGGTTTTTGTTCGTACCTGGCTTGATCGAAGGTGTGTTCGGGTCGAAAGCCTGGATGGCGCGTGAGATGGGCGCCAAAGGCGGCCGAACGCGGTCTGAGGCAAAGGCGGAAGCCGCGCGCAAAAGCGACAGAAGGGGC
>JBEIHX010000017.1:0-79934 GCA_040381075.1 Hyphomonadaceae bacterium
CATAGACGTTGTCAGCGCCGGCATCGCCCGGCGCTTCGAAGTTGGGCGACGCCTTGAAGGTGATCGCGCCGGTCACAGGATCGATGTTGAAGAGAGCCGCATCCGCGCCGCCGAGCGCATAGCTCAGCGTCTGCCCTGCGTCCTGATCCGTCGCCGCCGCCGTGTAGACGGTCCCGGTCGCGTTCTCCGCGAAGGACGCCGTCGTCCCCGAGGTGAAGACCGGCGCCTCGTTGACGTTGGTGACCGTAACGGCCACAAATCTGGATGTGGTCAGAGCCCCATCCGAAACCGAGACAATGATCTCATAGACGTTGTCGGCGCCAGCGTCGGTCGGGGCCTCGAAACTCGGCGGCGACTTAAACGCGAGCGCCCCGGTTGCCGCATTGATCGTGAAGCGGTCTGCGTCGGGGCCCGTGACGCCGTAGACCAGCGTCGTGCCCGCATCAACATCACCCGCTTCAATCGCGTAGACGCTCCCGGAGGTGTTTTCCGCGACGGTGACTGCCTCGGGAGAACTGATGACAGGCGCTTCATTCTGATTTGTGACACTGACGGTCAGATCCGCTTCGGTCACGAGTCCGCGGGAGTCGCTGGCGCGCACCCGAATGACGTGACTGGTCGCCGTTTCGAAGTCGAGATTCGCCCCACCAAGAACCGTCACTGCGCCCGTCGCCGCATCGATGGCGAAGCGGTTTCCGGGATTAGTGACAAGGGAAAACCCGCGCACATCGCCTGCGTCCGGATCGGTCGACGAGACAACGCCGACGACCGTGCCCTCCGGTGCATTTTCACGAACTGCCCCGCCAGCAGCCCAGACTGGCGTTGACGGGGCATCGTTGACGTCAGTCACGGTGACGGCGATGTCGCGTACTGTCGACAGCAAACCATCCGAGCCGGAAACGCGCACGTTGTAGACGTTATCGGCGCCGGCGTCAGAAGGCGCTTCAAAATTCGGGGGCGACTTGAACGTCAGGTTCCCCGTGACAGCATCGATTACAAAAAGCGCCGCATCTGGACCGCTCAGCGCATAGATGACTGTCTGCCCAGCGTCCGGATCATTGGCCGCGGCTGCGTAGACTGTCCCCGAGTCGTTCTCGGCAAACGTGGCCGTCGACCCGGAGGTGAAGACTGGCGCCTCGTTGACATTGGCGACCGAGATCTGCACGGTTCGTTGCGCAGTCAAAGATCCGTCGGTAACCGTGACGATCAATTCATAGACATTGTCCGCATCGGCATCTGTCGGCGTCTCGAAGTTCGGCGGCGCCTTGAAGCTCACCGCCCCTGTTGCAGCGTTCACATTGAACAGCGCTGCATCAGACCCGGAGATCGAATAACTCAGCGATGTCCCCGCATCCGGGTCGCTGCCCGATATCAAATAGGCGTTTCCGGCTTCATTCTCTGCGAAGGATGCGCCAGGGCCAGATGTCACAGCCGGGGCTTCGTTCATATTTGTGAGCAGGACCGTCAGTGTGGCCTCGCTCGTGAGGCCGCCCGCATCGGTTGCGCGGACCCGGATAGAGTGCTGCGCCTGCTCCTCGAAATTCAACGTGGGGTTGGCGCCGACGGTGATCCGCCCAGTCAGCGGATCAATTGCGAAGCGCCCGCCTGCGGAATCAACCAGCGTGTAGGTGATAACGTCGCCGACGTCCAAGTCCCTGGCGCCAACGATCCCAACGACCGCGCCGGAAGGACTGTTCTCAGCCACCGCTCCGCCGGTTGTCCAGCCAGGCGTTAACGGTGCTTCGTTGGCGTTCAACACCGTGATTGTGATGTCGCCATCTCGTGTCAGACCGAGCGCGTCCGTAGCACGCACCCGCAAGGACACGGACGGCGTCGCCTCAGCATCAAGAGACGCCCCGTCGGCAAGACGGATAGCGCCTGTCGTTGCATCAATCGTGAAGCGGCCGCCCTGATCTGTCAGGAGACTGTAGACAATCTGATCGCCCGCGTCGGGGTCGGTGGACCTCACCACCGCTGCGACTGCCCCCGGGGCGGCATCTTCCGATATTGCGCCCCCTGTCGCAACCATCGCAAGGCTCGGCGCCTCATTGACATCTGTGATCTGGATCGAGAGGGCGCGACGGGACGTCAGGCTGCCGTCAGTCGCAGAAATAACAACATTGTAGATGTTGTCAGCGCTCAGGTCTGCGCGGACTTCAAAATCCGGCGCAGACCGAAAGGACACGGCGCCAGTGGCGGGATTGATGACAAAGTGCGCGGCGTCAGAGCCCTCAAGCCCGTAGGTGAGTGTTTGAGCTGGATCATCCGTCGCAGTTGCAACATAGACCACGCTGGTCGTGTTTTCAGCGACGCTCACTGCCGATAAGGAGGTTATGACCGGAAACTCGTTTCCGTCGAGAACAGTGACGGTGACTTCCGCGTCGGACCCGCGTCCCTGGCTGTCCACAGCGCGCACACGCAGCCGATGGCTCGCAGCCGCCTCGTAGTCGACAGTCGCGCCATCCGCAATGCTGATGACACCCGTGGCGGCATTGATCATAAAAAGGCCGCCAGCCGTATCCACCAGCGAATATTCGATCCGGTCTCCCGCATCCGGATCACTGGCGGTCACCCGCGCCACGACGGTTCCGGCCGGCTGATTCTCGACGATCGTTTCACCGCTGCTGGTGACGATCTGCGGTGCTTCATTGACGTCACGAACCGAAATCGCAAATGCGCGTTCGGTGCTCAATATCCCATCGCTGACAGAGATCGTGACATTGTAGGTGTTGTCGCCGCCAAGATCCGAGGGAGCCTCGAAATTCGGCGGCGCCACGAACCGGAGCACGCCAGTCTGGTCAAGCGTAAACAGCGCGGAGTCCGGCCCGCTGAGCGAATACGCCAATGTCGTATTTGCGTCCTGATCCTGTGCGCCCACAGACAGGGCTGGGTCCGTCGTGTTTTCAAGGACCGAAGCCGCCGGCTGCGAAAGGATGGCCGGTCGCTCGTTGACGTCGCCGACATTGATGACGACCGTACTCTCCATGGAGAGGCCGCCTGCATCGACGACCCGCACTCGCAACGCGTGGCTCGCCTCAGCCTCGAAGTCGAGAAGCGCGCCCGCCTTCAGGCGAATCTCCCCACTTTGCGCATCAATCGCAAACCGTCCGCCCGCATCATCAACGAGGCTGTAGGAGAGCACTTCTCCAAGATCTGGATCGAGCGCGCGAACGGCCCCGACAACGACTGGGTTTCTCTGGTCTTCTGCAACAATGCCTGCCTGCGTCAGGCGCAGATCATATGGCGCATCATTGATGTCGATGACACGAATTGCGAACGGTTGCTCACGCGTCAGGCCGGCCGAGTCGGTCGCTACGACCGAGACAGCATATGTCGTTACGGGGCTATTGACGAAAAGTCCTGGCTTGGCGACCAGCAGTTCGCCGGTGGTTGGATTGATCGCAAAGCGCCCGTCAGACGTGTTGGACAGGCTGAACGTGATCTGATCGCCAAAGTCCGGATCGGTGGCGACAAACTTCGCCGCCAATGTTTCACCAGCGCGGACGTCCACCACGCCGCCGGACGCCATGAAGATTCCGCTGGGCGCCTCAGCAACATCAGATACGCCGACCGGAAGAACCGTCTCGCGGAACAAGCCGCTGGTGTCTGTCGCACGAATGCGGACTATCGGGCTTGGATTGACTTCGTGGTCGAGAAGGGTGGCGTTCGCGACCGTGATCACGCCCGTTGCACTGTTGATCGAGAAGCGGCCGCCGGAGTCGTCCGTCAAGCTGTAGACGACAGCGTCGTTCGTGTCTGGATCGCTTGACGACACAACACCGACGACTGAGCCGCTGACGGAATTCTCATTCACCACCCCGCCCGCGACGAGCAGCGGTGCGTCGGGCGCTTCGTTGCGGTCCTCGATGGTGATCGTCAGATCAGCGATGCTGGTGAGCCCCGCCCGGTCTGTGGCGCGCACCGTGATTTGATGGGTCGCAGAGGCCTCAAAGTCAACGCCCGCGGGATTCTTGACGCTGATGAGACCGGTTGACGCATTGATGGCGAAGCGCCCGCCAGCATCATTGACCAGCGTGTATGTCAGACTGTCGCCGCGGTCGGGGTCCAGGGCTGATACCTGGCCGATGGCGGCCCCGGCGGCGCTTCCCTCCGCAACCGCGCCGCCCCAGATGATCGCGGGCGAGCCAGGCGCTTCGTTCACATCCGTCACGACGATGCTGACGATGCGATCGATCGCGCCGGCGTCAGTCGTGATTCGCAGCTGCGCCTCGTGCTTGGCGGTCGTCTCGTAGTCGAGAGTTGCGCCAGGCGCCAGGCGCACGACGCCGGTCTTGGAATCAATCAGAAAGCGGCCGCCGGCATTATCGAGGAATTCGAATGCGCCTGCATTGCCGGGCGTCAGCGCGACGACGCCAATCTCACCGCCTGAAGGAATGTTTTCCGGTGCGCTCAATAGCACCGTGTTCACATCGATCGGCGCGCCCGGCGGGAGTGGCCGGGGCGCCAGAGCGATCGTAAATTCGATCGCGGTGTTGAGCCCCCCCGAATCGGTTGCTTCAACCTTGAGAACATGATTTTGCTCAGTCAGAAAATCAAAGGCCCCTGACCGGGCGACCCGCACCTGACCTGTCTGAGCATCGATTGAGAAACGGCCCTGCGCGTCATCAACAAGACGATATGTAAGAACATCTCCCCGGTCCGGGTCCGTGGCGCGCACCGTTGCGGCAAGCGCCCCGGTGGGCGCGTCGACTGAAACGGGCATCAGGCCCAGCACACGGATATCGCGCGGCGCCTCGTTTACATCGCCTACCGGAACGGTCAGTTCAAATTCGCTGAAAAGGCCGGCCTTGTCCACCGCCCGAACCACCACCGTGTGGCGCGCGCTTGTCTCGAAATCCAGAGACTTTCCCTGGGCGAGGGAGATTTCGCCGGATTGCGGGTTGATGACGAACAATCCGCCGGCGTCTGATCGCAGCGAGTACGTGATCGCATCAGCCAGATCAGGGTCTCGGGCCAGGACCGTCGCCACAACACTCCCTGCAGCGACGGTTTCCTGCAGGGGCACGCTGCCGGGCTGGACGTCAAACACCGGGCGTTCATTGACGTCGCGGACCTCAACTGAAAGGCTTGCTTCCTGCTTCAGGCCGCCCAAATCTGTCGCCAAGACGCGGATGACATGGGTCTGCGCGCTCTCAAAGTCGATGCGACTGGGATCCGCCAGCCGCACGATCCCGGTCTGCGGATCAATTGAGAACCGACCGCCCGCGTCATCCAGGAGGGCGTAGGACAGACGGTCTCCACGATCGGGATCCACCGAAGTGACCTGGCCGACCGTCGTGCCGGCGATGTTGCCCTCCAGGATGCCGCCGCCCCAGGCGAAGCCCGGCGCGCTGGGGGTCTCATTCACGTCCGCGGCATTGATGACGACGATCTGGTCGCGAACGCTCGCCTGTGTGGTCACACGCACCACGACCTGGTGGCTTGCGGCGGTCTCGTGGTCCAGGGTCTTTCCGTCGGCCAGCCGAATGGCCCCGGTTGTGGGATTGATGGCGAAGCGCCCGCCATCGCTGTTCATCAATGCGAACGTGGCGGCGACGCCCTCGACCGCAGGCAGAACGCCGATGGCGCCGCCCGCGGCGATGCTCTCCGGAGCGCTCAGAAACACTCTTTCCGGATCAATGGGCACGCCCTGAATATCGCTTGAACCGGTGACGTTCACCGCGACGGGTATCTCCGTCGTGAGGCCGCCGCTGTCATAGGCCTCAACGCGCACAATATGACTGCGGGCCTGGACCACGCTGAGACGGCCAGCCTCTGCAAGCGTGATCTCGCCGGTTTGGGCATCGATCACAAAGCGCCCGCCCGCATCATCCGTCAGGCGAAAGCGGACGACGTCGCCCGCGTCGGGGTCGGACGCCGCCACCCGGGCCACGAGGGCGCCGGCCAGAGCATTTTCGCGAACCGGCTGGCTTTCCAGCACCCGCAGCTGACGCGGCGCCTCGTTCACATCGGAGACGGCGACCGTGATGCGTTCCTCGCGCGATAGCCCCGCTGCGTCGCTGACCCGCACAACAAGCGCATGGCTCGACTGGGCTTCGAAATCGAGACCTTTGCTGTCCGCGACGCGGATCTCACCTGTTGAGGCGTCGATCTTAAACCGCCCAGACGCGTCGTTCACCAGACTGAAGGTCAGGCTGTCGCCCTGATCGGGATCGCTCGCGCTCACCCGAGCGACAATCGTTCCAACCGGAGCGTTTTCTGCGACGCTTCCGCCAGCAGCAAGCTTGAGTACGTCCGGACGCTCGTTGACGTCGCGAACATTGATTGAAATCGTCGCCTCGCTTTTCAGCCCCCCGCTGTCCGTCGCGCGAACGCGCACGTCGTGGCGCGAAGTCGCTTCATGATCGATGATCGAGGGGTCTTTGACGCTGATGACGCCTGAGGTTGGGTCTATGGCGAAGCGACCGCCAGCGTCTTCAAGCAGCGCATAGGCAACCTGCTCGTTGCGGTCCGGGTCTGCGGCCCTGACCTGCCCGACCGCGGTTCCCGCAGCAGCGCCCTCAAAGAACTCTCCGCCCCAGGCCCAGGCCGCCGCCCCCGGCGCCTCGTTGACATCCGCGACGATGACGGTGACCACATAGGGCGCCGTTGAGCCATCGCTCGCCGTGGCATTGATGTTGAGGGTATGCTGCGACGCCTGTTCGAAATTGAGCATCGCATCCGGAGCAAGGCTGACCTCACCGGTCGCCGCATCCACCTTGAACAGTGCGCTTTGCCCAGGCTCGGCTGAAAACTGCACCTTTCCCACAAGCGGGGATGTCGGCTCGAGCAAGGACCCGATACGGGCGCCAGCGGTCAGATCCTCCTTCGCCGCGAAGGTGAAGTCGCGTGACAGAAGCACCGAAAGCGACGTGCTTGGCGCGGGTGGAGCCGCTGCGGCCGACGTGGCTGGCGGCGGCATCGGCTTGGCGAGAGTGTCAAAATCCCCCTGCTTTTGTTCCGACTCCTTCTCTTCACTTTTCCGCTCCGCCTCCGTTGCGGTGACGTCCTTTGCCTGAATCTCGGTCAGTTCGACTTCCTGACCCGCCTTACTCACATCGCCTTCTGTGTCCTCTCCGGCTTCCTTCTTATCCTCAACGCCGAGTGCAGTCGTCAAATTGATGCGCAGGCCATCGTCGAATTCACGCACCTCGCCGAGGAGGGCCATCATCTCGTTGGCGGCGAGCGCCCTGTCATTGAAAACAATCGTTGGCGGATCGGCGGAAAGCGCGCCAATGCCCAATCCGGGCAGCACGATCCGGGATCCATCCGGAAGGATCAGAATCATGTCGATGTCGACGATCTCGACACGTACGTCCTGCGAGTTCGCATCGACGAGCACTTTCCCGTCAACGACGGGTGCGATACTCAGAGGCGGAGGACTGGGACCGTTCACTTCGCTCATGGTCTTCAACTTTTTTCCTGAAGACCAAAGATTTGCGTTTCAGAGATTAATCTTCCGCCAACTGACGCCTAAAAATCATACAGGCTGCAAATTTCGACATGCGAAGCGCCGCGCGGGCCGCACGGTTAACAGTCCGTTGACAGGCCGCGACTGCCGTCGGATAGACGGAGCACACAACTCATGTCGCGAGAATTTTGAGGGCGCGCCAAGGCCGAATTTGCCCCAGGCGGCGTCAGGCGGCCAGCATCGCCACGCGATGAGCCTCATCGTGAATGGCCATAACCGAGCTGGCCATCTCATGATCGTTCATTGACCCGGCATGGATTGACGATTGATCCATCGCCGCCTGAGCCAAGGCGGGGTCCAGATAACCAAGGGCGGCGCCGTCGGGCGATGCCCCGCTTAAGAGGTCTGCAATGTCGAAGACCACGCCCGATGCCGCCAGGCCCGCGCCGTTCATGGCGGTCGACCCCGGATCGCCCAGCAATGAAAGTAACGCAGCTGCGAAGGCCTGCTCGTCGAGCACCACGCCACCTATCCCAGGAACATCGAACCAATAGCTGTCGCGCTGCTGGGCAGACCCGTCGGCCCCGACCGCCGCCGCAGAACTGGCATCCCCGACATCAGCCCAGGGGGCGACGATCGACGCGGCCGCCAGATCGCCGCCGTGAGCGAACGTCTGCGCACTTCCCGGAAGCTCAGACTCCAGAACAGGCTCCAGCAGGGCCGGCATCTCCCCATTCGAGATTTCGCCGCCCTGAATCGAATCACCGGCCAATTCCAAACCGTCCAGGCCCCCGTCGGGCCCGACAAGATCGGGCAGATCAAACCCAAGCGCGAAGCCGAGCGCCCCCGTCGAGCCGGCAAACCCGATGACATCATCGAACCGCCACGCCCCGAAGCTGCGCACCAGTTCCGTGGCCTGGCCGCCAGGAGCGTCAAATGCCGCAGCAAACCAGGAATGGCCGGCGTACGGCGCCGCCGGCTCGTGGAAACCTACCGAAGCTGTTCCGGCGAACTGCGATACAGCAAGCGAGGGATCGACATTTACTTCAACTGCTTCAGGTGCCCCAGGACTTGTTCCGGCATCAGTAACATATTCGGCCTGCGCAGCACTTGCATCCGCTCCGACCGCCGCTGCAAGGGCCGCATAATCCTCCGATGACGCAACCGGCTCTGCGGTCGGGACGATCGAGTTGGAGAATGCGTAAAATGCGGAGACCGGATCGAACCAGTTTTGCAGTTGACGTGGATCCCACCCACCGCCGACCAGGGGCATGCTAAGGTCCCAGACTTCGCTGCGAAGGTTATGAAAAGGACGCATGGCGCAGGCCCCGGCTTTTATATCTGGCTCACATCGTAAGCGGAACATCTCTTACAAAAAGTGAACGAGCGTCCACGAATCACCCGGCTTTCCGCGCTGTATGTTGGGCTGAACCAGCTTGACACCCCGCCGTTATTTTGAAGACGCAAACAGAACTTAACTAAAACTCCACCCGCCGGTGAAATTCTGAAAGTTGGCTGGCAGAGACTTCTGACCAGAGGCTCGTGAGCGGATGCGCCGTGAAGATCCTGCTGTTCTCCAGCGATCGCGCTTTTGTCGCGACCTTCGGCGAGGCTGTGCGGGCCGTGCAGGACGACGTGCGCGGCGCTGCGGTGTCGCCAGGCGGTCTTCGACGCCGGTCATCTGGACAGTTTCTATGGTCAGCTCTCGACGATCCTGAAAAATTTCTGTCAGCGCTCGCAGAGCCAATCGGAGAATTTTCCGAAAGCCGGCTCGTCGTCCTTGATCTTGAAGGACACTCCGGCTTCGAGGCTGTCAGCCTGATCCACACAGCGGCCGCCTTTGATGAGAGTGCAGAGTTCGCCGTTGCACGCGCCTCCCGGGACACGGAGCGTCGCTTGCGTGCTGAATTCCATGATCTCCACATCACCTTCGTCTTTGACTGTCGAGAAGTCGCTGACTGGCGTCAGGCGCTGTCGACGATGGCCACAAGAAGTCGCCTGCGGCGCGATCTCCGCAGGGCTTCACAGCCGGCTTTTGCAGCACCAACCTCGGACGCGCCGGACGAGGCCCTTCGCGCCGAGGACGTGACCGAGCAGGCCTACCAGGCAAGCCATGACAGTTTGACTCAACTGGCGAACCGGCGAACCTTCGTCGCCCGCCTGAGCGAACTTGTTACGGACACCCGAAATAAAGGCGGCGTCATTCTGATTGATCTCGACAAATTCAAGCCGGTCAATGACAGCCTTGGGCATGAAGCGGGCGACGATCTATTGCGGCAGGTCGCGATCCGGCTTCAGAATTGCCTCGACAGCACCGACCTTGCCGCACGTTTGGGCGGCGACGAGTTCGCCGTGATCATCCGCGACATCAAATCCGCAAAGCGCAAGTCCGAACTCATTCTTTCCGAGCTCCACAAGCCGTTTACGGTTGTTGGTTCGCGCGTCAGCATCGGCGGATCGCTTGGGATTGCGGAGTTGACAGAAGGCTTGCAGCCGTCTGAGCTCATGCGTCGCGCGGATGAAGCGCTGTACGCCGCCAAGAAGGCTGGCCGCGGGCGCGCCTTGACCTTTGGCCCAGCCATGATGGCGCAAGCCCGCCGCCGTGAGGCCTTTGTGCTTGCAATCAAGACAAGGATGCTTTCAGGCGCGCCAGCGCCAATCGTTTTGCGGGATGTTCATGAGATCCATGAGGGTGCAGTGGTGGCGCGGGAGCCGCTGCTCGATTGGGCCAGCGCGGCAGATGGAGAGGTGGTAGAGGAACCGCAGCGTACGATAGAAGAAGTCGGGCTGGGCGACTCCCTTGGCGTTTGGGCGGTCCACGGGTGGGCGAAGATGACGATCGGCGTTGAGGCCCCTGTGCTTGTGCCTCTCTCATTGACCCAGTTGCGCACCCATGCGGTGAGTGACGCACTACAAGCTGTCATTCAGTCCCTGCCGGACCCGACGCGCCTGCTGATCGCGGTCGCAGAAACTGCATTGGCGAAGGACCAGGAAACAACGTTGGGCAGGCTCGAGCGATGGCGCAGCCTTGGCGCCCGGATCTGCATCGACGAAGTCGGCGCAGGTATCGGGGATCTGGTGACACTGTCAAAACTGCGCCCCTCGGCGGTGCGCCTCTCGGCGCGGCTGTACGAGCAAGCGCTGTCAGAGCGCAGCGGACTTGCTGCGGCGATGATCTACGCAATGCAGTGCTCAGATGCCATCGTTCTCGAGCCAGCGACGCCTCAGGAACGCACGTCGCGACTGAGACGACTGGCCTAAAGCAGACTGGCCTGACCTTGCGAACTTGACGTCGCTAATCGGGGGGCGGCCGGAGACTGACGACCTGCGCGGCACGGCGACGCAGTGAGTCAGGGCGGCCGCTGTCTGGATGGCGAAACTGCAGACGGATCCGTCCAGTATTTCTGACTCCGGCGCCCCGCCACTCCCACGGTCATCTTCAATCCGTCACAGCGGGAGCTCGTGGAACCGGACGCCACTGGCGGCTCCGATCCGGCCCCAGGGCCGCCCCTGTACCCCTCAACCGCGGATTGGTTCATTCTATCCGCCTCGGGCCGGCTGATCGAGAGCAGCCTTTCGCCCCCTGCGTCTTCGAGCGCCTGGGGGGGACATGCGCCTCGATCGGTCGGCTGCGTTGCACGCCCAGTGGGGAGTTGCGCCGGGTTCGCTCGAGCGCCTGTACAGGGAATGGCGAAGCACCGCAGCGGCCCGATCTTTGAGAGGAGGCGCACATGGACAAAGAGCCGACCCTGTTTGTCGGCGTGGATTGGGCGAGCAAAGAACACCAGGTCTGCACCATCGGCACTGGCGAACCTCCGCAAAGGGCCTTCCCGCACGACGCGGACGGACTCGGCGCGATGGTCGCTTGGCTGCTTGATCAAGCGCCTGCCAGTGAAATCGCTATCGCGATTGAAACGCCGCACGGTCCCGTTGTTGAGGCTTTGATGGATCGCGGCGTCGCCGTCTTCGCGATCAATCCCAAGCAGCTCGACCGTTTCCGCGATCGCGTCTCGCCGGCTGGCGCCAAGGATGATCGCCGTGACGCTTTGGTGTTGGCGTCTTCGCTGAAGACCGACCGGCATTGCTTTCGTCGCCTTGAAACGCTTGATCCTTTGATCGTGGAACTGCGTGAATGGTCACGCATGACCGACGAGTTGAAGGACGAGCGCACGCGGCTCACCAATCGAATCCGCCAGCAGCTTTGGCGCTATTTTCCGCAAGCGCTCGAACTCACCGATGATGTCGGAGCTGAACGGTTTCTCGACATCCTGGCTTTGGCGCCGACACCTTCTGTGACCGCCAAACTGACCGTGAAGAAGCTTGCGCGCATCTTAAGCGCGCACCGCATTCGCCGGCTCTCGGCGGATGATGCGTTGGCGCAGTTGCGCCGCCCCGCCTTGACCGTCGCGGCCGGCACGGCGGAAGCCGCCAGCGCGCATGTGCTGAACGTGGCCGAGCGGGTGCGT
The DNA here is from genome assembly GCA_040381075.1 of Hyphomonadaceae bacterium. GTDB lineage: Bacteria > Pseudomonadota > Alphaproteobacteria > Caulobacterales > Aquidulcibacteraceae > JBEIHX01. The sequence continues at coordinate 11,878 of JBEIHX010000017.1, forward strand.
CTGGTGAACCGCCAGATCAAGGACGCGACCCGCAGGCTTGACGCCCTGACCGCCGCCATCGCCGGGCCGGAACCTGACGAGGACGCCGCCCCGGGGCAGCCTGTGGAGCAGCATGACGCGACAATCCTGCGCTCTTTGCCGGGAGTGGGAAGGATCGTCCTCGCCACGCTGCTCGCGGAGGCGCACCACGCCATCCAAGGGAGAGATTATCATGCTTTGCGCACCCTGTGCGGCGTCGCCCCGGTGACCAAGCGCAGCGGCAAATCCTGTCGCGTCGAAATGCGCCAGGCCTGCTCAGGGCGGTTGCGCACCGCGGTCTATCACTGGGCGCGGGTGGCCACACAGCACGACCCCCGAAGCCGGGCGCGCTATGGCGCGCTGCGCGCCCGCGGCCATACGCATGGGCGCGCACTGCGTGGCGTCGCCGACCGGCTCTTGGCGGTGGCCTGCGCTATGCTCGAAAGCCGAACCGCCTATGATCCCTGCCGGCAAAGCGTGGTTATAGCCACGCAAAAACCAGCTTGATCATTGGTGGGGAGTCCCCCCCCTTTCACAAGGCCCCAAGGCTGCCTACTCACGCAGTGCGGTCCCGGCCGCATCCTCGATCGGGGCGAGCAGGTAATCGAGAACCGTACGCCGACCCGATTTTATATCAACGTCTGCTGTCATGCCGGGCGAAACATCGTTTTCAGGTCCGAGGGTCGATGCGTCTGCAGTCAGACGAACACGAAAATAGCTCTCGCCACGCTCATCCTGAAGCGCGTCCGGCGAGATATCCACCACGCGGGCCTCCAGGCCGCCGAAGACGCTGTAGTCGAAGGCGCTGACCTTCACGGTGGCGCTTTGCCCCGGCCAGACGTCAGCGCGATCCTTAGGACTCAGCCGCGCCTCAATGACAATTGTCGGGTCGATGGGCGTAATCTCCATGATCGGGTCGCCCCCGCGCACCACACCCCCTATGGTGCGCGCAAAAATCCGGTTTACCACGCCGTCGACCGGCGCCCGAATTTCGGTGCGTGTCTGGCGATCGGAGAAGGCCGACAGCCCCTGTTCCGCCTTTGACATCGCCAGACGAACTTCTGCCGCCTTCTGTTCTGCTTCAGCAAGGAACTTGGCGCGTATCGAACTCTTGCGCGCCTGCGCCTCGGCGGCGCGGGCGCGGGCCTGCGGGATCTCTGTCGCCACATCCGAAATCCGCGTGCGCAATTGCTGTAACGAGTTCCTCTTGTCGAGAACCTCCTGCGCAGAGATCGCATCGACGGCCAAAGCCCGCTCCATGAGGCGCAGCTGCTCGATAGTCACTTTTTCCTCGGACCGCAGGCTTTCCAGACGCGCTTCGAGAGAACTGGCCTCAAGACCTGCAGAGTGCACCTGCGCCTCAACCACCGACAGGTCCTGGCGCAGCTGCCCTACACGCGATTGAAATAGGTCTGTTTCTGCAGCGGCAATCTCCGGGGCCAGGGCAGCAAGCTTTGGATCCACCGCGAATCCCCCGTCACCGGTCGTTTCGGCCTCCAGACGGGCCAGCGTGATCTGCAATGCTGCGACTTCTGTGCGCGCATTCGAAAAATCCGCCGCCGTGAATTGATTGGCGAGCCGCATGAGGGGCTGCTCCCGCCTGACACGCTCGCCCTCCTTAACCAATAGTTCCGTAACGATTCCGCCTTCCAGGTGCTGAATCGTCTGGGTCCCAGCACTCGGTGCGACACGGCCATGCGCCCGCGTCACCTGGTCAAGCTTGAACAGAGCCGCCCAGGCGAGGAAGATGATCGTAGTCCAAAACACGGCGCCGAGAAGCTTGCGGCTTGGATCGAGACGAAGCCGTTCGCTCCATGCGCCCGAGCCAGACGCATCGGGGTTTGCCTGGGCTGCGGATTTGCCGCTGCCTGGCGGATCGACGCCCTTGCTTTCAGTCGTTATCGAATTGTTCATACACGGTCCACGGATTAGTTTACCAAGGATTATCCGTATCACGCATAAGGGTCTGGGCGCGGTCGGAGCCTACTGAGTATGCCATTTCGAATTAACCACCTGTTGCCGAGCATGACAAAGCTGGCGCCCTGGTGGTCAAGCCTTCGTCATACCGGTTTTCGAGCGACTGCAGGTCTCGCCGCGGGCTGGGCGCAAAAGCGTCTCCAGGGCGTTCGCGACGAAACTCCCTGGAGCGCAAACCACGTCCCCGACACCGCCCGACGGCCTTTGGTTGATGTCCTCGAGCAGCTCGCCGGAAGATTTGACACCGTTGTCTCCCGCGACGGCCTGCTTGCGGCGCTTCCCCGGATCGGCGCTGACCTCGACCCACGGGCGGCGCCCATCGCGCTTGCGCGCTTCGGGCTACAGGGATCGTGGCGCAGCGCAACCCTGAAGGAGTTAGAGGCGGGCGACTTTCCGGTCTGTCTGGAACTGAACAACGGCGGCTTTGCGCTCCTGCTCGGCTTTGACCCCTCCAGCGGCTTCAGTGTCGAAAGCGAGGACGGCGAGACGGTTCGCGTGGCGGCCCACGGCCTTGCTCTCGCGTGCACCGGGCGCGTGCTCACCCTGGGTTCGGCGGATCCGGTCAATGGGGCGGTAGACGCCGATGATCGTCGCGAGATCATGAAGGGGCCGCGGCGCTGGATCCTGATGCGTTTCCTCTCGGACCGGCGAATTCTGTCGCAGCTATTGATCGCAGGCCTGTTGCTTAACCTGTGCTCGCTCGCGATGCCTCTGTTCCAGCGGGCGATCTACGATCGTGTTATCCCCAATCTTGCAATAGAAAGCATGTGGACGCTGTGCATTGGGATCATGATTGCTCTTGGGTTTGAGTTTGCGCTCAAGCAGGTGCGGGCGGACTTCATCGAAGCGCAGGGCTTGCGTGTGTCGCAGCAGGTCCAGACGCGGGTGATGGCCGCGATCACAGGGGCGAAGTGTGACCGGTCGCCAAAGAATACAGGTGCGGTTCTCGTCGCCCTGCGCGATATAGAGTCCATGGCGCTGATTGCACCCGCGGCGATCGTCACATTTTTCATCGACGTGCCGTTCTTCTTTGTGTTTCTGTTTCTGGTCTGGATGATTGCAGGTCCGGTGGCGCTCCCGGTCCTGGGGGGCGCTTTGCTCATCCTGGTGATCGGCGCGGGAAGCATGAAGGCGGTGGCGAGCGCAAGCGGACGCGGCGTGCAGCTCATGCGCACCCGAAGCAATCTGGTGGTCGATATCATTGACGGTCTGTCAACGATCAAAGCCAATCAGGCAGAAGGAAAGTTCAATCGCCAGTGGAGCCTTCTGTCCGATCACATCGGCATGAACGGCCACGAAACTCGCCGCTGGACGGATGCGGCAAGCGCAGCGACCGCGTGGACTGTGCAGGGCGTCACGGTGGCGTCGATTGCAATCGGGGTTCTCCTGGTGCAGGCCGGCGACCTGACGATCGGCGCCCTCATCGCATCAAGCCTGTTGGCGAGCCGCGCAATGGGACCCATTTCAGCGGCGATCGGGATCATTTCGCGCGCCCACCAGTCATTGTCGCAATTCAAGACGGTCGCTGAACTCCTGTCGCTGGAACCTGAGCGACATGACCCTCAATCGGCGGTGACTGTCGAACCGCGCGCTGGGGCATATGATCTGCGCGCAGTCTCGTTTACCTACCCCGACAGCGTCGAGCCAGCGCTGAATCAGATCAGCCTGACGATCCGTCGCGGCGAGCGCATAGGCCTGATCGGGCGTTCGGGCTCAGGCAAATCCACTCTGCTTGAACTTCTGTCAGGGCTCATTGAGCCCTCTCAGGGCCGAGTCCTCGTGGACGGTCACAACATGACGCACTTCCGCGTCGACGCTCTGCGGTCGCGCATCGCCTATGCCGCCCAGGACGCCACCCTGTTCGACACCACCCTCAGGGAGAACCTGATGCTGGGGCTGTCCCAGATTGACGCGCAGGCACTGGAGCTTGCGGTGCGTCTGACCGGTGTCGACGTCATCGCACAGGCATTGCCCGACGGGTTCTCCACCAAGCTCGGACAGCGCGGTGGCCGGCTGTCGGGCGGGCAGCGTCAGGCTGTCGTCCTTGCGCGGACGCTGGCGCGTCCAAGCGACGCCCTGCTGCTCGACGAGCCGACAGCGGCGATGGATGCAGCGACGGAACAGCGCCTCATTCAGGCTCTGGAACCACTCTCCCGCGACGGTCGCACCTTCATAGTGGCCTCCCACCGGATGGACGTTCTTCGCCTCGTCGACCGCGTTATCTGGCTCGACGCTGGACGCATCGTGGCCGACAAGCCGCGCGACGAGGTCCTGGCGTTGTTCCGCTCCAAGGCGCAGTCGGCCTGACCTGCAGAACATGAACGGCCTGGCGCGGCGTCGATCCTTACCGCGTCCCTCCGCGCTGCAGTTCGATCTCTGGCCTCCGGCAGCGCATTGCGTCCTTAAGCCAAGTGAAAGCTATTTCTGGTAAACGATCCCGGTAGAGACGGCTCGTTTCCAGAGCTGCGCGCAGTGGGTGAATGGACATGGCGGGCGCTTCCGCGGATGGCGAAGTTAACCATTGGCCAGCGTTTGTCGACGTCCTGACGACCGTCATCATGGTCGTGACCTTTCTGCTCGTCATCATGAGCGCGGCAGTGATGAGCCTGTCGCAGCGCGTCGTTAAAGAGATGAAAGAACACTTCGAGCGTGAAGCTGCTCTCAAGGTTGAAGAAGTCCAAAGGCAACTTGCCCCGGCAGGGTCGCGAGCAGGCCTGACACGCCCCGGACCAACAGCTGAAGAGCTTCTGAGCGAGAACCCTTCCGACGGCGAAGACACCCTCGTCGCGCGTTCGAGATCCGTTCCGGACTCCAAGCGCGTTGCTGTGGCTGCGCCGGCCGACGAGATCGCCAAGCCCCGAACGGGATCAAGGGTCCGCCAGTCCGACGCCCTGTTGGCTATCGACTTCGACCCGAAAGCGGTTCAGTTCACCGCCGAAGCTGAAGAGGCCGCCCAACGCATCATTCGTGACGCCAACCTGTCGCCCACAGACAAGCTTGAGGTGTGGTCAATTGCGCCCTCCGCTTCGGGCGTATCGGGGTCTGAGCGGCTGGCGTATTATCGTGCGCTCGCCACCCGGAACATTCTGATCAAGGCGGGTGTCCCACCAGAAAACATCTCAGCTCAGGTGAAGGTAACCGATGAAATCGGCGCCACCCATGTCGTCAGCGTTTTGTTGAAACCCTAGCAAGCGCGACCGGACATCCCGATGACCCTTCGCAAGAAACTCTATCGCGAGCTCGGCCATATGGTCGTGGTTGTCGCCCTGCTCGCGGGCCTTGGCATCTATGCTTATGACTTTGTCATTCACGGCATCATGGCCAAGCCGGAGCTCAACGGCCTAATCATCGCGACAGCGATTTTCGCGACTGGCCTGTCGTTTCTGGCCTTGAACAATCTGTTCAATGACATGAATGCGCTGGACGCACTCAATACGGATTATGGATATCGCCGCAAGACCAGCGACGCCGACATCTATTCGACCCCGGCAAAGGTCTTCAAGCGACCGAGCCTTCTTGGATATGGTTACCGGCTCATTACCGAAGAACTGCAGAACCGCGGACAGACCCGCCTGCCGGCGGAGACCGTGCACCTGCTGGTGAAAGACGTCGATCAGCGCATCTCCGACATGCGCTCGACACTGACCTATTTCGGCGGCCTTCTGGTGTTTCTGGGCCTGCTTGGCGCCTTTATGGGGTTGATGAAGACAGTTCACTCGGTGGGCGATCTCATTGGCTCCATGGACATGTCCGGAGCTGGAGGCGCCGACTCGATCGGCAAGATGATCGACGGCATGAAGGGTCCCCTCGCCGGGATGTCAACAGGGTTCTCCTCATCCCTGTTCGGGCTGCTGTTCTCGATGGTGATCGGGCTGATTGATCGCTTCCTGATCAGCGCCATGAAGGCGGTGAGGAACGAATTTGAAGCCACCCTGATCAACATGGCGGAACTTGAAACGGCGCATGCGTCAGGCGCAGCGGCGGGCCATGCGCCGCACCATGGCCCCAGTCAAGCTGCGGGCCATGCAGCAGGGGGCTCCGGCGTGGGTTTGAGCCCGCAGGCGGAAGAGGCCTTTTCCCGGATCCGCGAAGCCTCGGAGCGTACACAGGAGCAGCTGCATGAACTGAACGCCACCGTCGCAGGAGCGTTCGCCTCGCTTCGCTCCCAGAAGCTGCGCGCCACCATCGACGACACGCTGAGCCTTGCGCTCGCCGCGATCGCCGACGGACAACGCCAGATGAGCGAGCAGATGGGCCGCTTCGCCGACGCGGCGTTGCAGATGGCCGAGGACCGCTCCGACTCCGACGCCCGCCTGCTGGCTGCGCAGGAACGTCAGTCAGATCTGATCGCCGAATTTCTGGCGCGCCCGACCGTCGGGGGATCACCATCCTTTAACGCACAATCGGGCGGACCGGTTCAGATCGGCAGCGCGACGGGCCCGGAAAGCCAGGGTGCGCGCGCACTGCTCGAGCGCCTCGCCCAGGCGTTCCAACGGTCGCGGGCGCTTCAGGAATCGGCCGGCGGCGGACGGCTTGCCAATGCCCAGCTTGAGCGCTCGATGATTGCGACACAGGCGCTCGCCCGAGAGACCCTCAAGCGGCTTGACGACATGCGCCGTGACGACCGTCGGGTGGTGCGCGACATCGCGCGGCGGCAGGAGGCGGTCCTGCGCCAGCTTTCGGACGTCTCGCAGTCCATCGCCCGGGCCTTGAACGCCAATGAAATCACCCCGCGCGACCGCATCGAAGCGATGCGGACAGAGCTTGAGAACATGCAGCGCGCCGCAACAAACGATCTGAAAAGGCTGGAAAGCCATGTCGTCGCCAGCCGTCGCATGGCAGAACGGGCCGAACTGGCTGCGAAGCAGACGGCGCAGAATGTTGAAACCATGCAGGCGACGCTGCCTGCCCGCGGGAGGGTGTCAGGATGATCTCCATGCGATCAGGCCCGCTGAGGATATTTCGCCGCCGAAGCGTTCGCGCCCATCCGCGCCGACCGTGCCGGCGTCTTGGCCTCATGATTCTGCAACCACGCGACGTCGAAATATCTGGCATGGTGATCAACATCAGCCCGGCGGGCTGCCTGTTTCGCCCGGCGCTGCATTATCTCGTCCAACGCAACGGCGATACCGTGGTGATCAATGTCGCTGACCGACGCTTCGCAGGTCATGTGGTCTCAACCCAACCATTCGGATACGGCGTCAAGTTTGAGCAAGAGCACAAGATCGATGAGCTGATCGCCTGGGAGCTTGTCGACGCGCAAGACCCAACTGCGCAGCAGGGCGCGGCCTAAACCGATGCGCGCTTAAGCGGCGCACGGCCCGCCACTGCCCGCGAGTCTGCCCCTCAGGCGCCAAGGCAGGCCAAGCCCGGAATATCCTCGGCAAAATCGCCCGGCCAAAGCCTTCGGTGTCGCCGCCAGGGCTGCAGCCAGTGCTGCCGCCAGTGCCGCGGCCAGTGCTGTGAGCGGCGCAGGCCGCTCAAGACACCAGTAAGTGCTCCAACCACTCCGAAATGTCAGCCCCCCACACCGCCTCAGCGTGAGGGAGCCGCCTCAAATTTCTCGCCTGTCGCCACAATGAAGAGCTCGCCTATGTTCTTCAGCACCCGATAAGCTGCAATCTCTCTGGCTGCGACGTTGGAGATGCGCTTTGATTTTCCGGCGATCAGCGTTTCCTGACTGTCAAGAAGGTCGAAGACGCTGCGCCCGCCCGCCCGGAACTGCGTGATGTACAGGTCCACCAGACGCTCACCTGCCTGGACTTCCTGCTCAATCGCAGCGACCTTGTCGCGCGCCGCGGCCAGAGCCGCGTAGTCGCTGCGCACCAGCTGGACAATATCGCGCCTGGTGCGGTCAAAATCGAATTCAGCCTGGCGCAGCTTCGCCTTGGCGCGTGAAACTGCTGCGCTCTGGGCTCCGCCGTCATACAATTTGTACCGCATCGTGACCATTGCGCGGGCGTCGTCGCTGCGCCCCGCAGGTCCCCCGACGTTATCCTTCCAGTTGCCCTGCGCCTCAAATTCGATCCGCGGCAACAAGCCGGCCCGCTGTCCCGCGGTCTGGCGGCGCAGGGATTCCAATAAGGCCGTCGCCTGGCGCAATTCCGGATTGCCCTTTTCGGCAAGCTCAAGCGTGGCCTCAACGTCCTCAGGAATGAGCGGGCCAGCCAACGGCGCAGGGGCGAGGTCGCCGGGAAGCCTGTTCAGCTGCCGGCGGAAACCTTCCTTCGCCACCGCGAGGTCGCTGCGCCGGTCCAGCAGGGCGCCGCGGGCAGCGTTGAGCTTCGCCTCGACCCGCGAGACATCCGCACCCGACACCAGGCCGAATTGTCGCTGGTTCTGCACGGTCTGCAGTATGCGCTCATGGGCTGCAACGTTTTCTTCCGCCAGCGCAGCGAGTTGCTGGCGTTCCAGAACCCCGATATAGGCGGCGGCCACATCAAAGGCGACGCGCTCGACCTCATTGCGCAGCGCCCAATCAACGCCCTCATACACGGCCCGGGCGCGCTTCACGTCGTTGCCGGCTGCGCCGAAGTCCCAAATGAGTTGACGAAGCGCAATCTGAGCTTCCGCACGGTTGGCCTGCTCAATGGGTGAGGTTTCGCTGCGCGTGCCCTCCACTCCTTCAGACATCATCAGGTCGACATTGGGCAGGAGCGCTGCGCGGCTTTGACGCATGGCGTACTTGGCGTCGTCGCGTCGCGCCTGTGCGCTGAGAATGTCGGGATTGCCAGTGATGGCTGCGAGAATAGCGTCCGCCAGCGTCTCCGCCCCATCAGCACGATCTGCAGGGGGCGAAGCCGAAGACGACGCCTCAGACGTTGTCGGGGGCGCAGCGCCGGGAGTCGCCTCGCCGCCGGCCGCGGGCGGCGAGGCCGCGTCGCCGACAGTCTCGCCCAGCGCCTCGCGCGCAAATGAACGGGCGATCGCGGCGGCGTCGGTGCTGTCGGCCGGCTGATCAACCGCAGGGAGGCCGCCCGGCGCACCGTCGCCCGTCAGCGGCTCCTGTGGGTTCTCACTGGCAGCCGGGTCGCCAGGAGGTGGAAGCACCGCCATGCCTGGCGGCGGCGCGCCCGGAAGAACCATTGTCTCCGGCGACTGCTCCGCCGCGGGCTTGGGCGGGCTCGCCACATCGGCCGTCAGCGCGGTCGATTGCGGTTGAGCAGACGCTGGCGGCGACGCCGCCGGAGGGACAATATCGGCGGACGGCGGCACATCAGGCGCCTCCGCAACGGCGCTCGAAACGGCAGGAACCTGACCGGGCCCAGGCAACGCGACACCAGCCGACGGGACAGATGACAGGACCGGCTGCGGGGGCCGGCGAGGGTCAGCCTTTCCCGTCGCCCCGAAGCGGAAAGTCCCCCGTCGGGCCTGTCCCCCGGCCTCATCCAGCGATGGGACTGCAGACGCCATCGCCGGGGGGCCGGTGAGCGCGCCATCAGGCTCGACGACTGCAGGGATGGACGCAGCCGGCGTGGCCAGGGACAGCGCGGGGCCTGGCAGCCTATCTGATGTCGTATTGTCCAGGGCGCCCGTGACCGGTTGGGGCCCTGCTGCGGTTTCGCCGTCTTGCAGACCGCCGGGGTCCGGCGTCACAGCCGTGTGCACCTCCTGCGGCGAGGTCGGCGCGAGGCTGGCCGCCTCGACATCAATCGCGGCGGCGGGCGGCGCAACCTGCACCGGGCCGTCCGGTCCGCTGGCGGCCTTCCCGGCGGTGCTGTCGCTCTGCTGCGCGTCGGACAGGGAGATCTGCTGTGCATCGTCCTGTGCGGCGACGGCGGTCGGCGCAGGCGACACAGCCTGACCAGCTTCGGGGACCGCGCCATGCGCAGCTGCGCCTGTGGAAGGATGCCTGCTCTCAGAAGGCGATATGACCGGCGATTCTGTCCGGGGCGGCGATGCTGTCTCGAGCGTTTGAACCGCTGCGTTCGACGCGAGCGGCGCAGCAAAATCAGCAGACGGGAGGGCCAGACCCGCCCCGGAGACGGTCGCAGGCATGACCGGGCTCGGAAACAGAGCAACCGGCGCGGCGGGCATTGGCGCGGCGCCATCCGCGACGACGGCGCCTGCGCCGCTGTCGACCGCCGCCGTGGCAGCGAGGACTGGCTCTGCTTGCGCCGGATCCTGCCGTGGCTGTGACTGGTCGGGCGCCGCCGCCCTGCCCGAATCGCCATATCTGAAGCCCCCCTGGCGCGCGCGCTCTGGCTGGCCGCGGGGCGCGGGCGTTCCGGATGAGGATGGATCGGATCCTGGAACACCGCCAGCATCCGCAGCGCCGGCGGCGGGCGGCGCACTCTGGGCCGGCCCGGCGGGCGGCGTCACTTGCCCATCGCCTGGACGAACGCCGGGCTCAGCACCGCCAGGCGATGCGGTCATGTCTGTCGCAATGACGCCAAGTCCTGCAACGGAGTTCGAACCGTCGTCAGCGAGAGCCTGCTGCGCTCCTTCAAGTGGCGGACCGGATCCGACCGGAGCCGCAGGCGTGGAGGAGGGTCCTTCTTGAGACGGCCGCTCGGCGACGCCGGGTGAAACCTGCTCTGACGGCGCCGACGCGCCCGCCACCGGCGCGCCAACCAGGCCAGCCGGCGTGGATGCGCCGCCTTCCCCCGCCCCGGCGACTGAAGCCCCAGGCGCCTCGGCCCCGGCCTCGCCCCCCGGGGGGCCTGTGGTCATGACGTCAAGCGCCCTGGCGTCATCAACACCCAAGCGCAATCGTAACAATGGGGCGAGACTGGCGAGCCCAACGGGGGCGCCAGGGGCGACGTCGGGCGATGCGGCTGAAGGGTCGTCGCTCGGCAGGCGATCGGACGACGCTTCGCCGCCCTGGGACGCGGGGGTCGCGCCGGCTGTCGCTGGAACCGTCGTCACCGGCACACCTGACGCAGCCGCGCCAGCGGATGCGCCCCCGCCTGGCGAAGGCGGCAGCCCGCCAGCGCTTTGATTGGACGGTGCGCCCGCTGGAGGCGCTTCCTGCCCCGCTGCTGGCTGGCACAGGGGACCAATGGCCGCAGCAACGACACCGAACAGCCCCGCAACGCCGATGTCCAGCACGCGGCGCGGCGCGACCGAGGCGTCGCCAGCAGGTGTTCGGTGCGGATTCCTCGCCATTTCGCGTGGCCGGGCCTTCCTCAGAGCTAAGGCGGCATCTCCACTCGGTTTGGTAAAGCTTTGGTCAATCAGCCCTGAAAAGGGGGAAGGCTGGATGCGACATGTCCACTCTCAAGGACCGCCCGCGCAAGGCGCGCGAGCCCCTCAGACCCACCGGCGAACCACCCAGCAGACCGGTTGCAGCCCGATAGGCGGCCTCTTGGACCGCAGCGCGGATTTCGGATGTGTGATGGAAGGCTGCGCCTTCGCCGAGGACGAAGTCGATCTGCTCTGAGCGGCCCGCACCGACTTCGGTGTCCAGGGGACGTTGCAGACGCGGCGCATCGGCTTCGCCGGCTGACCTCACCGTAAGCCGCAGACCAGCGACCATACAACATCCGACGGACCAGCTTTGCGCCAGGGCCTCCAGGTCCCGGCCAGACCCGCAGGGACCAGGCAGGGCGCCTCGTCGATTTCAATCCGGACCGGGCGGCCTGGATCCTTGGTGTCGGCGGAGTTCTTGCTGCCATGGCTCTTGAGCATGGTCGCGAGCCGGTGTGACCTTCTTCAGCATCAATCGGACGCTCCGCGCCGGGGCATTCTTCCCGAGGCGACCCACGCCCTATGACACTCACGCATGAGACTGACCTGCGAGCCTCATGTACGAGCCTCAAGTATGAGCCTCACGGACAAATGAGCCCCACGGCCAGAATTTGGCGATTTACGATGAATCTTGCGCAAGTCCTTGACGGTTCGCTAGCGAGGGCGCGCCACACTGCAACGCAGATTGGCTGAAGGCGTAACTGCACGCCCCTTGGGACAGTACAATGCGGGAGCAGAAGCTGATTTCGGAGGTCGCCGCACTCGCCGGCGATGAATCGCGCGCCAACCGTGCGGCCCTGCTGGATCTGATCGCGAGTATCATCGCGGATCTGGATCAGGAGGAGGCGCGCCGGCACGGTGAAGTGCTGAGTGAAATCGTCGCCGCGCTGTCGCTCGAAGTTGAGATACGCATCCGGCAGGATTTCTCAGCCCGAGTCGCCGATCTGGAGTGTCTGCCCCGTCAGGTTGCATTTGTTCTTGCATCAGACGACGTAGAAGTTGCGAGGCCGGTCCTTACACGCACCCGCAGCCTGTGCGACGCAGACCTGATCGCCCTCATAGACACGATGGGCGAGGACCATTTGTCGGCAATCGCCCTGCGCGCCGTCATTAGTGATCTCGTGTGCGACGCCCTCGTCTCGAAAGGCAGCAACCAGACCCTTGAACTCCTTGCGGCCAACCGCGGGGCGCATCTGTCGCAATCAGCCATCCGCACGCTTGTGCAGCGCGCCCGCCGCCAGACTCGTCTGGCGGAGATCCTCGCGCGGCGCAGGGATCGTGAGCCGGAGGTCGTCAAGGCGCTCTACGCGTCGGTCCAAACCGGTCTGCAAGCGATGCTCTCCGAGCGACAGGCTGGCGGCGGATACGCCGGTGAGAGTTCGAAGCGGCCCAGCTGGCGCGTTCCCCGCGCAGAAGCCGGTCCCCTGCTTGCCGAGATCACTAAGCACAAAGTCAGCGGCACACTGCCGCACACCGAGCTTCTGAGATATCTGCGCGAAGGAAAGCGACCGCATTTCTGCATCGCGTTCAGCGATGCGATCGGCGTCAGTCACAACCTGGTCGCCGAGATCCTGGAACGTCAGGATGCGAGGCTGCTGGCCGCTCTCTGCAAGACCTCGGGCATAAAGCGCCAAGTCTATATATCGATCGGCGTTATGGCCTTCCATCACGGAGCGTTCAAAGGGCGCCTTGCCGCACTCGGCGACCTCTTCGATGACATGTCCGCCGGACAGGCGGCAGCCTTGCGTGGTGACCTCATAAGGCTTCAGCCGCCCAATGTAGTGCCGCTTCCTGCAGCCGAACAAAGCCGCACCTGGCTGAATTCGTCCGGCGATCAGGTTTCAGCAATGAAAACGCGATAACATACCCCTTCAACAAGGTTGATCTGCAGGACACAGACATGTTGGCCAGACGCGCAGACGGTGCGCGCGATTTGTCGCGGATCCGCAACTCAGCGTCCACCGCGCGCGTGTTGAACCTCGCCGACATCGCGCAGCGACCGCAGAACGCCAGCGCCGTGCAGGCTCAGCCGATGTTTCTCAACCGTAGGCTGAATCAGGCGATCATCCTGAAACATGCCGTGCGGGCGGATGAGCGTGAACTGTTCCCACCCCCCCTGCGCACCGCAACGAAGGTCATCCTGCCATTCTCTGGAAGGGATCTTCATTTGGGCGGGGTCAGTTTTTTTGTCGAACAGAGGGGTGCAGATGCGCAGCTTGACAGTCTTGTGGGCGCCAATGCGGGGGAGTTCGTCAGCCTGCGCGACCGCGAGCTGCTCCTGCACCTGTCCGAACTCACCTGCTTCGATCCCTTTCTGCTGAGAGAGCGCACCCGCCGCGCGGGTCTGGAGATTGCAGCCTGCTACTTTAATGTCTCAGACGCTGATCTCATGCGCATGCACGTTTTCGTCACAAATGAAATCAGGCGCCTCGTGCTGATGGCGCTCGGCGGCAAGCAATCGGGGGCCGAGGCCGCCGCACTGCTGGCGCGCCGGCTTCTTCATGATCCAGAAGGGCCTGAACTCGCCCCCTTGCGGGAGACCTTGCGTCTGTCTCCTGAGGAGCAGAAGGACTGCCTGTTCGCCTGGAAAGGCTTTCTTTACTACAAATGGAAGCTCGCGCAGATGGCGCAGGCCATGGGCGCGCTGAAGGCTGGCCTCAGTCGCCTCAAATGCGCCGACAACGATCAGGCAGGTTTGGCGATGGTGCGCGCAAGCGCGGAGAGGATCAGGCGCTCGCTCGAGGCGGCCGACGTGCGCGTGAGATTGGCGGTCGGCGTCTATGATCGTGCGTTCCACGACCTCACCGCGCGCGGCGGCGTGCTGACCTTCCGCAGTTTCCTGCAGGAGGCCCCGGCGATATTTCTGCAGATCGGCGCGTTGGTCGGCGCGATGACGCACGTCTTGTCCGTGTGGGAGTATGAGTTTTCGGATCAACGCACGACCGCTCCGTTGATCGCCCGGGCGCTCGATATCCTGGACGATATGGAAAGCGCTCTGGAAGCGACATCCACGCTTGCCTGACAGCCCCGCCCGCAGGCGGCGTGGACGGCCTCAGGCCGGATCGTTCAGATCATATCTCATGATGCGTCCATGCATGCCATCCCGGTCGCGCTCCAGCGCGTACACGTCGCCCTGCGGACCAGGGGTGAGAACAGCCGCTATGGCCGCCAGATCAGCCTGCCCCAGAACGACTTTTTCGATGTCGAGCGTCGGATCCAAATGGCCCGCATGGCGGGCTCCGATGATGACGCCAGTGACGCCGGGCTGATCAAGCACCCAGCGCGCGGCGACTGCGGCGATGCGCACCGCATGTCTGCGGGCGACCGCATCCAGCACCCGCATGAGCGCCTGGAAGGCGTCCCAGCCGCCATACTCCTCGATGATGAGACGGTACTTGATCAGGCCGCGGTTGGTGAGCTCTGGTCCGGGATCCGGCGCGCCCAGCCAGCGTTCGGAAAAGAACCCCCCGGCAAGCGCGCCGTAGCACAGGAGGCGTGCGCCGTGTCGCGCCGCCATCTGCGTGAACGTCCCGGCTGGCCGACGATCCAGCAGTGAATACTGCACCTGCACGCTGGCGAGGGGCACACCTGCGGCCGCGAGCCCTGCAACATGAGCCGCATCGAAATTTGTCCCGCCAACAAGCTCGATCTTTCCGGCGTCCTGGAGGCTCTTGAGATGTCCGGCCGTCTCCAACAGCAGAGGTTGCGCATAGTCCCACCAATGGAACTGCACGAGGTCAAGCCTGTCTGCGCCAAGCCGCATCAGTGAACGATAAATGATGCGCTCGACATCGCTGCGACCGATGCGGGACAATTGATTGAGATCCGGCACAAACTTCGTATGCACCTTGAGCTGCGCGAGCGCATCGCCGCCGCGCACATTCGCAAGATGGCGTCGGAACGCGCCGATCATTTCCTCCACGCCGGTATAGATGTCCGCGCAGTCAAGCGTTGTCACTCCGGCGTCAAAATAGGCCAGAAAGCCATCATTGAGCTGCGTGACGTCGACGGGGCCATGTCCGCCCGCAAGTTGCCAGCCGCCGCGAATGAGGCGCGAGATCTCGTACCCAGGCGCAAGAAGAACACGAGTTACGGACATTGGCGCCCCACCTCCAGGCATCAGTCAGGCTTCGTGGTGGCCGTGGTGTCAGCGCGCCGGAACCGACGTTTTCCGAGCCGCGTGATGCGCAGGCGCGACGGACAGTTGGGATCCGGGCAGGCGACTTCGGCATCACTCTCCATCCAGTCATTCGGATCGCAGACGCGCTGCTTGGCGGCGAGCAGAGGCAAGACCGCCGCCAGCGAGTAGAGCGAAAAACCCTGATCCGGCGGCAGGTGGATCAATTCGCCGCGCACCTCGAACCAATCTCCCGGCTGGGCGGAGCACCACAGTTTTGCGCCCGGCGGCGCCACCACCTCGACCCGGAGGTCGTAAAGCTCGAAACTGTCATCGTCATCGGCCATCTGCGGGCTTGTGAACCAAATACGCGCGACGCGCCAGCGGTGCTGCGCGCGACGCGCCCCGGCGCCGACGGGTGCGCCGCCCTGCATTGCCCCCCAAACCGATGACCCGGACGGACATCTTGGGCCCGGGATTTTGGGCCCGGGATCTTGGGCCCGGGATCTTGGGCCCGAGGTCTCCGGCCGAGTGGCGGCAGACGCCAGACGTCGTCCATCCTCAACCGATCCAGCGCTCCTGGCGCTGCAGGCGGCAGATCGTCATGGGACGCAACCCGGCAATGCTGTCCGGCGCGAGTCGCGTGGCGAACATCGACCCGTCACACGCACGGCAAAACTCGCCGCCTCAGCCGTCAAGCGCACTCTGCTTCGCCTCGGCCTTCATCACAAAGATCTGGATCACGCGAACCGGGGCTGCGAGCGGCGCGAGCGCACGACCTGAAAAAGTTTGACGGCGGGCAGCCAGGTCAGGGCAGGCGCCGGCGCCCGCCGCGACGCGCACCAGCCGCGGCGACCGCGGCCGGTGTCGGTCGGGTCACCTTTGCTGGCGCCCCAGTCGCCCGAACTGCGGTGACCTAAACTCCAGTGACCGGGAGCTCCAGGGGCTCAGATCCCAGCCGGGCGGGCTTTCATCCCGGGGATCATTTTCACAGGAGCAAGCCGCGCCCAGAGATGCCTGCGAACAGGCTGTCCGGTGATCACCATGCAGGGCGCGTCGCTGGCGTGCAGAAACCGCCACAGGACGCAGGTCATGGGCAAAATATCATGAGCGGTCCGTGCGCCAGACCTCAAGCTGCTCGGCGTCGAGTGTCGGGTCGCATCCGTCCGCGACGCTGACAGGCTCGTCGACCTTCCGTCGGATCCGGCGGTGTCTGCACCCATCTGCGATCTTCCGCAGTCCATAGATCGGACGGGCTTGCGGGCCTGGATCGAGGGCGCAACGCGCAGGCAGGACCCGCGGAGAAGCGCTGCTGACGCTGAGCCTTGATGACGCTGGATGCCCCCGGGGCAATTCCTGTGTCAGCGCCTGGCCTGAGCGATCAGCCGCCGAGATCGCACGCGCCCGGCGTGGGCAGCGCCAGACCAGGGGGCGCGGCGCATCCGGCGCGGCGCGAAGCTTCGAATGGATGTCAGGGGTGCTGGGGTGCGGCTGTTCTGCGGCGCCGCGGCGCTCAACAACCCGCGCCCTGCCCGTGTCATCGGGGGCGGTGTTCCTGCGACGAGAGAACGCCACTGCGTGCGACCCGACGGCTCCGTGCGACGATCCCGAAACTGGGAGATGACGCGCCATGACTTGCGGGCGCGCAGGGACCCGAGCGAGGCCTCGCCCGCGGGCGTCACTGCACTGCGTCACCCATATCCGGTGCAGGCCGGCGACAGGAACACGCCACGGCGCCTCCATAAGCGACCTGTGACCCGGCGCGGGCCGGGCGGCGCATCGCCCAGTCCGTCTGACGGCGCCGGACCTGCGAACCGCGGCGCGCCCTCCGCAGGACCATCGGCCGGCGCAGCGGCGCCCCGGATTTGCCCCCGGGCGCAATTTCATCTAGGCAGCGCGCGTCCCGCAGGTCGCGGGGCGCGACGGCGGATGGTCCATGGCGGTTCAATTTCATCGCGGCGATCTCGCCGCCGGCGTGTCGTTTCGAGGCAGCGTGGCCGTGGACACCGAAACCATGGGCCTGAACCTGATGCGCGACCATCTGTGCGTGGTCCAGGTGTCGGCGGGAGACGGCGTCGCGCATGTCGTGCAGCTTGAGCGCAGCTATGACTGCCCCCGGCTCAAGGCGCTGCTTGCAGACCCGGACGTCATGAAAATCCTGCACTTCGCCCGTTTTGACATAGCCATGGTCAAGCGCCATCTGGGCGTCTCGATGGCCCCGGTCTATTGCACAAAGATCGCGTCGAAACTGACTCGCACCTACACCGACCGCCACGGCCTCAAGGACCTCCTCAAGGAGACCCTGGGGGTGGAAATCTCCAAGCAACAGCAAAGCTCAGACTGGGGCGCGGCGGTGCTGAGCGAGGCTCAGCTGAACTACGCCGCCTCGGACGTGCTGCACCTGCATGCGCTCAAATCCCACCTGGATGGCGTCCTCGACCGCGAAGGCCGCGCCGCGGTGGCGCAGGCCTGCTTCGACTTCCTCCCGGCGCGGGCGGATCTCGATCTCCTGGGCTACGGCGAAGACGACATTTTCGCGCACGCCTGAGACCGTTCTCCCCCGGCAGGTGTCACACACCGTCCCTGATCGCTTCGGGCGCGCAACGGCTTGGCGGGCGGTCCGGCTGCGCTGCAAGGTGCGCCCGGTCAGTCGGGAGCCCGCCATGTCCGCATGCTGCCTTGTCGCAACCGCCGCACTGCTCGTGATGGGCGGCGAGCTTGCGCGCGAGCGTCCCAGCGCTCAGCCTGTCGCCCAGAACCCTGTGTCCATGCACCCGGCGCCCGCACGCCCTGACCACCTGCACCCTGCCGGCGCTTATGGCGCAGGGGCCGCGCATCCGAACTGCATATCGCTGCCCGAAAGCTTCTTCACCGGCCGCCTCTCGGGCGGGGTCGGCTACGGGCCCGCGCCGGGCTCCCACACACGCACGCGTATCTGGGTCATGAGGCGGGCGCCCGCAGGCGGCGCGGGCGGCCCCGATGGACGCGGCCCGCATCGGCGCAACTGACGCCTGCGCGACCATGGCGGATGCAGATGCCACGTGACCAAGGCGACCGCGCGGTCAGGCAGCTTTCGCCAGCGAGCGCAACACGTAGTGCAGGATGCCGCCGTGACGGAAATAATCGAGTTCATTCTCGGTATCGATCCGGCAACGCACGACGACCTGATCGACAGCGCCGCCCGGGCGGCTGATCTTCAGCGTGACGTCCGCACGCGGCGCCAGATCGGCGACGCCGTCGATCGTGACAGTCTCCTCGCCCGTCAACGCCAGGCTCTTCCAGCTTGCCCCGTCGCGGAACTGCAGCGGCAGCACGCCCATGCCGATCAGATTTGATCGATGGATCCGCTCAAAACTTTCCGCGACCACCGCGCGCACGCCGAGAAGACGCGTGCCCTTGGCCGCCCAGTCGCGCGACGAGCCGGTGCCGTATTCCTTCCCCGCGAACACGACAAGGGGCGCGCCCTCGGCCTGGTAGCGCATGGCGGCGTCGTAAATCGCCATCACATCCCCGGAGGGCTGATGGGTCGTCACTCCGCCCTCAACGGTTTTGCCATCAGGTCCCTTGACCATCTCGTTCTTGATACGGATGTTGGCGAAGGTGCCCCGCATCATCACCTCGTGATTGCCCCGCCGCGCGCCGTAGGAATTGAAATCCTCCCGACGCACCTGGCGCTGGCTCAGAAATTTTCCAGCCGGGCTCGCCGCCTTGATGTCGCCTGCAGGACTGATGTGATCGGTGGTGATGGAGTCGCCGAACAGCGCCAGGATACGGGCTTGCCTGACGTCTGTGGGGGCTTCCGGCTCCATTGTCATGCCCTCGAAATAAGGCGGGTTCTGAACATAGGTGGAGCCGTCCTGCCAGCCATAGGTCAGCCCCCCGGTGACCTGGATCGCCTGCCAGCCTGCGTCGCCCTTGAACACGTCGCCATAGCGGCTTGAGAACATGTCCGGGGTCACGCAGGTCCGCACGACATCCGCAATCTCGGCGTTTGTCGGCCATATGTCGCGCAGGTAAACGGCCCTGCCCTCCCCATCATGACCGAGAGGGTCATTGACAAGGTCGACCCCCATCGAGCCGGCCAGCGCATAGGCCACCACAAGCGGCGGCGACGCGAGATAATTGGCGCGCACATCCGGATTCACACGGCCTTCAAAGTTGCGGTTTCCAGACAGGACAGCGGCGGCGACCAGATCGCCCTCCTGCACAGCCTTGGAGATCTTGTCCGGCAATGGGCCGCTGTTGCCGATGCATGTGGTGCACCCGTAGCCCACGAGATTGAAGCCGAGCGCATCGAGATCATCCTGCAGGCCCGCCCGGGCCAGATAGTCGGTGACTACCTGACTGCCCGGCGCAAGCGACGTCTTAACCCACGGCTTGACCTTAAGGCCGCGCCTGCGCGCGTTGCGCGCCACAAGTCCGGCGCCGAGCATGACGCTCGGATTGGACGTGTTGGTGCAGGAGGTGATCGCTGCGATCACCACGTCGCCATGGCCGATCGCGTAGGCTTCGCCCTCCACCTGGACCCGACGCGCTGCGTCATCGGCCTTTGCGAAGGGCCCGGCGAGTTCGCGGGCAAACCCCTGCGCTGCATCGCTCAGCGGCGCCCGGTCCTGCGGACGGCGCGGGCCAGCGAGCGAGGGCTCCACACCGCCGAGATCAAGCGTCAGGGTGTCGGTGAAGATCGGCTCGGGCGCAGACGGATCAAACCACAAGCCCTGCGCCTTGCAGTACGCCTCGACCAGCGCAACCCGATCGGGCTGGCGTCCGGTCGAGCGGAGGAAGGCGATGGTCTCGCCGTCAACCGGGAAGAAACCGCAGGTCGCTCCGTATTCCGGCGCCATGTTGGCGATCGTGGCGCGATCCTCCAGGGCGAGGTTTGCGAGACCTGGCCCGAAGAATTCGACAAACTTTCCGACCACTCCCTTTTTGCGCAGCATCTGCGTGACCATCAGCACGAGGTCGGTGGCGGTCGCGCCTTCCTTGAGCCTGCCGGTGAGCCGGAAGCCGATCACTTCCGGAATCAGCATGGAGTTCGGCTGGCCAAGCATGGAAGCTTCCGCCTCGATGCCGCCAACGCCCCAGCCAAGCACGCCAAGGCCGTTGACCATCGTGGTGTGACTGTCGGTGCCGACCAACGTGTCGGGATAGGCGATGGTACGATCTCCGTCCGTCCGGGTCCACACGGTTTGGGCGAGATATTCAAGGTTGACCTGATGACAGATGCCAGTGCCCGGAGGCACCACCCGGAAATTCTCAAAGGCCGACTGACCCCAGCGCAGAAACTGATAGCGCTCGCCGTTGCGCTCATACTCAAGCGCGACGTTGCGTGTGAAGCTGTCGGACCGGCCGAAATGGTCGACCATGACGGAGTGGTCGATGACAAGATCAACCGGGGCAAGCGGATTGATCCTGTTCGGATCGCCGCCGAGCTTCACCATGGCGTCGCGCATGGCCGCGAGATCGACCACCGCCGGCACCCCGGTGAAATCCTGCATCAGCACGCGCGCCGGCGTGAAGGCGATCTCATGCTCGGCTGCGCCCCTGTTGGCGAGCCAGCGCGCAACCGCTTCGATGTCGTCGCGCTTGACGGCGCGGCCGTCTTCAGTGCGCAACAGGCATTCCAGCAGGATCTTCAGCGTCACCGGCAGGCGGGAGATGTCGCCAAGGCCGTTCCTGGCCGCCGCATCCAGGCTGTAGATCGAATAGGAACCGCCGGCGCACAACAGGTCCTGGCGGCACGAAAAACTGTCAAGCGATGGCATGTTGCGGCGATCCCTTTGGTTCGCCGGCCCTTTCTGGGGGGCGCGGCCTGCGGTTTGAGGTGCGCCGGCTGCATAGCGGGCTTCGCGCTTCGGCACAACGCCGCCGCTCCCGCCCATGGTTACGGCCCCAGCAGACGCTCCAGAACCGCCAGATGGTCCGCCTCGGCGGCGGGCTTGTCCCAGCGAATCCGGTGGATGCGCGGAAATCGCATCGCCACGCCGGATTTGTGGCGCGCCGAGCGATTCAGCCCCTCGAAGGCGATCTCCAGCACCAGGCCGAAATCCGCCCCCGCGCGCACCGCGCGCACCGGCCCGAAGCGCTCGACCGTGTGTTCGCGCACGAACCGGTCCAGCGCCTTGAGCTCTTCATCCGTGAAGCCGGAATAGGCCTTGCCGACGGGCGCAAGCTCCAGGCCCGCCGCGCCCTCGCGCCATGCGCCGAAGGTGAAATCAGAGTAGAAGCTCGACCGCCTGCCATGACCGCGCTGGGCGTACATCAGCACGCAGTCGGCCAGGAATGGATCGCGCTTCCACTTGAACCACGGCCCCTTCGGCCTGCCTGCCTCATAAACGCTGTCCCAGCGCTTCAGCATGACGCCTTCGACAGCGGGGTCCGGCGGCGCGCTGCGCAGGCGCTGCAGCTCGTCCCAATCGGCGAAGGCCACGAGCGGCGACAGATCGATGCGCGGCGAACCGGCGGCGGCAAGATAGGCCGCCAGACGCGCACGTCGCTCCCGAAACGCCAGGGCGCGCAGATCCGCGCCAGCCTCGGCAAGCAGATCATAGGCCCGGATATGACCGGGAAATTTCTCCATCAGTCTTGCGTCGACCTGCTTGCGGTTCAGCCGCTGCTGCAGATCGGCGAAAGCAGCCGCCCGCCCGTCCCGCAGGACAAGCAATTCCCCATCGACCACCGCGTCCGGGCCGAGCGCTGCAGCCACGTCGGGAAACGCAGCCGTGATATCTTCGCCCGCCCGCGTGTAAAGCCGCCGCTGCGATCCGGCGCTGACCGCCTGAACCCGGACGCCATCCCACTTCCACTCCGCGCCAAAGGCGTCGGGCCGCAGCGCGACAAGATCCGCCTCATCAAGCGGTTGGGCCAGCATGACCGGGCGGAAGCCTGCGCCATCGCGCGCCTCCGGTCGCGGCCCCCGCCCCTCCAGCCAGGCAAAGAGCGCCAGATAAGGCGGACTGAGCCCATGCCAGATCTCCTCAACGGCGCTGACCTCCGCGCCGGCGAGATCCGCCGCCGCCTGTTTGGCCAGGCGCGCCGAGACGCCAATCCGCAAGCCGCCGGTGACCAGTTTCAGGAGCGCCCAGCGCCCGGTTGCATCAAGTCCATCAAGCCAGCGCTCCAGGCGCTCGCCAGCCTTGGCCCTGGGGCCATCCGAGAGACCTTCGACAACTTCCGTCAGGCTCGGGGCCCGATTGACGCCGTGACGCTGCGGCCAGATCAGCGCGACCGTCTCAGCCAGGTCGCCGACATAGTCGTAGGACAGCGCGAACAGCTCTGGGTCGGTGCGCTCGGCGGCGAGCGAGCGGATGAGCGCAGGCTTGGCCGCGGGGAGGTCCAGCTCCCCCGTCAACGCAGCAAGGGCGTACCCGCGTTCCGGATCCGGCGCCGCGCGCAGGTAGTCGCTGACCAGGCGCAGCTTCATGCTGCGCTGAGGGGTCAACACCAGGCGGTCGAGAAGCGCGGCGAAGGCCTGCATGGGTCAGGTCAGCGACCCTCCACCCAGGCTCTCAGGATCTGGTGCGCGATCGCCATGCGGGGCGGCGAGACGATCTCGGGATGACGCCCGTCCAGCACCTCCGCCGCCTCGGTTCTGGTCAGCCAACGGACCTCGTCGATCTCATCGCCATCAGGATCGACATCGAGGCTGTCGGTCTCAGCCAGAAGGCCGAACATCAGGGAGGAAGGATAGGGCCACGGCTGCGCAAACAGGTAGCGCACATTGCAGACGCTGACGCGCACGCCCGCTTCTTCCTGAAGTTCGCGCACGCAGGCCTCCTCCACCGTCTCGCCCGGCTCCACGAAGCCTGCAAGGGCGGAGTAAAATCGCGCAGGCCATGCCTTCTGGCGGCCAAGCAGACACCTGTCGCCATGCGTCGCCAGCATGATGGCGACCGGGTCTGTGCGTGGAAAATGCTCTGCGCCGCAGGCGGCGCACCGGCGCTTCCAGCCCGCATCGGCCAGCGTAGCCGCCCCCCCGCAGGCCGCGCAGTGCCCATGCCGGCGATGCCAGTCCAGCACCGACTTTGCAGACGCCAGAATCGAGGCCTCCTCCGCGCTCAGATCAAGCGCAGCGGCGCGCAGTTCCTCGAATGCGCCCAGGCCCTCAATCGGCGAGCCCTCGAGCTCAAAGCGCTCGTCAAGATCGAGCGCGAAATGGGGTTCGCCCCGGGCAAGGCCGAGAAAGGCCCAGGCGCGCCCGGGCGGGGCCAGCGCAAAGGCCGCCGGACCGAGCCAGACAACCTCCTTGGGCCCGCGGCGCGGTCCGGCGAGCAACGGCTGATTGGCCCTGAAGAGGACGACGCGCGCAGACGGATCGGTCTTCGCTGCCGCAATGAACGCGTCGTCGGCCCGCCGCTGAGACGCGCGGTCGAGGGGGTTGCCGGCAAATGTGTTCGGATTGACGAGGCCCATCCTCAGCCGCGACCGAAGAAGTCGCCCTTGCCAAGCGGCACGCCGTTGTGACGCAGGATGGCGTAGGCCATCGAAAGGTGGAAAAAGAAGTTCGGCGCGGCAAAGTTCGCGTAATAGGCTGCGCCCGGCATCTGCATCTCCCCACTGGGCAGTTTGAGCGTGATGATCCGCGCGCCGCCCTCCTCCACAGCATCGGCCGCCTGCGCGGCAACCACTGCGCGCGCCTTTGCGATGCGCGCCTGCAGATCGGCGAAGGTCTGTTCATCATCAGGGTGACTTGGCGCCTCCACGCCGGCGAGCCGGCACATCGTGGTCTTTGCGAAGTCACACGCCACCTGAACCTGCTTCGTCAGATGAAACATATCCGGGGCGAGACGCGCTTTCAGGAGCGCCTCCGGATCGATATTCCTGGCGGCGGCGTGCGCCTCGGCCTTGCGCAGCACATGCGCAAGGGAATCCAGAAAACTCAGAAATGTCGGCGCGGCCAGGCCATACAAGCTGACGGTCATCGCTGTCTCCTTCGGTCGGGCTGAGCTACGCCGCCTTGCCTCCAGCTGCAAGCGCAAGCCTGCGCAGCCGCATCGGGCGGGCGCGCTTGCCGCGCCCGAGCGGCGTAGGCATGATCCCTGCGCGTGTGCGCGCAGGCCATGGCGCCACGTCTTGGCGGCAGGCCCTGGCAGCAGGCCCTGGCCGAATGGGGTCTGGCCGCCCAGGCAGGCGTCGCGGGCAAGCCGCGCAGGCAGGCGGAGAGACGTTCATGACAGGCGAAGCGTACGACGTCCTCGCACGGTTCTGGGCGATCCAGGACGCGCGCGATTACACAGCGCTCGTCGACCTCTTCGCCGACGATGCGGTGCTGGAGGATCCAGTCTACGGAACCTTCCACGGCCGCGCGGCCATCAACGGCTTCATGACCCGGATGAACGCAGAGATGACGAGGCGCGGCGTGACGTTTGACCTTCTGGAACTCGTTGGCGACCATGCAACCGCCTGGGCGCAGTGGGTCGCGCGAACGCCGGCGGGCGACCGGCGCGGCTGCGGCGTCTACAAGGTGCGCGCCGGCCGGATTACCTATTATCGCGACTTCATGGACCCGCCGGCGACACGATGAGCCGCCTCCGGCGCCGGTCGGCAGGCCGCCATCACCCCGCCGTCACGCTGCGAAGGGATCGCGCATCAGGATGGTGTCGTCACGCTCCGGGCTGGTCGACAGCAGCACAACCGGCGCGCCCATCAATTCCTCAAGGCGCTTGACGTATTTGATCGCGTTCGCCGGAAGATCCTTCCAGCTGCGCGCCCCGGCGGTCGACCCCTGCCAGCCTTCCATCGTCTCATAGACCGGCGTCAGACCCGCCTGGTCCTTCTGGCCGGCAGGCAGATGGTCGATCGGCGCTCCATGCAACAGGTAGCCGACGCAGATGTTCAATTCCGCAAAGCCATCCAGGACGTCGAGCTTGGTCAGGGCGACGCCGTCCGCGCCTGACAGGGCCAGGGTCTGACGCGCCAGGACAGCGTCGAACCAGCCGCATCGCCGCGCCCGCCCGGTGACCGTGCCGAACTCGCGCCCGCGTTCGCCGATCCGCCTGCCGACGGCGTCCGTCAGTTCCGTCGGAAATGGCCCCATGCCCACCCGGGTCGTGTAGGCCTTGACGATCGCCAGAACGTAATCGATCGCCTTGGGCCCGACGCCGGCCCCAGCTGCGGCCTGCCCCGCAAGCGTGTTGGAACTCGTCACGTACGGATAGGTGCCGTGGTCGACATCCAAGAGGGCGCCCTGGGCGCCCTCGAACAAAATCCGCACATTGCTGCGGCGCGCCGCGTCCAGGAGCCGCCAGACCGGTCGCGCAAAGGGCAGGATCCTCGGCGCAACCGCCAGGAGTTCGGCCTTGAGTGCAGCCCCGTCCGCCTCAGGCAGATCAAGTCCGCGCCGCAGGGCGTTGTGATGGGCGAGCAGGCGCGGCAGCTTTGCCTCGATCGCCTCAGGGTCCGCCAGATCCGCAACGCGGATCGCCCGCCGGCCGACCTTGTCCTCATAGGCCGGGCCAATGCCGCGGCCGGTCGTGCCGATCCTGGCGTCGCCGGCCTGCGCCTCGCGCGCGCCGTCGAGATCGCGGTGGATCGGCAGGATCAGGCACGCATTGTCCGCCACCGCCAGAATGTCCGGCGTGATTGCCACACCCTGGCCAGACACGCGGGTGATCTCATCAAGAAGGGCCCACGGGTCGACGACAACGCCCGACCCGATCACCGACGTCTTCGACTGCACCACGCCAGAGGGCAGCAGCGACAACTTGTAGGTGTGGTCGCCGACCACGAGCGTGTGGCCGGCGTTATGTCCGCCCTGGAAGCGGACGACCATATCCGCCCGGTTGCACAGCCAGTCGACAATCTTTCCTTTGCCCTCGTCGCCCCACTGGGCCCCGACGACCACCACGCTCGGCATGACATTCGCCCCGCTTCGTCACTGCGCGAAGCGGTAGACCACCCGAACGCCCGCCATGTCGAGGCCCTGATTGCGTCCAGAGCCGAGAATCTGGCCGTGCGAGAGATGCTCGAACACCGCCTGCACCGCCCAGCGCTCGGAAACATCGCGGGTCAAAGCGATCGATGTGCGAAAAAGATCGCGCGAGCCAAGCAGGAGATACTCATCCTCGAAGGCCTGACGTTTGGCCGGCTGGTCGCGCGGGACCGGGTTGTCCAGCTTCTCGCCGCTGTGCAGCACGTACCCGATGCCGGGCTCCAGCCGCCAGCCCCTGGCGAAGCGCCACTGCCAGAGCAGCCCCACCCCGGCATAACTGGTTTCGCCCGCCGTGTTGGCCGAAACAGCCACATAGGGCCTCGGCGAAGCCAGCCCGCCCAAGAGGTCCGGTGAGCCAAAGACGACCTCGCCGCCCACGTCCACACCCGCTTCCTTGTCGGCGTTCTTCGGATCAGTGATCCGGATGTTGTGCGCAAGCACCCCGATGCGCACCTCGTCGACCGCGGCCCGGGCCGCCGTCGGAACAACCATGCTGACGCCCGCCGCAGCAAGCGCCAGGACCGTGTGAAGCCTGAAAGCCCACGGCGCATGCCCGCCCCGTGAGCCCGACGTCCGCTCAACCCACCGCATGGACCCCTCTTGCAAACGCCCCCGCCGGCGCAGCCGCCGGAATGACGCGACCCTAGCAATCTGCAGGGAGCGCGCAACCGTCCGCCGCGCCCGACACCCGCGCCGATCACCCCTTTGCCGGTCGCCGCCAGGCTGTGCGTGAGGAGAATTGCGTGGGATCGCCGGTCGAACCGATGCCTGCGAACCGATGCCTGCGATCCGGGGCCTGCGATCCGGGGCCTGCGATCCGGGGCCCGCAAACCGAGGCCCGCAAACCGAGGCCCGCAAACCGAGGCCCGACTGGGGCGCGGCCGGACGGCGGCGACTGCGACTGCACCCGACCCGGCGCCGTCAGGCCCCAGCCAGGACAAGGATACGCCGCCACTGCGCCGGCGTGACCGGCTGAACGGAGAGGCGGGGCGCGCGGATCAGCGCCATATCGGCGAGCGCGGGATCCGCCTTGATGGCGGCAAGGGTCACAGGCGTCGCCAGCGCATCGCAGGCGACGACATCGACCGCAGCCCAGGCCGGGTCCTGTGGATCGGGATACGCGTCCCGCATCACCTTCACCACCCCAACGATCCGGCGCTCTCGCCCGGTGTGGTAAAAGAAGGCCTGATCCCCAACGGACATGGCTCTGAGATTCTGGCGCGCCTGGGGATTGCGCACGCCCGTCCACGGCTCGCCAGCCGCCCCGCGCGCCGCCTGCTGCGACCAACCAAAGACGTCTGGTTCCGTCTTGAGCAGCCAGTAGGCCACGTCAGACTGCCTTCCTGCGCCCGGGATAGGGATGCGGGAGCGCTCCGTTCTCGTCGCGCACGTCAAACTCGCGGCCAAGGTCCTCGACCCATTGAATGGCGCCGGAGCGGGCCATCAGGTCCGGTGCGCTGGCGAGCGCGGCGATCGTCCGGCCTACCCCCAGCGTGGTCTGGGCGGTGGACAGATCCATGCCGTTCTTGGCCCCGACTTCCTGAACGAATTCCGTGGCCACCGCCCCCGGATAGAGCGAGACGCAGGCGATGCCGCGCGGCTGCAATTCGATCGCCATATCCGCCGACAGCCGATCAAGACCAGCCTTGCCGGCCCCATAACTGGAGGAGAAATGATAGCTCTGACCGCCCGGGGAGGACACGTTCACAATGAGGCCGCCCGGCCCTGCGGCGAAAAGGAGCGGCGCTGCATGCCAGCTCGCCACATAGTGGCTGCGCAGGCCAATGCCCACCTGGTCGTCCCAGACCTGGATCGGATGGTCCCAGAATCCGCCACCCCAGGCGGGCGGGTTTGGGATCTTGTACACATTGTTCACAAGGATGTTGAGCAGGCCCTGGTCTGCGCGCACACGCGCAAAGAGGGCGGCGATCTGATCGTCTTCGCCATGATCCACCGCAACCGGAATTCCCCTGCCGCCGGCCGCGTCGACCAGACCCGCCGTTTCCTCAATGGACAAAGCCCCCCCGCCGGTCGTGCGCCCGGTGACATAGACCGTGGCGCCCTGCTCGCCGAGGGCGATCGCGGCCCCGCGCCCGATGCCGCGGCTTGCACCGGTGACGACGGCGACCTTGCCTGCCAGCGATCGCGTCCCCTGAACTGACTGCGCCATCGTGCTGTTCCCTTCTGGTTTGCGGTAAGCGTGCGGCCCGGTTTGGCCCCGGGGCCGGCGCGGATACGGCCGCATGTCGCGCCAGCGTGCGATGTGTTGGACCACGCGCCCTCTGCACGCAACCCCGCCGCCCACGCGCCCATCCGCCCGGCGGCGGGCTGGCGCAGGCCGACGCGCCGCCACCCCAGACGCGCGCTCACACCAGGACGGGCAGACAGGCCAGGAAGGCGCCGCCGTCCGGGCGCCCCCCCCGATCGGGCGCCGGACAGCCCCGTGTGCGCAACCGCCCGAACCCCTGGGCGCAGCCCCGAATGCGGGCCGCACACGACCGCGCGCAAGGCCTGCGGCGATCGCTGGCGCTAACCGCGCGGTTACGCTTTAAGCGCAGGAGAGACGGGCGGGGGGTGAAAAGGAAGTCGGGGAGCGCCGTCATGGCCGACCATTCCGCGTGCCGTTCAACCCGGCGCGACCTGCTGGGCCTTGCCGCGGCAGCCTTCGCCACGCCGGCTGCTGTCGCGCAGAGCGCGACCCCGGCAGTGATTTCAGACGCCGGTCCAGAACCGCCGCCAGCCTCGCCTGAAGCCGCCCTGCAGCGGCTTCTCGAGGGACATGCGCGGTTCCTGGCGGGCCGCCGACGCGCGCCTGACTCAGGCGTGGGCAGGGCCGCAGGCCCGCCCTTCGCCGTGCTTCTGACATGTGCAGACAGCCTCCTGTCCCCTGAAATGCTGTTCGACCAGACACCAGGCGATCTGCTGGTGCTGCGGGTCGCCGGCGCGGTGCTGGACGACAGCATCCTGGCCTCGATTGAATACGGCGTGCTCCATCTTGGTGCGCGCCTGGTCATGGTGATGGGGCATGACCGGTGCGCCGCCGTGACAGCTGCCATCGGCATGCTGCGCCATGGCGCCTGTGACGATGACCTGACCACGGCGATCCCGGCGCTGGCGGCGGCGATTGGGCCGGCAGTGGACGCGGCGCGGTCCCGCCGCGGCGCCCTGCTGGAGACGGCGATCGCCGAAACCTCGCTGCAGACGGCGCGCCAAATGCTTGCCAGAAGCCGTTTCCTGCGAACCCGCGCTGCGGCGGGCGCAGTCATGATCGTGGCGGCCCACGGCGCGCATGATGACGGCAAAGTTCGCCTGCTCACCGCGCACATGACTGGACAAGCCGACGCCCAGGCCTCACCTGTCCCGGCGTGAGGCCATGATGTTCATTCAGACAGAATCCACGCCCAATCCGAATTCCCTGAAGTTTCTGCCCGGACGCAGCGTGCTCACCGGCGAACCCCGCGACGTCGCATCGCGCGCCGCAGCGGCCGCGTCGCCGCTTGCGGAGGCGCTGTTTGAGATCGACGGCGTTGAGCGCGTCTATTTCGCCGCCGAGTTTCTGACCATCACCAAGCGCGCCGACGTGGAGTGGATCCACCTGAAACCGGCCGCCCTTGCCGCGATCATGGATCACTTCGTCTCCGGCGCGCCGCTGCTGCGCGACGAGGCCGCCCGCGCGCCAGGCGACGGGCCGGGGGGCGCTGGCGACGGGGCCGGGGGAGCAGGCTGCGAGGACGAACCGGCCTATGACGCAGATGCGGCGGCCATCGTCGCCGAGATCAAGGACATCATCGAAACCCGGGTGCGCCCGGCAGTGGCGCAGGACGGCGGCGACATTGTGTTTCGCCGCTTCAACCCCGAGACCGGGGTGGTGCATCTGAGCATGCGTGGATCATGCTCCGGCTGCCCGTCCTCGACGATGACTTTGAAGGCCGGCATCGAGAACATGCTGAAGCATTACGTTCCGGAAGTAACCCTGGTCGAGGCGGTCCCCGAGTAGGCCCCCCCATGCCCGGCGCCGCCCATCGGGGGCCCGCCGCGAAGCTTCCCGGCGCCGAGCCTTCCAGCAGTGAGCCTTCCGGCAGCGAGCCGTCCATCAGCGAGCGGGTCAGCACCCGGCCTCAGGGACGCAGCCCCGGGCAGTCACCGCTGGCAGCCCCCACAATAAAACGTCGAACGCCCGCTCTGCGTCAGGCGGCGCACACTCCCGGCGCAGCCCGGCGTCAGGCACGCCTCGCCTGCCCGACCGTAGACCAGGAACCGCTCCTGAAACGCCCCAAGCGATCCGTCGGCCGCAGCGAAGTCGCGCAATGTCGACCCGCCCGCGGCGATCGCCTCGGCGAGCACCGCGCGCACGCTCTCGGCCAGTCGCGCCGCGCGCGCCGGGCCGACATTTGTGGCCAGACGCAGCGGCGATACGCCGGCGCGGTGCAGCGCCTCGCACACATATATGTTGCCAAGTCCCGCCACGACGGTCTGGTCAAGGAGCGCCGCCTTGATCGGCGTGCGCCGGCCCGCCAGGGCCGCCGCGAGCACCGGCCCCGAAAATCCGTCGCCAAGCGGCTCCGGTCCAAGACCGGCGAAATGGCCAAGGTGATCAAGCCCATCCGTGCGACGCAGGTCCATGAAGCCGAACCGCCGCGGATCGTTGAACACCACGCGCACGCCGCCTTCCATGTCGAACACCACATGATCGTGTCGCGGATCAGCCCCGCCGCCGTAGACATAGTCGCCAAAGCCGCGCGCCGCTCCGGCGGTCTCAACCGTCAACCGCCCGGTCATGCCAAGATGGGCGATCCAGCTCTCGCCGGTATCCAGATCGCCGACCAGGTACTTGGCGCGCCGCCCCAGATGCAGCAGACGCGCCCCGGTCAGACGCTCGGCGAAGCGCTCGGGAAACGGAAACCGCAGGTCAGGTCGGGCGAGGCGCACGGCGCGAAAGCGCCGCCCTTCCAGGATGGGCGCCAATCCGGCGCGCACGGTCTCCACTTCCGGCAGTTCGGGCATCGGGTCCTCATGCAGGGCTGATCCTGCCTCGATTGGGGGGCCGGCGGCGATCCTATGGCGAAGAGCGCCAGCGCGCACTATGGTCGGGGCGATGACTGAAGAACCCCTCGTTTCCTTTGGACAGGAAGACGTCCCCCCGGCGGAGAAGACACGACGGGTGCGCGGCGTCTTCACCTCCGTGGCCCGGAACTACGACATCATGAACGACCTGATGTCGCTCGGGATCCACCGGCTCTGGAAAGACGCCGCCGTGGCGCACGCCAATCCGCAGCCCGGCGAGGTGGTGATCGATGTCGCCGGCGGCACGGGCGACATCGCGGTGCGCCTGCGCGATGCAGCCGAGCGCGCCCGCGCCCGCCGCGGCGGCCGGCCCGCGGCGATCCATGTCATGGACATCAACCACGCAATGCTCGCCACGGGGGCGCGGCGCACGGATGCGCATGGCCTGACCTGGACCTGCGCCAACGCCGAACTGCTGCCCCTGCCAAACGCCTGCGCCGATCTGGTGACGATCGCCTTCGGCATTCGCAACGTGACCCACATAGACCGCGCGCTCGCCGAGTTCCGCCGCGTGCTGCGGCCAGGCGGGCGATTTGTCTGCCTTGAATTCTCGAGGGTCGATGCTGGCGCGCCATCAGCCCTCTACGACACCTACTGCGATCAGTTCATCCCGCGTCTGGGCGCCGTCGTCGCCAGGGACGCCGACAGCTACCGCTATCTGGTGGAGAGCATCCGCCGCTTTCCCGACCAGCGCCGCTTCGCCGAAATGATCGACAACGCAGGCTTTGGGCAGGTCGGATTCCGCAATTACTCCGCCGGCGTCGCCGCGCTGCACTGGGGCTGGGTGATCTGACGCCCTGACCCTGCGAATGGGCCATGTGGCGCGCGCCCGCCAGGTCGCCTTTCATGACAGGCGGCGACCATCGGCGCCGGGCGCCGTCCGGATCCCCGTCCCCCCATCGCCGGTCGTGACCCACAGCGAGGATCAATCACGCCCCAGCATCCGGGCTGGACTCCGCAGCGGCAGGTTGACGCGACAGTGTCGACAGCCCCCTCAGCCTGTCGCCAGGGACGGCCCCGCCCCAGTCAGACGATGAGCTCTGGTGATGCGCCCGCACCGCCTCCGGGGGCGGGCGCATTGACCTGCCCGGACGGGCGCCAGTCGGCATTGCAGCCGGGTGTCACACGCCACGCGGGCGGGGCCCCAGAGACGGGGCCAGAGACGGGGCCAGAGACAGGGCCGGAAGCGGGAACCGGCATGGGAACGGCATGACATGGCGACGCGACAGGCGAAAACAACGAGCCTGTGCGCATGGCCTGTGCGCATGGCCTGTGCGCATGGCCCGCGCGGATGCACGATCCACATGCGAGTGACTTGCAAACTCAATCGCAACTGAGGTAGCCTGTTTCCATGTTCGTCTGCAACTGCAACGGTCTTCGAGAACGCGATGTGAGCGCCGTGATCGACACGGGCGTGCGCACGCCTGCGCGCGTGCATCGCGCCTGCGGCGTCCAGACCCAGTGCGGGCGGTGCCTTAAGGACATCGCGGGCATGATCCGCGCGCGCAAGGCGGCGGAGCGGACAGCCGCGCAGTAACGCGCCCCCCGGCTGACCAGATGGCCGGCCGCAGAAGAAAGCGGACCTGCGCCTGCGATCACGCTTTGCCACGCGCCGACGCCTCTCTATTGTGACGTCTTCAGGATTCGAGCGGAAAGGCGCGCCATGAAGGGCGACAAGGCGATCATCGCCAGATTGAACGGCATTCTCACCAACGAGTTGACCGCCATCAATCAGTACTTCCTGCACGCACGCATATACCAGAACTGGGGTTTTGAGCGCCTCGGCAAGAAGACCTATGCGGAATCCGTCGGCGAAATGAAGCATGCCGACATGCTCATCAAACGGATCCTGTTCCTCGAAGGCCTGCCCAACCTGCAAAACCTTAACAAGCTGCAGATCGGGGAAAGCGTTCCAGAGGCGCTGAATGCGGATCTCGCCAGCGAAACAAAGTCACGCAGCGACCTTCTGGCCGCGATCTCGGCCTGCGAGAAGGCGGAGGACTATGTGTCGCGCGCGCTTCTGCGCGACATCCTGGAAGATACCGAGGAGCATATCGACTGGCTTGAAACGCAGCTGGGCCTCGTCGAGTCAGTCGGACTTCAGAATTTCCTGCAGAGCCAGATGGATGCGGCAGACTGATCGCCAGGGCTGAAGCAGGCCCAGCCCACGCCTGTCGTCCAGCCGCACAGGGTCTGCCCGGGCATCCGCTCCAGACAGCCAGGGCGAACGACCAGCATCGCATGTCCTGAGCGTCGTTATTGGGGAGCCGCAGCCCGACCCCGGGGCAGGATGCAGATCAGCATACCCCCTGGAAAAAGAAACGGCCGCGTCCGGAGACGCGGCCGCAAGGCATAGGGAGGAAACGCCCAAGAAGGGCGGCGGCGTGCGACGCCGCGACACCGTTGTATTTATTTTGCAGCGCACAAAACACAAGGGCGAACGTGCGGGAATTTTTCATATGCTGCAGTAGAATTTCTATTTATTGAACAATTACAGACACTTGGAGTTTCGCTGCGACACTTTCGCATCGCAACATGATGACAAACCGCCCGGTCCCGCCTGTGAAAGGGGCGAACGGCGCCGCACAAACAGGCGTGCATTGATAGCACTCCGCCAGCCGGCGTGGCGCCGGCTTTGCTTTGGACCGTTGGCAACGCCCCGGGATGAGACGCCCGGCTAGGGAGCCGTGACCATGGCCAACTCAATAGACCTGCATGTCGGCAAGCGCCTGCGCCGCCGCCGCCGCCTTCTCGGCCTTACCCAGCAGCAGCTGGCGCAGGGCGTGGGCATCCGCTTCCAACAGATCCAGAAATATGAGTGCGGGGCCAACCGGATCACCGCCAGCCGTCTGTTCGAACTGGCTGAGGCCCTCAACGTGTCGCCCGCCTATTTCTATGAGGGGTTGGCCGCCTCCGAGCGGCGCGCGGAGATCGCGCCAGCCAATGAGAATGCGGAAATTGCACCCGAACTGCTGCACCAGAAAGAGACGGTGGACCTGCTGAAGGCCTACTATCGGCTTGGCGAACGCCCCCGCCGACGTCTGCTTGATCTGGCCAAGGCGCTGCAGGACGACGACGCGGACGCCGCCTGATCGCCAGGCGCCCCGCAGGCGCGGCGGCGCAAGCCCTCTTCTCCGCCCGGGCGCAGCCGTGCTAGCCACGCCGCATGACTGCGGCTCCGCACGATGCGCCGATTGAAGAGTTGCTTGGCTTCGCCCATCGGCTTGCCGATGCGGCCGGCGCAGCGATTCTGCCTTACTTTCGATCTGTCGAGGCGAACGACAAGGCTGCGCCGGGCGGACGTTTCGACCCGGTCACGCCCGCCGATGAGGCGAGCGAAGCGGCGATGCGAAGGCTGATTGAAGAGGCCTATCCCGCGCACGGCGTGCTGGGCGAGGAATTCAGCGACCGGGCCTCCCAGGACGGCTGGACCTGGATCCTCGATCCGATCGACGGCACCCGGGCCTTCATCTCCGGCATTCCGACATGGGGCGTGCTGATCGCGCTTGCCTATCACGGCAAGCCCGTGATCGGGATCCTTGATCAGCCCTATCTTGACGAGCGCTACGCCGGATGGCCAGGCGGCGCTGAGGCGCGCCTCAAAGGGCGCACCCAGGGCCTGCGCGCACGCTCCTGCGCGTCGCTCAGCCAGGCCACGCTCGCCACGACGGATCAGAACCTGTTCAACCCGCGCGAAAGAAGCGGCTTCGAGGACGTCCGCAGCGCCGCGCGGCTCACCCGCTACGGGCTGGACTGCTACGCCTACGCCATGGTGGCCGCAGGCCATATGGACATCGTGGTCGAGTCTGGCCTGAAGGCGTTCGACATCGCAGCCCTGATCCCAGTCCTGCAGGGCGCCGGCGGCGTGGTCAGCGACTGGCGCGGGGGACCGGCGTGGAGCGGCGGACAGGTGATTGCGGCTGGCGATGCGCGGATCCACGCGCAAGCCCTCGACGCCCTGCGCCAGTCAGCCGCCTGATCACATCCTCAACCTGCCGGCCATGATGTCGGCGAAAACCTCGGGGGTCAGCGCCACATAGGCGTTCTGAACCGGATGGTCGAAGTAGATGGGCTCGGGGATCACCGCGGGATCGAAGCCCTGTTTCACCAGATCCACCTTGCGGTACTTGAAGGTTCCAGTGACCTCGACCTCAGGCATCATGCGCAGGAACATCGGGCGGGCATAGGCCGGCAGATTGCGGGCGACGTGCGCGTGCAGCCCAGCCAGATCCAGTTCAGGGCCGGCGACCATCGCCACCATGCCGGCGCGCCCGTCAAGGTTTGCAACCGTGACGCCGTACACATTTGCATCCAGCACGCCCGGCGCCGTGGACACCACCTCGGCCACCTCATTGGTGGACACGTTCTCGCCTTTCCAACGGAAGGTGTCGCCAATTCGGTCAACAAAGTAGAAGTAGCCTTCCGCATCCCGCTTCAGCAGATCACCAGTGCGGAACCACATATCGCCCCGCTCAAAGACATCCCTCAGCACCTTCTTCTGGGTATTCTGCTCGTCCCCGGAATAACCCTCGAACCGCTGGCGGGTCTCGTTCGTGATCGGACCGATCGCCTCGCCTGGCTCGCCAAGATCCGCCTCGATGCAATAACCGTCGGCCCCGCGCACCGGCTGCTCGCTCTCCACATCGAACTTCAGGATCTTGACCGGCATCCGCTTTTCAAAATAGCGCGGAATTCGCCCGATCGCCCCAAGCTTTCCGTCATAATTCATCAGCGCGACATTGCCTTCGGTCGAACCGTAGAACTCGAAGATCTTGGGAATCTTGAAGCGCGGCTGAAACCGCTCCCACACCTCCGGGCGAAGCCCGTTGCCGAAGGCGAGCTGGAGCTTGTGGGCCGTCTCCTTCGGATGCGGCGGCTGATTGATCAAATAGCGGCACAATTCTCCGATATAGACAAACATCGTCGCCTGGCAGTCGACGACGTCATCCCAGAAGTGCGTTGCTGAAAACTTCCGCCGCAGGATGACCACGCCGCCACGCATGAGCGCCGCGCCGATCCCCGCAAGACCGCCGGTGGCATGGTAGAGTGGCAGGACCACATACACCCGGTCGTGCGCATCGGAATGCATCGCCCCAGCGAAGACATTCAGCATCATCTGTACGCGCGTGTGGGTCATGCGAGCCGCCTTGGGCAGGCCCGTCGTGCCGGACGTATAGATGAACATGCACAGATCACCGCCCTTCAGCGCAGCGCGGTGGCTGCGGTCGGGGCGCACATCGCTCTGCGCGGCAAGCGCAGCGTCCATATCCTCAAGGCCGCTCGCCGGCAGGTTGACGCCGTTCAGGCCCTGGGTCGCCCCGCCCTGACCAAACGCCGGGAGCGCGGCGATCAGTGGCGCGGCGCTCGCCCATTGCGCGGCGAGTTCTGCGCCAACGATCACCGCCCTGGCGTTGGCGATCCTGACGCAATGGGCAAGCGCAGCGCCCTGCAGGTTGGAATTGATCAGGGCGCACACCAGGCCGACCTTGGCGAGCCCAACCCAGCAGGCGACATAGTCGGGCCGGTTCTGCATGAAGAGCGCAACAGCGTCCCCGGGCTTGAGACCCTGCGCGAGCGCCCAGTGGGCGAAGCGGTTGGCCTGGGCGTCAAAGTCGCGATAGGTGATCTCAGCGCCCTCAAACACGAACGCCACCCGATCCGCGTACCTGTCGACGGACGCTTCGACGTCATCGGCGACTGTCTGCGCCAGGTTGACGTCGAGGTGCTTGATCGCGCCGAGCGCGCCGAACGCGCCTTTGAAGAACGCCGCTTCGCGCCGGATCGCCGTCATAATGCCCATAAAAGCGTCTCCCCGCTGGCGCGCGCCGCTGCGCCGCTGCGCCGCCGCGCCGCTACGGTACGGCGCGCACAGGCGCGGTCAAGGCGAGCCGCGCCCCGGGCCGCGATCAGATTGGCCAGGCTTCGCGCCGATACGCCGCGTCCCAGAACATCCATTCGTACCGGCTGGCCTGCACAAACGCCGCCTGCATGCGACTGCGCTCTGCGGGGCCTGCATTTTCATGAGCAGAATCAGTTATTTCCTTCACGCGTTCAGTCGCGGCGGCGAACTCTGGCGCGGCGTAGGTATCAATCCATGCCTGATAGAAATTGTCCGGCGCTGACGAAGATTTGATCGCCGCGCCGACATCCCAGTAAATCCAGAAGCAGGGAAGTATCGCTGCGGTCAGAACCGCGTAGCCGTCCGTGGCGGCAAGACCGAGCATGAAATCCACATAGGCCTGACAGGTCGGCGCGCGCTCAGCGCGCTCGGCCTCGTCCGGCGCCACGCCGAAGCGCGCGAAGTAATCCGCATGCAGCGAGCGCTCGACAATGATGGCGACTTCAGCAGCCCGGGAGAATTCGAGGATTTCATCCGGCCCCGGCGCTTTGGCCCCGGCGAGCGCCAGCACCCGGGCGTATCCCTGAAGGTAGAGCCCGTCCTGGATCATATAATGTCGGAATGCCTCGCGCGGCAACCTGCCAGCTGCGAGTTCGCGCACGAAGGGATGGTCGTGGATCGCGGCGCGGATCGGGGCAATGCGCGACCACGCCTCGGCGGTAAACCTCACGGACGATCCTACATGCCCGGCAAACGCATGCGCGTCTTCGACGGACGCTGGATCGTCGCCGGCTTGCCCCCGGTCACATTGTCGACCGCCGCCTTCTCAGTCGCGGCGCGCGCAGCGTCTGCAGGGGGCTGGCCGAGAACGCGATCGGCAAAGCCTGTGGGCTTCTTCGCGATATCGCCTTCCTCAGCATCGATGACGTCGCGCACATTCGGGTCAGCCTGCACCGCGCCAGCCCGCCCGACCAGGAGACGTTCTCCGTCGGAAGCCGACTGACCAACCGATTCCCCGAAGATCGCCACCTGGGCCGCCCGACGGGGATCGAGTTCCTGCGGGCGAGCCTCACCGGGCGCCGGCGGGCGCAGGTTGAACTCCGGCGGCACCACCAGGGGCGCGGAGGTCACGACACGGAATTCGTCCGGCGCGACCTTCTCCGAACCGACCGCCTGACGCAGGCCCGTGCATCCGGTCGCCGACAGCGCGGCGGCGCCGACCAGGCCGAGAGCCGCTATCTTGTTCATGCCGGTCGCCTTCATGTCGATCACCTTCATGCCGATCGCCCTTTCCATCCGACGCACCCCTGCGGGGCGACGCGCCGAAGCCTGTGTCATCCGCCTTTTAGGCGACAGCGAGGCAATGCGCAAAGGGCCGGCGCCGTCGCTGGAGCGTCATCCTGGAGCCGCCGCAGCTGGGAGCCGCCGCAGCTGGGAGCCCCTCAAGCTGGGAGCCCCTCACCGGGCTGCTGGCCGCCAGGCCGACTTGCCCTGGCGCGCCCGGCCTGCAACAAGCCGCGCCCATGAAACATCCTCGCGCTTTCTTCAAACCGCTCGCCATCGGCGCACCGCAACCCTGCCACGACCTGCCGGTGCGGGTGGAGCGCATGATCCATTTCGTACCGCCGCACCTCGAAAAGGTGCGCGCCAAAGTCCCGGATATGGCAGGCGAGGTCGATGTCATCCTCGGAAACCTGGAAGATGCGATCCCGGCCGACGCAAAGGAGGCCGCCCGCGCCGGCTTCATCGAAATGGCGCAGGCCACGGATTTCGCCAGGACCGGCACAGGCCTGTGGACCCGCATCAACTGCCTCAACTCGCCATGGGCGCTCGATGACATCACACAGATCGTGACGGCGCTGGGCGGGCGACTGGACGTCATGATGCTGCCCAAGGTCGAAGGCCCCTGGGACATCCATTATCTCGACCAGCTCCTGGCCCAGCTCGAAGCCAGGGTGGCGGCGCGCAAACCGATCCTGATCCACGCCATCCTGGAGACGGCGCAGGGCGTGAACAACGTGGAGGCGATCGCCGCCGCAAGCCCGCGAATGCAGGGCGTGTCGCTCGGACCGGCCGATCTCGCCGCCTCCCGGGCGATGAAGACCACCCGGGTCGGCGGCGGCCATCCAATGTACAGGGTGCTGGAAGACCCCGGGCAGGGCGGCCCGCGCGCCGCGGCGCAGCAGGACCCCTGGCACTATACGCTGGCCAGGATGGTCGACGCCTGCGCGGCGGCCGGGCTGAAGGCGTTCTACGGACCGTTCGGCGACATCAAGGACCTCGAAGCCTGCGAGCAGCAGTTCAAAAACGCCTTCCTGCTCGGCTGCGCCGGGGCATGGAGCCTGCATCCGGATCAGATCGCCGTCGCAAAAAGGGTGTTTTCACCTGACCCAGCCGAGGTCGCCTTCGCCATGCGCATCCTGCAGGCCATGCCCGACGGGTCCGGCGTCGCCATGCTCGACGGCAAGATGCAGGATGATGCAACCTGGAAACAGGCCAAGGTGATCGTCGACCTGGCCCGCCAGATCGCCGCCAAGGATCCGCAATTCAGGACCGCCTACGGGCTCTGACCGGCCGGGGGAGCGCGGCGCCCGACCCTGGCGCGCAGCAGCCGCACCGCGTCGATGCGCGTCGCGCCGCCCGCGCCGCCACTGCAGGCTGCGGGACGGGCCCCGGAACCGGCCGCCGTTTCGGCCCGGCCCCGGGCTGACGCGTTACGCAAACAGTGCGTCGATATCGCCCTGGCTGGATGAGGCCTGGCTGGGTGGGGCTTGGCTGGGTGGGGCCTGGCTGGGTGGGGCCTGCCCGGAGGACTGCGGGCCTGACTTGGTGAACAGAGCGTCGATCGCGTCCTGCTTGACCTCTGGCCCATTGAGCGACGGTCCGTTCAGCAGCAGCGCCTTCTTGCGGCGCTCGTCCTCGGTCGGCTCGACCTGGGCGTCCTGCGCGCCCATCACATGGGCGAAGCGGGCGACGCGCTCCTCAATGTGGCGCAGCGTATCAACCACCTTGCGCACACGCTGGCCGGTGATGTCCTGGAACGAACACGCCTCGAAAATCTCAAGCATGCGGTCATTCACGAAAGCGGCGAAGTCCGGCTCGCCCGGATCCTTTGACATCACCGCCTCAGCCGCCGACATGATGGTGTGGGTCGCGTCTTCAGTGTTCTTCACCACCGCGTCGAGCTCGGCGCCAGCCTGCGGAATGCGGCTTTCGCGGAGGTCGTTCGGGCGCAAGGCGGAGATTTCGCCCCGTGTGCGCGCGATGTATGCGGCGATGTAGCGCAATTCGCCGTAGACGTTGCGGTCCATCGAGCCGAAGAACGAATTCATCGCTTCGACCAACTGCTCGGACAGGTTAAGCACCTCTATAAGCCGCGGATCCTTGAGATCCGCCCGTTGC
Source organism: Hyphomonadaceae bacterium (assembly GCA_040381075.1). Taxonomy (GTDB): domain Bacteria; phylum Pseudomonadota; class Alphaproteobacteria; order Caulobacterales; family Aquidulcibacteraceae; genus JBEIHX01. The sequence continues at coordinate 52,414 of JBEIHX010000017.1, forward strand.
AGAGAAGCCAGGGCGTCACGCACTTTCAACACAACTTCTGGACTGGGCATGGCGCCCTCCCTTGAATGCTTTCTGCGATCAGAAGTCGCCGATCACCGAGACGAGCTTGGCCTTCAGCGTCTGGGCGTTGAACGGCTTCACGATGTAGTTGTTCACGCCGGCCTGCTTGGCGGCGATGACGTTTTCGGTTTTGGATTCGGCCGTCACCATGATGAACGGGGTGCGCTTGAGCTTGTCGTCGGCGCGGACGTGCTTGAGCAGCTCAAAGCCGGTCATCGGCTCCATGTTCCAGTCCGAAATGACCAGATTGTACTTGCCGGAGCGCAGCAAGCCGAGCGCCTCCTGGCCATCCTTGGCTTCGTCGACATTCTCAAAGCCGAGTTGTTTCAAGAGGTTCCGGATAATCCGGATCATGGTCTGGTAATCATCCACGACCAGAATGTTCATCGACATGTCAACGGCCATAACCCGCTCCATCACCCGCACCGCAGGTCTGCGCCCGCGTTCATTCGGTTGCACGTTACGCAAAGCGGGATAAGAAACCGTAAAGCGGCGGACAGCCGCAACCGGGAGGGCGCCATGAACCCGCAGTTGACCCCGCAGTTGACCCCGCAGAAGACCCCGCAGAAGAATCCGCAGGGCGGGTGCTATTTCGAGGACATCGCTGTCGGCGATGAAGCGGTTCAGCGGCGCACCGTCACCGAGGCCGATATCCTGGCCTTCGCAGCCGCCAGCGGCGATTTCAATCCGGTGCACTTTGATGAGGAGTTCGCCAGTTCCACCCCGTTCGCGGGCAGGATCGCCCACGGCATGCTGAGCGCATCGCATTTCTCAGCCCTGCTTGGCATGCGCCTGCCGGGTCCCGGCGCCATCTATCTGTCGCAGTCGCTGGCCTTCAGGCGACCGGTGCGGATCGGCGACACGGTGAGCGCCCGCGTGCGCGTCACAGCCGTCGACGAGGCGAGGGCGCGGGTGACGCTCGCCTGCGTGGCCGAAGTCAGCGGCAAGACAGTGATCGACGGCGAGGCCGTGGTCATGGCGCCTCGCAAGCCGGCATGAAGGTCTTCAACACCTGGACAGACCTGCCGCCCGCAGCGCTGGGCGCAAGCCTGGCCATCGGCAATTTCGACGGGGTTCACGCCGGGCATCAGAGCGTCATCGCAGCCGCGCGCATGGCCGCGCAGCGCCAGCGCGCGCCCCTCGGCGTGGCCACCTTCGAGCCCCTGCCGAGACGTTTTTTCCACGCGGACGCCCCGCCGTTCAGACTGCAGACCCGGCAGGGACGCCAGCGCGCGCTCGCTGACCTTGGCGTCGACCTGATGTTCGAGCTGCCGTTCGACGTGCGCCTCGCCGCAATGAGCGACAAGGAGTTCTGCGCCGACGTCATCGCCGCCGGACTGCAGGCGCGCCATGTCAGCACAGGCTTCGACTTCCGCTTCGGTCATGACCGTATGGGCGACAGCAAATCCCTGGTGCGGCATGGCGCCATGCTGGGATTCAGCGTGTCGATCTGCGAAGCGGTCGCCGACGAACGCGGCGCCAAAGCCTCCTCCTCGCGGGTGCGCGAGCTTCTGCAGGCGGGCGATGTCGCCGGCGCTGCTGAAATCCTGACCCGTCCCTGGGAAGCGGAAGGCGTGGTGCGCCAGGGCGATCAGCGCGGACGCACCATCGGCTTTCCCACCGCCAACCTGCGCCTCGGTGACCTTATTCACCCTGCCCATGGCGTCTACGCCGTGACGACCGACATTGGCGACGGGATGTGGCGGCCAGGCGTCGCCAACTTCGGGCGCACCCCCACTGTGGGCGGGCGCGAGCCCCTGCTTGAGGTCAACCTGTTCGATTTTGACGCCGACATCTACGGAAGGACGCTGCGGGTGCGGCTGCTTGCGTTCCTGCGCCCGGAGCGCAGGTTCGACGGACTGGACGCGCTGAAAGCGCAGATCGCCCTGGATGCAGCCGCAGCCCGCGCCCTGCTCGCAGGCCGGTAGCGCGCGGACGCCAGCCGCCGCATTGCGCCAGCGGCGACTAATGCTTGCACGCGCGCGCAGCGCCGCTAGGTTCCCCGCCGACACGCATGAGAGACGCCATGGCCGACGACGCCACCCCGTCGCGCGATTACCGCGACACATTGTTTTTGCCCGAGACGCCGTTTGCGATGAAGGCCGGCCTGCCGGCCAATGAGCCGAAATGGATCGCGCGCTGGGATGAGGAGCGGCTCTACGAGCAGCTTCGCGCCGACGCCCGGGGCCGGCCGAAATTCGTCCTCCATGACGGCCCGCCCTACGCCAACGGGCCGATCCACCTCGGCCATGCGATGAACAAGATCCTTAAGGACTTCGTCGTGCGCTCGCGCCAGATGACCGGCTTCGACGCAGACTATGTGCCGGGCTGGGACTGCCATGGCCTGCCCATCGAGTGGAAAGTCGAGGAGGACTTCCGCGCCAGGGGACGCAAGAAGGAAGACGTCGATCCGGTCGAGTTCCGCAAGGCCTGCCGTGCGTATGCCGACAAATGGATCCCATTGCAGATGCGCGAATTCCGCAGCCTCGGCATAGAGGGCGACTGGGCGAACCACTATTCGACCATGAGCTTCAGGGCGGAAGCCGCAATCGCGGCCGAGTTCCTGCGGGTCGTGCGCCAGGGCCTGGTCTACCGGGGTTCGAAACCGATCATGTGGAGCCCGGTCGAGCGCACCTCCCTCGCAGAGGCGGAGGTTGAATACGCAGAAAAGACAAGCCCGACGATCTGGGTCAGGTTTCCCATCCGGCGCTATGGCGACGCACAGGCCCACGGGGTCGATCTGCGCACTGTGAGCGTGGTTATCTGGACCACCACGCCATGGACGATCCCCGGCAACCGCGCCATCAGCTACAATCCCGACATCGCTTATGGCGTCTATGAAGTCGAAGCGATCGAAACAGGCCTGGCGTTCGCGCCCTGGGTGCGCGTGGGCGAGCGCCTCGCGCTCGCTGACCGACTTGCCGAAGACACGCTGCGCGCCGCCAGGGCGGCGCGCTGGAAACGCCTCAGCGATTTCGACCCTGAGGGACTGTCCTGCCTCCACCCGCTGCGTCAGTGGTCCCCGGACGCCGCCCCGGCCCCCGACGCCTATGACTTCGCCGTGCCGCTGCTCGCCGGCGACCACGTCACGGACGACGCCGGAACGGGCTTCGTGCACACCGCCCCTGGGCATGGCGCAGACGACTTTGCGATCTGGGTGAAACATTTCGGCCAGACAGGCATACCCTTCACCGTCGACGCTGACGGCCGCTACACAAAGGAAGCCCCGGGCTTTGAGGGGCTTGAGATCCTGCAGCTCGACGGCAAGAACGCCGGTAAGGACGGCCGCGCGAACAAGGCGGTCATGGACGCGCTGATCAGCCAGGACATGCTGCTCGCGCGCGGCCAGCTCAAGCACCAATACCCCCATTCCTGGCGCTCGCATGCGCCGCTGATTTTCCGCAACACGCCGCAATGGTTCATCGCGCTCGACAAGCCATTTCATAATGGAAAAACCCTGCGCGAGGTCGCCCTTGATGAAATCGAACGGGTCGACTGGGGGCAGCGGCGGGTCCAGGATCCTGCCGGCCAGAACCGCATCCGCGCCATGGTGGCCGAACGCCCGGACTGGCTCGTCAGCCGACAGCGCAATTGGGGCGTGCCCCTGACATTGTTCGTTCACAAACAGACTGGCGCCATCCTGCAGGATGACGCGGTGAACGCCCGCATCATAAAGGCGATGGAGGCGGGTGGCGCGGACGTCTGGTGGTCAACGCCTGCACAGGACTTCCTGGGCTCCGCTCACAGCGCGGACGACTACGAGAAGGTCGAAGACATCCTGGACGTATGGTTCGATTCCGGCTGCACCCACGCCTTCGTGCTGGAGACGCGCGCAAGCCTGCCGCGCCCGGCCAGCGTATACCTTGAGGGGTCGGATCAACACCGCGGCTGGTTCCAGTCGTCGCTTCTTGAAAGCTGCGCCACACGGGCAAACGCGCCGTACGACGCCGTCATAACCTACGGCTTCACCGTCGATGAACACGGACGCAAGATGTCAAAGTCCCTCGGCAACGGGGTCGAGCCGCAGGATGTGCAGAAGCAGTACGGCATAGAGATCTTTCGCCTGCTGATCGCAGCGGCCGATTTCCGGGATGAACTGCGTGTCGGAAAAACGATCTTTGATCAATCATCTGAAATGTACCGCAAACTGCGCAACACGCTGCGCTACCTTCTGGGCAGCCTCAAGGGCTACGAGGATGACCCGGCTGCAGATCTTGCGCCCGCCGCGCGCGCGCGCTGGCCGCTTCTGGAACGCGCGATGCTGCACCGGCTGTGCGAATTGGATGAAGCCGTGCGCGCCGCCTATGACGTATTTGAATTCCGTCACGCGCTCTCCGCCATCGTGGAGTTCTGCAACGTCGATCTCTCAGCCTTCTATGTCGATGTGCGCAAGGATGCGCTTTACTGCGACGCGCCGCACAGCGCGCGCCGGCGCGCATGCCGGACCGTGCTGAACGCCATCTTTGAACGCCTGACGGCGTGGCTTGCGCCGATCCTGCCGTTCACCTCAGAGGAAGCCTGGCGCACCCGCTTCGCCGGCGCGACGAGCGTGCACCTGCGCCAGTTTCCACAAACACCGCCAGCCTGGCGCGATCCTGAGGCGGCTGAAAAAATGGCGGCGCTGCGGCGCGTGCGCAGCGTCATCACCGGAGCCCTGGAGGTCGAGCGCCGCGAGAAGCGCATCGGCGCGAGCCTGGAGGCCGCCCCGGTCGTCTACATCGCCGATGCGCAACTCTACCGCCTGTGCGCTGAGGCGGACCTCGCCGAGCTAGCGATCACCTCCGACATCACGCTGGTCGGAGGTCCGGTCCCCGACACTGCCTTCACCCTGGCTGAAACGCCGGGCGTGGGCGTTTTGCCCGCCCGCGCGCAGGGCCGCAAATGCGCCCGCTCCTGGCGCATCCTGCCGGAAGTGGGAAGCCACCCGGTCTATCCTGACCTCAGCCTGCGGGATGCGGCGGTCGTCGAAGCATGGGACAAAGCTCATGGGCGCTAAGCTGCCACGCCTCGTTACCGGATTCGCGCTGGCGGGCCTCGTCTTCGCCGCAGACCAGGCCGCGAAGTTCTGGGTCCTTGACACACTCGCCTTCTCGCCGCCCGGCTGCCTGCAGGCCCATGTCGGATGCGGACGCATCGAGCTCAGCGCCGTGTTTGATCTGACGATGGTATGGAACCACGGCGTCAGCTTCGGATTGTTTCGCGCCGACAGCCCGCTCGGGCGCTGGATCCTGGTGGCGGTCACCGGTGCGATCGCCGCAGGCTTCTCGCTCTGGCTGACCCGCACCCAGCGCATGCTGCGCATCTGCGCGCTCGGCGCCATCGTCGGCGGCGCGGCGGGCAACCTCATCGACCGCATCTTGTACGGCGCCGTCGCCGACTTTTTCGACTTCTCCGGGCTCGGATTTCCCTGGGTGTTCAACGTCGCCGACGCGGCGATCAATGTCGGCGCCGCGCTGCTGCTGATCGATTTCCTCCTGGAAGGCCGATCGGAAACAGCGACAGGGAAGTCCTGAGGTGACGCCGCGGGCCGAGCAGCGCGCCGCTCACCGGCGCATTTATGACATCTCCCAGCCGCTCACCCCATCAACGCCGATGTGGCCCGGCGATACGCCATTCTCACAGCAGCGCACATGGTCCATGGCCACGGGCGGGGCCGTCAACGTTTCGGCAGTGTCGTTCTCGACCCACGCCGGCACGCATGCCGACGCGCCTCTGCACTATTCAGCTGACGGCGCACCGGTCGGCGGGGCGGATCTCCAGGTCTATGTCGGTCCCTGCAGGGTGATCGACATGCGCCGCGCCGGGCCGCTGGTGGAGGCGCATCACATCTTTGGCCACCTGAGGGATGCGCCTGCGCGGCTGCTGTTGCGGACCTACGAGGCCTTTCCGCATGCGGCGTGGGATGCTGGTTTCACCGCCGTCGCGCCCGACGCCGTCGACGCAGCCGCAGCTGCCGGCGTGCGGCTCCTTGGCGTCGACGCACCGTCCCTCGATCCGGCGACCAGCAAGACAATGGACGCCCACGCAGCCATCGCCCGCCACGCCATGGCGATCCTCGAGGGCCTCGTCCTTGATGCGATCCCGCCAGGCGATTATGAGCTGATCGCCCTGCCCCTGCCGTTCGCAATGCTCGACGCCGCACCCGTGCGCGCGGTGCTGCGGGACCTGCCATGAATGCCCCTGACATCGCCGCGCTCGACGCACACGATCCGTTTGCGGCCTACCCCGCCCGGTTCGTGCGCCCGAAGGCTGGAATCTATCTCGATGGCAACTCCCTGGGCCCGCTGCCGCTCGACACGCCCGGCCGGATCGCACGCGTGGCGACGAGGGAGTGGGGCGAGGGATTGATCGGAAGCTGGACCGGCGCCGGCTGGATGGAGGCGCCACGCCGCATCGGCGCCAAGATCGCGCCCCTCATAGGCGCGCACGCCGATGAGGTGATCGTGGCCGACAGCGTCAGCATCAACCTCGCCAAGCTCATTCCAGCCGCGCTCGCGATGCGCGCAGACCGCAGCTTGGTGCTGAGCGAAGCGGGCAACTTCCCGACCGATCTGTACGTCACACAGGGCGCGCTGGCGGCGCACGCAGGGACGCGGCGGCTTGAGACGGCGGCGCGCGCAGACCTTCTCAGCCGCCTGACGCCAGATGTCGCGCTGCTGCTGCTGACCCATGCGCATTATCAAACCGCAGAACTCTTCGACATGCACGCCGTTACGGCGGCGGCGCATGCCGTCGGCGCCCTCGTGCTTTGGGACCTGAGCCACTCAACCGGGGCAGTGAGCGTCGATCTGACCGCCTGCAAAGCCGACTTCGCGGTGGGGTGCGGCTACAAATACCTCAATGGCGGCCCCGGCGCCCCGGCATTTGTCTATGTGGCGCGCCGGCATCAGGAGACAATCGCCAATCCGCTCTCCGGCTGGATGGGACACGCCCAGCCCTTCGCGTTCACGGATCACTACGCACCAGCGCCCGGCATGCAGCGGTTCCTGGCGGGCACCCCGCCGATTTTGGCCTGTGAAGCGCTCGAAGCAGGCGTCGATCTCTATGCCGGCGTCGACATGGCGGCAGCGGCGCACAAGGCCCGAGCGCTCGGCGATCTCTTTCTTGCCAGGGTGTGCGCCGGCGCCCCGGAACTGACGCCGGCCTGCCCACCCGCAGGCGCCCTGCGCGGCGGCCATATCGCGCTTCGCCACCCGCAGGCGCAGGCGATCATGGCGGACAGCATAAAAGCAGGCGTGATTGGCGATTTTCGCACCCCGGACCTGCTGCGATATGGCTTTTCGCCGCTCACCCTCAGCTATCGCGACGTCGCGCAGGCAGCCGACATGCTCGTCGCAGTCATGGCCAGCCGGCGCGGCGATGCCGCCCCTGAGGCCGAGAGATAGGCGTCATGCGCGTCTGCGCGCGTCACTCCGGCGCCCGCCTTGCCCCAGCACCTGTGTCTCGTCGCTCCCGTGGTTCGCGATGACGATGAGGCGATCGCCTTCTATCCTGAAAAAATCGGAGTGACGCTGGTCGAAGACGCCAGCCTGCCTGAACCGGGACAGCGCCGGGTGGTCGTATCTCCGCCGGGCGCGCGCGAAACGCGCATCCTCCTGGCGCGGGCGCGTGACGAGCGCCAGAGCGCGCGCATCGGCGATCAAACAGGCGGTCGGGTGTTTTTGCTCCTGCAGACGGACGATATAATGCGGGACTTCAAGACCTATTGGGCAAGAGGCGTCGTCTTCATCCGTGAGCCCAGGGTCGAGCTCAACGGCGCAGTCGCGGTCTTTGAGGATCTGTATGCCATCAGATTCTGCCAATTTTCCAGGTTCTTCCGCAATCGGCCAATTCATTCCAAGGCAATAAAAACACTCACTTTTTGGCTGCGTGGAGTGGTTGGATTGAGCCTCGGTTTTCGCGTCAAACTCCGTCGAATTCCGTCGAATGCCTGCTCGTTGGTATCGCGGTGGTATCGGGAATTGGGCGCAGGGACCTTCTGTCTGCGGGACCCAAATGTCAGTTCGCATCATCGTCGACAACACCCCAACCACGCCGCACGAGGTATCTCGCGCCGCGCAAGGCAGAGCGTGCAAAGAACACTTTGACCATCTGCCTGCGGAAACGGTCAGCACTCATGGCCCTGCCAAGCACAGTGCGAGGCTTGGACAGAAGATGGCGAGCGCACTCGGAAATCCTGAAAAAGAGACCTGGATCTGGGACACGGAAGTGAAGGGGTTTTTTCTGCGCGTCTACCCGAGCGGACAAAAGACATTCCCACTCAAGTATCGGGTCGACGGCCAGCAAAAAGTCTACACGATCGGCAAGTTCGGCTCGCCCTGGACCGTCGAGCAGGCCCGGGATCGGGCAAGCGCCCTGCTCTACGAGGCGCAAACAGGCGCAGACCCCCAGACCCGCAAGAAGCAGCTTCGCCATTCTCATACGGTCGCCGGGTTGGTGGCGATCTATCTCAAGGATGGGCCGAAGGACAAACCCAACAAGCGAAATCGGAGTTGGGACAACGACACCCTGCACTTGAACCGCCACGTCATTCCGCTGCTCGGCGCCAAGAAGGCTCACGCGGTAACGCCGGCGGATGTCGCAGACCTGCAAACAGCGGTGGCGCAGGGCAAGACCGCCACAACTTTAAAAACCAAAAAACGCGGCGTCGCCCGCGCTCGAGGCGGAACGCGCGCCGCCGCCGTTACGCTGGTTTGCCCTCAGGCCATGTACAATTGGGCTATCAAGCGGAAGCTCGTGCCGGAAAACCCATGCAAAGGCGTCGCACGGTTCGCTTCGGACCCCAAGGAACGCTACCCTGGGTCGGACGAGATCAAGTCGCTGCTGTGTGCGCTAACCAAGCTTCAAGATGAAGGGGAACTGCCCGCCAATCTAGCGAGCGCCTTTCGAGTGTTGCTCCTGACCGGCGCGCGCAAGAGCGAGATCAGCGACCTGCGCTGGGAGGAAATTGATTTCGAGCGCGGCTTCATAACCTTGAGCGCGCTCCGGTCAAAGACCGGGAAAAAACGCATCCTCCACCGCCGGATCAGAAAGGTTGAACCAGTGCTGGAGAAAACAGATCCGCAGCATCCGCTCAAGACCAATCGCAGGCCGCCCTTTGCCCGCCTTGGGATAGAATGGCTCGATCAACCCACACAGGCGGGCCCAAGGCATGATCTTGTCCATCTCCTCCAGAAACGCGGCCTTGCGCGTCTTCTTCGCGTAAAGATCAAGACCAGCGATCGCGAGAGTCGTTTGCCGCATCAGTCCAATCCCGTGCAAAACGGATCAACAATGGACTGCTTTGCGCGGCTCGGGAATCCCCGGACTTATTCAGAGGTTCCCTAAAGCCGATGCCCCTCACCCGCTCCTTCAAGGACACTGTGCAGACCAGGGCGCAGCAAAATCCGCGCTTTCGCCACGCCCTGCTGATCGAGGCCATCGAGGCGCTCCTCTCGGGCGACATGAGCGCCGGCAAAGCCGTCCTGCGCAACTACATCAACGCGACCATCGGCTTTGAAGCGCTTGCTGTCGCAACTGGTATCAACGCCAAGAGCCTGATGCGCATGCTCGGCCCCTCCGGCAATCCACAAGCCGCAAACCTCTTCGCCGTGCTTGAGCATCTTCAAAAGGCTGAAGGCATAACGCTGGAGCTCCGCGTTTGCCGTCGCGATCGCGGCTGAATCTCGCGCAAGCATCATCAAGCGGCCCGCGGGAAGCCAACGCGTGATCGTGAAGTGGAAGCCCGTGGTCCTAACCTACGCGCCATAGACGCGCTCGAGGCCTTTGCAGCGCGCGCCCAGTTCCTTTACTAGTCGATCGAGTGTGTCGTTGCGCAATCCTTGGCCGCGAAATTCGGCAACGAGCGCGCTCGCTTCGTCTGGGGCACGGGCGACGATATCGCGAACATGACCGATCGCCTGACCGGCGTCGAACCCAACATCGGCGGCAAGCGTTTCCCAATGGCGGGGAATGATGTCTTTGAGGACACGGTGGCCGTCGATCCCCATCGCCAAGGACGACTCGCGCCGATCCGCCGCGTAAGGCAAGTCACTGACGACGTCGTAGAGCGGCGCCAAGCGAAACGCGCCGCCTGGCGCATACACAATCGAATAGTTGCGCGCGTGCGCATCAGTTCCGGCGATAACGTAATTGAGCGCCTGGGCGCGCATGAAGCGGTCGCGATCGACGTTTGGATTGGCTGAATCGAGCAACAACGCCATGGTGTGCTTGATCGTCGGCCCGCCCTCGGATTGGTATTTGCGTAGCGGATTCACGCCGAGCGCTTGGCACATGTCCTCCTGGTGCACGCGAAACACGCCTTGAGGACGCCGTATGCGATCATAGCGCTCGACGATGATCACCGGCACGTCGGCGAACACCTCCACCACAGAGATGGCCGCGGGCAAATCGAGACGGCGCGCAAGCTCAAGACAAAAATGCTCATTGGACGCGATGTGGCGAATGCGGCCTGTCTCCGGCTTGAAGATATGCGTGGTCGGTGTCCTACCCTGTGGCACACCCCAGCTGTTCTTGGTTTTGTAGAGCGCTGTTTTCGCCTGCGCACCTGCGAGGCTGAACTGGCCGGTGTCTTCTGCGAGGCGCCCCGCGCCGGGATCGTTCTTCAGCGCCAGCATGCGCGCCTCAAGCGCCTTGCGCGTGAGTCGCTTTACGTTCTCGCGCCCGGCGAGTTCAACGCCGGGCGCGACCAATTGCACGGCGCCAGGACAATCCTCGCCGACGGCCGCCAGCAGCGCGAACGGATTGCGCGCCGACACCTGAAAGCGCTTCGCCCACGCATCGAGGATCCGCTGATTGTCCGGCAACAGCCCCCACATAAAATTTGTGATTGGACGAACGCCGTGGCGTTGCTGCTGCAACGGCATCGAGCGCGAGATCGGGATGTGACGCGGGTTGCGCTGCCATTCGGGCAAATATTCGAAGCGATAACCGCCATTGGCGCGCTGTGTGACCTCGCCGATCTCCTTGTCGGTGAGCAGCACTTTAAGGGTCTTCATTTCCGCCTCAAACCTGTGTTGGCGATCGCGTCGAGGTCGACAAAGTCGTCATCACTCTTAGGCGGCGGGCCCGGCGGCGTCTCTTTCCCAAGCGTCAGCGGCAGATCAAGCGCGCGCAGCATTTGAAAAATCAGACCGATGCTGGCGCCTGAATAGCCCTTCTCCACTTTCGAGATGGCCGATTGGGTGACGTTGATGTCGTCAGCGAGCTCACGCTGGGTCTTCCCTTGGGCAACACGGGCTTCGCGAAGGACCGCCCCCAATTCTCGTACATTCTTGGCCTGCATGGCGCATTCCTATCAGGAATTTTTCAATTTATTCCCAAGGAGAATTTCGGTCAAGATGCCCAGCGGGAATAGTAAGATATATTCCCAATGGGCATAATTCGCATTATACTTCTCAGGAATATTCAACGTGCGAATATGACCAGTTGAGCGCCGCATCGGAGGACTGCAGGTGCGAGATCAAGCACGCCGTCCAGATCGCCAAGGTAATCCCAGACACGTCGATGCGTTGAGGGGTCGTGCGCATGAAGATCGCCCCCGTCACGGGGCGTCGAAGGCAGGAGCGGCGCCGCTAGCGCCAGGGTTTCGACGCCGAAGCAGCGCAAGTCTGGGTCAGCGACCTCACCGCCCGGGCTGCGCAACCACTCTAAGCGCCCCTGAACACAGGTCGACGACGCTCCCTGAACGCGGCCACACCCTCGGCACCATCGGCTGAACGAACAAGAGCCGTCTGCTCCACCGCCTCCGCGAAAACTGCTTCGCTCAAGGAAATCGAGTCCATGCGGCGCAAGAGGCGCTTGGCTGCAGCGACTGCGAGTGGCGCGCTGGCGGAGATTACTTCGGCCAACGCATGCGTTTCAGCGGTCAAGCTCGCCTCTGGAAACATGGCATTGGCAAGGCCACGACGCACAGACTCCGCGGGGCCAATTTTACGGCGTTCGATGATCGCTTGCAGCGCTTGGCGATATCCGAACGCACGGTGCATAATCCAACACAGGCCGCCGTCCGGAACCAAACCAACCGTACCGAAGGCCAGATAGATCGTGGCGTCTTCGGCCATGACAACATAATCACAGTGCAGCGCGAGCGCGGCTCCAATACCAGCGGCCGCGCCGTGTATCTGTGCGATCCAGATCTTGTTCGAGCCTGCAATGCCCGAAAAAATCGCGCGGCACTCCTACTCGATAAGGATTTGGATTGGCTCGGTCGGCAAGTCATCAAGGTCTGCGCCGCTGCAGAAACCCTTGCCTGCGCCGGAGAGGATAACGGCCCGCACGGCGGGGTCTGCCTCGACCTGAAGCACAGCTTTGAGAATAGCTCCGCGCAGCTCCCCGTTAAGTGCGTTGAATGCGTCCGGACGGTAACGTGATGCGTGCGACCGGGCCGCTCCGATCTACAAGTACAAGACCATCCATCGCGTCACCTTTCTGTTGTGTCGCCGCTGGCGCGTGCTTCTGAGCGCTATTTCTGATCTGCGCGCCCTTCAGCCTCGCGGCTAGCCGCTATGGCAGACTGGCGCATCCATGGTCACGTGATGGCCCAGCAACGATCCAGCTGTAGCTTGCACCTCGTCCTCTTGGCTCGCCGGATCGAATTCAACGGCTTTCACCGCGGCAACATGCCTTACCTGCTGGTGCTATGCCCTGACGGCGCCTTAAGCGCTTCGCTCGACTTGCAGCTGCGCGTGCATGAACTGCATCACGCAGCTGGCGTCACCGAGCCCCGCACTCGGCCTCAGTCGCCCATCATCAAACGTGATTGGGGCTTGATCGTCACCGAGGCGCGCGTTCCGAGGTTTTCGAATTTCTGCCGACGATTATGGGCGGGGCCTCCGCCATGTGATTCAGTCGACCACGATGACGATCCTCAATCTTCATCGCCATGATCGTTGGCTGCATCCGGAAGATCGTCATTGGCCGCTGGACGTCTCGGCTCGCGAGAAGACTGGTTTGGAGCGCTCGCTTGTTGGCGATAGTACCGGATGAGATCGGCGGGCTTGTAAACCGCGCGGCGGCCGAGATGCATGCAGACAGGACCTCGTCCCTCACTGTAGAGCCGCGCCAATGTCTGCGGCGCAATCGACATCCGAAGGTCAGTGAGGAATTGCGCGGCTTCCTTGCGTGGCAGCAGCCGATCCAGTCTGGCGGCTCCATTGCCCATGTCGAACTCCATTCGAGTTACTCACAGTGGCGATGAGAATTCCGCGAGATCGCAACACGCCAACGATGCTCATCGAAAACGCGTGAGCGTCGATTGCGTTGGGCTTTGCCACAATCCACCCCACTTCCAAGGGGCGGCCCGTGAGAACAGACGCGCGCGCAATGACTTGCAAAAACCGCAGGCCGCGGATGAGACGTCTCAACTTGTATCCCGTTTGGGCGTCCTGCGCGAAACGTAGCAGTGCGCGCTTCAGAGCGGCGCGAAGCGTTTGGAATGCTGCGGAATGCCACCGTGCTCACGCGCGCCAAGGGCGGGCGCTGACGCGCCGCTTGCGCGGCCCTTGGCCCGCGCTGCGCGCGATGGCTGACTAAAAAGTGTCGGGCCGCCGGGCGTCCGATTCACAAGTCGACGGCGCCTGCCGGCGGCGTCGACCACGGGGCTAACGGCAGGTTCTGAGCGGTTCGCAGACGACGGCAAGGATCCCGTAAGCGGGCCGTAAATCGCCGAAAGCCGCCCCTGCGCGCATGGTGAGCACCGAGCCGCCAACTGTCGCGGCGAGAGATCGTTTGGCGGACAATCGTGCTGCATCCAGATTGCGATCAAGCAACAGCGCTCGCGATTTTCTGGAAGGCGTCTCCGGAGTACTATGTTGAGTTCAACGAGCGCACGAGCGTGCCTGCCGTCAATCAAAGCGACTATGACTTGATTAATCTGATCCGAGAGCGTTGGCAGAGCGGCGCCTATGTTCGATCAGAACTGGCGTTTGATCCCGATACCGATGCTTGGGCACTCGACTTTGACGACCTTCGTCGCCGCTACGGGGCGCGGGTTTATCAACTCATGCACGCCACCATGCGCGTCAGGCTGGAAGGGCGACGCCTGGCTCAGCGTTGATCTTGGCAGTGCAGGATACAAGGTGTGATTGGCGGCCAAGGTGGCAACCGCGAACGTCTTTATTGATGGGGTGGACGCCCCCCAACGGCATCAATGTGCCAAAGTGGAGGTGTTACCACACAAATTGAGGGAGGCGTTCGTGGAGAAAGTTGGCATGATCGGCCTGGATATCGCCAAGTCTGTTTCTCAGGCTCATGGAGCGGATGAATCCGGTGAGGTTGTATTCCGGAAGAAGATCACCCGCCTGAAGTTGCATGAATTTTTTGCGTCCGTGCCGCCCTGCGTCGTCGCGATGGAAGCCTGTGGCGGCGCCCATCATTGGGCGCGCGAGATCGGGAAGTTTGGCCATGAAGTCCGACTTATCGCTCCCAAGTACGTCAAGCCGTTCGTCAAGCGCCAAAAGAACGACGCCGCGGACGCGGAGGCGATTTGTGAGGCCGCGACACGCCCGACCATGCGGTTTGTGTCGCCCAAGAGCGAAGCGATGCAGGCAAGAGGCCTCGTGTTCCGCACACGCGATATCCTGGTGCGACAACGCACTCAGATCACCAATGCCGTGCGGGGCCATCTTGCCGAGTGTGGACTCGTGGTTCCGCAGGGTGCCGGCCACTGCAAGAAGCTTGTCGGGCAACTCGAGGACTCGTCTTCTCGCCTCCCTGAAGCGGTTCGATCAATCCTGTGGCTCCTGACCCGGACAGCGACAGAACCGGATGATAAGATTTCCCAGCTCGACAAGGACATTGCCCGCCGCACGCGCGAGGACGATGTCGCTCGTCGCCTCATGACCATCCCCGGCGTTGGCCCGATCACTGCGACCGCAATAGCGGCGCTGGCGCCGCCGGCGACCGCCTTTCGGAAAGGCCGAGATTTTGCAGCAGGGGTCGGCCTTACCCCGTTACAGAAACGACTGGCGGCAAACAGAAACTTGGCGCGACGTCGAAGATGGGTGAACGAACTATTCGCCGGCTCCTCATCACGGGCGCCGCCGCGGCGATCCATCACGCGGCGCGACGAGGCCTGGCTCCTACCACATGGTGGGGGTCCATGCTTGCGCGAAAGCCGCGCATGCTGGTGACCGTGGCGCTCGCCAACAAGATGGCTCGGATCGTTTGGGCGCATATGGTCAATGGCGAGGAGTATCGAGCTCCGGTGCGCGCCGTGGCGTAAAGCCCGAGCGCGCTCTGCGCGGTCGTTGAAGGCGTAGGGTGATCGAAGGATAAGGTATGGCGCAACAGTCGATGAGACGGGGCCGGGAAAACCAGTTTGGCCCTACGTGCAACCAGCACGCTATTTTGATCTGGACCCGACCTTCGAACTCCCATACGGGCCCGCGGCTACCTGACTGCCGCAACAGAGGCCGGACAGATGGCTGCACCCCGACTACGCGCACAGACATTTTCATGAAGATTTCTCTTGCGCTGACGGGGGCGTCCACAGATGGGCCAATCTCTGCCCTGCCGACAAATCGTTACGACCGACAGCCATGCAGCGAGGAAGAGCCACTCCGAGATTACGGCGGGTTTTGAGCGTGACTGATGTCGTCTCCACTGCGCGTCGGAGGTTGAGATCAACTGCGACGAAGTGAGACGATCGTCCGAGTCACGCACGGAGACCCACGAGCGAGCGGCGCCGCGTGGTATCGCGGTGGTATCGCGCCTCGTCTTGTGTAAGAATGCACCTGCGAAAGTGCTTGAAAAATGGTGGAGCCTAGCGGGATCGAACCGCTGACCTCCTGCATGCCATTCAATGGGACTTGATACAACCCGCCCGGGCGGCCCATACTTGGCGTCGCCCGCGCATCAGCCTGGATCCGGGCCGTTCGCCATCCAGGGGCAATGCCTTCGCCAATCCCGTCGCCAATCCCGTCGCCAATCCCGTCGCCAAGAACTTCCCGCCAACAAGTCCGGCCAAAACGTCCCGCCCAGGCTTGCCGCCTCCCTTTCCTGCCTCCTCTTCCCGCGGCCCGGCGCCAATCCGTCGCCAGGGCGCGCCAGCCTCAGGTCCACCCTCCACATGCACGCCAAAATCCGCCGCATCGTTCTTGCCCGTCATGTCCAAGGCGCCCCCAAGCCGGACGACTTCGGGCTTGAAACGACCGACACGCCCGCTCTGGCTGCAGGCCAGTTTCTCGCGCGCACACTCGCCGTCTCGGTCGATCCGGGAACCCGCTCGCGGCTCTCGGGAGGGGCGAGTTATGCAGCCGGCCTGAAGATCGGCGACACTGTCGACGGCTTCTGCGTCGCCCGGGTGGTCGACAGCCTGCATCCCGGCTTCACGCCGGGCGATCTCGTCACCGCAGGGGCCGGCTGGTGTGACCATTTCATCAGCGACGGGCGAGGCTATCTGGCTCGCCTTCCCGCCGCTGACGCCGGGCCCTCACCGCCGCTGTCGGCCTGGATCGGCGTGCTCGGCGTGCCCGGCATGACGGCGTACTTCGGATTGAAGCGCGTGGCGCAGATGCAGGCAGGCGCGCGCATCCTCGTCACCTCAGCGGCGGGGCCGGTTGGCGCAACTGCAGGACAGCTCGCCAGGATCTGGGGCGCCTCCCGGGTGGTGGGCGTGGCCGGTGGCGCGCGCAAATGCGCGTGGCTGCGGGAAACGGCTGGTTTCGACGCGGTGATCGACCGGCGCGCCGAAGGCGACCTCAGCGCGGCGCTGCGCGCGGCCATGCCGGAGGGCGTGGACGTGCTGTTCGACAATGTCGGCAACGCAATGATCGATCTCGTGCTGCCGCTGATGCGCCGGGGCGGACGGATCGTGGTGTCGGGCCAGGTGGCGGACTACAATGTCGCCCCGCAGGATCGGGTGGGTCTGCGCAACACCGCGCCCTTCATAACCCACCGTCTCAGGATGGAAGGGCTTGTCGTGTTCGACGATCTCAAAGCGTTCCCCGCAGCGCAGAGCGAGCTGGCCGAACTGATCGCAGGCGGGCGCCTGGCGTATGTCGAAGAGCGATTTTATGGTCTGGAGTCCGCGCCGGAAGCCTTCTGCGGCCTGTTCCGGGGGGAAAACTTCGGCCGGCGCATCATTCATCTGGCGGAGTAACACGCGATGACCGGTGTGAACCTCGACAGGTACCAGCGTTTCATTTTCACGCGCAGCGGGCGCGTCCTGACCGCGTCGATCCGCGGACCAAATCCGGTCAACGGGGTGGACGCGCGGATGCACGAGGAGCTTGCAGACGTCTTCGTCGACCTGCAGCGCGACCCCGACAGCGATCTGATCGTGCTGACTGGCGATGGCCGGGCGTTCTGCGCCGGCGGAGACATGGCCTGGTTCGACGCCCAGATCGCCGATCCCTGGAGCTTTCGCGACATCGCCGCTGACGCGAAGCGGATCATCACAACGCTCCTGGACCTCGAAAAACCAATCATTTGCCGCCTGAACGGCGCGGCGGCCGGGCTCGGCGCGACGCTGGCGCTGCTGTGCGATGTCATCATCGCCGATGAGACCGCCCGTATCGGCGATCCGCATGTCAAGGTAGGCCTTGTCGCCGGCGACGGCGGCGCGGTGATCTGGCCCCAGCTCGTGGGCTACGCCAAGGCCAAGGAATTGCTGATGACCGGCGATCTTCTCACGGCCCAGGAAGCCCTCGCGCTCGGGCTCATCAATCACGTGGCGTCACGCGAGACGCTGGACGCCAAGGTGGCCGAAATGGCGGGCAGGATCCTCGCCAATCCCAAATGGGCGGTGCGGTGGACGAAGACCGTCATCAACACCCAGCTCAAGGCGCTTGCCGCCACGACCAACGACGCAGCGCTTGCCTATGAAATTCTGTCCAATATGACGCGGGACAGGGCCGAAGCCGTCGCCGCCTTCAAGGAGAAGCGCACGCCGAGGCTCACCGGGGAGTGAAGGATCGCCGCACCATGGCTGAAACCGCGCCGACAAACGCATCCGACCCCGATGAGGGCGCGCCAAACCTGGCGGTGCGGCGCATTGGCTTCGTGCTGGGACTGGCGCTCGCCATCGGACTTCAGCTGGCGCCGCGGCCGGATGGCTTGAGCCCGGAGGCATGGCGGGTCGCGTCGATCGGCCTTCTGATGGCGGTGTGGTGGGTGAGCGAAGCCCTGCCGCTGCCGGTCACAGCCCTGATCCCGCTGGCGGCGCTGCCCTTGTTCGCCGGTTTCAAGCCGGCCGACGCAGCGGCGCAGTACGCAGATCCGGTCCTCTATCTGTTTCTCGGCGGCTTCCTGATCGCGATCGCGATCGAGCGCTGGGGCTTGTCCGCCCGCATCGCCTACAGCGTCGTGGCCGCGGCCGGTCCGCGCCCGCGGCTGATTGTGGCGGGCTTCATGATCGCGACCGCCTTCATCTCGATGTGGATCTCCAATACTGCAACCTCGATGATGATGACGCCGCTCGCCCTCGGGGTCGCCGGAGCAGCAACGACAGGCGCCGCGGGCGGGCGCGGCGCGGAGGATCCCCGTTTCGCCTTCGCGCTCATTCTGGGCGTCTGCCATGCTGCGACTATCGGCGGCGTCGGCACGCCGATCGGATCGCCCACGAACCTTATTGCGACGTCCTGGCTCGCTGAACAGAAGGGCGTTGAGGTAGCCTTTCTCGACTGGATGGCCGTCGGCATGCCGGTGCTGGCGACACTGCTGATCGCCTCCTGGTTCATGCTGACCCGCGGCCTGACGACGGACCACGCGGCCGGAACAGCGGCGCAGGCCAAGGTGCGCAGCCAACTTGCCGGGCTCGGACCCATGCGCGCCGCCGAGATCCGCGTCGCCCTCGTCTTCGTCACCGTGGCGTGCCTTTGGGTCGGTCAGCAATGGCTCGCCAAACTGCCCGGCCTGTCCGGACTGTCCGACATGGTCATCGCGATGATCGGCGGTCTGGCCCTGTTTCTGCTGCCGGCCGGGCGCGGCCTCGACCGCGCGCTGTTGACCTGGCAGGATGCCGCGAAGGTCCCCTGGGGCATCATCCTGCTGTTCGGCGGCGGCCTGGCGCTGGCGGACGCGGCGACCGCAACGGGCCTTGCGGCCTTTCTTGGCGGAGGACTGGCTGGGGCCTCGAGCCTGCACCTGATCGTGCTGGTGCTTGGCGTCGTGGCGGTGATGATCTTCATCACCGAATTCGCCTCGAACGTGGCGTCGATCACCATGATGCTGCCGATCCTGGGTGCGTTGGTGCTCGCCACCGGTCAGCCGGCGGCGTCCTTCGTCGTGCCGGCCGCCATCGCCGCATCCACCGGCTTCATGATGCCGGTCGGGACGGCGGCGAACGCCATAGCATACGGCACAGGGCGGGTGCCGGCCGGCCGGATGATGCGCATTGGTCTGATCCTGAACCTGATCGCGGCGGCCGTCCTGACGGCGGTCGGCGTGACGATCGCACCGGCAGTGCTAGGCTGACGGCCCATCGCGGGCGATGGTGACTTCCAGGCGCGCGCCAATGCGCCCGGCATGGCGCAGCAGCGTGTGCAGAATGAACGCGACCCCCAGCATTTCCAGTCCTTCCGTAATCGCGGTTGTGAGCACGTCAACCCCGGTCCAGCTCGGAATGATCCGCTCCAGGATTTCCCACGTGAATGGCGTCACCACGATCTCCCCCGTCACGCCCAGCACAAAGACAAGCCCGCCCAGCGCCAGTCGCACCCGTGTCTGCAGGGCGACCCCGCCCATGGTGGCCATCAGACCGGCCCCGGTCGCCGCCACGATCGCCGCGAGACCGGCGGCGAACGCAGCAAGCGCGCCTGGATGCCCCCGCAGGCGCCAGATCACATGATGCGCCTCGACCAGCTCCTCGACCGCCAGAACCAGCATCGCGGCGGCGATGATTGCGAAGAACAGACGCGCCCGCCCGCCTGCCTCAGCGCTGTGGACCCACAGCCCCGCGGCGGCGGTTGCAAGCAGGGCCAGGGATGCAAAGAAATCCGCCGGGTTGGCGGCGGCGCGCAGGTTGAAGAAGCGGTGAAGCCCCGGCATGTCGGCGACATTGAACACAAGCGCAACGCCGGAGACCGCGACATAGGCGAGCGTCAACAGGCTTGCGATCGCCAGATGCCAGCGCAGAATGGTTCGCGGTGAAAGCGTAAGAACGGTCATGACCCACTCGAATGCGGCGCGCGCAGGCGCAATGCAAGGCGCAGGCCGCGACCACCCCCACTCAGGCAGCGACCAGTAAGGCGGCGACCGGCAAGGCGGCGACCGGCAAGGCGGCGACCGGCGGGCGGCGACCGGCGGGTGGTCAGGGTCAGGCGGCGGCGATGGGACAGTGGCGCGGCGCGAGGTTCAGCGATAACACTGCGCCATGACCAAGCCCGCCGCGCCGCCCCTCCACCTCTACCTGATCGACGGGTCCGGTTACATCTTCCGCGCCTTCCACGCCCTGCCAGCCCTCACACGCGCCAGCGACGGCATGCCGGTCGGCGCCGTCGCTGGCTTCTGCAACATGGTCTGGAAGCTGCTGCGGGAGGTCAACGCCGGCGAACGACCAACCCATCTCGCCGTTGTGTTCGACAAGTCAGAGGACACCTTCCGCAAAGCGTTCTACCCCGATTACAAGGCGCACAGGCCGCCGCCGCCGCCCGATCTGGCGGTGCAGTTTCCCGTGATCAGGGAGGCGACCAAGGCCTTCGGCCTGCCATCCCTCGAATTGTCCGGCTACGAAGCAGATGACCTCATCGCGACCTATGCCCGCCTCGCGGTCGAGGCCGGCGGGCGGGCGACCATCATTTCCTCCGACAAGGATCTCATGCAGCTCATCCGCCCGGGCGTGGCGCTCTTCGACCCCATGAAATCCAAACCGCTGGGGGAACCGGAGGTGCTGGACAAGTTCGGGGTGACGCCGGACAAGGTGATCGACGTTCAGGCGCTCGCCGGCGACAGCGTGGACAACGTCCCAGGCGCCCCTGGCATCGGCGTCAAGACCGCTGCCGAACTCATCAATGCCTATGGCGATCTTGAGAGCCTGCTGGCGCGCGCGAGCGAGATCAAACAGCCGAAGCGGCGCGAAACCCTGATCACGCATGCTGACCAGATCCGCATCTCAAGGCGGCTTGTCGCGCTGGACGATCAGGCCCCGCCCCCAGAGCCGATGGATGCATTGGCGCTGGACGACCCCGATCCGGCCCAGCTCACCGCCTTCCTGGAGCAGATGGAATTCAAGACGCTCACCCGCCGGGTCAGGGAAGCCTTTCCCGGCGTTCCTGCGCCAGCCGCGCAGGCGGGCCATGCCGGGCCTGAGGGACCGCGGGAGGGAGCGGCCTGGGCAGAGGCGGCAGGATCGGCGGGCCCCACTGATGACGTCGGCGTCGACTATGAGCGCTATGAGACAGTCAGCGACCTCGCCGCGCTCGACCGCTGGATCGCGAAGGCCTTCGCCGCCGGCGTCGTGGCTGTGGACACCGAGACAGACGCGCTCTCGGCCACGGCGTCGGGGCTTGTGGGCGTGTCTCTCGCCGTCGCCCCGAATGACGCCTGTTACATTCCACTGGCGCATCACACCGCCGGTGAGGCGGGGCGGGACCTGTTTGCAGGCGCCGAGGCGCCGCCGCCCCCGACGCAGATTCCCACAGCCGAGGCGATCGCACGCCTGAAGCCGCTCCTGGAAGATGCAAGCGTGCTCAAGGTCGGCCAGAACATCAAGTATGATCTCGGCGTCCTGGCGCGCGTCGGCGTCAGGGTCGCGCCCTACGACGACACCATGCTCATCTCCTACGTCCTGGAGACCGGCAAGCATGGGCACGGCATGGACGAGCTGAGCGAGCTCTTTCTCGGCCACAAGCCCATCGCCTTCAAGGACGTCGCCGGCAGCGGCAAGGCGCAGGTCAGCTTCGACCGCGTCGGCATCGATGCAGCCACACGCTACGCCGGTGAAGATGCAGACATCACGCTGCGGCTGTGGCGCGTGCTGAAACCCCGGCTGGCGCGTGCGGGTCTGCTGGGGGTCTACGAAACCCTGGAGCGGCACATGCCGCACGTGCTGAGCGACATGGAGCTCGCAGGCGTGAAGGTGGATCTCGCCGTCCTGTCCAGGCTGTCGGGTCTGTTCTCCCAGCGCATGGCCGGTCTTGAGGACGAAGCGCACAGGCTGGCGGGCAAGATATTCAATCTCGCGAGCCCCAGGCAGATCGGCGATATTCTGTTTACAGACATGAACCTGCCGGGCGGCAAGCGCACCGCCACCGGAGTCTGGTCGACCGATGCGGACACGTTGGAGGATCTTGCCGCAAATGGCGTCGAGCTCGCCCGCGTGCTGCTCGACTGGCGACAGCTGGCCAAGCTCAAAGGCACATATACCGACGCGTTGCGCGACGCGGTCAACACGAAGACCGGACGGGTGCACACGAGCTTCTCGCTGGCCGCAACCACCACCGGGCGCCTGTCGTCGTCAGAACCCAATCTGCAAAACATTCCCATCCGCACCGAAGAGGGCCGCAAGATCCGCGAGGCCTTCGTGGCGGAGGCAGGCCATGTGCTGATTTCGGCCGATTACAGCCAGATTGAGCTGCGCCTGCTCGCCCATGTGGCGGGCATCGAGAGCCTGCGCAAGGCGTTCCGCGACGGGCTCGACATTCACGCGATGACCGCCTCGGAAATGTTCGGCGTGCCAATCAAGGGCATGGATCCGATGGTGCGCAGACGCGCCAAGGCAATCAATTTCGGCATCATCTACGGAATTTCAGCATTCGGCCTCGCCAACCAGCTCGCCATCCCGCAGTCGGAGGCCGCCGACTACATCAGGTCCTATTTCCAGAAGTTCCCTGGCATCAGGGACTATATGGAGACGACCAAGGCGACAGCCCGCGAGAAGGGCTATGTCGAGACCATCTTCGGCCGGCGCTGCCACATCCGCGACATTGCAGCCAAAGCCATGAACCAACGCGCCTTCGCCGAACGCCAGGCGATCAACGCCCCACTGCAGGGCGCGGCGGCAGACGTGATCCGGCGCGCCATGGCGCGTATCCCGGGCGCCCTCGCCGAGGCAGGCCTTGCAACGCGGATGCTGCTGCAGGTGCATGACGAACTTGTTTTCGAAGCTCCGCAGGGCGAGGCTGAGGCGGCGTGCAGGCTTGTCGCGCACGTTATGGAACGTGCAGCCGAACCGGCAGTGCGCCTCAGCGTTCCCCTGGTGGTGGAGGCCCGGGCTGCGGCGAGCTGGGCCGGAGCGCACTGACCCAGCCCGATATCTGCAGCCCGATATCTGCAGCCCGATATCAGCAGTTCGGCATCAGCAGTTCGGCATCAGCAGTTCGGTATCAGCAGTTCGGTATCAGCAGTCCACTGCCGGACCCGTCATAGGCGCAGCCTGGCGACGACAGGAACGTGGTCGCTCGGCCTGTCCCAGTCACGGCAGTCCGCATGGATGGAGATGGCGTCGCGACCCTGCAGGCGCGCAGACTGCGCCAGGTCGCGGCTCGCCCAGATGTGATCAAGCCGCCGTCCACGATTGCCAGCCTTCCAGTCGGCGGCGCGGTAGCTCCACCAGGTAAAGAGTTTTTCCGGCTCAGGCGCGGCCTGCCGCATCAGATCCGTCATCCCGCTCGCCGCCAGAACGTCGAGCATGGCCCTGGTCTCAACCGGCGTGTGGCTCACCACGCCCAGCAGCTGGCGATGTGACCATACGTCATGCTCCAGCGGCGCGATGTTGAGGTCGCCAAGCACGATGAGACGCTGTGCGTCCGCCCGCGCCGCATAGTAATCGCCCATGCGGGCAAGAAAATCGAGTTTGTGGGCGAATTTCGGGTTCGCATCCGGGTCGGGGGCATCCCCGCCGGCCGGCACATAGAGGCAATGGATCTCCACTCCGGCGACCTCGACAGCGAGGGCGCGCGCCTCCCCGGCCCGGCACAGGGGCGGCGCGGGGCGCGCAATCAAAGGCTCGCGCGAAACCACGCACACGCCATGATAGCCTTTCTGGCCATGGATCGCGACGTGCGGAAATCCGATCTCGCGAAAGGCGTTGAGCGGGAACTCGCCGTCGCGGCATTTGATCTCCTGCAGACACAGGACATCGATCGGCTGTTCGCGCAGGAGGCGCACGGCCTGGGCAATGCGCAGTCGAACCGAGTTAATGTTCCAGGTGGCGATCGACAGGGTTCGGGTGGCCTTCGGCATGCGCCTGCTTAGCGCGGGATCGCCGGCGCGGCGATGGCCCCGCAACAGCGTCGAAGGACAGGGACGCCTCAGGCCGGGACGCCCAAGGCTGGAACACCCTGGGCTGGAGCACCCTGGGCTGGAGCACCCTGGGCAGGCGGGCCGAAATCAGGCGCACCGGCAGGAGACAGACATTGGAGCGCTAACCGTGGAGCGCCAACCATAAGTCAAAAACGACGGACGCCCGATCGCGATGCGATCGGGCGTCCGCTGCGCTCTGCGCAGACGCCGGGAGGGGATGGTGCCGGCGCGTCGGTCGCTCAATTTGGATCTGCTTGCGGGGGGACGACGCCGATCCAAAACTCATGACGCGACCTTAGTGACGTATATGCCACATGCCTGAAAAAAATCAAAGTGAATTGTTTGTCAGACTTGGGTGTTGCAATTTTTCCACATTCCCACACCAGGGTCCGGGTGCGATGCAGTCGGCGAAGGGACGGTTTACTGCAGGACGAAGGTGTTCGGGTCGAGGCGCGCCGCGGTGCGAAGATCGGACAGAACCACCCGGGTCACGTATCCCTGCGCGTCAATCACCGACCAATTGCGCAACTCCATCGTCGTCTCGGAGAAATTGAGCGTCAGATCGCCGTCCGCCTGACCGCTGCGGTCGCGCGCAGTGATGGAGACCATGCCGTTGTCCCGGCGCACCCGGGTGATGGCGGCGTCCCGCGCCAGATCCACATCCCGCTTCAGAAACAGCCACAGGGGTGTTGAGCGCAACGGGTAACCCTCGGGGGCCTTGCGCGTGTCGCGATAGCGGATCCGCACGGTGGAGCCGTCAGAAATCACCGACCGGACCGGGGATTCCGGACCATAATCGAACCTGATGCGTCCAGGTCGCGCAACGAAGAACTGACCGCTGGCGACCGCTCCATTCCAGGCGATCTGGGTAAAGCCGCCCTGCACCGTCTGCATGCGGGCGATAGACGCGTTGGCGCGGGCGATGGCCGCACTGCGCTGCGCGCCCGTCAGTTCGCCGCCAGCAGCGAGCGCCGCCGGCGCACCCGGCGCCACAGCGGCAGGCCCAGGGGCCTGGGAAGCCGGCAGACGCGCGCTCAGGGCAGGCGTTGCTGAAGCCTTCGGGCTTTGCGCCGCGCCCGTCCCAGCCGCCGGGACAGGCGGCTGACCCGGCGCTCGGGCCTGTGTTTCAGGCTGGGTCTGGGCCGGTGTCTGGGCCGGTGTCTGGGCCGCCGCCGCAAACGCTGCGGCGGCGACGGTGGTAAGGACAACGAAAAGTCTTATCATGGGGCCATCCAAGCGCATGTTTGTGCCGAGAGCTTGAAGCGCTGTCGACCCTTTCGAGGCGGCGGCGTTCATCCCGCGGTCAGATGGACACATCCGCCGGACCAGGTCAGACATGGCGGACGCAGGCGACACACTGGCCCAAACGGATGGGCCAGCCCCCCTTCCCGGCCTCTTCCCAGCCTCGTCATTCGTTGCGCAGACGCCGGCGCAGGGCAGGACACGGCGCAGGGCAGGACACGGCGCAGGGACAGGCAAGGCGCAGGTACAGGCAAGGGCGGCGCAGGAGCGTCATGCCTTGGGCGGCGTGCGTTCAATATGGTAGGTGACGCTTGTCGGATAAGCGATGGTGACGCCGCCGGCGTCGAGCGCCAGCTTGAGCCGGAGCAGCAGGTCAGGTCGCAGATCGGGAACGTCCTGTGTCCTGCACCAGGCGCGCGCCTGGATGTTGACCGCATGGTCGCCAAGCTTTGTGACTTTCACCCACACCGGCGGATCGCTGCTCACCCGCGGGTCGGCGGCGACGGCGTCGCGGATGATCCCGATCGCGCGGCCCATGTCGTCCTCATAGGAAACGCCGATATCCAGATCGATGCGGCGGGTGTCGTGGTGCGTGAAGTTCGTGATCGGGGCGCCCCAGCATTGTCCATTGGGCAGCACGATCCGGACATTGTCGAGCGTGGCCAGCTCGGTGGTGAAGATGTCGATATTGCGCACCACCCCCTTCTGGCCGGACACCTCCACATAGTCGCCAATGCGGTAGGGACGGAACAGGATCAGCATGACTCCCGCAGCGACATGCGACAGCGCGCCCTGCAGGGCGAGGCCGATGGCCAGCGCGGCAGCGCCAAGAACCGCGATGAGACTGGTGGTCTCCACACCGAAACGCGACAGGACGGCGATCGCAACGAGCGCCAACACGCTCCAGCGCACGATCGAGGAGAAGAACGCAGCCAGCGTCGCGTCCACGTTTCGCAGACGACCCGCCGCGCGACGAACCAGTTCGGCCAGGGCGCCAGAAATCCACAGGCCAGCAATCAGGATGAGGGCGGCCGCGCCGAGGTTCATCAGGCCCGCCACAAGGACTGTCTGATGTTCGGCCCACAGGCGGGCGATGGCGGCTTCCATGGCTGCTTCCTTGCATCGGCGACGCGCGATGGGCGGCGGATTCGTCGCACTGCGCAAGGCTGCGCCCGGAGCGCGAACAGAGCTAGCCTGTCCACATGATCGAAGTCACGGATCTCGCCTACGAGTATCCCACGAAACGTGCGCTGGAGGATGTTTCCTTCAGCATCGCGCCAGGCAGCGTGACCGCGCTCGTGGGGCCCAACGGCGCAGGCAAGACCACCCTGCTGCGCCTTCTCGCCGCGCTCGATGCGCCCTATTCGGGCCGCGTCGTCGTCGATGGCCTCGACGCGGCGGCCCATCCGCGGCGGGTCCATCAACGGCTCGGATATCTCCCGGACTTCTTCGGCCTCTACGATGAACTGACGGTGCGCCAATCGCTGGTCTACGCCGCGCTCGCCCGCAAGGTCGGGCGCGACAGGGCCGAGGCGGCCGCAGGCCAGGCGGCCGTGCGGGTCGGGCTGGGCGATCGCATGGGCGAACGCGGATCCGAACTCTCGCGCGGTCTGCGCCAGCGATTGGCGATCGCCCAAACCATCGTGCACGCGCCGCGTGTGCTGCTGCTCGATGAGCCGGCGGCCGGCCTTGATCCGGAGGCGCGCCGGGCGCTGTCAAACCTGATCCTCGAACTGCAGCGCGACGGCATGACCATCATCGTGTCGTCCCACATCCTCGCTGAACTCGAGGATTACTGCTCCGCCATGCTGGTGATGTCGCACGGACGACTGGTCGGCGGCGGCGCGATTTCAACCCAAACGGGCGGGCGCCAGCGCGTGCGCCTGCGCGCCGCCGGCGCCGGGCTGGCTGAGGCGCTGACCGCGCGCGAGTTCGGATCCGCGTTCGCCAATGCGATCGCCCAGCCCGACCCGCACGCCCGCCTGGCCTGCGGCCGCCTCGGCCCTGTCGCGCCCGACCTTGCGGGCGAGCGCGGC
>JBEIHX010000018.1:0-79227 GCA_040381075.1 Hyphomonadaceae bacterium
ATCGACCATTCGAAATCTGACATCTCATATCGGCGAACTGGCGGCATCGGCGATCTCCTTCTCCGCCAATGAATCAGCGTTCGCTACCGAAGGGAATCCCAGCTGGCCGTTTATGAGTGGATGACCTAGGCCGGGGCAATCGGCGCCTTGGGCGGGGCTTGGCCGGGGGCAGGTCGGGGCGACGAGGGCGCGGATAACGCCACGCCCACAGGCGATTTCGCGCAACACTGCGAGGAAAGCGACGAAACGCAGGAATCTCACGCCACTGAATTTCTGTCATTATACACAGATGCGGGGTCGTCATTCCATGCCCCGGCCCTCAACCCAAACCCCACCACGCGCGCGTCGGCGCGGCATCTACCACCCCAAGCCGGCGCCGGCGGAGAGCTTTGCCGATCCCGATAGCCTGTGGGCGCATCTGGCGCGCTTTATCGCCTGGCAGCAGGGCAAGCTCCATTCGCCGCACACGATCGACAGCCGGGCGCGGACCCTGCGGGCCTTTGCGGCCTCGGCCAATGAGCGCGGCCTGATGCGGCCACACGACATCACCAAGCCGATCTTGGAGCGTTGGCAGCGACATTTGTTTCTGCACCGCAAGGCCGATGGCAGCCCGCTGACGCCCCGCAGCCAGATCGCCCACACCGAGCCGCTGAAGGCCTTTTTCAAATGGCTCGCCAAGGAAAACCACATCCTCTTCAACCCGGCGTCCGAGCTTGAATTGCCGCGCATCGGTCGGCGCTTGCCGCGCACGATCCTCACCGCCGATGAAGCCGAAGCCATCATGGCGGGCGTCGACGTCTCGACCGCCATGGCCTGCGCGATCGGGCGATTCTGGAGACGCTGTCCTCGACCGGCGTGCGCCGCCAGGAACTGATTGATTTGAAGCTCTACGACCTCGACGCCAGCCGCGGTGTGATCCTGGTGCGCGAGGGCAAAGGCGAGAAGGACCGGAGGATCCCGATCGGCGGCCGCGCGCTCTTCTGGATTGGGCGCTACACGCAGGAGGTCCGCCCGGATCTCTGCTGCGGCGCTGATGACGGCACGCTCTTCCTGGCCGCGACCGGCGCGGCCATGCATCCACTGCGGCTCGCCGAGATTGTCCGCCATTACATCGACCGCGCCGGCATCGGCAAACGCGGCGCCTGCCACCTCTTGCGCCATTCGATGGCGACCCTGATGCTGCAGAACGGCGCCGACATTCGCTTCATCCAGGCCATGCTCGGCCACGCCGACCTCTCCCCAACGGAATTCTACACCCAGGTCTCGATCATGAAACTCAAGGCGGTCCATGAGGCGACGCACCCGGCGCGGCTGCGCCCCCGGGCTGGGGCCGGGCTGGACAGTGAGGAAGCCGACGAGGCGGCGGCCGAGGCCCTTCTGGCCGCTTTGGACCGGGAGGGGGAGGACGAGGGGTGAAACTGGCTGCGCGTGAAACTGGCTGCGCGTTGTGCTATCTAGATGGCGTGTCTAGAAGGATTGTCGCTATGGCTCTGGGCATCAAAACCGACGAAGCCGACCGCCTCGCGCGCGAACTCGCCAGCTTGACCGGCGAAACAATGACGGACGCTGTCACCAAGGCCCTGTCTGAGCGACTAGCGCGCGAAGCTGATCGGGATTTGCCGGAGCGCATAGAGGCTCTTGCTGCGCGTTTCCGCCGCAACTACGACACGCGGCCTGTGACCAAAGCGGAATGGGACTGGGCGAGCGGCGACGAAGGCTGACCAATGCTGGCGATCGATACTTCAGCGCTGGTCGCGATCATGTTGGGCGAACCGAACGCGCTTGCGCTTCGACAGCGGATCGCGGCGGAATTGCCAGGTCATCGCGCCATGTCGGTGGTCAGCTATCTGGAGACGGGCGCCGTCATCGCGGGCCGGCGGACAGGCGATCCGCCGTCCTCCAAGCGAAGAACTCGCCTCCAGGCCCAACCCCACTCGCAGCCAAAACCGCACGTCGGGGCCTAAAAATCGAAGGGGATTGTTGGAGCCTCAAAAGCGAAGTCGCGTCAATAGGATAGGCGCGAAAACAGGGGTGTGTGCGTCAGGCCGATTGTAGTCCGGTCAAGCCATTGGAGAACGCGGTCGCGGGGCGCTCCTGCAGACCTGGATGGGGGCGGCGCAGTCAGGGGCTCCTGGCGAAGGCGGTGTCACGCCGTCTTGATTGGCATGCACGCCCTGCGCTTTGATAGGCACCGGTGATGGCGACGCGGCGCAACATTCTGCTTATGACCGGTGTTCAGGCCCGTGTTCAGGCCCGTGTTCTGGCCGGTGTTCTGGCAGGCGTCCTGGCGGGCGGCCTCGCCGGCGCGCCGCCCGCTGCGGCGGATTCGCCGCGCGCCACAGTCGTTGAACTGTTCACCAGCCAGGGGTGCAGCGCCTGTCCGAAGGCCAATGATTACCTCGCCCGCATCGCCACGCGGCCGGACATCATCGCGCTGTCGTTTTCCGTGGACCACTGGGACTATCTCGGCTGGCGCGACACCTTCGCCAAGCCGGAATTCACGCGTCGTCAGAAGGTCTACGCAAGGACCCTGGCGCACGGGAAAGTCTACACGCCGCAGATCGTCATCGATGGCGCCGTACAGGGCTCAGGCGCCCGCACCGAGACTGTCGCCGCGGCGATCACCGAACGGCGCGCGACTGCGGCCCGCGGCCTGTCCATCACTCCGGCCCGCACGGGCGCAGGGCCGGCCATGCGCGTCGAGGCTGCGCCCCATTCCGGTGCGCCGGCCGAGATCTGGCTGGTGGCGTACATCCCTGGCGACCGCATGGTCCCGGTTGGAGGCGGTGAAAACGCGGGGCGATCCATACGGCACGCCAATGTCGTGCTACGCGCAACCCGGGCAGGCGCCTGGGATGGCGCGGCGGTGACCGTGTCAACGACCGGATGCACGCCGGCCTGTGCGGTTCTGGTTCAGGAGGCCGGCCAGGGTCCGATCCTGGGCGCCGCCGTCACAAAGGCTGCGCGTCCGGCGGCGGGGCCGCAGGTGGCTGGGCAGCCGACGTCCGGGGCCCTGGTTGGACCCTAGCCAACGGGCGTGGCGCCGGCGGCGGCGACAGTGCGTCGAATTGCGGGGTCAGCAGCGCAGCGTCCTGGGGCGACAGGCCGAACAGCCAGCCCTGCGCGCGCACATTGATCTGATCAGCCTGCGGGATCGCTGCCGGTGCAGCCGCCGACGCCTCGAACCGCGCCCAGAACCGCGTTCCGTCCACGAACACC
The DNA here is from genome assembly GCA_040381075.1 of Hyphomonadaceae bacterium. GTDB lineage: Bacteria > Pseudomonadota > Alphaproteobacteria > Caulobacterales > Aquidulcibacteraceae > JBEIHX01. Next base: position 3,220 of record JBEIHX010000018.1, read on the forward strand.
GCCGTCTGCACGACAAGTCCGTCAGCGGTCACCGTGCGCTGGCGGCCCACCAGCGTGAGCGCATCAGACCCTGGGCGCGTGTCTGTCAGGGGGCGCACGTCGATCAGGCCGATGCGCGCAAGCGCCGTTGCGGCGGCTGCAAAGCCGCCTGGCGCTGCCGCGCGGCGCCGGGCGTAAACCCCAAGCGGCGTGAACTCCGATGCGGCCGGCTGCGACCGGCGCAATGAGAAGGCCGGTCCCCCGACTGGTTCGACGTCAGCCCGCTCGATGCTGGCGGCGGCGATATCAAACACCGCGAGATCAAGCCAGGCGCCCGCCTCCCGCAGCGGCGGCAACGCCCCCTCCACAGCATAGCTCTGCACCTCACCCGAACGCCGCAGGAACAGCCCGTCCGGGCGAACGCCCAGAACCAGATCGGCGAGCATTTCGCCCTTGGGGCCCGTCACCCGGACCGAAATCCCGTCTCCGCCCTGCGTCGGGTCGCCAAGGCTCAGGCGATCAAGCTTTTTCACGTCAGCCGTCATCGTGCGGTCGTAGGTCAGGCTCGCCAGCCCCTCGGCCAGGGCATTGAGTCGATCCGGGCGCACCGCATAGCCGCCGCGTTCCGGCAGGATCCAGTTTCGGTCGCCGCGCACCAGCCGGTAGGCCTCACGCTGCGTAGTGATGGTGATCTCGCGCGCCTGGCGGGCGGATTGGGAAAAGCCCGGCAGGACGGGGCCGCTGCGTTTGCCGGCCGCTGCAGGATCGCGCGGCGCAGACACCACGAGCGCCGCGCCGAACAGCACAAGCGCGCCCGTCAGCGCCGCGCCCGCCACGGTCATGCGCCTGCGCGCCAGTTCCTGGGTCATGCCCGCCCCCCGCGCCGCCGCCGATTGATGACCAGGAAAATTCCAAACGCCACAACCGCCAGCGGCATGACCCACACATTGATCGCCACGAGGGTGGCGCGCAGCCCCTCGATGTCGCGTCGCAGCGCACCCTGCACCTCGCGCAGGGCGCTGCGCGTGGCCAGGGCCTGATCGCGAAACCGCTCCACCTCAGCCAGTTCCTCCGCGGTGAGCGGCGCGGACACATCGCCATCGAAGAAGCCTGAGGTCGCGCCGCGCTTCTTGAGCGCATCCAGGCGGCTTTCGGTATCCGCCAGCCGCCGTTCCAGCGTCTCCTGCTCGCGCACCAGGCGCTGCAGCGCCGCCCCGCGCATCGCATCGATCCGTGTCAGCGGCCGGTCAGCCGGGGCGCGGGCGCGCAGGCTGGACAGGGCGTCCGACCCGGACAGATTGTCGACCGCATTCACCACGAAGGCTGCGTTGTCGGCGACTGGCGTGCGCGTCGCCGGATCGACGTAGAACCCGTCGTCAAGCAGATCCGTGTCGGCGACGATCACCAGATTTGCAGGCGCCGCCGATCGGGTCAGGGAGGGCGACGGCGCGCGCGATGCCGGCGCGATCGGCGCCGGAACGCGGCCAGCGGCGCCGTCCGCGCCATCAGGTCCGCTGCGCGCCGACGCCGCGTCGGACGGGCGTGGCGCCGACGGGCGCACGCCAGGCGCGTTGGGCGCGCTGGGCGCAGCAGCTGGCGGCTGTGCGCCGGGATCGACCGGAGGCCCGCCCGGGAAGGCCGAGGGCAGTGCGCCGGTCAATCGGCCCGCCACCATGAACCGCACGCCGGACGGTCTGAACGCCGCCATTGCCTCGCCCGGACTGACGCCGGCCATCGCCGCGCCGCCGCTGATGACCATCGAGTCCGTGCTTGTCTCCAGCAGGGGACGCAACTCGACGCCCGACAGGCCGGGCGCGATGGACAGGGCCCCCGCCGCAGCGACATGCACGCCGCGTGACAGGGCGCCGGTGGCGATGTCGCCTGGCGAGAGCGCATCGCCCGTCAGGCGGAGATACAGCGGCTGGCGCGCGGTCTGCGGCCGGCCCGCCGCATCAACCTCATTGACCGGCAGCGCCATCGAACGGTCCATCACCACCCGCGAATCCGTGCGCACCCCCCAGCGCGACAGCAGCGGCTCCAATCCTGAGGCGGCGAACCCGCCGCGCAGCGCCGCGCTCTTCGCCACCGGATCGATGAAGATCACGGCGCGGCCCCGCGCCATCACATACTGGTCGATCGCATAAAGCTGGCGCGCACCCAGCGGCGCGGGATGGGCCGCGACAAGCACATCCGTGTCGGGCGGGATCGCCGTGAAGTCGGCGGGCAGGACCGTGACGTCAAAGTTGCGCGTCAGCTCCCTCCACATCCACCCCGCCGAGTCAGGCAGCGACAGGCTTGTCACGACCGCCACCTTTGGCGTGCGCGGCGCGTCAAGCCGGCTGATCATCCGCGTCAGCTCATATTCGAGGAACGGCTCGTGATGGGGGATGAAGACCGGAATGACGTTGGTCTCACCGACCGAGTTGGATCCGGTCAGCCCGAAATAGAGCGTGTCGTCGCCGCGCGTGTCGATCCCCTCGACACCTGCCGCGATCGCCAGATCTTCCTCTCGTGAGAAGGGCCGCGGATCAATTTCGCGCAGCCGGATCCTGCCGCCGGCCCGCGCCGCATAGGCGCGCAGAAGTTCGCGCACGCGCTCGGCGTAGGCGCGCACGTCCGGACGCTCGGCCGCGATGGCGCGCGAGTAATAGAACGTCAGGTCGATCGGCTCGGCGAGGCTGTCGATGGTGGTCTTCGTCGCCTGCGACAGGGTGAAGGCGCGATTGTCCGTGAGGTCAATGCGCACGCCGCGCAGCAGGGAATAGGCCGCGAGGTTGACGCCCGCGAAACCGATCGCCAGCGCCGCCGTCAGGATGATTGCATACCACCGGCGGGTCATCGGCTAGCCTCCCTTCCGGGCGGAGACGAACAGTCCCGTCACGGCCAGCCACAGGGCGATGAAAGCGCCATAGAACACCAGGCTGCGCGCCTCGATCAGACCGCGCCGGCCGCTGTCGAAGTGGTCGAGGACGGAGAAGGTCGCCGTCGCCTCCGCCACGCCCACGCCCGCCATGTCGCGCACCAGGCCCAGCACGATCGGCGTGCCGGCCACAGTGAACAGGAAGGCCAGCAGCACCCCCAGCACAAAGGCGATCACCTGCGCGCCGGTCAGCGCGCTCATCGCCGAGCCGATCGCAAGATATGCGCCCATGGCCAGGAATGCGCTGAGATAGCCGGCCGCGATCGCCAGATTGTCCGGACGTCCGAGAAAGTTCATCGTCGCCCAGAGGGGGGCGGTGAGCGCAAGAGCCAGACCGGCTATCGTCCAGGCGGCTGCGAATTTTCCTACAACAGCGCCCGAGATCGAGATCGGCGTGGTCAGCGTCGTCTCAATCGCCCCGGACCGTATTTCTTCCGACCACAGACGCATCGAGAGCGCCGGCAGGAACACGACGAATATCCAGGGAAGGAACGCAAAAAACGCCGACAGGTCGGCGCGCCCCTGTTCGAACAGTCCGCCCGCCTGGATCGCCAGGGCTGAGGCTGCAAACAGGAAGACCGCGATGAAGACGGTGGCGAGCGGCGTCGCGAAATAGCTGCCGAGCTCCCGGCGGTAAACCGCTGCGAACCCCTTCATGGAAGGTTCTCCGCCGTGGTGACGTCGCGAAAATAGTCATCGAGGCGTCCGCTGGCGGCGCGCGCAGCAAGCGCCGCCGGCGCGCCCTGCGCCACGATGACGCCGCGGTCGATGATGATCGCGCGGTTGCACATCGCCTCGACCTCCTCCAGCGCATGGGTCGAGATCAGGACGGCTTTTTCCCTGGCGAGATCGGCGATGAGCGCGCGCACGGCGCGTTTCTGGTTGGGGTCAAGTCCGTCGGTCGGCTCATCGAGCACAAGAACGCTGGGGTCGTGGATCAGCGCCGCCGCAAAAGCCACGCGGCGGCGATAGCCTTTGGACAGCGTGTCGATCGGCTGTTCGATCGCCGGGCCGAGCCGGCCCCTGTCGGCCGCCTTGGTCGCGGCGTAACGCGCGTATTTTCCCTTCAGACCGCGAGCTTCGGCCATGTAGATCAGATAGTCCCAAGGGGTCATCTCGCCGTACAGCGGCGCGCCCTCGGGCAGATAGCCAAGATGCTGCTGGGCGTCGCGCGTCTGGCGGAACACGTCGAAGTTCAACACGCGGGTGAAGCCGTAGTCAGGCTCCAGATAGCCTGCAATCATGCGCATCGTGGTGGTCTTGCCGGCCCCGTTGGGGCCTACGAAACCCAGCACGTCGCCCACCTCCAGCGTGAAACTCACGCCGTTTACGGCATTGCGCCGTCCAAAGCGCTTTTTCAGGCCTTCGACCTGGAGAAGCATCGCTGCGTCCGTTTTCGCCTGAAAGGATAGCCCAGACCTTCGTCTAAAGCGGTTCGTGCGGCGAGACTAGGGCGACAATCAGGTTCCGTCTGCGAGCCGTCGGGGCGGCGGGCTACACCCTGAGCATCAGCCCGCCGTCCACGTTCAGCCCGTGACCTGTGATGAACGCTGCGTCATCCGAGGCCAGAAACAGAGCCGCGCGCGCCAGGTCCTCGGGCTCGCCCAGCCTGCGCAGAACGCTCTTCCTGGCCCAGATGTCGGCGACCTCCGGGCGTGCGCGCCACAGCGGTCCGGTCATGCCGGTGCGGATCGCCCCCGGCAGAAGGTAATTGGCCGTCACCCGATGCTTGCCCAGTTCGAGAGCGAGGCTGCGCGTCAGGCCAGCGACTCCGGCTTTGGAGGCGCAGTAATGCGCAAGGCCGTAGTCTGCGCCCTCCGCCATGACGCTCGCCGTGTTGATGATGCGCCCCGCCGACGAGGCGATGAGGTGTGGAATGGCCGCGCGCGACAGGCGAAACACGGCCCGCAGGTTGACCCCGAGCACGCGATCCCATTCAGCGTCACTCATGTCATGGACCAGTGTCGATGAAGACACCCCGGCGTTGTTGAACAGAATATCCAGCCCGCCGTGGCGCTCCACCGCAGCGCCGACGATTGCGGCGTCTGCTCCATCTGCGGCCACATTCTGTGCGAATGGGACAACGCCATGCTCCTGCAGCGAGTCCAGGCCGTCGCCCGGCAGATCAACGCCCAACACCCGTGCGCCCTCGGCGGCGAACAGAAGCGCGCTCGCCCGCCCGATGCCGGATGCGGCTCCCGTGATCACAGCGGATTTGCCGGCAAGTCTGCCTGGCGCAGGCGTTCCCATGTCAGTGCCCCCTTACATCTCGCCCGCACTGGCGCGCGCCCGTCCATGCGATCATGCCAGGCCATCCCCAGACAAGGCGCAATCGCGTGCGCGCGCGCGAAATCGCCGCCGGCCCCGTACAGGATCTTCCCAAACGGGGGTGAGCGGGAGAAGATGAGAGGGGTCGTGAAGGGCCCGGGGGCGCTGGTCGGCAGGGGGCCTGGGCCGGGGAGCTTGGGATACGGATCGTGGACACGCTGGGGTGCGGCGCAGGAAACCTCCAGGGTCTTCTGGACTGGCCCGGCTGCCGGGTGCGCCTGGCCACCATGGGTGGCGGTCGCACACGGCGGCCATGCGACCCGCGAAGGCTGGGCTGGCCGCGAAGGCTGGGCTGGGTTTGTCGCCGGTCCAGGCAGTCCAGATCGGAGCGCTTGATCCGCAGCGGACGGGGATCGACGCCTGGCGAAGGTTTCCGGCAGGCAAGGCGTACGACGCGACACGGCGCCGACCTGCCATGGGATCGCCCCTCGCATGTATCGGCCGGGGACGGCGTCAGATGAGAAGGCGTCAGATGGTAAGGCGCCGGATGGTAAGGCGCCGGATGGGAAGGTGTCGGATGGGAAGGTGTCGGATGGGAAGGTGTCGGTCGGAGTTCAAGTCTGACGATGCCGGGGGGCTGGGGGGGCTGGTGATTTCCGGCGCCGCCTTCTCCCTCCGACCGACAATTGAGAGTTTATCATAATTTGCGCCCGTAGGAGGACCCAATTGCGGCTTGCTCGCCATAAAGATGTGCCGGGGTGGTTTGGCCTGACCGGCGCTGCAAAGGGCGCCCGATGAGCGGCGCAACCGGGGGTGTGAATATCGGCCAGGCCAGGACCCCAAATCCGAGAATTTGGTTCGACAGACGCGAGCTGGACCTGATCCTCAGGCTCTACGGTCGGATGGTGGCGGCTGGGGAGTGGCGGGACTACGCTATTGACGCATTGACGGATTCCGCGGTTTTCAGCGTGTTCCGACGGGCTTCGGAGGCGCCGACCTACAGGATCGAAAAGCACCCGGCGCTGGCCGCTCATCAGGGGGCTTATCGCCTGGTCTCAGGCGCGGGCGTGGTGCTCAAGCGCGGGCGCGATCTGGCTCAGGTTTTGCGCTTTTTCGACCGGAGGTTGATGCAGCTTGTTGATGCGCGTCAGTAAAGAACCTGTGGATAACTTTTTGGACCGCGACGGCGCCCGCCAGGATGACGTCCGCCCGGCAATGGGGTCTGCCTGACGGGGGGTCTGCCTGACGGGCGGCCTGCCTGATCGGGGGACTCCCCTGACCGTGGATGCCCCTGTCGGCGGGTCGCTGGTCCGCGGGCGCGTCGGTCGGACGAGGCCCAGGGATCGCGCATCGATCGCGCCTATGCGCCTTTGCGGGTCTCAATCAGATCCTGCACCACGGCGGGATCTGCGAGTGTCGACGTGTCGCCCAGATTGCCCACGTCGTTCTCGGCGATCTTGCGCAGGATCCGCCGCATGATCTTGCCCGATCGCGTCTTCGGCAGTCCCGGCGCCCACTGGATATGGTCGGGCGATGCGATCGGACCGATCTCCTTGCGCACCCATGCGATCAGATCCGCCCGCAGATCCTCGGTCGCTTCCTCACCAAGGTTCAAGGTCACATAGGCGTAGATGCCCTGGCCCTTGATGTCGTGCGGGAACCCCACGACCGCGCTTTCCACCACCTTCGGATGGGCGTTGAGCGCCGCCTCCACCTCCGCTGTGCCGATGCGATGGCCGGACACGTTGATCACGTCGTCAATGCGACCGGTGATCCAGTAATACCCGTCCTCATCACGCCTGCAGCCGTCGCCCGTGAAGTAGCGGCCGGGAAACGTCCTGAAATAGGTGTCAATGAAACGCTGTGGGTCGCCATAGACCGAGCGGGCCTGTCCCGGCCACGAGTCCAGCAACACCAGTGCTCCTTCGCCAGCGCCGTTGAGGACCGTCCCGGCGGGGTCAACGATGGCCGTGCGCACGCCTGGCAGCGGCCTTGTGGCCGAACCCGGCTTGAGGTTCGTCGCACCCGGCAAAGGCGAAATCAGGATCCCGCCTGTTTCGGTCTGCCACCAGGTGTCCACGATCGGGCAGCGTGCTTCGCCTACGACGTTGTAATACCACAGCCAGGCTTCCGGATTGATCGGCTCGCCGACTGAGCCAAGCAGCTTCAGCGACGCGCGCGAGGCCTTCTTCACCGGCGCCTCGCCCATGCGCTCAAGAGACCGGATCGCAGTCGGCGCAGTGTAGAACGTGTCGACCTTGTGCTTGTCCACAACGTCCCAGAAGCGGGAATAATCCGGATAGTTCGGCACGCCCTCGAACATCAGCGTGGTCGCGCCATTCGCCAAAGGTCCGTACACAATGTAGCTGTGTCCGGTCACCCAGCCCACATCCGCCGTGCACCAGAAGATCTCGCCGTCGCGATAGTCGAACACATAGTGATGGGTGAATGACGCCCACACGAGATAGCCGCCCGTGGTGTGCAGAACACCCTTCGGTTTGCCCGTCGAGCCGGACGTGTAGAGGATGAACAGCGGGTCCTCCGCGTTCATTTCCTCTGGCTGGCATTCGTCCGACACCTTCGACGCCTCGACCTCATAGCGGAAGTCCCGCCCCTCGGTCATGGCCACATCCGCCCCGGTGCGCGTCACCATCAGGACGCGCCTGACATGCGGGCACTTGGCAAGCGCCTCATCAACATTGGCTTTGAGCGCGATGCGCTTGCCGCCGCGCACCCCCTCATCCGCCGTGATGATCACGTCGCTCGCAGCATCCAGCACCCGCCCGGCGATGCTCTCAGGGCTGAAGCCTCCGAAAACCACGGAGTGCACCGCACCGATGCGCGCGCAGGCCAGCATGGCGTATGCAGCCTCAGGGATCATCGGCATGTAGATCGTGACCCGGTCGCCCTTCTTCACGCCATGCGCCTTCAGCACATTGGCCATTCGGCAGACCTGATGATAAAGTTCCAGATAGGTGATCTTTTTGTCCTGGTGCGGCTCGTCTCCCTCCCAGATGATCGCGACCTGGTTGCGCCGCGTGGGGAGGTGACGGTCGATACAGTTGGCCGAAACGTTCAACGACCCGTCGTAGAACCACCTGATGCGGAAGTCGTCGACGTCATAACTCACGTCCTTGACCTGGGTGTACGGACGGATCCAGTCGATCCGGCGGCCGTGCTCGCGCCAGAATCCGACGGGATCGCGTTCGGCCGCCTCATACATCCGCGCGTAGCCAGAGGCGTCGAGATACGCCCGCCGCGTCCACGCCTCCGGGGTCGGAAACACCGAATGGTCCATAGCCCGTTTCTCCCAATCCCTCGATTTCGCCGCAATAGGCCGTGCTGCGCCGGCCGCCGTCAACCGCCGGCGTGCGCCTGGGTCCGCCCTGTCGACGTCAGCCGGGGTCCTCCAGCCAAACCCATTCTCCTTCCAGGCGAAGGCGCAGGGGGACCAGCGCGCGTCCCGCAGCCGGCCCCCCGACGCAGCGTCCGCTCATCGGGTCGAAACTCGCCGCATGGGCTGCGCAGAGAACAAACCCGTCCGCCGTCAGCACCGTTCCGTCGAAACGTTCAAGTGGATGGCGGGCGTGGGGGCAGGCGTTGCGGAACGCGCGCACCTGGGCGCCGCGCCGCGTGATCAGAACCGACAGCACGCCGGCCCCGCCCGGTCCCTCGCGCACCACCGCCCCGCCATCGGGAATGTCGCTGAGGCGCAGCAATGGCATGGTCATGGCGCGCCCCTCACCCGGGAACGCGGTCCGGCGCGCGCAGAAAGGCTGCGATCCAGCCTGCCACAAGGCCCGCATCGGACGGCGCGGCCAGGCTCGCGAGCGCCGCCTCGATCGCAGCTTCGCCAATCCGCTCCCGCCGGGAGGCGTACAGAGCGCTGGCGAAGGCGTCGTCCATCTCAGGATGTCCCTGAAAGGAAATCGCCGGAATATCGCGATAGGCGAGGGCGGCGTGCGGGGTGAAGGAGCTCGCTGCAATGGTCACCGCGCCAGGCGGCGGCGCCTCCACCTGGTCCTGGTGGCTCGCCGCCACGGCGAAACCGTCGGCGGCGGGCTGCATCCACGGCGTGGGTCGAACCACCGCGTAGCGATGACGCCCGACGCTCCAGCCCCGTTCCGACTTGCGCACCACCCCGCCCAGGGCGTCGGCGATGATCTGGTGGCCAAAGCAGACGCCCACCAGCGGTTTGCGCGCCGCCCCGGCCGCGCGGATGAACGCACGCAGATCCGCAAGCCAGGGCGCGTCGTCATAAACGCCCAGAGGCGATCCGGTGATCAGCGCCGCATCAAAATCCGCCATCCCCGGCGGCGGCGCACCGTCCACCAGCGCGACGCTGCAAAACCGCAGCTCCGGCGCCGCGGGCGCGAGCAGCGCGCGGAACATCTCCGGATAGTCCGGGAAGTCCGCCGCGATCGCCTCCGGCGGGCGACCGGTTTCCAGGATCGCAAGTCGCATCAGAAGTCGCTCGTCAGGCCCCTGCGCTCCCAGTCTCCGAACCGGGTGGGCTCAAGGCCGGACGGGCCGCCGCGTTCGGGCGGCTGCGCCGGGGTCGCCTGAGACCTGCGCCGTGCTTCGGCTTCGGCAAGAGCGCGCTGGGCCGCGGGGCTGAGCTGACGTTCGGGTGGTGCGCCAATCGGCGGCGGGGCGGACATGACGGATCGCCTCATCAGGATGTGATCAGCGCCGGTCCTTCTCGCAAAGGCGCCAGCGTCTTACATAAGTGTTCAGATAAAGCGTCGAACGTCCGACGCAAGCTTCAGGCGCGGTCAAACGGATGAACCACACCAAGACTTTCATGTTGCTGGCGGCGATGACCGCATTGTTCGCCGCCATCGGCTACATGGTGGGCGGCCCGGGCGGCATGGCGGTGGCCTTTGCGGTGGCGGTCGCCATGAACGCATTTTCCTACTGGAACGCCGACAAGATCGTCCTGCGAATGTACAAGGCGACGCCCGCAGAAACCCTGCGTGACCATCCGGTGGTGCGGGTTTACTATGACGACACCGTCGCCCTGGCCAGGCGCGCCGGCATGCCGGTTCCCAAGATCTACATCATCGACAATCCCCAGCCGAACGCCTTCGCCACCGGGCGCGACCCTGCAAACGCCGCTGTCGCAGCCACCACCGGCCTGCTGCAGATTCTTGACCGGGACGAGGTGCGCGGCGTCATGGCGCACGAACTGGCGCACGTGAAGAACCGCGACACGCTCACCATGACCGTTACGGCCACCATCGCAGGCGCGATCGGCATGCTGGCCAACTTTGCAATGTTCTTCTCGCCGCGCGACAGCAACGGAAACGCCAACCCCATCGCAGGGATCCTGATCATGATCCTGGCGCCTATCGCGGCCGCCATCGTTCAGATGGCGATCAGCCGATCGCGCGAGTACGAGGCCGACCGGGTCGGCGCGGAGATTGCTGGCGATCCCGGTTCGCTCGCCCGCGCGCTCGACAAGATCGAGCGCTACGCCCGTGGCGTCCTCAACGTCCAGGCGGAGAGCAACCCCGCCACGGCGCACATGTTCATCATCAACCCGCTGGCCGGGCGCGGCGCGGACAATCTGTTCTCAACCCATCCCGCCACACAGAACCGGATCGCCAGGCTGCTCGCGATGGGCGGCGTCGCCCGCGACGCCCTCGCCCGCGCCGCGGCGCCGGCCGGCCAAGACCGCCCGGCGGGCGGTCCCTGGGGCGGCGGGCGTGCAAAGGGTCCCTGGGGCTAGGCGCGGGGTCGATCTTTCGTCAGGCCGCGTCGGCGTTTTCGGGCGCGGTGGATGCCTCACGGTCGCGCCGATGGGTCATGGCCACGGCCTTGAGATCGGCGATCGGGTGCGGCTGGAGGTCACGGCGGCGATGAAGGGCCACCAGACCGTCAGGGCTGTGAAGGACCTGTCGAAAGGATTGGGCATTGATCGATAGCCCTCCCGCCAAGGCGAGCCGCGGAGACGTGCGTGTTGGTATGAATTCTTCGTACCGTGGTGTATCGATGTCTGCAATGGAGACCACGATGCCCGGCACAGATAAGCGCACCATCAGCCTGCCTGCCGATCAGGCCGCCTTCATCGACGAGAAGGTCCAGTCTGGCGAGTACGCATCCGCCAGCGAGGTCGTCCGGGCTGGCCTGCGCGCCCTTAAGGAGCGCGACGAGGCGGTCGGGCGTTGGCTGCAGACCGAGGTCGCGCAAACCTATGACGCCATGAAGGCCTGTCCCGCCCGCGGGGTCCCTATCGATGATGCGTTTGGACGCATTCGCGCGCACCACGCCCGCCGCCTCAAGGACGAGCGGTGAATCGCAGAACAGTCATCCTCGCGCCTGAAGCCGAGGCCGATCTTCTCGCGCTTTACGACGACGTAGCCGATGCCGCCACACCGCGGGTCGCCGCGACGTAGCTCGAACGGATCGAGGTCTTCGTGCGTGGGTTCGAGACGGCGGCGGAACGGGGAACCAGCCGCGAGGACCTCCGGTGTGGCCTGCGGATCGTGGGCTACCAGCGACGCGTCACGATCGCGTTCACAGTGTCCGATACGCAGGTCACGATCTTGCGTGTGTTCGCGCGTGGACTGGATTGGGAACGCAGCCTGGACCCAGACGCCGAGTGCGGTGCGCCCCGAGTGCGGTGCGCCCCGGGTGCGGTGCGCGACATGCGCCGGGCCCTGACGATCCGTCACGGCGGATCGCGCGCTACCCGCAAGCCCAGGAAAGCCGCCCGCAGCCCCGCGTGCAGCGGCGTGCGGTTGGCCGAGCGGACGCCAAACGGGCCCTCGACCCACGACCCGCCGCGGATCGGGTGAAAGCAGGACCTTTTGGGGATCAGGCGCGCGCGGGCCGGAGGCGGTCGGGGCGTCTGCGAAACAGCCGGACGTCCACTCCCAGACGTTTCCGGCCGTGTCGTAGAGTCCAAAGGGATTGGGCGGGAAAGACCCGACTGGCGCCGTGCGATCGTTTGGCCACAGGCTGGCGCAGCCCATGCAGTGCGCATAGCCGGTTCCGCCGGTCTCGCCCCACCAGAACGGGGTGGTCGTTCCGCCGCGCGCCGCATATTCCCACTCTGTTTCCGAGAGCAGTCGATAGCGTTGGCCAGTCCTTGCGGACAGCCATGCAACGTACTGCCCGGCGTCTGAGAACGACACATTGATGACCGGCCGGTCTGCGCGTCCCCAGCGCATGTCATGGACGCCCCTGGCGGTGCAGCCGCCATCTGCGACGCAGGCGTCCCACTGATCGAACGTCACCTCGAACCGCCCGGCTGCGAACGACGCCACCTGGACTGGGCTTTGCCGACCTTCGTTCGACCGTCGCCCCCGTTCGGTCTGCGGCGATCCCATCACGAACGACCCGGCGGGCAGGACGACCATCTCAGGGCAGTCGGGACAGTCGCGAAAGACCGCGCCGGGGCTGCGACTGTCTGGGGGCTGTGCGCCGGCCTGAAGCGCCGCGATCCGCTCATCCGCCCAGAACCGCTGCGCCTCGCAGGCGATCGGGACTGCTTCGCGGTACGCCATCAGGTCAGCCACAGACCCCCCGCGCACTGCGCCCCATGCGACCCGCGCCGCAGTGCACGGGTCAAGCATTGGCTGCGGCGCCACCGGGGCGGCCTGACCCCGGAGTTCACCGGCCCGGCTCCAGACACGGCCCCGCAGGTTGTCGCAGACTTTAGGGATCTGCTGATAGAATGCCGCTACGTCAGCCCTGCTTGCCGTCGTCTGCACCGCTTCCCAAGATTGCGCGGCTGCGCCGCATACGGATGGCGGATCAGCTGCATGCGCCGCGCCGAGGCCGCAGATCGCGCCCAGGACGACCGCAGTCCATCTCGGCGCCCCCACCCAAGCTATCCCCATCCTGCGTATCCCCATGTTCCACGCACGGGCTCACCGCCGGGCCAGCCTGGTCGGTCGGATCGCCGTGGCGGATCGCTGTGTCAGATCGCTGTGTCAGATCCTCGTGGCGACCGACGCGCGTCAGTCGGACGCGGCCTCGTCGTACCAGCTGGCGAAGTCCTCAGCCATCATCTCGAACACGCCGGCCCAGTCCGCCAGATTGTCCTCGGTCACGCCATGCAGCATTGTCACGTCCATTGCGATGCAGAGGTCGTTCTCGTCATCGACATAGGCGCGCACCCAGCGCTTTGCGGCGTTCCACTGGTTCAACTCGGCGAGGGTGATGTTCTTGCTGCCGTCCCAATAGGCGAAGAACTGGATCGACAGGTTCTCGGCGCCGTCGTTGCCGCCGTAAAACGTCACGATGTATTTCACCCCGCTGTCGGTCTTGCCCTCGAACATGCGTTCCGGGCCGTCGGACTTGCGCAGGTCATAGCCATGGCTGGCGAATACCCGCGCCATGCGGTCGAACTCACGCGCTTCCAGCGTGCGTGATCCGGTCGAAGCAGCCAATGCCGGCGCCGCCGTCATGCTGCAGAATGCAAGGGCTGCCAAAAGCGCCCGGCTGCGGCTTATCGAATTCAGACGTCGCATGTCAAACTTCCCTCCTCACTGATCTGCACGCCAGGGTCTTGAGCCTGGTCCGCTCCCGACACCCGAACGTCCATGACAGTGCGCCGGCGTGTGGCGATTGTCAGGCCGGATTGCGCGCTTCTGGGGCGGCCAGGGCCCCTTCCACGCCTGACCTGCCAGCTGCAGCGCCCTGCGATGACCGGTCACTGGCTGCGTCCGCGCGCCTCAATCGCCACGATACCCTCCAGGACATCCCCGCGTACGAGATGCAGCCAGTCATAGCGGTCGACGGTGGGATCACAATGCGGCGGGGCCAGCTCAACCCGTGCGCCGATGTCGAGTGCGCCGCCGCCAGCCAGCCCGCCATGTTCGTCGCCGAAGAAGAAATAGACAGCGTTCGGGTTTGGCGCGAGGACGCCTGGCGGTCCTGCGTCGCTGGCCAACGCCTTCAGCCCTGCATCAATGGTCACGAACGGCCTGGCGTTGGCGCTGACGACGCGCGCCTGCACGATCAGGCTCTGGCGAAAATCGCCGTCCGGATCCGCTTTCAGCGCGTCGTGATACTGCCGGTCCATCAACGCGTATGAGCCGCACTGCAACTCCGTATAGATCCCTTGGGCGATATCGGCGGCGCAGCTTCCCGTACCGCCTCCCGTGATCCAATCCGGCCGGACGCCGGCCTGCGCCAGCGCGTCCAGCACGCCCTGCAGGCGGGCCGCGCCCGCCGCCGCGGCGTCGAAGCGGTTCTGCGCCCCCTCAAGATGCTGCCATGCCCCGCCATAGGCCTGCACGCCTTCAAGGTGCAGCCCGGGGCTTGCCGTGATCCGTCCGGCGAGCGCCACGCCGTCCTGCGGCGAGGCCACGCCGCTGCGTCGCATGCCGATGTCGACATCGATCAGGACCCGGAAAGTCACCCCCGACGAGGCCGCCGCTCCGGCGAGCATGTCGACCATCACAGGATGATCAACGGTGATCGCGAGCCGGGCGCCGGCCGCCGCGAGCCGGGCTGCGCGTCGGGCCGCATCGTCTCCCGCCAGCGGTGAGGTGAGCAGGAAGTCATCGACGCCGGCGGCGAACAGCGCTTCGGCCTCCCCCAGCTTGGCGCAGCACAGCCCCGTCGCGCCGGCGGCGATCTGCGCGCGCGCGATGAACGCGCATTTGTGCGACTTGGCGTGCGGACGCAGCGCCACCCCTGCCTCCCGGCAGCGCGCCGCCATGCGGGCGATGTTGTCTTCAAACGCGTCGAGATCCAGCAGCAGCGCCGGCGTCGCGAGGGCGTAGCGCGATCCAGGCCGGCCAATCAACCCGCGCGCCTGAGCGATGTGGGGCGGCTCCTCCCGATCTGCCTTCATTGTCGCCCGCCTGGCTGTGGCGGCGCCGTTGTCCATCCAGGCGCAACCGGTGCTGCGAGCCCGCCGGTTCGCCACGATCCATGGGCTTGTGATCGGCCTGCGGCTTCCATGACGGGCGCCATGCCTGGCGCCGGGCATGGTTCGGGACATGGTTCGGGGCATGGTTCGGGGCGAGGCTTGAGGCCAGGTTCTGGGCCAATTTGGGGGTCCGGCTGCGGGCCCGACTTTGAACCAGAAAGGTGCGGCCCCCTGATCATCCCCCTGATCATCCCCCTGATCATCCCCCTGATCATCCCTGCGGTCCGGCGCCAGCCGGTCCCGGATCGACCGGATACCCGTCCTTCCACGGATCGATGCCGCCCGGCAGTCTGGCGTCCGGGGCGCGCAGATAGGTCGGGCGGGGCGGCGCATCGGTGCGGGGGCGCGTGCAGGCCAGTCGCGCCAGCGCCGCCGGGTCGGGCAGATCGTCGGCTTCGCGCCGCCATCCCGGTCCGAGTTCTGCAACCATCCGGTCGGCAGCCATGCCCGCCGCCACGCCGGTCATCCCTTTCAGCCGCGCCGCCAGCGCCGGCGCCGACAGGCGCTGTGGCGCCAGTATCTCGACGCCATCGGCATAGGCGGCGGCATAAATCTCGCCCAATGCGGCTGGATGCACGCCAAGGCGCAGGCCCGTGTCACCGCCCTGGCGCGCGACGACCTCCAGGCTGGTGACCCCCACGGCCGGGATGCCGAGCGCGGCCGACAGTCCGCGCGCAAAGGCAAGCCCGACCCGCACGCCGGTGAATGATCCCGGTCCGCTCGTCACGGCGATCGCGTGCAATTGCCCGAACCTCGTTCCGGCCGAGCGCATCACCGCGTCGCAGATCGGTGCGATGGCTTCGGCATGTCCCTGGCGCATCGCCTCGCGCATGACAGCGCGCACCCGCCCTTCCTGCGTCACGGCGACGGCGCATTGATCCAGACAGGTGTCGAGCGCCAGCCAAAGCATGCCGCAGCGCGCGCTTACACAATGCGGCAGGCGTCGTCGAAGACGAGCCTTGGCGAACGTTCAAACAGGTTTTCCTCAGACCCGTAGCCGATATTGCACAGGAAGTTCGACTTCCACGTGCGCATCACCGGATCACCGGCGAAAAAAGCCGCGTCGAGGCCCGTGCGGTCGAACCCCGACATCGGGCCGCAGTCAAGACCCAGGGAGCGCGCCGCCAGCATCAGGTAAGCCCCCTGCAGCGTGCCGTTGCGGAAAGCGGTTTCGTGGATCATTTCGGGCGATCCGCTGAACCAGTTCTTCGCGCCGGGCGCATGGGGAAAGAGTTCGGGAATACGCTCATAGAACTCCATGTCGTGAGCGATGATCGCAACCCAGGGCGCCGCCATGGTCTTGTCGACATTGCCGGGGGCCAGATACGGGCGCAGCTTCTCCTTGCCCTCCTTTGAGCCGACGAACACGAAGCGGGCCGGCGAGCAGTTGGCCGACGTCGGGCCCATCTTCGTCAGCTCATAGGTGGCGCGGATCAGCGTTTCGGGCACGCTGTGGGCTGTCCAGGCATTGCGCGAGCGCGCCTGGCGAAACAACTGGTCGAGCGCATTGTCATTGATCGGCGCTGGCATAGGGGCTCCATGGAATCACGGCGCGCGGGAACCGCGCGGCTGCGCGCGGCAGGCTACAGCGCCGTCGCGCCGGCGCAAGCCGCCAGCGCCGGCCATCGCTCCGGCCATCGCTCCGGCCCGTTCAGCCCACCGGGGGCGCCACGAAGGTGCGCGGGGCCGGATCGACCACTTTCGGGGCTGACTCGCCAACCTCCATGATCGCGAGCCCACGCTCCACCCCCCCGTCAGGACGCAGCCGGAACAGCCCATCCACCCCGATGAAGCCGTTGGGCGACTCCAGCGCGCGCCGGGACAGACCATCGCGTCCGCGCGCCGCCGCCAGACGCGCCGCGAGCGACGTCGCGTCGTAGGCGATCGAGGACAGCCGCGTGGCGCGGCGGCTGAATGTCGCCTGATAGCTTTCTTCGAACTTCGCCCGCGCCGTCGGATCGGCGGCCACGTACCACCCGCCCCGCAACGACGGCTCCTTGGAAATGTCCTCATCGCCCCAGTTCGACAGCCCGATGAGCTTGACGTCCCGGTTCGGCGCGACGCCGTTGAAGGGGATCAGTGAGGCGAGAGCCCGCAGCAACGACCCCCGCTCAGCCAGCAGCACCGCCTGCCTGCCGCGCGGACCGGCCTTCAGCACCGTGGCGACTTCCTTGGCGGGGGTCATCATTGCGTTGGGATCGCGCTGCACGAAGCGCACTGCGTCAATCGTCGCCTGACGCAGGCTGGTCTGCGCCGAAAGCGCTGTTTCGACGCGCGTGCCGAAATCATTTTCAGGCGCGAGGAGCGCGTAGGATGTGACGCCCCTGCGGTTGGTGAAGTCGACGATGCGGGCGACTTCATCCTCGACCGCGAGCCCCATCACATAGACGCCCTGGCCGGCTACGGAGCGATCATTGGAAAAACTCAGGACCGGGGCTGCCCCGTTGCGCGCCTGTGCGTTCACGGCGGGCGCCTGATTGGCGAACAACGGTCCAAGGATCAGGTCTGCGCCCTGCTCCATCAGACCGCGCGCCGCCGCCTCCGCCGATTGTGGGGTCGCACCGGAATCACGCGGCAACAGCAGAAAATTGCGGTCCCCATGCTCGAATACGGCCAGCTGGGCTGCATTGAACAGCGCATTGGCCTCGTCGCGCACCGACGGATTGGAATGGGAAAAGGGCAACAGAAGGCCAACCCGCACAATCGGGCGGTCAGCCATGAACGGCGGCGTCAACCCTGACTTGCGGCCGGACGGGGCGCCCAGGACGCCGGTGTCGGACGCCCGGGCTATATCCGTCGGACCGGCTGCGGCGCTGGTCGTGCGCCCGATCGATGGCGCGCCCTCATCCGTTGTCGCGCAGCCTGCCGCGAGCGCCAGCGCCCCCGCGGCCAGCGCCAGGCGCACCCTGGCCGAGACGGCCCGCACCATGGCGCGCGCCGGGAACCTTCCGGCCCGCTGGGGTCTGGCCGCAGCCTTGCCCGGATCCTTTGGAGGCGCCCCGTCCTGGAGGCCGGATTTGAAAATGCCCACGTCAGCCTCTCCGCCCGAGCGGCGCCGCATGGACGCCCGGCCTGTGTCCGTCTCTAGCCCCGCTGATCAGCATGGCAAAGCCAGCCGGACAACCATCGCTGCGTTTCGTGACGGGATTGCGGCGTCGATCCGGTCATGACAGAGGGGGCGGGCCATGCCGGCGCGCCGCCCGGTTCTCCCTGGCGCCGCCGGAGGGATCGCGACGCCAGCGTGGCGAGGCCTGCCCGCCGCGCGTCGAAACGCTGCTGATCACCCGGGGGCGATCACTTCGGGGGATTCCCGCGGGGGATCACTGCGGGGCGATCACCGGGGGGGCGATCACCGGGCGGGCGATCACCGGGCGGGCGATCACCGGGCGGGCGAACCTGAGCCTTAACCATCACAAAACCGCCCGATGGCAGGGTCATGGAAAGCCGCGTCTTGGCGATTCGCTGCATGCGCCGACGGGAGGGTGAAGATGACCGCGTTCCAATCGGCATGCCGATCCGCCGCCGGCGCCGCGTTGATCCGCGTCGCCGTCCTGTGGGGCGTGGCGCCCGCCTGTCTTGCCGCGTCCGGGTGCGCCGCCGCGGTGGTGGCGGGGGCCGGCGCGGCGGGCGTCGCCGCGCTGCAGGACAAGACCCTTGGCGAGAGCGTCGACGACACGTCGATCTGGAACGAAATCCGCTCCCGTTTCCTGGCTGCGCGCGGCATGGCGCTCAACAGCGTGGATGTCGAGGTCAGCCAACGGTTCGTGCTGCTCTCGGGAACCGTCCTGAGCGAGGCGGATCGCACCGAAGCCGGACGCATTGCCCAGTCTGTGGGGCGCGTCGCCGGGGTAGGCAATGAGATCCTGATCGGCGCGCCGCGCAGCGCCGCGCAGGCCGCCGCCGATGAGCTCATCACCGCAGGCGTGCGCGCGCGCCTCGCGACGTCTGCCGGCGTGCGGGCGATCAACTACAACATCGAGACCCACCAGGGCGTCGTCTATCTGCTCGGCGTGGCGCGTGACGATGCTGAACTGGAGCGCGCGGTGGACGAAGCCCGCGTTGTGCGCGGCGTCCAGAAAGTCATCTCCTATGTGCGCGTCATCCCGCTGCGCCCGCCCGACAGCGCGCCGGCGGGCGCGCCTGCTGCGCCCCCGGACGCGGCCTTCGCAGGATCGGCTTCGGGAGACGCCTCCGGGCCCGTCTCCCTGGCCCCGCCGCGCTGATCCAGGCCTCCGGCGGCCCGCCCCGCGTCGCGGCGGCCGCCCCATTGGACGCCTGCGCCGACCTCGGCTAGCAACATCGCATGAGCCTTGCCGTCGCCATCCAGATGGATCCCATCGAGTCCATCAACATCGACACCGATACGACCTTCCTGATGGCTGAGACCGCCCAGGCGCGCGGTCACCGGCTGTGGGTCTATCATCCTGATCAGCTGGCCTTCGACAGCGGCGCGGTGCGCGCAACCGCCCGTCCGCTCAGCGTGCGCCGGGTCAGGGGCGATCACGTCAGTCTGGGGGCCCCCGTCGTTCTCGACCTGGCCGCCGACGTCGATGTCGTGCTGATGCGCCAGGATCCGCCCTTCGACATGCATTACATCACTGCAGCCCATCTCCTGGAAATGGTGCATCCCAAAACCCTGGTCGTGAATGACCCCTTCTGGGTGCGGTCCAGCCCGGAGAAGATCATCCCGCTGCTGTTTCCCGAACTCATGCCGCCCACGCTGGTGAGCCGCGACCGGGCCGAACTGACCCGGTTCCGGGACCGCCACGGCGACATCGTGGTCAAGCCGTTGTTCGGCAACGCCGGCAACGCCGTGTTCCGCGTCAAACAGGAAGACGGAAACTTCAACGCGCTGATTGATCTCTTCTTCGCCAGTCACCGCGAGCCGGTCATGGCGCAGGCCTTCCTGCCGGCGGTTTTCGACGGCGACAAGCGCATCCTGCTGGTCGACGGCGAGCCTGTCGGGGTGATCAACCGCAAGCCGCAGGGGGCGGACATCCGCTCAAATCTGGCGGCGGGCGGGGTGGCTGAGCCCGCCGACCTCAGCCCGGCGGATCGTGCGGTGTGCGAGCGCATCGGCCCGACGCTGCGCGAGCGCGGTCTGATCTTCGTCGGCATCGACGTGATCGCCGGACGCCTGACAGAAATCAATGTCACATCTCCCACCGGCGCTCTTGTGGTGAAGCGCTTTACCGGCGTGGACGCCACGGCCGCGATGTGGGACGCGGTGGAGCGGCGGTTGACATAGGTTAACGCGTGGGCCACACCTTCGTCTGCGGGCGGTGCGCGCCCGGCGTCACGCGCGACCGCGCACGTTGTTCATTTGTTCCCGATTTGTTTACGTTTTGACCCCAGCCTTGTCCATGCCTGTGGATAAGTATCTCGATTTTTTGATCTTTTTCTGATCACTGACGCGCAGTGCAGCATGGAATTCTCCGAGTGCGTTCACCGTCGCCGCCAGGCGCAGCGCCGCCCCCCAGGCATGGGTCCCGCAGCCGGAGCGCAGGCCACCCAAACGCATCCGGCCGAAAGCGCCCGGCGCGCCAGCCCCGGTCCGGCGCAGTGCGTGAAGGGTCGTGTGGATCACGATCACAGGCAGGGGCGCCGGTTCGCGTGCTGGTGACTCGCGACATTGTCCTGAGGCGGTATCAGCAATGAAGCGCAAGCCCCACCACAAGAATGGTCGAGACCAAGCGCGCGCCCAGCCGGATTTGTTCGCAGCGGTCGGCACTGCACAGATGCCGGCCGTGACGGTGGGTGCTGACGCGGGTGTGCGCTTACCGATGCCGGCGAACCAGACTAAGCCTACGAGGGCGGTCAAGCCAGCGCCTTTGGTCGCTCGGCCACCGAACGGATTGTTGCGCGTGCGCGAGGCTGCGGCGCGTCCCGGCTTGTCGAAATCCACATGAGACAAGATGCGCTGCGAGGGACGCGGACCACGCTACGTGAAGATCACGGGCAAGCTTGCGGGATATGATCCGGCTGATCTCGACACTTACCCCGAAGGGCGAAAGCGGCAATCGACTTCAGAACGTTGAGATGGCTCGCAACCTCAATGAGCCTAAGTTTCAGTATCTCGACTGCGGCGGCGTTGAGATTGATCACTTTGCGACCGGTGCGTCCGGCCTTGTGACGCTCCGGATGCAGGATAATGGCCGGACGCGAGAAGTCGATCTCGGACCACGCCAGATCGCGCATCTCGGCGAGCCTGGCGCCCGTCAGGGCGATGATGCGGAAGAGGTCGGCATGGTCCTCCCATATCTCGGCGCACGCCTCCATGGCGTCGAGCACTACGAACAAGTGCACCGCTTCCTCGTAGGTGAGAAAGCGCTCGCGCAGCCGGTCCTGCGGCTTGGCCGCGCGCGCGGCGGGGTTGTCCTTGATCAGCTCGCGCTTGATCGCCCAGTTCAGCGTGGCGCAGAGCGTGCGAGTTGCCCGACCCATCACTTTGGGACCGCCCAGGACGGTCGACTTCCGGCGAAAGCCCAGCTTCTGGGTATGCGCGGTCTTGAAGTTGGCGACGTCCCGCTGCCAGCGGGAGATGTCCGGGGTCGTAAGCGCATTGATGCTGTAGGCGCCCAGAAGGGGCTCCACATGGCAGCGCAGGTCGCGTTCGTCCGTCCGCCATGAGCTTTCGCGCTTCTCAGGCTTATTGATGCGGCCCTCTGTCAGATAGAGCTGAATCAATTCAGCGATTGTCGCAGCGTTGCGGCGCACTTCCTTTTCGTGCTGAGGATCGCCGCCGCGGCTTGCGTTGTGCTTGGCGTCTTCGGCGGCCTTGCGCGCCTTCTCAGCTGTGAAGGGCCCGCAGTCGCCAATCACGAAAAGGCGTTGACGACGCCCGGCGCGATACTTGAGCTCGAACGTCTTGCGGCCACTTGGGCGCACTCGCAGACGGAAGCCTTTCACGTCGCTGTCCCAGATGCAGTATGCTTTCTCGGCGTCGGGTTGCGCGGCCTCGATGACCCTTTTCGTCAGCTTTTGAGGTGCTTGCATAGGCGGGCAGTCCAGATTTTGGTCACCACATGGTCACCACGAGAGCGGAAATCAGCGGCTAGATGCGCTCATCAACGCCAACCCCAATTTGACTGTAACATATTGCAAATGCAGGAAAAACGACACGTCCGGCAAACGTCCGGCACTGTGCGCAATCATGGCCTCGGAGGCCTTTCACATCCCCCGCGGCCTGGTCCGCCCCATCGGACCGGTCGACGGCCCGCACCCCGGCCGCCTGCAGTCCGGTTTTGTGCAGGATGGCAGGCGCGCCCGGGCGGTCTTGAACGTTTCTTAGCAGCGGGCGCGATACGCTCGCCGGTCTCCGGTTCGGACGCAGCCCATGACCAGCACCACGCCCTTCGCAAGCCTCGCGCCCGGACAGCGCGCCGGCGACGCCGTTGAACACGCCTTCGCCACCCTTTTTGAAGGGTCGCCCCAGCCGGCCGTGCTGACGGACGCCTATGGCCGCGTCCAGGCGGCGAATGCGGGTTTCGCAACTGCTGCAGGCGTCGCCGGCGGCGATCTTGCCGGCGTCGCCTGGGCTGGCGTGGCCGACCGCCTTGCAGCCCGGATCGCCGCGCAATGGCGCAGACTGCCGCTTGCCGCGGGCTGGGCGGTCCATGTCGCCGATCCGCCAGGCCCCGACGCAGCGCATGCGCACGGCGAACCGCACGGCGAGACCAGCTTTGGGCGCGCCAAGACGATGTTTCTGGCCACGGTCAGCCATGAGATCCGCACGCCGCTCAACGGCATCCTTGGCATGGCTGGCCTGCTTGCCGACACGCCCCTTGCCCCGGCGCAGGCCGAATACGTCCGCATCGTGCGCGAAAGCGGCGCCCACCTCCTTACGCTGATCAACGACATCCTCGACTACGCCAAGCTTGAAGCCGGCAGACTGGAGCTTGAGGCGACCGATTTCGATCCCACCGCCGTGCTGCAGACCGTCGCCGAACTCCTGTCCCCGCGCGCCCGCGCCAAGGGGCTGGAGATAGAAAGCATCCATGATCCCGCCCTGCCGGAACTGCTGCGCGGGGATGACGGGCGGCTGCGCCAGATCCTGCTCAATCTCGCCGGCAATGCGGTCAAATTCACTGCGACCGGCGGGGTCATCATCGAGTCGGTGCTGCTGGAAAACGCGCGCGGCTTCGTCCTGGCGCGCTTTCAGGTCCGCGACACCGGGCCAGGCATTCCGCCCGACAGGGTGGACGACCTGTTCCAGGACTTTGTCCAGATTGATCCCACCCATGCGCGTCGGCACGAGGGCGCCGGTCTCGGCCTCGCCATCGTCAAGCGGTTGGCCCGCGCCCTCGGCGGCGATGCGGGCGTCACTTCCAGACCCGACAGGGGCGCCGTGTTCTATGTCGATCTGCCGTTTCAGAATGCGCGCCCGGGACGACGGGAGACCACCGAGCCGGCGCTGCGCCGCCTGGACGGTCGGCGGGTCGGTCTGATCACAACGTCGCCCATTCTGGCCCAGGCCGCAGGTCGCGCGCTGGCCGACGCCGGGGCCGTCGTCGCGCCCTGCGACGGGCCCGATGCGGTGGCGGGCGCTGGCGTCTGCGTGGTCCTGCTGGATCACGCCGCCGCCTGCGGACAGGCGCGCGACATCATCGCCGCCGGCCCGCCGGTCATCATCCTCACGCCGCAGGAGGACAGGGGACTGATCGACCTCTATCGCAGCCAGGGCTGTCAGGGTTTCCTGGTCAAACCCCTGCGCCGGCGCTCGCTGCTGGAGCGCGTCGCGCTGGCGTCGGCCCCGCGCCAGACCCCCATCGCTGCTCGCGACGCGATGCAGGCTGTCGACGACGAACGCGTCGGCGATCATGCGGGCAGGAGCGCGCGCATCCTGCTGGCGGAAGACAACCCCATCAACGCAAGGCTCGCCATGGCCATCCTGGAGCGGGAAGGTCACCGGGTGGATGCCGTCGGCGATGGCGAGGAGGCGCTCGCCGCGCTGGCGGCGGCGCCGTACGACCTGGTGCTGATGGATGTGCGCATGCCCAAGCTTGATGGCCGCGAAGCGACCAGGCGGCTGCGCGCCGCAGGCGGTCCCAACGCCGGAATTCCGGTGATCGCGCTCACCGCGGAAGCCTTTCCTGACGATCTCGCCGCATGCCTGCGCGCCGGCATGAACGAGGTCGCCACCAAGCCCCTGGATCCGGCCGGGCTCGCAGCGGTGGTGCGCCGCTGGAGCCAGTCCGCGGCATGAGCCGCTGACTTTGAGGCCGGATCCGGCCGCCGGCAGGCTAGGTGGCCCTGCGCCGCCATGACCGGTCGGGGCGACGATCCTGCCGGCGCGCACGACGCACTTGGCGCCGGGCGCTCTGTGTGAGAGCAGGTTTCACCCTGCAGTCGCATCGGCGTGCATGCGGCAGGGACAGACGGGGGAAATGTCGTGGCCACAGGATTGATCGCACTTCTCGATGATGTCGCCGCACTTGCAAAAGTGGCGGCCGCCTCGCTCGATGACGCCGCCGCCCAGTCCGCAAAGGCCACCAGCAAGGCGATGGGCATCGTCATCGATGACGCCGCCGTCACGCCGCGCTACGTCGTCGGTTTCGCAGCAGAGCGGGAGTTGCCGATCATCGGCAAGATCGCCATCGGCTCTCTGAAGAACAAACTCCTGTTCCTGCTGCCGGGCGCGCTGGTTCTCAGCCTGGTCGCACCCTGGGTGATCACGCCCCTGCTGATGCTCGGCGGCGCCTATCTGTGCCTTGAGGGGTTCGAGAAGGTCGTCGACACCGTGCGTCCGCACCCAGCCCACGGCCATGCGCCTGATCAATCAGGCGCCACGACCCCAGAGCAGCTCGAAGCCGCCAAGGTGGCGAGCGCAATCCGCACGGATTTCATTCTGTCAGCGGAGATCATGGCGATCACCCTGTCTTCCGTGGCAGGCGCCCCGCTCGCCCTTCGCGCAGGCGTTCTGGCCGCCGTCGGCGTCGGCATGACCGCGCTGGTCTACGGCGCAGTCGCCGTGATCGTCAAAGCCGACGACTGGGGCGCCGCGCTCGCCCGAGGCGAAAACCCCGCCCTGCGCGCCGTCGGGCGCGCCATCGTCACCGGCATGCCAGGCTTTCTCAAGGGGCTGAGCCTCATCGGCATGGTCGCCATGTTGTGGGTCGGCGGAGGTATTCTCATTCACGGGCTGCATGGCCTTGGCGTGCATGCGCCGGAGGAAGCGCTGCATCGCCTTGGCGAAGCCGCAGCCCACGCCCTGCCGGCCGCAGCCGGTTTTGCAAACTGGTTCGCCCAGGCATGTGTTTCCGCAATCGCAGGCCTTGTGGTCGGGGCGGCCGTGGCGCCGCTCGCCCACTCCGTGATCGCGCCCCTGGCGCGCCGTCTCGGCAAACGCCCCCCCGCAGGATGACCCCCGCCGGCCAGCGCGCGCCACGGCAAGGTGCGATCTGGCTTGCCGCGCCGGACGGACTGGCGCCAACCAGCCCGCCCGCGCCGGAACCATGTCGGGGCCGGTCGCGTGCGGGGCGTGTGGTCGGCCGCTGCGGGCGCGCCGGCCCGTGACAGGCCTGCGGCGCAGACTATTCACCTGCGCCGCCTGAGGGATCGTCGTCATCGACAGCGGGATGGGAGACAGACTGAATGACTTTCCGGTTCGGCCTTCTCATTCTCATCGCATGCGGCGGTCTTGGCGCTCCCCTCGCGGGCTGCGCGTCGCACCAATCGGTCGGGCGCACGCCGACCACGGCGCAGTCCCATGACGGAAGATATATCAGCTGGCGCGAGCACATCATCGATGAGCGCACGGATGATGGCGATCTGATCAGTGGCGGCGACGGCCTGGCGATGGCTGACCTGGACTGCGATGGGCGTGCAGACATCGTGTCCGTGCATGAGTCCGACACGGAGTATGACGGCGTAGCTGATGGCTTCGTGCGGATCGCCTTCGCCACCCAGCGCCCTGACCGCTGGGTGAACGTCACGCTGGCGAGCGGGCCCGAAGCCGGCGCGCCCGAGGATGTCGCTTTGGGAGACCTCAACGGCGACGGGCGCGCCGATGTGATGATCGCCGCCGAGCTCGGCCATCTTGCGTACTTCGAAAATCCAGGCTGTGCGGCCGCGCGCGAAACCCCGTGGCCGCGCCTCATCGTCCCGGCGACCCGCGGGCGCGGGTCATTCATCCGGGTCTTCCTCGGCGACTTCGACGGCGACGCGCGCCTCGAGGTCAGCGCCGCCAACAAGGTCGAGCAGGACCCCGGGCCTGCGACCCCGCCGGGGCCGATTTCGATCTTCTCGGTGCGCGGGCCTCCCCTGCGAGGAGACAGCTGGGGCGAGACGGTTCTGGGAAACTACGCCGTCGCCCAGAACGCCATGCCGGTCGACATCGATGCGGATGGCGACCTCGACATTGTCGGCGGCGCGCGCGTCGGACCGCGGCTCATTGTCTTCCGCAATGAATCAGGGCGTTTTGCTGCGGTCGATGTGAGGACTGACGGCGCGCGGACAGGCGGCTTCAACATGGCCTTTCATGACGTCGACGGCGATCGCCGGCTCGACATCATCACTGTCTCGGATCGCGGATTGGGGTGGTATGCGCAGCCCCAGGCTCTCGACGATATCTGGATCTTCCATCGCATCGGCGACTTCGGACCCGACTGGATGGCCGGCATTGCGCTTGCCGACATCAATGGGGATGGCCATCTGGACGTGATGGTCGGGGGGTACAGCAGCATGCCGCGCGACCGCGACGGGGCGCTTCCCGTGACCGCACACATGGGCCGTCTCGGCTGGTTCGAAAACCCCGGCCCGTCAGCCCGGCCGTGGAGGAGACACGATATATCGCGCCGCCGCCGCGGCATGTTCGACGCCTTCGTCCCGCGCGATATGGACGCGGACGGCGATGTCGATTTTATCGGCACACGGGGCAATTCCACGCCCCATGACGGGGTCTTCTGGCTTGAGCAGGTTCGCACGCCCGCTCCAGCGCCGGCCTTTCAGCGCGCCCGTCGCAACGACAGTGCGGAACAGCCGCTGCCTGAGACCGCCGCCTCACACGGTCGACCGGTCGCGCCGAGGTCATCGGCCGCCCCCCGCGGCTGACGGCGTCCGTCGATGCCGCCTCAGGCGCAGAAATCTGTCGACTGACGTCGCGCGGGCGGGCCCCCGGCCGAAGCAAAGGCGGCGCGCGAGAGCTGCGCCCCGCACTCCTGCCCGCCACGTTCCTGGCGGGTGCGTCGCCGGGGGGTGTCGGCGGATCGGATACATGGGAGGCCTGCCTGCGCCGCAGCGTGCGCTTCCCAGGATGCGCTTCCCAGGACAGGCCCCCCAGGGCTTTGCAAGTCCGCCCGTCTCGCCTAGCCTCGCGCCTCAGGGAGCGGGTCATGGACAACGGGCGCGACGTGCGGGGGACCTTCAGGCAGCGAGCCGACGCCCTGCTCGGCGCGGCGGCGGCGTCTGGCGCGGTGGCGGGTGCGGCGGCCATCCTGGCGACCCGCGATGACATTATCTATGAGGGCGGCGCGGGCGTGCGCGCGCTCGGCGGCGAGGGCGCCATGGATTGCGACAGCATCTGCTGGATCGCGTCCATGACGAAACCGCTGACTGCGGTCGCAGCGCTGCAGTTGGTGGAGCGGGGCGCGCTTGACCTGGATGCGCCGGCCAGCGATGTGGCGCCCGACCTGGCCGACCTCGCTGTTCTCACGGGCTTCGACGCTGACGGCGCGCCCAAGCTCAGGCCGCCGGCGCGTCCGATCACGCTGCGCCAGCTGCTCACCCATACGTCCGGCCTTGGCTATGAATTGTTCAGCGCTGACGTCGTGAAGGCGAAGGCCGCTCTCGGACTGCCCGGACTGGCGCAGGGCCGGATCGCCGCCCTGAAGGCGCCGCTGCTGTTCGATCCCGGCGCGCGCTTCGAGTACGGCGTCGGCATCGACTGGGCGGGACTTCTTGTCGAGGCCGCCAGCGGCAGGAAGCTCGGGGCCTATCTGGCGGATGACGTCCTCGCGCCGCTCGGCATGGCGAGCACCGGTTTCGTCACGCCTGATGCGATGCGCGAACGCCTCGCCGGCATGCACGTGCGCGTCGGCGAGACGCTGGCCGCGTTTCCGATGCAACAGCCCAAGGACGTCGAGTTCGAGTCCGGCGGAGGCGGGCTTTACAGCACCGCGCGCGACTATATCCGCTTCGTGCGCATGATCCTTGGGGACGGTTCGCTTGACGGGCGGCGTGTGCTCCGGCCTGACAGCATGGCGCTGCTGCGCGACAGCCAGATTGGTGATCTGCGGGTCGCCGGATTGACGAGCGCCAGCCCCATGTCGCGCGACATGGAGTTTTTTCCCGGGGTCGCCAAGGGTTGGAGCCTGGCCTTCGCGGTCAATCTGGAACCCGCCCCCACCGGGCGTCCCGCTGGCGGGCTGATGTGGGCGGGGCTGTCGAATTGCTACGTCTGGATTGATGCCGTGAACGGGCTGGGCGGTGTTGTTCTCGCGCAGGTGCTGCCCTTTGCAGATCCCCGGGCGATGGGGGTGTGGCTCGACTTCGAAACCGCGGCCTATGCAGCCGGCCTTGCCGGATGAGCACAGGCGGGCAGGCGCGGCATGGGCGCCGCGTCGTGTTCGCCCTGTCCTGTCCGCCCTGTCCTGTCCGCCGTGTTTTGTCCGCCGTGTCTTGTCTGCCGTGTCTTGTCTGCCGTGTCCTGTCCGCCGTGTTTTGTCTGCGGGGCGCGGGAGATCAGTCGGGCTGTCCGGACTACAGGCAGAGCCCTCCGTCTACGATCAGTGTGTGGCCGACGACGTAGGAGGCGAGGGGCGACGCCAGAAAGATCGCCGCCCCCGCCATGTCGGCGGGCAGGCCCAGTCGGCGCTGCGGGATGCTGGCAAGGGCGCCTGCGAGCCGTTCAGGATTTTGCGTGGTCACCTTGGTCATCTTGGTGTCGACGAGCCCGGGGGCGAGGCCATTGACCCTGATGCCCTCCGGAGCCCAGGCCTGTGCGAGCGTCCTGGTGAGGCTGATTGCGCCCGCCTTGGAGGCGGCATAGGCCGGATTGCCGATATTGGCCTTCAGCCCCGAGATCGAGCTGACGATAATGAGGCTGCCCCGGGTGTCGCGCAGCTGCGGTTTGAATTTGCGTGCAATGTGAATCAGGCTGTCAAGATTGACAGCCATCACGCGGTCCCATCCAGGCCGTTCGAACTCGCCGCGTTTGTAGACGACTGTTCCCTGGCTCAGCACGAGGACGTCAAGACTGTCGAACGGGGCGTGCGCGGCCTCAACCGCGTCCGGATCGCCTGCGTCGACGCAGGCATAGCCAAGTCCGGTGAGGTCAGATCCCTCCGCGGGGTCGTAGTCGGAAGCGCTGGCGCGGGTGCCCCAGACATGCACATCCGCACCGCGGGCGCGAAATCCCTGCGCTATGCCATTGCCGATCCCGCTTGATCCGCCAACGACAAGCACGCGCTTGCCCGTGAAATCCGTGTCGGTGATCATCCAGGTCAGACCCCTCGGGTGATGCGCAGCAGGGCGCGTTCAGGCCGTTTGTCCGCATGCGCGCGCCGCCCCCGCGCCGGTTGCCCACACCGGTTGCCCACACCGGTTGCCCACACCGGTTGCCCGCGCCATGGTGCGCCATTGATCCATGACTTTGGATATCTCCGGTCATTGGAGCAAGCGATTTGTCCGGCTTTGTCCTTGAGGCGCGCGGTGCTGCAGGAGGTTCGGATCGCCAGGGCCGTTGAGGCGATTGGGCGCCGTCGTCCCGGGCAGTCCTGCGACGCGTCGCGACGTTGTTTTCCGCCATGGGGGCGCGGTCAGACACGGGCTGCGCACTGCGTCTGCGGAGAGGCGCCAACAGACGCGTCTGCTCGCGCGCTGGACGCAGACCTCGCGATCGCCCATCCGGGCCGGCGCGGCGGCCCGCCCCCCGGAACCCGGCGCGCCCCATGGCTCCTCACGCGAGGGGCGCGTGGGCGTATCGCTCGATGAGCAGGAATTTCTGCACCTTGCCGGTGGGCGTGCGCGGCAGCGGGTCGCCCTGGACAAGCACGCGCTTGGGGGTCTTGAATCCGGCAAGCCGTTCGCGGCAGAAAGCGATCACGGCGGACCCGTCGATCTGGCCCCCGCCAGCCGGGACGACCACGGCTGTCACTGACTCGCCCCAAAGGTCGTCGGGCAGTCCGATCACGGCGCAATCAGCGACGCCTGGAAAGGTGAGGATCGCAGCCTCCACTTCGGCTGCATGCACGTTCTGACCGCCAGTGATGATCATGTCTTTGACGCGACCGCTGATATAGAGATATCCGTCCTCATCGACCCGCCCGAGATCACCAGTATGCAGCCAGCCTTCCCTGAAGGTCTCGGCGGTCCTGGCTGGATTTTCAAAATACTCGGTCACGGTGTTTGGCGATCGGCCGCAAACCTCGCCGATGACGTTGACGGGAACGGCGCGGTTGGCGGCGTCCACCACCCGGATCTCCGAAAACAGGATGGGTCGGCCCACCGAATCGGGCTTCACAAGACGGTCATCCGGCGTGCTGACGACCAGGACGCCTGTCTCCTGCATGCCGTAATACTCGTAAATCGCAGGACAGAGCTGCGCCATGGTCTGGTCGCGTACGCTTGGCGGCAACATGGATCCGGCATACACCACCGCCCGCAACGAGGACAGGCGGCGCTCCGGAAGGCTTTTCTCGGCGAGCAGCATCGCGCCCATGGTCGCGACCAGGTTGACGATCGTGACCTGCTCCCGCTCGATCACATCCAGGCACTCCGTCGGCTGAAAATTCATCAGGACATTCTTCAGACCTGTCATGGCGGCCGCAATCGCCCATGCGAACCCCACCCTGCCAAACATTGGAAAGACGGTCAGGATGACATCGCTGCGCGACAGGTCGAACGCGGTGATGAACGGGCCAAGCGAACTGTTGTTGAACTGGCTCAGCACATAGGCCTTGGGCAGTCCGGTCGTGCCTGAGGTCAGATTGAAATAGTAAGGATCGGTCTCATCCAGCGCGACACCGGGCTCATGGTCGGGCGAGCGGGCGAGCAGCGTCTCATAATCCACACGCGTCGGGGCCCCTGGATCTTCCGCGAGGGGCGCGTCCCTGTCCGCCGTGTCATCGGCCCTGGCGGGTCCGATCGACACGACGACACGCACGCGCCCGAGCGAGCGCGTGACAAGCTCGGCGACCGGGCTGAACCGATCTTCGCACAGGAGGCCGACCGCGCCGAGCGCGCCCATCAGCTCGACCACTTCCCCAGGCGCCAGCCGATAATTGAGCGGGATGCCGATGACGCCCGTCTTGGCGAGCGCAAAGTAGATCTCGATCATCTCCGCCCGGTTGGTGGACAGGAACGCCACAACATCCCCCTTGGAGAAGCCGAGCCCCATCAGGCCGTGCGCCAGTCGATTGCAGCGCGCATTCGTCTCACGGTAAGAAAACCGCCGTCCGGTCGCGGTGCAGACGATCGATTCGCTCTGCGGGAAGCGGATCGCCGCGGTGGTGAGGACATTTCCGACCAGCATGGCGCCCATGGATCCCTTGATCATGTTCCGCTCCTGGTTTGGCGAGCCGGCGCGCCGCCTGCTGGTGTCGAGGCCTGTCCAGAGTGCGGGCGGGGCAGCCTGCCCGGGGGACGTCCGCAGCTAAACCGCCTTCGGGGATGGTGGCAAGATCGAGCCACGGCGCAGTCGGAGACCGGACCATTTCCCGGTGTGCGCCGGAGGCGCGCGGGCAGCCGGAGCGGGTGTCTGGAGCGCGCGTCTGGCGCGCGGCAGGGGCAGGCGTCCACGACATGGAGGTTGCTGATCGCTGGCTGCGTGAGGTCGGCATGTCCACAGACGACGCCCGCTTCTCAGCGACGCCGACGGGGAAGGCTCAGCCTTCATCGCTGTCGGCCCAGACCTCCATGACGTCCTGTGCGGGCAGGCTGGACGCATCCTCGCCACCGCCGCCCCCGGTCGCCGGGGAGGGCTGATCGCCGAAGACCCCGAAACCAGGAAGATCCCTCAGGGCGGATCCCCCGGGCGAAGCCCCGAACACAGGCGCCGGCGCCCCGGCGTCAAAGCCGGCGAGGAGAACCGCGGGCGCCCAGCAGGACGCCTGGCTGTCTGTCACGACCCGCCCCGCCGGCTTCGGGGGCCGCACCCCAGGACCCCCGCAGCCGAACGCCAGGCGCGCGCCGCTGACCGCGCCTGGCGGGCCCGCCCATGAACGCCGTTCAGGCTGCAGACGGCGGATACGCGATGACCTCCCACTCAATCCGGTCGGCGTCGAGGAAGTAAAAGCGTCGGCCAGGCTCATAGCCGCCGTGATTGAAGGGCGTCAGGCCCGCCGCCACGACGCGCCGTTCCGTCTCGTCCAGGTCATCCACCACCACGCCCAGATGGTTCAGACTGACGGTGCGCAGGCGCAAGTCGGCCCCGTCCTGGGTGGGATCCTGGGTGGGATCATGTGTCGGGGACTGCACCCCGGCAGGTCGGTAGACTGAGATATAGTGGTTGTCCCCGCCCACGTGGATGCACTCCCCGCTGGAGATCGCGCCGCCCCGCCAGCGGATCCGCCAGCCGAAGATCTGCACAAGCATGGCGGCGGTGCGTTCAACGTCCGAAACGGTGATGTTGACGTGTTCGAGATGCGTCATGGCGTCTGTCCTCTTGACGTGTGAGGACGCCATGGTTAAAACCTCAACCTAACTTGAGATCAAGAAAAATATGCAGCCTGAACCAACCATCGCCATCGGCCAGCTGGCGCGGCGCACGGGGCTCTCGGTGTCGGCGGTCCGATTCTATGAGGCGCGCGGCCTCGTGCGGGCCGTGCGAACGTCCGGCGGCCAGCGTCGATTCCTGCGCTCAGACATCCGCCGCCTGTCGTTCGTGCGCATCGCCCAGCAGCTCGGGCTGTCCATCGACGAGATCGCGGCTGAGCTCGCGAGACTGCCGCTGCAGCGCACCCCGACGGCGGCGGATTGGGCGCGCATCAGCCGGGCGATCCAGGGCGTGCTCGATGAGCGGATCGCTGCTTTGACGCGCACGCGCGCGCTCCTGGATGGCTGCATCGGCTGCGGGTGCCTGTCGTTGAAGACATGCGCGCTTTACAATCCGGGCGATCGCGCAGGCCGCAACGGATCTGGGCCGCGTTTCGTCCTGGGCGATGCGCCCGGCGGGGGTGCGGACTGACGCCCCGAGGCCAGGGGGTATCATCCAAAGACGCAGACTATGCCGTGCGCCGGAGGCGAAGGCCCCTGCATGCGCCTGCAGGCTGTGCGCGTTCCCAATCAGCCCGGGGTCTTCTTCAATCCGCGCAGCAGGATGTCGCTCAACCCGTGCAGTTCGCGGCGCAGCCCTTCATAGTCGAGCTTCGACCACAATTGCGGAAAGCGGAACTTGAACGTCGCGCACTGCAGCATCTCAGCCAGAAAGTGGGGATCATCCGCGATGAAGTCGCCAAGCCGTTGCCCGTCGCGGATCACCGCCACCATGGGTTCGCGGTCCTGCGCCAGCGTATCGTTTGCAAATTTCAGACGCTCGCTCGCGAGCTGGCGAACCAACTCAAACAGCCGGGGCTTGTCGTCGATCACCGAAAACGTGCTTTGCAGCATCAGATCCATGTAGTCGCGCAGGCGCTGCTCCGGGCTGCGGCCGGGCGCCCGGACAACCGCCCAGTACCGCGCCGCCTGCTCGTCATGAAAGCGCC
Source organism: Hyphomonadaceae bacterium (assembly GCA_040381075.1). GTDB lineage: Bacteria > Pseudomonadota > Alphaproteobacteria > Caulobacterales > Aquidulcibacteraceae > JBEIHX01. The sequence goes on from JBEIHX010000018.1 coordinate 36,917, forward strand.
GGCCGATCGCTTCCCCGATGTCAAGCTTCGACTCGAAAAACCGGTACAGATTGCCCGGCGACATCTGGCAGTCAGCCGCAATCTCCGCCATTGTCGTCTTGCCGTATCCGAAGTGCAGGAAGCGCAGGCTGGCGGCTTCGAGAATGCGTTCGCGCGCACTGGCTGCCGGGTTTTCAGATGCGGGGCCGGAAGATAGCGGACAGTCCGATGTCGCGTTGTCAGGACCAGAGCCAGAGCCAGAGCCAGGGCCAGAGCCAGGGCCAGAGCCAGAGCCAGGGCCAGAGCCAGGGCCAGAGCCAGGGCCAGGGCCGGGGCCAGGGCCAGGGCCGGGGCCAGGGCCAGGGCCGGGGCCAAGGTCGGTGGGCGTAAGGTCCGCAGTTGCGGGATTGCCGTCTGCAGGGCCTGCGACTTCGGCCAATGCGGCTGCCCCAACAGCCGCTCCAGACCCCTGGAGAGCTCTCGGCGCTGAATCTTGCGAGACTGACATGTCACGGTCGTTCATACTGCGATCATGCGTGAATGCGAGTGAAGATTCAATGATTGATTCAACATTCCCTGTTGTCGCCGGTCAGTCGGCCCCGGTCTGCGCCCGATGAGCCAGGCGGCCATCAGCACAATTGGCGTGCTCGGCGCCGGCGCCTGGGGCACAGCGCTCGCCGGAGTGGCGGCGCGCGCCGGGCGCAGGGTCACCCTGTGGGCGTTCGAAGCCGACCTCGTCGCGGAGATGGCGACCCGGCGGGAGAATGTCCGCTATCTGCCTGGCGCGCGGCTGGATCCGGCCGTCACGCCGACGGCAGACATCGCTGCGCTCGCCGGATGCGACGCACTGCTGGCGGCGACGCCCGCCCAGCACCTGCGGGCGGCCCTGCGTGGCTTCGCACCGTACGCGCGCTCCGGACTTCCGGTCGTGCTGTGCGCAAAGGGAGTGGAGCAGGGCACGCTGAAGCTCATGAGCGACGTGCTCGCCGATGAGGTTCCTGCCGCGCGCGCAGCTGTGCTCTCCGGACCGTCCTTCGCGCGGGATGTTGCAAACGGCCTGCCCACCGCCGTGACGCTCGCCTGCGCCGACCCCGACCTCGGCAGGGTCCTTGTGGATGCGCTCGGACTGGCGAGCTTCCGGCCCTACTACGCCGATGACCTGATCGGGGCGGAGGTCGGCGGAGCCGTGAAGAACGTGCTCGCGATCGCCTGCGGCGTGGTGGAGGGCAAGGGTTTTGGCGACAGCGCGCGCGCTGCGCTGATCGCGCGCGGGTTTGCTGAGATGGTGCGCCTCGGCCTGGCGCTCGGGGCGCGGCGCGACACCCTCGCTGGCCTCAGCGGCCTCGGCGATCTGATCCTGACATGCTCATCGCGTCAGTCGCGCAACTTCTCCGTTGGTCTTGGCCTTGCAGCCGGGGCCCCGCTGGCGCAGCTGCTCGGCGGGCCAGGCGTTGCAGAGGGGGTCGCCTCTGCGCCCGCCGTGGTCCAGCTCGCCCGGCGTCATGGCGTGGAGATGCCGATCTGCGCGGCAGTCGATGACATCCTCGCCGGGCGAGGCGGCGTTGACGCGGCCATCATGGGCCTGTTGGCGCGCCCGTTCCGGGCGGAGGGGGGATAATGGGACTTTTTGTCGTGTACTGCCTGGACAAGCCGGACGCGCTCGAGCTGCGCCTCGCCAACCGGGCCGAGCATCTCGCCTGGGTCCCGCAGTCCGGCCTGCCGGTGCGCCTGGCCGGCCCGTTCTTCCATGCGGATGCAACCACTTTCGCCGGGTCCCTGTTCGTGGTCGAGGCCGCGAGCGAAGCCGATGTCCGCGCCTGGAGCGCGGGCGATCCCTACGTCAGGGCGGGCCTGTTCGCACAGGTCGACATCAGGCCCTTCAGATGGGTGATCGGCGCACCGGACGGCCTCGCCTGACCCGCCGGCCAAAGCCGTCACGGGGCGCGGACGGGAAGCGTCTTCTTCAGGGCGAAAGCCCGGACTGCGAATGGCGCGAGGCGGGCTGCGACAATCTCCGCCCCGGCTGCGTTGGGGTGGATGCCGTCGGCCTGGTTGAGCCGCGGATCCAGCGCCACGCCGTCGAGCAGAAACGGATAGAGCGGCGCGCCGTGGGCCTTGGCCAGACTGGCGAAGAGCCCGTCAAAGGCCGTCTGGTAGGCGCGCCCCAGGCCGGGATTGGCGCGCATGCCCGCCAGGGCCGTCATCTGGCCGCGCGCCCTGAGCCGCCTCAGGATCTCAGACAGGTTGCCGCGCGTCGTCGCGATCGGCTGGCCCTGCAGCATGTCATTGGCCCCCAGGGCGACGATCACCCCGTCGGCCGTCCGCGGCACGCTCCAGTCGAGCCGCGCCAGGCCGCCGGCCGTCGTGTCGCCGGAGACCCCGGCGTTGATGACCCGCACATCATAGCCGGCTGCGCGCAGCCGTGCTTCCAGACGGGTCGGGATCGCATCGCGCGTGGCGAGCCCGTAGCCTGCGGTCACGCTGTCGCCCAGCATGACCAGCATGGTCTGCGCAGCCGCGCCCGGCGACACGACAAGCCCCGCAATCAGCCAGACGGCCGCCGCTGCAAGGCGCGCCGCCAGGCCGCCGGACGCGCGCCGGGGCCGGTCCGTCGCCATCGCCTTCAACTGCATCTTTCCCAATCGCATCGGTTGAAGCTGCTCCGTTTGAACCAGTTCTACACCACATATGGCGCGGATGAACGCGCTGCATCCGCACAAGGGTCACCCGCCTGCGCGCGTGCGCAGGCGGGTGCGGCCCCGCCGACACACGCCGCCGTCAGGAGCCCATCCGCGTGACAGACGACACCGGCCAGACCGTCATCAGCCTGCGCGACGTGCGCCTCACCCTCTCCGGCGCCGCCGGCCCGGTCGAGATTCTCAAGGGCGTCGACCTGACGGTGGCGCCCGGCGAAACCTTGGCCGTGACCGGGCCGTCGGGATCGGGCAAGTCCTCGCTTCTCGCCGTCGCCGCCGGGCTTGAGCCCGCCACCAGCGGCGACGTGCGCCTGCTCGGGCGCACCCTGACGCAGCTGAACGAGGACGCCCTCGCCAGACTGCGGCGCGGCCGGGTCGGCGTCGTGTTCCAGTCATTTCATCTGCTCGCGGGAATGACGGCGCTTGAAAATGTCGAAACCTCCGTGCGCCTTGCCGGCGGGCGGGACGCACGCGCGCGCGCCATTGACGCACTCAACGCTGTCGGTCTCGGCGCGCGGCTGCACCACTACCCCGCGCAACTGTCAGGCGGCGAGCAGCAACGGGTCGCCGTGGCGCGTGCGGCCGCTCCAGGCCCCGCCGTGATCTTCGCCGATGAACCGACCGGCAATCTCGACAGCGCCGCTGGCGCGGTCGTGCGCGACATGCTGTTCGCGGCGGCGGCTGAGCGCGGCGCTGCGCTTGTCCTGGTGACCCATGACGCAGAACTCGCAGCCCTGTGCGCGCGCCAGGTGCGCATCGTCGACGGCAGGATTGCAGCCTGATGCGCTGGGGCCTGATCCTTCGTCTCGCGGGGGCGGACTGGCGGCGCGGCCTGAAGGGCTTTCGCATCTTCCTTGCCTGCATCGCCGTCGGCGTCGCCGCCCTCGCCGCTGCGGGCTCCGCCGGACAGGCGTTTCGCGAAGGTCTGGCCGGCAAGTCGCGTGCGATCCTGGGTGGAGACGTGCTGGTGGATGTGCGCCAGCAGGCCCTGCCCGCGCAGACCCTCGCCTGGCTGCAGGCGCGCGCGCGCGTCGCCGTGACGGTCGAAGCAAACGCCATGGCCGACGCCAACGGCGTGCGTCGGCTGGCCGACGTCAAGGCCATTGACGGGGCCCATCCCCTGCAGGGTGCGATCGAAGCCGCCGACGCAGCCGGCCGGCCCGCCGCCGCCCAGGCGCTGCTGCGTCGCGGCTCGGACGGCCTGTGGGGCGCGCTTGCCGAACCGCTCTTTCTCGACACGTTCAAGGTCAGGCCTGGCGATGTCGTCGTCCTGGCTGGCGGCGAGGTGCGCATCACCGGAACCCTGGTGTCCGAGCCCGACGCGCTCGGGGCTGGCTTCAACTTCTCGCCGCGGATCATGCTTGCGACAGACGCCCTGCCGGCGCTGGGCCTCGCCGAGCCAGGGACCCTGTTTGAAACCAACTACCACCTGGCGGTCGCCGATCCCTCAGGCGCCGCCCTCGACGATCTGCGCCGCGCCCTCAACCGTGAGTATCCCGAAGTCGCCCGGCGCTGGCGCGACATTCGAAACGCCTCGCCCCAGCTGAAAGACACGATCGCCCGCCTGGAAATGTTCCTGAGCTTCGTCGGTTTGGCCGCTCTGCTCGCCGGTGGTCTTGGCGTCGCAGGCGCCGTGCGCGGCTATGTCGAGGCGCGGCGCGGCGAAATCGCAACCCTGAAGGCGCTTGGCGCCTCCTCCGGCGAGATCCGCGCCCTGCTCGGGCTGCAGATTGCGGGCCTTGCCGCGCTCGGGGCCGGCGTCGGCGCGCTCGCCGGCGCGGCCCTTCCACTCGCCGCGTTCGCCCTGCTCAGGGATCAGCTGCCGGTCCCGGCGGCGCCCGCGCTCTATCCCGCACCGGTTCTGGCCGCAGCGTTCCTGGGCCTGGTCGCCGGCCTCGGCTTCGCGCTCGGTCCGATCGGCCAGGCGCGCGTCACCCCGGTCAGCGCACTCTACCGCGGCGCCGCCGGGCAGGCCCGCACGCCCTGGGCGGAGCGTCTCGCCGGCGGCGTCCTGCTCGTCGGTCTCGCCGCCGCCGCCGCCCTGGCCAGCCCGGAACCGGCCTTCGCCGGAATTCTGACAGGGGCCGCCTTCGCCGCCTTCGGCCTGCTTTGGGTGATGGGCATGGGCGTGCAGCGCGCCGCGATGGCGCTGCGCCCGTACGCCCGCGGCCGCCTCGCCGTGGCGATGGCCGGCCTCGGCGGTCCCGCCTCAATCGCCCCGACCGTCGGGCCTGCCGTCGGGCTCGGCGTCGCGCTTCTGGTGGCGCTCACCCAGGTCCAGGCCAATCTCGTCGCCCAGGTTGGCGAGATCGCTCCACGCCAGGCTCCCAGCGTGGCCTTCGTCGAGATCCCGGCGCGCAGCGCCCCGGAGTTCGACCAGGTGGTGCAGGCCGCCGTCGGTCCGCTCACGCCGGACCGGTATCTGCGCGCGCCGGTGCTGACGGCGCGGATGGCTGCAATCAACGGCGCGCAGGTTGACCGCAACACGGTGACGCCCGGCGAGCGCTGGCTTGTCGAGGGCGATCTCGCAACGACCTATCTTGATCGCCTTCCGGGCGGCCAGAGCATCACCGCGGGGGCCTGGTGGCCCCCCGGCTACGCTGGCCCGCTCCTTGTCTCGCTCGAGGAGAAGGCTGCCGAAGGGGCAGGCCTCGGCGTGGGAACGCGCATTGTCTTCGACATCGCCGGGCGCCAGGTCGAGGCGACTGTCGCCAATCTGCGCCGCGTCGACTGGGGCTCGTTCGGGCCGACCTTCGCCCTGCTGTTCTCGCCGGGAACCCTCGAGCCTGCAACCACCCGCTACGCCGCCATTGCACGCTTCACCCCGGCCGAAGAGCGCGCCGCCGTGCGCGCCCTCGCCGCTCCGTTTCCGATGGTCGGGGTCATCCGGGTGCGCGATGCGCTGGCCGCGGCGGCCGATCTGCTGGGCCAGCTCAGCTCCGCCATTCAAGGCGTCGCCGCCGTCGCCTTCATCGCCGGGGCCTGCGCCGTCGCCGGGGCGCTCGCAGCCGGCGCGCGCCGGCGCGCCTATGATGGGGCCATCCTGAAAACGCTTGGGGCGACGCGCGGCGACGTGCTCGTCGTGTTCGCGCTTGAGCAGGGACTGGCGGGCCTCGCGGCGGCCGCCATCGGGGCCTGCCTTGGCATGGCCGCCGCGCTTCCCCTGATTGTGGTGGTGTTCGAAGCGACCTGGGTCCCGCACTGGGGCCTCGTGCTCGGCGCTGCGTCGGGCGCCCTGGCCGCGCTCGCACTGGCGGGCGCCGCCGCAGGATGGGTCGCGCTCAGCCGCGCGCCGGCGCGGGTGCTGAAGGACGACGCGGCCGGCTGAACCGCATGCCGTCAAACATCCCGAAACCCACGCATGCAGCCTCACGACACCGTTATCATGTCCGGTTTTCCTTGATTTTCAGAGGCGCCGCAGCGATATTCGGGCTTGGTCCCCGCTCGGGGGACGTCGCAAATGGGAAAGTCGATGAACGACTATATGCGGGCTCAAGCGCGCACTCTGCCTGGCCGCGCCGACATGGCGGTCGACGCCGGCCTGCGCAGCTTCATGTTGGGCGTGTACAACAAGATGGCGCTCGGACTGGTGCTGTCTGCGGCGCTTGCCTTCATCGCCGCCAGCGTCCCGGCGGTGACCCAGCTGGTGTTTGGCACGCCGCTGCGCTTCGTGGTCATGTTCGGTCCGATCGCGCTTCTGCTGATCAGCGCGTTCGCCATGCGCAATCCCTCCCCGACCGGCGCCAACCTGCTCTATTGGACGATTGTCACGCTGATCGGCACGGGCATGGGCGCTCTGCTGATGGCTTATGGCGACCGCCCCGGCGGCATGCTCGACGTCGCCAAGGCCTTCCTGACCACTGCGGTGGCCTTCGGCGCGCTCAGCCTGTGGGGTTACACGACGAAAAAGGATCTGTCCGGGTTCGGCACCTTCCTGATCATGGGGCTGATCGGCCTGATCGTGGCCTCGATCGTGAACATGTTCCTGCAGTCCGATGCGTTGAGCTTCATCATCTCTGCCGCCGGCGTGCTGATTTTCGCCGGACTGACAGCGTTCGACACGCAGCGCCTGAAGTTCTCCTACTACGAACTCGCCGGCGACGCCCGCGCCATGAGCGTGGCCACGACGTTCGGCGCGCTCAGCCTGTATCTCAACTTCGTGAACCTGTTCCAGTTCCTGCTCAGCCTGATGGGCAACCGGGACTGAGGCGGTCCAGTGCGCAATCCCTGGTGCAGGCGAGCTGCACCAGGGACATGCGCAAGGGACATGCACAGGGACCATAACGCCGGGACAGTGACCCCGGGACAGTGACCCCGGGACAGTGCCCCCGGGAAGTGACCCCGGGAAGTGACCCCGGGAGAGTGACCCCGGGAAAATGACCCCGGGACCATAGCGCCGGGCGCGCGACCGCCGCGACGCGGGGTCTTTGGAGCCACTCCGCCGCGACGCGGCGGAAGCTGCAGGCGCCTGATAATCAAAAATTTGAGTGAGACGGGGTCGCGCCCCGGTGAGATGCCGCAAACAGGCCCATGCAGACGGTCTGCGGACTGCAAGAGGGCCGCGGGCCAGTTGAGCCTGCCGTCGCTCCCATTGAAATGAGCCCATCAAAAGGAACCGGTTCAAGGGTCCGCACACGGCCTTCTGCAGGCGTCCCCTGCGCGAGTTCGACGGGACCTGCCTTGCGCCTGCGCCCGTTCTGTCGCCCGACGGGATCAGAGCCATCCGCGAGGCGGAGCATGTCCCACAGCCGGTCTTCGCGCGCTGGCTCACCGTGTCGAGGAACCTCGTGTCCGACCGGGAACGGGGCGCGAAGAGCCCGGGAGGTCCGGCGCTGCGGTCGCCGTCAATCAGTCAGCGCGGTGGACTGGATGCGGTGACCTGGATTTGGCTCAGCGCCTGAAACCCGTCATGCTGTGGCCCATCAGCTCTGGAGCTCCAGCGCGACTGTCCCGCGGCGCTGCCCGAGCACGGACAGCATCAGGGGACGCGCCCGCCCCCCGGATCATCGCCAGGAGAGCACGGGTCCCCGGCGCGCAGAACGCCGATATACGGCAGACCCCGATACCGGCCCCGCGAGTCCATGCCGTAGCCGACCAAAAAGGCGTTCGGCGTCGTGAAGCCAATGAGATCAGCCGTGACGCCAGCCGAGGGCTTGGCCGCGATGACGCAGGTCAGCACCTCGCAAGCCCCCTTCTTGAGCAGGTGATCGCGCGCAAAGATCAGCGACGCGCCAGTGTCGAGAACGTCATCCACCAGCAGCACCCGTCGGCCTTCCACCGGCCGCGACAGGTCCGCTTTCATCACCACGTGACCGCTCGAGGACTGGGCGTCGCCATAGGACTGCACCCACAGGAAGTCGAGTATGGGGTGGCGGTTGCGCCGGGCAAGCGCCTTGGCGAGATCGGTCGCGAACGGCATCGCCCCCGACAGAAGCGCCACCAGCGACCAGTCATCGTCAATCCGCCCCGCAAGCTCGCCGCCCAGCTCCTCAACGCGGGCCTGCAGCGCAGCCTCGTCCACCAGGATCGAGATCAAGGGGTCAGGACCGGATGTCATAACCGTCCTGTGCCGCCATCGGCGCTGGGGCGGAAGGGGGTTTGACCGCCGGGGCCGCAGGATCCGGTTCGAGCGGCGACGCCGGCGCCGGGGCCGGGCCCACTGCCCCGGCCGATGCCGACTCTCGCGGATCCATGGCGAGGTCCGGCGCAGACGGCGGGCCGGCGAAGGTCACGGACACGTCGAATGCCTCGAGCGGCGGATGTCCGACCCTGGTCTGAAACGCCACCCTGCCCCCAGGCGGCAGCGCCTCCGGCGCGGTGCGCACTGTCCATTCGAAAAGCTTCAGCCCGGTCTGGTCGCGCAGCACCACGACCACCGGCGGCGCGCTCGCGGGCTTGCTGGACACGTTGCGCACCAATCCGCTCACCGCGAGCACCGGCATGTCGCCTTCAAAGCTGCGCTGCGCCCGGACATCCAGGAATTCCATTCCGGTCGCATTGGCCGGCACGCCCGCCATCGCAAAGGCGCTCGCCGCCTTCGGCCATACGCGCACCACCTCATCGCGCCAGACATACGCCAGAGCCAGCGCTCCAGCCGCCGCGCCAGCCGCGGCGCTCCAGGTCGCCACGGAGCGGATCCAGGCGGCGCGCTGCGCGTCTGCCTTGATCCGTGCGCGGTAGCTGCGCGCCGGCTCCATCGCCTGGCGTCGCGCCCGCTCGACCTCAGCCCGGCTCAGACCCGGCGGGCCTGGCAGCACGGGGCCGTCGACCGCCAGACCGTCCGGCCCGGCGAGCCAGGAATGCCCGCACGCGGCGCACCGCACGAGGCGCCCTGCCGCCGGGAAGGCGCTGGTGTCGGCGTCGTAGCGCGCCGCGCAGGTGGGGCATGTTAAAATCATGGCCTGTCCGACACTTTTCCCACCGTCCGTCTGCAGGCCGGCGCCCGATGCGGTGGCGGCGGGCGGGCGAAGCAAGCTATGCCACAGCGACGATCGGCGAAGCCGCCGGTCGCTCAGGGCAGGAATGCCGGGTGTCGGCTTTCCAAATCCTTGCCGCCCGCACCGCTGGCGCGGGCGGCTCCGACGCGGGAGGGAGCAGGCATGCCCGACATATCTGAACGCGCACCCGCCCGCGGCTGGCCGCAGATCGGGGCCGTCCCTGCCGCCGAGCGCCCAATGGGCGAACCGATCGTGCGCCTCAGCAAGGTCGCCATGCGCTATGGCGAGGCGCCGGCCCTGCGCGATGCAAGCCTCACCATCGCGCCTGGATCGCTGGTCTTTCTCACCGGCGCCTCGGGAGCCGGCAAATCCACCCTGCTGCGGCTCATCTACCTGGCCCAGCGCCCCTCCGAAGGTCTGGTCAGCGTTTTCGGCATTGACACCGCGCGGGCGCGACGGCCCATGCTGGCCCGGCTGCGCCGCAGGATCGGCGTCGTGTTCCAGGACTTTCGGCTGTTGGACCATCTGACGGTGTTCGACAACGTGGCGCTGCCGCTCCGCATCCAGGGTCTCGCGCCGCGCGCCTACCGCCAGGACGTCGTGGAGCTTCTCGAATGGGTCGGTCTCGCCGATCGCATCGGCGCGCGTCCCCCCACGCTGTCCGGCGGCGAGAAACAGCGCGTGGCGATCGCCCGGGCCGTGGTGGCGAAGCCGGACCTCATCGTCGCCGACGAACCGACCGGCAATGTCGACCCGGATATGGGCGAACGACTGATGCGCCTGTTCACAGAGCTCAACCGCGTCGGCGCCACCGTGGTGATCGCCACCCATGACCACAGTCTCGCGCCGCGCCGTCAGGGACGCATCCTGCGCCTGCAGGACGGATGCGTCATCGAAGGAGACGGGTGATGGCCCGCCGCGGCGAACGGCGGCGCGTTCCGCGCGGCACCGCGATCCTGCCGCGCGAACAGCGCGACGCGCCGCTGATCGTGGTGATGGCCATCCTGTGCTTTCTGGCCTGCCTCGCTGGCGTCGGCGCCCGCATCGCCTATGCGCAGGCGGAGCGCTGGACCGACTCGCTGAAAGGCTCCATGACCGCGCGCGTGATCACTGCGCCTGCCTCCGACAGCGCCGGGATGGCGCGCCGCGCTGCGGAGGCGGCAGGCGCCCTCGCCGGCGTGATTGATGCGCGCGTCATCGATCGGCAGGAAGCCGCCAGGCTGCTTGAGCCCTGGTTCGGGGCCGGGGCCCTTCCCGATGATCTTCCCGTGCCTGTGCTGATCGCCATCGACATCGATCCCGCCGCCGGCGTCAGCGCCCAGGACGTGGGCGCCGCCCTGGAACGCGTCGGCGTCCCCGCCGTGGTCGACGATCACGCCCGATGGTCGCAGGACGTCCGGCGCGTCGCGGATCTGGCGCGCGCCCTGGCCTTTGGCGTCCTCGCCCTGCTCGCCGCTGCAGCCGGGGCCGCAATCGCCTTCGCTGCGCGGGCAGGCTTTCACGCGCGCCGCGACGTCGTCGAAGTGCTGCACCTGATCGGTGCGCGCGATGATTTCATCGCCGCCGAGTTCGAGCGCCGCTTCCTGGCGATTGGCGTGCGCGCCGGCGCGCTCGGCGCCGTGATGGCCGGGGGCTCGGTCTATGCGCTCGCCTACGCGGCCCGGCAGCCCGAGGCGCGCGCCTGGCTGTTGCCGCAGGCTGCAATCAGCCCGGTCGACTGGGCGATCCTGCTCGCCGCACCGCTGCTCGCCGGTCTCGTCGCCATGACCACTGCGCGCGCAGCCGTCATGTCGGCCCTGCGGAAACTCGCATGACCGCCCGCCCGGTCTCCCTGGGCCGCCGCATCGCCGGGGCTTCAGTCCATCTCGGATGGATCGCCGTCGGGGTCTTCATTCTCGGCTTTTTCCTGTTCGCCGATCACGCCACACGCACGCCGCCGCGCACGCTGCCGGACGGCGAGGCCATCGTGGTGCTGACCGGGGACGGCGCGCGGGTTCCCGCCGGCATGGACCTGCTGGAGCAGGGCGCCGGGGAACGGCTGTTCGTCACGGGCGTCAATCCGCAGGTGACGGACGAAGAACTGGCTGCGCTTGCAGCCGGCGCGCGCGAGGCGTTCGACTGCTGTGTCGATATCGACCGCGCCGCCCCTGACACCATCGGAAACGCCGCGGAGACCGCGCGCTGGGCCAGGGCCCGGGGCTTCATCCGGATCGTCGTCGTCACGGCTGACTATCACATGCCGCGAAGCCTGCAGGAATTGCGCGCCGCTATGCCTGAGGGACGTTTCATCGCCTACCCGGTGACGGCCGTCAGCGGGCGCGGCCCCTGGTGGACCCGCGCGGGCTATTGGCGCCGACTGCCTCCGGAATACGTGAAGTACCTGCTCGCACATGTCCGCCTGTGGATAACCGCGCCCGCGGAGCGATGAGATGACGATGATCCGATCCCTGATATATGTCGTTTGGCTTTACGGTTCGATGGCCGTCATCGGCATCGGCCTCGCGCCGATGATGTTTGGTCCGCGCGCATGGATCGCCACCCCGGCCCGTCTGTGGGCGCGCGCCGCGCTGTGGGGCCTGCGCGTGATCGTCGGCGCGACAGTGACTGTCAAAGGACTGGAGAAGCTGCCGCACGGCGCCTGTCTGGTCGCCATGAAGCACCAGGCTACCCTCGATATCTTCTCGCCCTTCACTTTTCTGAACGATCCCGCCTTCGTCCTGAAGCAGGAACTCATGGCGACGCCGGTTCTCGGCTGGCACGCCGCCCGCCTGAAGATGATTCCGGTTGTGCGCGAGGCGGGCGCCCCGGCGCTGCGGCGGATGATGGCCGCGGCGCGCGAGGCCGTCGCCGCCGGCCGACCGATCGTGATATATCCCGAAGGAACCCGCCGCGCCCCAGGCGCGCCGCCCGACTACAAGCCCGGCGTTGCCGGAATGTACCGGGATCTGAACATCCCCTGCGCGCCGGTCGCCCTGAATTCAGGTCTGGTCTGGCCGGCCAGGGGGCTGCTGCGCCGGCCGGGCCGCGTCACGATCGAGATCCTCGACGCCATTCCTCCGGGGCTGTCCCGCGCCGCCTTCCTGCGTGAACTGGAGACCCGCATCGAAACCGCCACCACAGCGCTTCTGGCCGGCGCGCAAGCCGCCTGCGATGCGGAGAAGCCCCAGTGACGCCGCCCTCGCCATCCGGCCGCAAGCCGTCCCGCGTCTGGCTGTTCGCGCCCTTCGTGCTCGCCGCCCTTGGGGCTGCGGCCTGGACCGGTCTGTGGTTTACGGTCAAGACCCAGGTCGTCGCGGAGCTTGACGCCTGGGTCGCCGGGGAGCGTGCGGCCGGACGCGAGGCGGGCTACGCCGCGGCCAGGGCGAGCGGCTATCCGCTGCGGTTTGAACTTGTCGTCGATGACCTGCGTCTCGCCGATCCCGGCACGGGGTTTTCATGGAGCGCGAGGTCCCTGGCGCTGCACCTGCTGCCCTATCAGCCAAACCATGTGATCATTCAAAGCCGCGGTCCGCACACGCTGCGCGCCGGGCGCAGCGCAGCGCTTTGGACCATCGACGCCAGGACCCTCAAGGCAAGCCTGCGCTGGACGGGGCAGGATCTGCGCCGCTTCTCGCTGCACGCCGATGATCTTGCCTGGCGCGATGCGTCCGACCGGCGCGGCCGGATTTCCGCATTCGAATTCCATGTGGCGCCGACCCCGGGGCGCACTGATCTGTGGCGGCTGTGGATCACGGCTGATCGCGGCGCGGCGCCGCAGCCGCCTCCCGCCCTCGAGGTGTTCGGCCGTGAGTTCTCCGACGTGAAGATCACCGGCGCCGCCACCCGGGCGGACCTGCTCAGGGACGGGCTGTCGCCGGCCCGGCTGGCCGGCTGGAGCGCCGGCGGCGGCGCGCTGGCCATCGATCGGGCCGAAGGCGTGTGGGGCAGGGTGAAATGGTCTGCCGTCGGCCAGTTCACCGCTGACGCCGCCGGCGCGCCGCAGGGACGCCTGCGCGTCACCGCACACAACCTGCGCGACGTTGCAGACATTCTGATCGAGGCAGGCTGGGTCGGGCGTCCTGTCGCCGCGCTCACGCGTGCGGCCGCCGCGGAGGCGGAAAAACGCCAGGGCGGTCTGTCCGGCGATCTGGTTCTGCAGCAGGGCCGGATCCTGCTCGCCGGCGCGCCGCTGGCGGCGCCGTTGGCTACTGCCGGTCGTGCACCATGACCGACACCAATACCAGCCGCGCGCCAGGCTCGCCGATGCTGCGATCCGCCGCCGCCTGCAGGACGGCGGCGATCCGGGTGGCGTCAGGCACAGTCTGGGGTCGGTAGAAAGATCTCGCATAGTAGGCGAGGGCGTCGCGCATCTCTGCGCGGATCCGCGGTTGCAGCGCTTCAACCCTGGCGCGCAACTTCGCGTTGGGGATGTCGAAACCGCAATCAACCTGCAACAGGCCGGACACCGATCGGCCGAGCGTGATCGGGGCGGCCACGACCGGTGAGGCGACGTAATTCTCAGAGCCGGTCGCGATCCGCTTCTGGGCGCTTTCCGCGCTCTTGCCGGCCGCCGTCGCCGGCCCGACGGCCACAGCCGCCGCCAGAATGAGGACGCCGAGAGCTGAACGAAAACGGGTGAACCTGCGCATGCCTGCAGGCTTGCCCGGCTCTGGTTAAAACGCCGTTCCCGGACGCCTTCAGAATGCCCCGTCGCGCCCGCGCACCACATCGACAGTGCGCAGCAGGATGTCGAGATCCTTCAGAAGGCTCCACTGACGCACATAGTCGCGATCAAGACGCACCCGGGCGTCATAGGTCGTCGTCGATCTGCCCGACACCTGCCAAAGGCCTGTGATCCCTGGGCGGACGAGAAGATAGTATTTCCGGTCGCGTCCATAGCGATCGAGCTCGTTGCGCAAAACGGGCCGGGGACCGACGAGGCTCATCTCCCCCCTCAGCACGTTCCACAGCTGGGGCAGCTCGTCGAGGCTGGTCTCACGCAGGAAACGGCCGATCGGCGTCACCCGCGGGTCATCGCGCAGTTTCTGGGTCTCCTGCCACTCGCGCGCTGCGCCGGGATTGGCCGCAAGGTAGTCGTCAAGGAGTTGCTGCGAGTTCGGTCGCATGGATCTGAACTTCCAGCACTTGAACCGCGCGCCGCGCTGGCCGACCCGGGTGTGCCCATAAAAGGCCGGCCCGCCGTCAGCCTGCTTGATCAGCACGACGATCGTCAGGAACACTGGCGCCAGCACCAGCAATCCAGCCGCCGCGGCCGCCATGTCGAACGCCCGCTTCCACAGACCATTCGCCCGCCTGACGCGGTTGATCAGGTGCGGATCGGTGATCACATGCGGCTTCAACCGCGCAAATCGGGCGCGATCGGCGGCAAGCATCGCGGCCCCCTCGAGTCCTTCCCCCTCGAGTCCTTGATCCGGCCCCACCGCCAGGCCCGTGACGGCGGCGGTCTGCGACGCGTCGCTGACGCGTGCTGAGCCCGTCTCCGCCGCGTCGTCGTTCGCAGTCGCAGCATGACGCGCTGCAGCGGGTTTCGCCGCGGCCGCGTCGGGCGCTTGTCTGCGCTTCGTCGTCATTGCACTCCCCGGAAGATAAATGTCTCGAGTCTGGTTGTATTAACCAATGCAGGCATACCTAAATACGCGCCAGAACATTCGTCCATTTGGGGTTTTCCCTGATGTGGCGAGACCATCAGCCAGGCCTAGCGCGGGGCGACCGGCCGCGGACGCCCCGGACGGTCTGAAACAGTGCGCGCCGCCGCACAGCAAGCGCAAAAACTTCGCTGCACTGCAGCAGGCGTTGATGCGCCCGGGCTGCATCGTGACGAGGCGCCATCCGGGCCGACCTGGGGGCGCGGCGCGCCGGCGATCACGCCCCTGGAAGCAGGCCCCTGGAACGAGGCCCCTGGAAGCAGGCCCCGGGAACCAGGCCCCTGGAACCAGGCCCCTGCGACCGCCTTGACCGTCCGGAAGAACGCCACCGCTGCGATGCCGATCCACGAGACCCCGGCCATCCCGCGACCGACCGGATCTGCCGCTCCGACCGGCCTTCAGCGCCCGACTCCCGATGCGGCGGGCCGACATCTGTGGCTCCTGACCGGTCCGTTGCGCAGCCCGGCGGATTGGCGTCCGCCGGACCTGCCTCAGTGGGCGTGGGTGTCGCTGCCGGCCGGCGATCCGCCCCCGCCGGGCGACACGGGCACGACATCCACCACCGGCGCCGTGATCACGATCGCGCCTGCAGTCTGAAACGTCAGCGTCACCGCCACAGACTGCCCGGCCACATAGGGCGGGCTCACTCCAAACAGCATGAGATGCCTGCCGCCAGGCGCAAGAACGGCGGTCCCGCCCGCCGGCACATCGACGCCGTCGATGCGCGTCATCTTCATCATCCCGTCCTGCATGACGTGGTCATGGATCTCGCCGGAAGCCGCGCCCGCCGCGCTGACCGCGATCAGACGGTCGGCGCCGCCCTGCGAGCGCAGCACGGCGTAAGCCGCTGTCACATTGCGCCCGCCAGGGACCGCACGCACGACCAGACCCTCCACCGCAATCGCGCCGATCACGCCGCCCGCCCCAATCGACGCCGGCCCACCCGACGGGGCGCCGGTCGCCTGCCCCGCCGGGCCAGGCTTTGATGTTTCCGGCGGCGCGCCGCACGCGGTCGCCATCAACAGCGGCAGGGCGAAGACGATATGGCGCATGTCGGACATACTCCCGGACAACGGCGCCGCCGGCGCCCCAGACTGGCCGCGCCCGGCGGCGCGCCATCGCCACTGCATAGACCTCCCGGACGCGCCGCGCCAGACCGGCGGCCCAGCGGGGGTGGAGAACGCCGCGCGGATCCGGGACGCGCCGTCGCGCCGCAGCGGGACGCAGGCACGCTCCATCATCGCTCTGCGCCAGCGACATGCGCCAGCGACGTGCGCCTGCCGTCCGCCTGCCCGGCCGGCCGCGCCGGTCCTGTCCCCGGGCTCGCTCCGGCGCGCGTTCCAGCATGCGCTGCTCCGGTCGCTCGTCGGCTGTCGCCTGCCTGACATCGGCCTGCTGACAACCCCCGTCCGGCATGCCAAGCCAGCGCGCTGCGTGGCCGCCCGCCGCCCTTTGGCGAGGCACCGCACAGCGACGCCGGCGGGCGCATGCTCGGGAGTTCGCCCGCAGCCGCGCCGATCGGATGGGGAGACCACGTGACCCTGCCAGATACGCCCTTCGATCGCGCGATGGCGCTGAAATCCGTCAGCCCCGGGCTGTGGCGCGGGGGCGCGCCTGCAGCCTACTGGAACCGGCTCGGCCCGTTTGGCGGCTGGACCGCAGCGATCCTTCTGCAGGCTGTGATGGAAGAGCCAGACCGGCGCGGCGACCCCCTGGCGCTGCACGTCCAGTTCATCGGCCCGATCGAGGACGGGCCCGTCACGCTGGCCACGCGGCTCCTGCGGGCGAACCGCTCCACCCAGTTCTGGCGGGTCGAGATGCGCCAGGAGACTCCGACCGGGCAGGCTGGCGCCAGTGTGGTGGCGTTCGGCGTTGCAACGCTGGGCGTGCGGCGGGCGAGCGCAGGTTTTCTCGACGTAACGATGCCGCTGAGCGCGCCGCCCGAGGGGCTCACGCCGCGCCCTCCGCCCGCTGAGGGGCCCGCTTTCTTCCGCACATTTGACTGGCGCGTCGCCGCCGGTGGTTTCCCCCCGCCCCCGGGTGACAGCCGCATGGCCGCCTGGGTGCGCGACGCTGCCGGAAGGCCGCTTGATCCCGTGCTGCTGGCGGCCATCTGCGATATTCCGCCGCCCAGCATCATGATGCATCAGATGACGCCGGCCTCATCCATCGCCATGACCGTGCATCTGGTCGCCCCCGCCGCAGAAATCACTGCCGTCGGGTCGGACTTCGTTCTCGTCGAGTCCGCCGGGGCGCGCGGCGAGCAGGGTCTCGCTGACCAGACCGCCCGCGTCTGGCGGCGCGATGGCGCCCTGCTGGCGACGACCAGCCAGATCGTCTGGTACAGATAACCCGTCCCGGACGTCAGCCCTCCGACGCCAGCGGTTACAGGATGAATTTCGAAAGGTCGGCGTTTCTGGCCAGGTCGCCGACCTGTGTGCGCACGGTCTGCGCGGTGATCGTCACCGTCTCGCCCGCCCGGTCCGGGGCTGAAAAACTGACGTCGTCGAGCAATCGCTCCATCACCGTATGCAGGCGTCGGGCGCCGATGTTCTCCACCGCTGTGTTGACCTGGACCGCCACATCCGCAATCGCATCGATCGCATCATCGGTGAACGCCAGCGTCACCCCCTCGGTGGCCATGAGCGCGACGTACTGTTTGATCAGGCTCGCTTCCGGCTCCGTCAGGATGCGGCGGAAGTCATCCTGGGTCAGCGGCGCAAGCTCGACCCGGATGGGCAGGCGCCCCTGCAGTTCGGGCAGAAGGTCCGATGGCTTGGCGAGATGGAACGCGCCGGACGCTATGAACAGGATGTGATCCGTCCGTACAGGCCCATGCTTGGTCGAAACGGTCGCCCCTTCGATCAGCGGCAGCAGGTCGCGCTGCACGCCTTCGCGCGAAACGTCTGTGCCGGCCCGCTCGCCGCGCGCAGCGATCTTGTCGATTTCATCGAGGAAGACGATCCCGTCCTCCTCCACGGCGCGGATCGCCTCCTTGACCGCCTGCTCCTGGTCCACGAGCTTGTCACTCTCTTCGCGCACCAGCGGTTCGTAGGCCTGCGCCACCGTGGTGCGCAGCGCCTTCGTGCGACCCCCGAGGGCGCGTCCCAGGAGGTCGCCCAGATTGAGCATGCCAATGTTGGCGCCGGGCTGGCCAGGGATCTCCAGTGACTGAAGGCTGGGACCGGACTCGGCCACCTGCAGCTCCACTTCCTTGTCCGAAAGCTCCCCGGCCCGCAGCTTGCGCCGGAACGCGTCGCGTGTCGTCTGGCTGGCGCCGGCGCCCACCAGCGCGTCCAGCATGCGCTCTTCGGCCGCAAGCTCCGCGCGCGCGCGCACGTCGCGCCGCAACCGCTCGCGCACCATGACGATCGCAATCTCCACAAGGTCGCGCACGATCTGCTCCACGTCGCGCCCGACATAGCCAACCTCCGTGAACTTCGTGGCCTCGACCTTGAGGAACGGCGCCTGGGCCAGGCGGGCCAGCCGGCGCGAGATCTCGGTCTTTCCCACCCCGGTTGGTCCGATCATCAGGATGTTTTTCGGGGTCACCTCCTCGCGCAGGCCCTCCTGCAGCTGGCGGCGCCGCCAGCGATTGCGCAGTGCGATCGCCACCGCCCGCTTGGCGGCCTTCTGACCGATGATGTACCGGTCCAGTTCAGAAACGATTTCGCGGGGGGAAAACTCGGTCATGGCGCGGGGTCAACCGGACTGCAGTGTTTCAACGACAAGATTCCTGTTGGTGTAGACGCAGATGTCAGCGGCGATCGCCATCGCCTTGCGTGCGATGACCTCGGCGTCGGGCTCGTACTCGTACAGTGCGCGCGCAGCCGCTTCCGCGAACGCGCCGCCCGAGCCAACGCCGATCACCGGGTGGTCGGGCTCCAGCACATCCCCGGCCCCTGTCAGGACAAGCAGCGTGCGCGCATCCGCAACGATCAGCATCGCCTCCAGACGACGCAGATACCGGTCCGTCCGCCAATCCTTGGCGAGTTCCACCGCGGCCCGCGCCAATTGGGCGGGAAACCGCTCAAGCTTCTGCTCCAACCTCTCAAACAGCGTGAGCGCATCTGCGGTCGACCCGGCGAAACCGGCGATCACCGCTCCATCGGCGAGCCTGCGCACCTTGCGCGCGCCGCCCTTGATGATGATCTGGCCCATCGACACCTGGCCGTCTCCGGCCAGCACGACCTTGTCGCCCTTGCGCACGCCCAGAATGGTCGTGCCGTGCCAGTCCGGAAAGGAGGCGCTTACAGAATTTTGAGGCATGACCCGCTCCGCCGCCTCATGTGGCCCGCGCGCAACCGGCGATCAAGTGCCCGGCGCCGACCTGCTCCGGCGCGACCGCAGTTGCGGCTGTCGCCCGCGGCCTGCTCCGGCGCGACGGGCCTGTGTGCGGGCGGGGCCTGTGTGCGGGCGGGGCCTGTGTGCGGGCGGGGCGATGCGCGGCATGGGCAGCCCGCCATCGACCGCGGGGGCGCGCACCCAGGCCAAAACACGGAGGCCAAAACACGGAGGCCAAAACACTTAGGCCAAAGCACTTAGGCCAAAGCACTCAGGCCAAAGCACTCAGGCCGCGGCCGGCGGCCGGGGGGAGTGGAGGTGATATGGCGCGCCTGTCAGACCGCGCGCCGTACGCTCCTTCGCGCGCTCACAGTCCCGCGGCCCGCGCCTTTACGGGCTGGCGTGCGGCCAGAAGCGCTGCGAAGTCAGCGTCCGTCATCGGCCGGCCAAACAGGTAGCCCTGAGCGAGCGTACAGCCGCGGCGGCGCAGGAAGGCCGCCTGGGCAGGGGTCTCGACCCCTTCGGCGACGGTCTCGTAATCGAGCGCGCGCGCCAGGGCGAGCACGGTATCGATCACTGCCGGCGCACTCGGATCTTCCTCCAGCGCGTGGACGAATTGCCGATCGATCTTGAAGACATCGAACGGCAGGCGCGTCAGCGCAGCGAGACTGGAATGACCCGCCCCAAAATCGTCGATCGCGAGGCGCACGCCGCTCTTCTTCAGCGGGGCCAGCAGCGCGGCCACCCGGTCCGGGTTCTCCATGGCGAGCGACTCCGTCATCTCCAGCTCAAGCATCTCGCAGGGCAGACCGGTGCGCTCCAGAATCGCCAAAACCCTGTCCGGGAAGCGGTCATCGGCGAACTGCGACATCGACACATTCACCGCAACGCCCACCCGGTGCCCGTCCTGCACCCAGCGCGCCGCCGCCGCCGCCGCTGCGCGCAGAACCGCCTCGCCGACCGCGTTCATCAGTCCGAGCTGTTCGGCCGCCTGGATGAAGTGCGACGGACCAAGCACCCCCATGCGCGGATGACGCCAACGCGCCAGCGCCTCGCACGACACGATGCGATCGCTGGTCAGATCCACTTTGGGCTGAAAGTAGGCGACCAGCTGACCGCACTCGAGCGCCTCACGCAATTCCGTTTCAAGCTGCAGCCGCGCCTGGGCCCGTTCATCGAGGGCTTGCGTGAAGAACCTCACTTCCGCCGCGCCCTCCGTCCTCGCCGCCGCCAGCGCGAGATGGGCGTTGCGCAGCACCGTCTCCGTGTCGCGACCGTCGGTCGGATAGACCGAAACGCCGCAACTGACGGTGAAGTAAAGCTTGTGCCCGCCCGTCTCGACAGGCTGGCGCATGGCGCCCGCCACCAGCTGGGCGAAGCGTCCGGCCTGCGCCGCATCAGCAATGTCCGGTATGTGAATGGTGAATTCGTCGCTCCCCGTGCGCGCCAGCAACGACGGATTGCCGACGGCCGCCTGCATCCGCAGCATGCGGTCCGCGACGCTGACCGACGAGGCGAGCCGTTGGGCGAGCGCCTGCAACAGTTCATCAGCCCGCGCGCGCCCCAGCGTTTCGTTGACGCGGGCGAAGCGGCTGATCTCGATCACCACCACCGCCCCCTGTCCAGGCCGCTGCCCGGCGCCCTTCAGCGCCGCGCCGAGGTCTGTCAGCAGTCGCTCCCGGTTCGACAGTTGGGTGAGCGGATCGACGAAGGCGATGTGCTGGAGGCGGCGCATGTCGGCGTGGATCCGACGGATCAGCCGGTTGAATGCGCCGGCCAGAACCTCCACCTCGTCGCCCGTGCGCATGTCAGCGCGCACACCCAATGCCGTGACATCGCCCTCCTGCGCCAGGTGCGCCAGCACGCGCAGCGGCTGCGTGATCCGCCGGACGAAGATCAGCATCAGCGCTATCCCCAGCCCGCCCATCACCAGGCCTGCGCCGATGGGCGCCAGGGAGGCCGCCAGAAGTGGCGCGAGGGCGATGGTGAGCGGGGCATCCACGCGCAGCACCGCCATGCCTGATCCTGGCAGGGGAACCGGGGCTGCAACTGTCAGGACCCCGTCGTGCGCCATGCTGACCGGCTGGCCGGCGCCGCGGGCGCGTTCAACGAGCTCGTCCTTCGGCCCGCCCAGACGCAGGAGCCCCGCCGCGTCGCTGCTGGCGATGATCCGGCCGGCGTCATCGTAGACGACGGCCCTGCGCACGTCGGCGCCGCCCGCAAGATCCTTCAACCGGGCGTCGAGACCCGCCACATCGTCCGCCGCGAGGGCGAGCTTCACGATTTCGGCGGCGTTCCGGGCGGCGTCCTGCGCCCGGGCCATGCGCTGGTCCGCAATCGCTGCATGCTGGATGGCGAGATGCGCCGCGTTGATGCTGAACGCCGTGATCAGCACCACCGTCGCGGCGACGCCGGTGATGCGTCGGGCAAGTCCCGTGCGCAGGACGGCGGCGCGCCCGGTCTCCCTGTCAGTCGATGACTGCGGATGCGCCGGTCTGCTTCGGATGTGTGGTGGCGTCGCCGCCATGCTTGCGCCCGCTCCTGGCCCTCGGCGACAACCGTGACACGAAGATCACTACCAAAAGTTTTCCTCAAACATATGGGATGCATGTCATCAGGCAGTCGTTCATCCTCCCGGTGCGATGAGTGCGGCGCAGGATTGAAAACCCGCGAAGGAGGAAAGCCATGAATGCGCCGCATCCGCGCCAGGCCCGGGTGGCCCGCGCCACCAGGGAGACGAGCATCACGGTCACTCTCAACCTCGACGGGTCGGGGTCCGGGGTGATTTCAACGGGGGTCGGGTTCCTCGATCACATGCTGGAATCGTTCGCCAAGCACGCTGCGCTCGATCTGCAGGTGCAGGCTGAGGGGGACCTGCACATCGACATGCATCATACGGTGGAGGATGTCGGCATCACCATCGGACAGGCCTTTCGCGAAGCCCTCGGCGACTACGCCGGCATCCGTCGGTTCGGCCATGCCTACGTGCCCATGGACGAAACCCTGTCGCGTGCGGCCGTGGACTTCGCCAACCGCCCGTACCTGATCTGGAAGGTGCAGTTCGTGCGTCCCAAGGTCGGAGATATGGACACCGAGCTGTTCAAGGAATGGTTCCAGGCCTTCGCCATGCATGCAGGCGCCTGCGTCCATGTTGAGAATCTTTACGGGGAAAACACCCACCACATCATCGAGTCCTGCTTCAAGGCGCTCGCCCGCGCGGGGCGCGCGGGGGTGGAGCCTGACGCCCGCCTGCCGGGTCCGGCCTCGACCAAGGGCGTTCTGTAACAACGCCGGGTCGCAATCCGGGGGCGGGCCGGGGACCCGGGCGGCGCGCGGCCAGGCGGGGGCGGGGCGGTCCGGGGGCGGGGCGGTCCGGGGGCGTGGCGCGCCCTCCCGGCAGGTCAAACCCCGCCCTCGGGACCTGTCGCCCGGGTTTGTGACGCCGCGCGGTCAGTCGCCCCGGCCATGACCTCAAGCAGACCCGCCTGCGTCACCACGCCGTCCAGCAGCACGTCATGGCTCTCGCGCGGCGTTGCGGCCACCTCCTGCGCCGCAAACGCCAGACCGAGCGCGCGAACCCCGCCCGAGGCCCGCAAGCCGGCGATCGTCCGGTCATAGCACCCTGCGCCGTACCCGAGCCGTCCGCCACGGCGGTCGAAGGCCAGCAGGGGGACAAGCAGGACGTCCGGGCGCACGCGGCCGGCGCTCGGGATCGGTTCGTCGACGCCAAAGGCGCCCCGGATCAACGGATCGCCCGGCCGCCAGAGACGGAACTCCAGCACACGATCCGCCCCGCGCGGCGGCGTCGCCGGCAGGGCCGTCAGATAGCCGGCCGCCGAAAGCCTGCGCAGCAGATCCTGCGGATCGATCTCGTCGCGAAAGGCGCAATACCCGGCGACAACCCTGGCCCCGGCGACAACCCTGGCTTCGGATCCCAGCCAGGCAAGGTCAAAACCGGCGGCGAGACGCCGCCCGGCGTCCGGGTCGGCCTGCGCGGCGGCCGATCGCAGCAGACGCATCCTGGCGCGAAGGGCCGACTTGGCCTGTCGCGCGTCCGCCGTCATGACGCCCATCCTGAAGGTTGGCGGCCCCGCCAACGCCGTGAGACCAGGCTCATCCCCGTGCGACCCGACATAGTCAGGTGGGCGCCAGTTGATCGGGACCACGGTCCCGGCCAGAGCCAGCTCCCTTCAGGAACGATACGGTCGGTGGGATTGAAGCGTCCCACGCACGCCACAGAAGCCGCCGCCGTCAAAATAGGCCCCTTGCCCGCACGGCACAAGCTCGCCGGGGATCTTGATCCCCCGGCGGGACGTCGCGGGGCGGGTGCATGTCGCGCCCGCCGCGTCACGCCGCTGCGCCCGACTGCTCGAAGAGATCCGGCGGAAAGGGACTGGCGTAGGGCGTGATCGAAAAGCGGGCCCGGATCGTCTCGACCGGTTCGCGCCAGACCTCCTCCCACGCCACCAGCATCAGCGGCGGGGTCTGGCGTCCATGCGCCCACGCCGTGGCGATCATGTCCATCAGCACGCCGAAGCCCGCCGGCTCGCCAACGGCGGCGACGCCTGCGGCGACGGCCAGGAACTGCGCCGAGTAGGAGTGACCGAACTGCGCCATCTGAAACGCTGACAGCGCGACCTCATGCAGCGCCGTCGTCTCATAGCCCGCCACGATGTGCCAGAGATCGTGCGCCTGCAGGATGCGCGCATTGAGATAGCCGAGGGGCGGGGGCAGTCGCGTCAGGCCGATCGCGTCACGGTCGAGCACCTCAAGATCGAAACCGTTCTCAACGATGAGATCGTGAAAGCGCCGCCCGAGCGATCCCGGCGGACAGGCGGCGAGCCCTGCAAGCTCGATGCGCGCCGGCCAGCCGGCGTCCGCTGCTGCGCCGACCCCGGCATAGGCATGGCTCGCCAGGCACAGCCGCGCCTGGAACGCGGCCGGCATCATGCCGCCCAGGGCGGCTGTGCGCATGGTGATCGCACCGGCGTCAAGCCGCCCCGCACGCGCATCCTCCACCACCTCCCAATAGGCCGCCCAAAGGCCTTCCGGGGCGGTCTCCGGGGGGCGGTCGAGGCGCGCGATCGGCGGCGCGCCGATCGGGCCGCCAAGCCAGCCTTCGGCAAAGGCGTCAAACGTCTCTGCGACCTCGTCCGGGGCCAGAAAGGCTGCATGCGCGAAGGTCGCCGCGATCACCAGGCGGTCTGGCGCCGCGGCGACGAAGGCCTGTGGCTTCAGCTGCCCCGCCATGGCGCGCAGCGCAGCGCCGCGCAGCGGGCGGGCGAGCGCGTCGGCGAAGGCCCGGGACACGGCGTCCACGCCATGCGCTGGTCCTGGCTGCGTCATGCCAGCACCATCACGCCGGGCGGCGGCGGATCCTGGTACAGATCCGCCACAAGTCCGGCGCGCCGCTCCAGCGTCAGGCGCTGGTTCACATATCCCTTGTCGGTGATTTCGCCCGCGTCGATCGAGGGCGGTTCGCCCATCAGCATGGCCCGCCCGATCCTGCGCGAGGAGCCTCCGGCGCCTGCGTTGAATGCGGCCAGCCGGTCTCCGGCCGCGCGCGCCAGCGCGGCGAGGGCCTGCGCCCTGTCGCCGCCGGCCTCGCCGGCGTACTGTGCGACGGCCGCAGGGGAGGGCCACAGCAGCACTGCGAGATACGCCCTGTCCTGGCCGGCGATGACAGCGTCATGCACGAGCGGCGAGCAGGCGGCCACGATGTCGGGTCGAAGCGTGCCCACCGACACCCAGGTGCCCGAACTCAGCTTGAAGTCCTCGGTAACCCGTCCGTCGAAGATCAGGCCCTGCGCCGGATCGGCTGGATCGACGAACTTCGCCGCATCGCCGAGCTTGTAGAAGCCCTCCTCATCGAACGCTTCGGCCGTGCGCGCCGGATCCCTGTGATAGCCGGGCGTCACGGTCGGACCCTTGACCCGCACCTCAAGCTTGGACCCGTTGGGCTCGAGCTTCAGCGTCATCCCCGGCAATGGCAGCCCGATCAGGCCGACCCTTTCTGCGGTCCAGTGCACCACTGTCACGCCCTGCGTTTCCGTGGCGCCGTACATTGTGGTGAGCGGCACGCGAAACCCTGTGGCCCTGACCGCCAGCGCCTGGAGACGGTCGTAAAGATCGTCCGACAGCGTGGCCCCTCCGTAGCCCATGTAGCGCAGGTTCCGGAAGAACGCGCGCATCAGCCGCTCATCGCGCTCCATTGCGTCGGCAAGCATGCTGAAGGCGATCGGCGCAGAGCCGAAAACACGCGGACTGACCTCGTAGAGATTGCGGATCGTCGTCTCGAACAGCCCGGGAACCGGCTTTCCCTCATCCAGGTGCAGTGTGCCGCCGGCCCACAGATTGGAATTGAAGTTCACATTGGCCCCGGAAATGTGGTTCCAGGGCATCCAATCGAGATTGAGGGGCGGATCGTCAAAATCCGTTTCCTCAGCGCGCAGGCCTTCCTGCGCCGCGATCAGGGAGCACATCGCGCCCTGTGTCTGCGGCACGGCCTTCGGCATGCCCGTCGACCCGGACGTGAACAGGAATTTCGCCACGCTTGCGTCGCTCAGCGTCTCCATCGCGCGCGCCACCGCCGCGCCTGGAGGGGTCGCCGCAAGGCGCGCGTAATCGCTCACGCCTGGGCCTGCGCCGTCAGCCGCGATCACCGTCACCCCGGTCAGGTCCAGAGACGCCAGCGCCCTGGCGAAAGGAGCGTGGCTCTGCACGAAGATCGCCTTGGGCGAGACCACTGCGAAACAGTGGCGCACCTTCGCAAAGTCGCCCGACATCGTTGAGTAGGCGGTGGAGATCGGCGCCGCCGGCGCGCCGGCTTTCATCGCCGCGAGCGTCACCATCGCATGCTCGATCGAGTTGCCGGACAGGATCATGACCGGGGCTTCTGGACCCAGCCCCATGTCCAGGAAGGCCTGGGCCAGACTGTCGGTGATGCGCCTGGCGTCTCCATAGCTCACGCTGCGCCAGGGCCCATGATCGGGCAGGCGCTGCTTGATGAAGGGACGATCTGGAAACTGGGCCGCCCGCTCATCCAGGAGGTGGGCGATGGTGCGCGGCCGCGCGCCGGGCGGGTGATTGGAGCGGATCAGGATCGCGCCGTCGGCGCGCTGCTCCACGCTGATGTCCGGTCCCTTCTGAGCCAACGGTTTGAACGGAGGCGGGGATGCAGGTCGGCCGGCGTCGCCCTCGGCAGGCATGGCGTTGTCTCCCAAAGCGCCCCCTTTTGCCGGGGACGTCCTGTGGGAAGACTACATCAGGCCCGGGCGGCGCCAACTGCGGGATGCTGCGTTGGGGCATGCTGCATTGCATCTGCGGGTGGCCCGCGACCTGACCGCCAGGGGCCTGCCGCAGCTCACGCGCGCCATCCCCCGGAGACGGGCCAGCCCATCACGGGTCGCCTTCCACTGGCGACTTTCCCCCGGCGACTTTCTACTGGCGACTTTCTACTGGCGACCTTCCATTGGCGATCCGCCACCGGCGGCCCACCACTCGCGGTCAACGCCCTGTCCCTGTTTCAGACGTCGGTTCCTGGCCCAGACCAGGGCGTGTCGGGTACGCAGGCAACATCCCCGAAACATCACCCCACCGTAAAAAAGGCCGGCCGACTGGGGCGTCGGCCGGCCTGACAGAAACCGCCGCAAGGCGGTCAAGGAACCCTGTTTACTGCGCGGCGATGCGCGCCCAGCGCAGCATGTCGGCGTCGTCACGCCCGCCGCCCGCCTTCTTCTTTTTGGCGACCGGCTGATAGGCCATCTGCGCGTGCTCGGGGCAGTAAGAACATCCCGCCGACGCCGCGTGACCGCAAAACCCGAAGTTTTCGTCTGTTGGATCGCCGATCGGCCATTTGCAGGTGCGCTCACTGAGCGTGAGAACATTCGCGATGCGCCCGTTGGCCAGGCGCACTGGCTCAACTTCAACCGCGGCCGGCGCCGGACGCGGACGTGGGGGCTGCGCCTGCACTGCCGCAGGGCGGGGGCGGGGCGTGCGCTGCGGCCGGCGGGCAGGACGGGTGGGCGTCACCCGGCCCGCGAGACCAAGCCTGTGAACCTTGCCGATGACCGCGTTGCGCGTCACGCCACCCAGCTGCTTGGCGATCTGGCTGGCAGAGAGACCCTCCTGCCAAAGCTTCTTCAAAAGCGCGACGCGTTCGTCCGTCCAGCCCATGGCTCGCCCCTTTTCCGACACCATATGTAGTTGCGACAGCTCTGGTCGTCTGGCTGTCTGATCACCTACCCATAGTAACTGCGCCAGCTGCGCACACAATGCTTAGGGTTAAGCAATCCACAACAAGGGTAAATCAACCGTAAACCAACACACGCCAGCTCACACAAGATCTGGATGGCGGCCTCCCCAGCGCCAGGCGCCGCGGGACCCGGTCCTGCCTGCCGACCCGGCCCGCCCGATAGGGACGCCCCATGCCCCGGCGCTCCATGCCCCGGCGCCCCATGCCCCGGCGCCCCATGCCCCGGCGCCCCATGCCCCGGCGCCCCAAACCAGAGGCGGCGACACGGCGCGGCCGCGATGGAACGCGCCTGCCGGTCTTCGTCCCCAGGCCCGATCTGACGGCCCAGGGCCAGGGCCCCCGGGCCGGCGACCCTGAACACGTGCGCCGTGCAGATGCCCCGCGCAAGCGTGCAGACGCTCCGACCATGGCGCTGATCCGCCTCGGCCGGGCTCTGGTCCTGGCGGCGCGCCCGGCGCGCCTCTGGCCTTCTTGCCGCATCGGGCCTAGACCGCATCCAGACCGCCGGGCAGGCGATGGACAGGGGTCTGCAATGGACAGGGGTCTGCAAATGGACAGCAGCGCACGCCGACTGGCGCCGCGGACGTACGGCGCCGTGAACTGGCTGGGCCTGTGGACGCTGTATCTGAAAGAGGTCCGCCGCTTCCTGAAAGTGGCGATGCAAACCGTCCTCGCGCCGGTCGTGTCAACGCTGCTGTTCATGATGGTGTTCGCGATCGCCGTGGGGCAGGGCCGCGGCGATGTTCTTGGCGTGCGTTACAACGATTTCGTCGCGCCCGGGCTGATCATGATGGCGCTGTTGTCCAACGCCTTCGCCAACTCCTCCTCATCGCTCGTGCAGGCCAAGCTGATGGGGTCCTCGGTCGACTTCCTGATGCCGCCGCTGTCGCCGAGCGAGCTCACCACGGCTTTCCTTGCCGGCGCCGTCACGCGCGGGATCATCGTGGCGTTCGCCAGCATCCTCGCCTGCGCGCCGTTCGCGGACATCGTCCCCGCCCATGGCTGGGCGGTCGCGTATTTCGGACTGACGGCAGCCCTGATGTTCGGCGCCATCGGCATCATCGGCGGCCTGTGGTCCGAGAAGTTCGACCATATCGCGGCCGTGACCAACTTCGTGGTCACGCCCCTGACCTTCCTTTCAGGCGCCTTCTACTCCACCGCCATGCTGCCCGAACCATTCGCAAGCGTCGCGCACTGGAACCCGGTCTTCCATCTGATCGACGGCTTCCGCTACGGCTTCATCGGCGCAGCTGACGGCGACGTCTTCACCCACATCTGGTGGACCATGCTCGTGACTGCCCTGGTGTGCCTGTGGGCCTGGCTGCTGGTGCGCCGCGGCTATCGCCTCAAGGCCTGACGGCCAGCCTGGCGCGGCCGGTCAAAGACCGAGCGCCGCCCGCGCCTGACCGGCGACCTCAGCCGGCGTGATCGCGAATTTTTCGTACAGCGTCTCATAGGGAGCTGAGGCGCCGAAATCGCACATCCCCACAAACCGTCCGTTGGGGCCGAGCCAACGCTCCCAGCCCATGCGCACGGCGGCTTCCACTCCGACACGCACCAGCCCCGCCCCCAGCACGTCGGCCTGGTAGCCCGCGGGCTGACGCTCGAACAGTTCCCAGCACGGCATGGACACCACCCGTGCGCCCA
This sequence comes from Hyphomonadaceae bacterium, assembly GCA_040381075.1. Taxonomy (GTDB): domain Bacteria; phylum Pseudomonadota; class Alphaproteobacteria; order Caulobacterales; family Aquidulcibacteraceae; genus JBEIHX01. The sequence continues at coordinate 65,859 of JBEIHX010000018.1, forward strand.
CGCCCTGCGCCTCCAGCAGGGACTGGGCTGCGAGCGCGATTTCGACCTCCGATCCGGTCGCCAGCAACGCCACGCGCTCGGGCGCGGTCGCCGCCCGCAGGACATACGCGCCACGGGCGACGAGGTTCTCCTGCGAATGCGTTGTGCGCGCATTGGCGACTTTCTGGCGCGTCAGCGCGATCACGCTCGGGCTCGACGCCAGCGAGAGCATGACCTCCCAGGCTTCCAGGGTCTCCACCGCATCGGCTGGCCTGAAGACAAACAGATTGGGCATGGCGCGCAGCGCGGCGAGATGTTCGATCGGCTGGTGGGTCGGCCCGTCCTCGCCCAGCCCGATCGAGTCATGGGTGAGCACATGAATCACCCGCTGTTTCATCAGGGCGGCCAGCCGGATCGCGGGGCGCATGTAATCGGCAAACACCAGAAAAGTGCCCGAATAGGGAATGACCCCGCCGTGCAGCGCCAGCCCGTTCATCGCAGCCGCCATCGCGTGCTCACGCACGCCATAGTGCACGAAACGCCCGGTCCGATCGCCGGGCGAGAACGCGCTCATGCTGCGCGTGCGTGTATTGTTGGACCCGGTCAGGTCGGCTGAGCCGCCGACCATGTGGGGAACCAGATCCGCGAGCAGCTCCAGCGCGTCGCCCGAGTGCTGTCGCGTCGCCTGCGCCTTCGGTGCGGCGATCAGGGCCTGCTTCGCCGACCGCACGGCCTGCCCCAGGCCCTCAGGCAATCGCCCGCTCACCGCCGCCTCGAACGCTGCGCTTGCCGCTGGATCGACGCCGGCCAGGCGCGCGCGCCAGGCGGCGCGCTGTGCGCCGCCGCGTGCGCCCGCCGTGCGCCACGCCGTCAGGATCTGCGCCGGGATCTCGAACGGGGCATGTGGCCACGACAGCGCCTGTCGCATGTCCGCCACGGCGGCGCCGGTCACTCCATAGCCATGCGCCTTCGCCGTGCCGGCGACCGCGGAGGCGCCGTAGCCGATCACGGTGCGGCAGGCGATGAGCGTGGGGCGCGCGGCCGATCTCGCCTCCGAAAGCGCCTGTGCGATCGCAGCCGGATCATGCCCGTCAATCCGCACGGTCTGCCAGCCGCTGGCTTCAAACCGTTTCAGCTGGTCTGTGGAATCCGCCAGATCGAGGCCGCCGTCGATGGAGATCGCATTGTCGTCAAACAAAACGATCAGCTTGGACAGCTGCTGATGTCCGGCAAGCGTGATGGCCTCCTGGCTCACGCCCTCCATCAGGTCGCCGTCGGACGCGATGACATAGGTGTGGTGATCGACAAGCGCATCGCCGAAACGCGCGTTCAGCATGCGCTCCGCCATCGCCATGCCAACGGCCGTGGCGATGCCCTGCCCGAGCGGCCCGGTGGTTGTCTCCACCCCTGCGCCATGACCGAATTCAGGGTGACCTGCGGTTTTCGCGCCCCACTGGCGGAACCGCTTCACCTCCTCGATCGAAAAGTCCGCATAACCAGTGAGATGAAGCGCTGCGTAGAGCAGCATCGACCCGTGCCCGGCAGAGAGCACGAAGCGGTCGCGATCCGGCCAGCTGGGATCGGCTGGATCAAACTTCAGGAATTGCGTGAACAGGACGGTCGCGGCGTCGGCCATGCCCATTGGCATGCCCTGATGGCCCGACCTGGCGGCGTCGACGGCGTCGACGGCGAGGAAGCGGATCGCATTTGCAAGATCTGCATGGGTCACAGCCGTCGACATCGCCATCTCCGATCAGGCCCCGATTCGGGGCGCTCTGCGGCTTTCAAACCCTTTCGCCCGGCCGGTCAAGAACGCCCAGGCCCGCCCGAGCCGCGCGCTTTGGCAGAATCGCCGCATGCGTGTAGCCTGCAGGGCAACGCCATGACAGATCATCCGTCTCCCATGCAGGCCCCCATGCAGGCCCCCGGGCAGGCCCCCGGGCAGGCCCCCGGGCAGGCCCCCGGGCAGCCGGGCATGCCGCATGTGCCCGCGGCCCCGAGCCAGGGCCCGCTGGCGTCCGCCCTGGCGCCGCCGCCGGAGGCTCCTCCGCCAGGCGCGCCTGCCATCCTGCAGCGGCCCCCTGCCGAGGCGACCCCTGCCTCGCCTGCGCCTGATCATGTTCCGGCGCCCGGATGGCCGGCCGGCCAGGTCCCCAGCCCAGCCCCTGGCGCGGCGATGGATGACAGCCAGGCCGCACTCGCAGACGCGCTGGCCCGCCTCGACGCTGCGATGGCCAGGCTTGCAGGTCGCCTCGCCGCCGCCCAGCGCGACGCAAAGGCTGCGGACAACCTGCGGATCGAGCAGGAGCGGCTGACTGCGGCCCTTGAGGCCTCGCACCAGCGTGAGCGAGACTTGCAGCGGGCGGCTCAGGAAGCCTCCCAGGCCCTTGACCAGGCGATCGCGGAAGTCCGCGCTGTCCTGGGAGAGCCCTGAGAGGCGCGTCCGACAGCCTGGACCAGGGCAGGTGACATCATGGGAAAGATCACCATCGAGGTGAACGGCAAGCCCTACGCGCTGGGTTGCGCGGATGGCGAGGAGGCGCGCCTTCTCAGTTTCGTGCGTGAATTCGACCGCGAAGTCGCGAGCCTCGCCAAATCGCTCGGTCAGATTGGCGACGCGCGGTTGTTTCTCATGGCTGGTCTTCTGTATGCAGAGGAACTGTCCGAGGTCCGCGCCCGCCTCAAGGCGAGTGAGTTCGACCATGCCGCCGCCCTCGCCGCACACAGCGCGGATCGCGACCGCATCACCGTTCTGGAGGCGCGCATCGCGGACCTTGCGCGCGACCTTGAAACAGCGCGACTCGATGGCGCTGCGGAAGCCGACCGCGCCAGGGCAGCCGAGGAGATGACCCGCGAACGGCTCAAAGCGGCAGCCGCCCGCATTGATGCGCTTGTCGCGGCTGTGGAGGCGGTCTGATCGGCCGGATCCCTTCGCGCCGCGGCGTCCGGCCCCGCGCACGCGCCACAAAAACCAGCCAGAAAACCCAGCCAGAAAACCCAGCCAGAAAACCCAGCCAGAAAACCCAGCCAGCAAACCCAGCTGGCGGATCCAGCTGGTGAATCCAGCTGGCGAATCCAGCTGGTGAATCCAGCTGGCGAATCCAGCCAGTGACGTCACGTCTGTGACTTCCGGCCCCCGACTCTTGTCCCCCGAATTCCGGCCCCCGAATTCCGGCCCCCGAATTCCGGCCAGTAACCCCTCCGTCGGTCATGACAGGCCTGTCATCCCAGGCCCCCGCACCTTGCGGAGCCAGCGCGCCGCCCGCCCTGCGCCGACAGGCCGCGCCAGCGCCTGGCCGCCTCCAAAGCCTGGTCCCCCCGCCGGCGGCGCGCCCGCGTCCTCAGGCGATGGGTCGATCCTTGGTCTCTGGCGCCAGCAGGAGCCCGAACACGAATGTCGCTGCGGCGACCGCGACCGGGTACCAGAGGCCGGCGTAGATGTCGCCCGTGGCCGCCACGATTGCGAATGCCGTCGTCGGCAGAAAGCCGCCAAACCAGCCGTTCCCGATATGGTAGGGCAGGGACATGGACGTGTAGCGGATGCTGGTGGGGAACAGTTCCACGAGAGCCGCGGCGATCGGGCCGTAAACCATGGTCACCAGAAGCACCAGCGCCGTCAGGATCGCGACGACTGCAGGTTTGTTGATCGCCTGCGGATCCGCCCGTTCGGGATAGCCGGCTGCGGTCAGGCCAGCCTTCACCGCCTTCTGGAAGTCTGCGATCGCCGCCGCGCGCGCCGCGCCTGACGTCTGGGCCGGATCGACGCTCACGATCACCTGTTCGCCAATGCGCACCTCGGCAATCGACCCTGACGGCGCAGCCACGGTGACATAACTGACCCCGGCCTTGGCGAGGAAAGTCTTGGCGATGTCGCACGAGCGGGCGTCAAAGGTGTTCTTGCCGACTGGATCAAACTGCACCGAACAGTCTGCCGGATCAGCCGCAACCGTCACCGGCGAGGACTGGCTGGCGGCGTAGAGAGCAGGATTGGCCGCCTGCGTGAGTCCATGGAACAAGGGGAAATAGGCGATCGCCGCCAGCAGACAGCCGCTCAGAATGATCGGCTTGCGTCCGATCCTGTCTGAAAGCCAGCCGAAAAAGATGAAGAACGGCGTCCCGATCGCCAGCGCGACCGCAACCAGAATATTGGCTGTGGCCCCGTCGACCTTGACCATCTTCTCCAGAAAGAAAAGCGCGTAGAACTGGCCAGTGTACCAGACGACCGCCTGACCGGCGACAAGACCGAACAACGCGATCAGGACCAGCCTGAGGTTCGCCCACTTTCCGAAGCTGTCCGCCCACGGCCGCGACGACCCCTTGCCCTCCTCCTTCATTCTGCGAAAGACCGGACTCTCCTCCAACTGCATGCGGATCCACAGCGACACGATCAACAACAGGATCGACACGAGGAACGGAATACGCCAGCCCCACGCCTTGAACGCCTCTTCCCCGATCGACATCCGCACGCCGAGGATCACCAGCAGGGACAGGAACAGTCCCATGGTGGCGGTGGTCTGGATCCAGCTGGTGTAAAGGCCGCGCCGCCCGTCGGGCGCGTGCTCGGCGACGTAGGTCGCCGCCCCGCCATACTCACCGCCAAGGGCCAGGCCCTGCAACAGGCGCAGCACGATAAGAATGATGGGCGCGACAATGCCGATCTGCGCGTAGGTCGGCAGAAGGCCGACAATGAACGTTGACAGACCCATGATGGCCATCGTCGCCAGGAACGTGTTCTTGCGCCCGATGAGATCGCCGATGCGACCGAAGACAAGGGCTCCGAACGGACGCACCGCAAAGCCGGCTGCGAACGCCGCGAGCGCGAAAATATAGGCTGTGGTGTCGTTCACGCCGGAGAAGAATTGCGCGGAGATGATGCCCGCCAGCGAGCCGTACAGATAGAAATCATACCACTCGAACACGGTTCCGAGCGACGAAGCGCCGATCACGAGCCGTTCGTTTTTCCTCGCCGGGTGGTTGCTGCCGAGCCCCTCACCGGTGGTGTTCGCCATATCCGCCGCCCCTCGTCAGCCTGCCCAACCGTCCCGACGTCGGGCGCTGCGCCTGCGGGACAGGGCGAGCGCCACGCGCCTGGCGCGATGCGGTCCGGGACTGTCTTAGTCCTGCTTGGGTTGCGCCGCCAGCCGCATGCAGGCGCCGGCTGCCGGCGCCGCCGCGCGCTCGACGGACCGCCTGCCGCTCCGCCCGGCGTCAGATCGGCATGCGCATGATTTCCTGATAGGCCTGGATCGCACTGTCGCGCACCGAGACCATCGTCTCGAGGGCGACTTCAGCCGCTGCAATTGCGGTCACCACGTCCACAAGCTCCGCCTTGCCGACAGCCGCCTGGGTCATCGCAGCGTCAGCCTGGCGTCCGGTCTGGATGGTTTGGCTGATCGCATTCTGCAGCACCTCGGAGAAGCCGGTTCCAGCGGCCGCATCCCCGCGCCCGCCCGGCGACTGCAGCGCCTGGGCATAGGCCCGGGCGGCGGAAAGAGCATCGGCCGACATCGTGCGATCTCCTCACTCATACTGATGGCGCAGCACTGCGCCTAGCGGCGCAGCAACTCAATTGTGCGCCCGAGCATGGCGCGATTGGATTCAACCACGTTGAGATTGGCTTCATACGCGCGCTGGGCTTCGCGCATGTCCATCATTTCAACCAGGCTGTCGACGTTCGGCATGCGCACATTCCCGTTGGCGTCCGCTGCGGGATGGCCTGGCATGTAGCGCACCCGGAAGTCCGACTGGTCCGGCCTGGCCCCGGTCATGCGCACCGTCTTGGCGCCGATCTCGCGGTCAAGCACCGCCTGAAACTGCGGAACCTGCCGGCGGTAAGGATCGCCGCCCGGCGTGCGCGCAGTGGATTCCGCATTCGCCACATTCTCCGCAATCACCCGCATGCGCGCGGTCTGGGCGCGAAGGCCTGAGGCGGCGATCTGAAAGACGGCGTCGGATGGGGACATTGTTCAGCTCCTAGCGCCCGGGCGCACGCGCGGCCATGCGCAGCAAAGACAAAGCCTTCTGGTAGAGACCCGCAGCCGCTTCATAATCCATCCGCGTCTGGCTCACCTTCATCATCTCTTCCTCCACAATGACGCCATTGCCGTCCATTGTGGTCTCCGCCCCAGCCCGCTCACGCGGGGTGAACTGCATGGCGGCGCCCGCGCCGCCGAGCCCCGCCTGGGCCTGGGCGATGCGCAGCGCGCCGGGAAGCGGCGCCGCCGTCGACGCGAGCTGGCCCTGCAGGGCCGCCTCAAACCCCTTCGTATCGAGGTCGCGCGGAATGAAACCCGGGGTCGACACATTGGCCACGTTTTCCGCCAGCACGCCGGCGCGCGCATTCAGAAACGCCATGCGCTGCTTCAGCGCCTGAAACACGGGGATCTGGGTCGGGTCCACAGCAGACACATCCTGATGGCGATCGCAGACGCGCGCACTGTCGCGCCGTGCGGTTAATCGAGGCTTACCCGCCAACGCGCCCTTAACAGCGCGTTAACCAACACACCGCAGGCAGGGAGCACTCCAGAACGGGGCGGCGCATGGACGGACTGTCACTTCTTCGCGCGATTGCGGCCCTGGCGGCGACGCTGGGCCTCATCTTCGTCGCCGCTGCTCTGCTGCGCCGCTCCAACATCTCCTTCGCCGCCAGGCCGCTTCCCGGGCGCACCATCACGGTGCAGGAAAGCTTCCACCTCGATCCGCGCCGACGCCTGATCGTCGTGCGCTGGTCTGGAGAGGATCATCTGGTGCTGCTCGGCGCCTCCGGCGAGACGGTGGTGGGACGGCGCCCCGCGCCGTCAGACAGCGCGAACGCCCCCGCAACCGGGAGTGCGTCGTGAGCCCGCCCGCCCGCGTTCGCCCGGCCCGCAGGACCGGCGCGCCCGGACGTCGCGTCTCCCCCTGGCGGCGCGACGCGGCGATCATCCTCGCCTTTTCGGGCGCGCTTGCGGCTTTCATGGCCAGCGACGCCGCAGCCCAGACCATTTCCCTCAACCTCGGAACCGGCGAGGGCGTCACGGCGCGGGCAGTGCAGCTGATCGCAGCCTTGACCGTGCTGTCGCTCGCGCCGTCCATCCTGATCATGACCACGGCGTTTGTGCGCATCGTGGTCGTTCTGTCGCTGCTGCGCTCGGCGATCGGACTGCAGCAGGCGCCGCCGAACGCGGTGCTGATTTCCCTTGCGATGTTTCTGACCTTCTTCGTGATGCAGCCGACATTTGAGGAAAGTTACCAGGCTGGCGTCAGGCCGCTGATGCAGAATGAAATGACGGTCGAAGAGGCGTTCCCGCGCGCGACTGAGCCGCTCAAGGTGTTCATGCTGGGCCAGACGCGCGAGCAGGACCTCGAACTCTTTGTGCGCCTGTCGAAGATCGAGACGCCGGACACGGCGCAGGATCTGCCGTTTCGCGTCGTCGCCCCGGCCTTTATGATCTCAGAGCTCAAGCGCGCGTTTGAGATCGGCTTCATGCTCTTTGTGCCGTTTCTGGTGATTGACCTCGTGGTCGCCGCACTGCTCATGTCGATGGGCATGATGATGGTGCCGCCTGTGATGATCAGCCTGCCGTTCAAGCTGATCTTTTTCGCGCTGGTCGACGGCTGGCGCCTGGTCGCGGGCTCGCTCGTCGAAAGCTTCGCCACCGGCCCCCCGGCAGGCTAGGCCCCCGGCAGGCTAGGCCGAATTCCACATGATGTGGATCAATTCCGATAGCCAGCTTGGCTGACGTAGCCTCGGCAGTCCTCGTTCGCAAATGCCGTGATGCTTTGACAAACGGGTTTGGTGAGGGCGTCGACGGTGCGGGCGCCGCCTGTGCGGAGCAAGGCTTTCAATGTCGAATAGGCATTTTCGACCGGATTGAGATCGGGCGAGCAGGCCGGCAGGCATCGCAGCGTTGCGCCAGCGGTTTCGATTGCTTCAGCGACACCGGCGACTTTATGCGTTTGAAGATTATCCATGAAGACGATGTCGCCTTTCTTCAGAGCCGGAGCGAGCACCTTTTCGACGTCGGCAAGGAAGGCGGGGCCATCCATCGGGCCGTCGACAACAAAGGGCGCTGTAAGGCCATCGACCCGCAAAGCCGCAACGAGGGTCAGCGTCTTCCAGTGGCCGTGCGGCACTTTCGAGACCAAGCGCTCGCCGACCGGCGCCCGACCGTATAGGCGCGTCATCTTCGTTGTCACGGCCGTTTCGTCAACGAATACAAGACGCCGAATACAAGACGCCGTCGCGACAGTTTCGGTTGATCGGCTTTCAGACTTGCTCGTGCGGCCGCGACGTCAGGGCGATCCTGTTCTGCCGCGTGCAGCACTTCTTTTGAACGTGATCGCATGGCGATCGTAGAAGCGCCAGACCGAGCTGACGGCGACTGCGATCTGCTTCTCACGACTGAGCCGGTCCCGGATTTCCTCCAGGGTGAGGTCCGGTTCCTCCGCGACGAGAGCGGGCAGCCAATCCTCGGACGCCTTCAGCGGAGAGCGGTTGTGTCCGGTTCCAGGCTTGGCGTCGACATGTCCCGTGGAGCGCCAACGGTTGAGCCAGCGAACCGCAGTCGATGGAGCGACATTGAGAACGCGCGCAGCCTCGCGTCGGCTTTCCCCATCCTCCACCAACAGCACAGCGCGTTCGCGCAGGTCCTTGTAATACCCCTTCGCCGTGCTGCACTGCGCCATTGCCGACGGGGCAATCGACTCTGATTTGCGGCCCGCAGGAAATCCCCCCGTCGCAAATCCGATTCACATCACGTAGAAACCGCTCTAGGGCCGGATTTTCGCAGGCGCACGAGCGCGACGGGTGAGTGCGCTTCCAATTCTTCGGTTCGCGGCCACCGCCGCAAGCTCCCGCACCCGCCTCCGCACAAACGGCGCAGCAGGCCCGGCATCGGCCGCGAACTTCGCGCCGGAGCGAGCTGACGATCTTGCCGTTCCAGCGCCGGTCATCGCGATGTGTCCCGCTCGGCAATCGTGACCGTGAGGCCGAGCGCTGCCGCGACGGCCAGCGCCTTGCCGATTTGCGCAGTCGGCTTCCCGCCCTCGAGATCGACAATGAATCTAATGCCCACCCCGACCGCGCCGGCGAGTTGGTCCTGCCTCAATCCTTGGGCTTTGCGGGCGACGCGGATTGCGGCCCCGAACTCTTCGGCGGTCACAGAGAACTCCATATTCCCGATCGGGAAAATGCACTCACCGGCGCCAAATTTCACGCCTAAATTTCCCGATCGGAAAATTTCTTTTGCGCGGCGATGTCTCAGAGTGCCTCGCAGGCATCGAAGCCGAAGCTCACGCCCAAGTATTATGCACCATAAATCGTGCGATAATGGCTATAGTGCATGATATATGGAGCTGATGGCGATAGGGAGTGTCGCCGGCCGCGGATATCGCTCTATAAAACGTGCATTAACCCGTAACTTGCACTATTTGTGGCGCATGAAGAGCCCCGTTGCGATCCAGGCTTTACCGTTACCGGTCCGAACCGCCCTCACCAAGCTGGGCGCGGACGTCTCGACCGCGCGCCGGCTGAGAGGCATTTCCGTGCAGTTGATGGCGGAACGCGCCCTTGTCGGTCGCAACACGATCACCCGCCTCGAGCGCGGCGATCCAGGCGTTTCGATCGGCGTCTACGCCACCGTGCTGTTCGTGCTGGGCATGAGCGACCGACTCGCAATGCTTGTTGATCCATCGACAGATGCGGTCGGGCTCGCTCAGGCGGACGCGCTCGCCCCCAAACGCCCAAGACGGCGAAAGACGGCCTGAGATGGAACGCGACCTCGAGGTCTGGATCGATCTGGCCGGCACGCCGGTGCGCGTTGGGCGCCTCTTCGTCCGCGCCAAAGCGAATCGGGAAACGTCCTCCTTTGCCTATGACCCGTCGTGGCTGAAGCACCCGGCGCGGTTTGCGCTGGGACCGTCGCTGATGCTCGCCGAGGGGCAATTTCACTCCGACCGCCCGCTGTTCCAGGCGTTCACGGACGCGGCCCCCGATTCCTGGGGCCAGCGCCTTCTGCGCAAACACGAGCGCAACGACGCCAAGACCAACCGGCGCACGCCCCGAACGATGTTGCAGGCCGACTGTCTGCTAGGTGTCAGCGACGAAACGCGCATGGGCGCGCTCCGTTTCAAGGACGTGGGCGGGACGCACTTCTTGTCCGCCAGCGCAGAGCCGGTCCCACCTTTGATCGAGATCGGCCGCCTGCTCAATGCAGCTGCGCGGTTCGACAAGGGTTCGGAAACGCCGCAGGACCTGGCGCTGGTGCTGGCCCCCGGGACCTCACTCGGCGGGGCTCGCCCGAAGGCGACCGTCCGCGACAAGGATGGCGCGCTGCTGATGGCGAAGTTTCCCAAGGCGGGAGACGACTGGCCCGTGATTCTGTGGGAGGCGGCGACGCTTGACCTGGCCGCCAAGGCTGGGATCGACGTCGCGTCAGGCCGGCTCGAGAAGGTCGCCCGGAAACCGGTGCTGCTCCTGCGCCGATTCGATCGCGCAGGCGTTGCGCGGGTTCCGTTCCTTTCGGCGATGACGGCGCTCGACGCCCAGGATCACGAGAACCGCCAGCACTCCTACCTCGAGATCGCCGATTTCATTCGCGTGGAGGGCGGGGCGACGCCGATAGATCTCGCGCAGCTCTGGCGGCGGATGATGTTCAACGTGCTGGTCTCGAACACCGACGACCACCTGCGAAATCACGGGTTCCTCCGGGCGGAGAAAGGTTGGCGCCTAGCGCCCGCCTACGACATGAACCCGACGCCGACGGACGTGAAGCCGCGGATCCACGCGCTTGCGCTCGACGAGACGGATCCGACAGCGGCGGCCGATACCTTGTTGGCGATCGCCCCGCGGTTCGGGCTGACGAGCGCTGCGGCCCGCGAGATCGCCGCCGAGGTCGGCGCGGCAGTGTCGGGCTGGGCGAGCGTCGCCAGAGCCGTCGGACTCAAGGCGGGCGACATCGAGCGCATGGAGTCAGCGTTCGAACACGAGGACGCCATTACGGTACGCAAGCTCGGGACGCGTTCTGGATCGGTCGACCAGCCCACGAGGCGACCGACAAGCACGCGAAAGGCAACCCGGGCTCCCGCTCAACCAACCGCACCGCGCCGACGGCCGAGAAAGACCTAAGCACGTCCAATCGACAGAACACGGAACCCGGAGGAATAGCGCGAATCCAGCCGAGAGATTTGTGGCAAGATAAAATGCGCCGCAGCGTCGAGATCCGCAGCGCATTGTCTGCACATCTTTTTTCGCAGGTCATTGTGGGACACGACGCAACGAGTTCGGACGATCACGACTTGGAGCGCGCGCAATGGCCAAATGGGATGGCGAAGACCGGCTGAGAGGCTTCTCCGGCACGTCGCGGACCGCGAATGACGGCGCCGCGGCGAGGTTTCCGCGTGCGTCGCTGGCGGGCTCGAGCAGGCGCGATCGCGCCGCCTGGTTCAATCGCAAGACCGGGGCGGGTGCGGTCAAGCTCGCGCCTGAGCGCCCTGCGGGAAGCCAGCGCGTCATCGTCAAGACGCACGTCGTCGTGCATGCGAAGGTTGCCGGCGGCGGCGGCGCGGGCGGGATGATGCGCCACACGCTCTATGTCGAGCGCGACGGCGCCGGCCGTGATGGCGACGAGGTCTGCGTCTTCGATCGCGACCAGGACCGCGCCGATGGCGCCGCCTTCGTCGATCGCTGCGAGAACGACCGCCACCATTTCCGCGTCATCATCTCGCCTGAGCGGGGCGACGAGATGGCGAGCCTGCCGGACTACACGCGCGACCTGATGCGCGAGGTCGAAGCCGATCTCGGCACGCAGATCGACTGGATCGCGGCCGAGCACCACGACACCGGCCGCCCGCACGTCCACCTCCTGATCCGCGGCGTGCACGAGAACGGCCGCGACCTCGTCATCCCCCGCGAGTATGTTTCCCACACCTTCCGGCATCGCGCGGACGAGATTGCCACGCGCGAGCTCGGTCTGCGCCGGGAGAACAGCCTTTCGGAGCAGCTGGACCGCGCGGACGAGCGTGCGGCCAGGGCCGAACGGATGACGCATCTGGACGAGCTTCTCCTCGAGCGCGCCCGCGAGCACGAAATCCGGATCAGGGATATGCCGGAAGCCACGCGCGACCGCGCGCCCCTCGTCCAGCGGCTCAACCACCTCGAGGGCCTGGGTCTCGCCGATCGCACCGCGCCCGATACCTGGCGCCTCGATCCGGATCTCGAGACGCGCCTCATTCGTCTGGAGGACTCTCGCGACCGCCAGCGGGCGGCGGCGCGAATCCTCGCGCGCGAGGACCGCGGGTACGAGCCCGATCGCACCCGCGCTCTCGAGGACAGCCATTCCACCCATCGCGCCGTCGGCCGCCTCGTCGGCTTCGAGCCGCTGACGCACCGGGCCGATGGCCCCACGCTCATCGCAATCGAGGGCGTCGACGGGAAACTCTGGACTGCGCGCGTGAGCCGCCAGGACGAGTTGCGCGGGCTCAACGGCGTCGGACGCGGCGCGATCGTCTCGATGCAGCGCGCCGCGCCGGACCTGAAACCGTCCGACCGCACCATTCTCACGGTCGCCGGCGAGGACGGGATCTAGTCCGCCGCACGCCACACGGAGCTGATCCCTTCCGACCAGCAGAAATACATCGACATGCACGTCCGCCGACTCGAGGCGCTGCGCATGAGCGGCGTCGTCGAGCGCACGCCCGATGGACAGTTCCTCTTACCGACCAACTACGCGGAACGGGTGTTGCGCCTCGAAGGCCGGGGCGCGCGCGAAAGCGCGAAGGTACAGCTCCTCGATCCGCATTCGATTCAGCAGCAGGCACGCTATCACGGGCCGACTTGGCTGGATCAGGTCATGACTGACAAGGTCGACCGCACCTTCTTCGTGCGCGCGCACTTCGGCGTCGAGATCGAGCAGGCCATGCAGACGCGGCTACAGACGCTCGTCTCTCTGGGCGCCGGCGTGCGCCAAGGTCAGAGCGTCGCGCTCTACGAAGGCTGGCAGAACCAGCTACAGCGCATGGAACGCGCGCTGATGCTGCAGCGGATCGAGCGCGAAACCGGCCGCGTGGCCCACGTCGCCCGCGACGGCGCAAGGCTGCATCTGGCGTGCGAGGTCGCCGGGATTGATGTGCGCACGCTTCAACGCTGGAAAGCCCGTGATGGGCTTCAAACAGGCGACCGCAGGCCTGACGCTGTCCACCCCAAGCCTGCGCATGCGCTCACCGAGCAGGAGCGCGCTGCGGTGCTGCAGGCAGCCAACGAGCCGCGGTTCGCAGATACGCCGCCTGCGCGTATCGTGCCCACGCTCGCCGACGAAGGTGTTTACCTCGCCAGCGAGTCCACCTTCTGTCGCGTGCTGCGCGCTGCCGGCCAGAACCGGCGTCGCGGGCGCGCCAAGGCTCCCCACGCCAA
>JBEIHX010000019.1:0-69944 GCA_040381075.1 Hyphomonadaceae bacterium
CGCCGCGAGCGACACGCGCTTGGTCGATCGCGAGGTTCCCCCGCCCACGCGGGGATGGTCCCGGCTTCATGGACCTGTGGGGGCAGACGTGGTTGGTTCCCCCGCCCACGCGGGGATGGTCCCCCGGCGCACTAGCGGTGTATTCAATCGAAGTCGGTTCCCCCGCCCACGCGGGGATGGTCCCACGCAGCACTGGCCAAAGCGACTGGGCAGCGCGGTTCCCCCGCCCACGCGGGGATGGTCCCAGCAGCCCGGCGAGGCCGATCTGCACCAGGACGGTTCCCCCGCCCACGCGGGGATGGTCCCCTGCGCTTTCCAGATCTGCGTGTACATGGTCCGGTTCCCCCGCCCACGCGGGGATGGTCCCAGTACACAGAGGCCGGCATGGTGCTGGTCGATGGTTCCCCCGCCCACGCGGGGATGGTCCCCAGTGCCGGCGGTGGTGGCGGGATCAGCCCCTGGTTCCCCCGCACACGCGGGGATGGTCCCACGCGTAGACTTTTCGCCCGTGTTGCTCACCCGGTTCCCCCGCCCACGCGGAGGTCTGCTTCGGTGGCCGAAAGCATCTTCGGTACGAGCCCGATCCCCGCAATTGTAACGTTTCGCGTTCAATTTGCGGGCCTCCCCAGAGATTGAGTGGCGCTGCGTGGGGACTGCGCCCTTGGTGGCAGCCTTGCCTTGACCGATCACGCCAGAGTTGGATATGACTACATTAGTCATATTTTGGCGAGGCGACTGTGAAAGAACTTCAACTCCGCGACGCGAAAGCGAACCTCTCCGCCGTAGTCGACGAAGCGGTCCTCGGCGAGGAGTTCGTCATTACCCGGCATGGCAAGCCCGAGGCCGTCTTGATCGGCTTCGAGGAATGGAAACGGTTATCGGCCGTGCCCTCCTTCGGGCGCCTCTTGATGGCGGCGCCTGAAGCGGCTGGCGATCTACCGCAGCGCGATGAGGGCGGGCTGCGCGACAGCGGGCTCTGAAATGTACCTCGTCGATACGAATGTTATCTCCGCCGCCGCTCCCGGTCGCCCGGGTTCGCCAGCGCTGGCGGACTGGATGGATCGGAACGCCGGAGCATTGTTCATCTCGTCTGTCACCGTCGCTGAGATTACCGAAGGCATCGCCAAATCACGGCGAGAAGGTGCAACCCGGAAAGCCGAAGAGCTCGCCGCTTGGCTCGACGCTGTGGTTCACTTGTATCCGCGACGCATCTTGCCTTTGGACGTGGCCGTCGCCCGCACACTTGGCGAAATGTCTGACCACGCCCGCGCCATCGGCCGCCCGCCGGGATTGGCGGACCTGATCATCGCCGCGACGGCGAAACATCACGGCTTGACAATCCTGACGCGCAACATCCGGCACTTCGCGCCGATTGGCATCCCAGTGCATGATCCCTTTGCGAGTTTGCCCTGAGCGAAGCGGCGCGCCACAAATCGGGCGCGCACCTCATCGCGAACCGTCGCCGCGTCCCATGGGACGGCTGCGCCGCTTGCATCACCTTCAGCGATCAAAGCTTTGAGCTCATCATCCGAGTAGCCGAGGCTGCCGGCGTCGGTCGCGTCGGCGTACATGGCGCCAGCCAGCCGCGCTTCGGCGGCGCCGTCTAGGCTCTCGAAGCCCACTTCAAGCCGCTTCCGGTCAAGCTCCGCAGCCAGGGTATTAGCAAGGTTTCGCCCTGAATTGGGCTCTGGGCGGGATGGATTGTGCGCGAGTTATCCACAGGTTAGTGAGGTTGCGGCATCATGGCTGCGAAGCGCGCGGCAGAAAGTCAGACTAGAAATCTGGCTATCGGTTAGCTATAATCTATGTATGAACACTTACAGCGTGGCCGACGCCAAGAACAACCTGTCTGAACTAATCGACCGCGCCCTTAAGGGGGAAGGCGTGGTTATCACCCGGCATGGCGCTCCGGTCGCAGAACTCCGCCCTGTGCGTCCTGCGCCTGGACCGATCACCGACGTTGACCTTGCGTGGCTGGACGCTCGCCGCGTTACACCGTTGAAGCCGTTCCCAGAAGACGCCGGCGCATTGATTTCACGCATGCGCGACGAGGACGCGCATTGAAAGCTTACCTTGACGCTAGCGTTCTAGTCGCCCTGTTCATTCAAGAAGCCGGAACGCCAATCGCCCGCGCAGCGATTGCCGGACGTGAGCTATTGTTGAGCGAGTTCGCAGGAAGTGAATTCTGCGCAGCGGTCACGAGGCTCGTTCGGCTTGGCGTTCTGAGCGCCGATCAGGCGGCTGCGGTCTTTGCCGATTCTGACCTTTGGAAGGCACGAAGCGTCGAGACCATCGCGGTTGAGAACGCCGACTTCGCCGCAGCGACTGCATTTGTGCGGCGTCTCGATCTCGGCCTTCGCGCGCCAGACGCCTTGCATTTGGCAGTCTGCGACCGGCTGGGGAGCGAACTGCTAACGTTCGACATCAAAATGGCGGCGGCGGCGAAAGCGATTGGCATTGTCACCGGCCCCTGACTATCCGAACGAAATGCCACCGAATTGGACATGGGAGGCGTCGATGGCGAAGATCCAAGAGGTCCCTGCAGCCGACTTCATTGCTGATTTGGATCGATGGTCTGTTGCCGCTCAATTCTCCCCCGTTATGGTCACGGATGCGGTATCCGGTGTTGCACTTGGATATCTTCTCTCACCCAGCGACTTCGATAACTTCCGCCGCCTCCGCGCCCTCGCGCGACAGTCGCGCTTCGCTTGGGAAATGCCCGCGGACATGGCCGACCTACTAAGGGTGGATGTGGTCAGCGGCAGGCAAGAGTTGGACGATTTGATGGGCGATTAGAAGGCCCACAGATGTCTCTTCCGCCTATCGCTCCACGCCCAAGCCACGCGTCAGGCGCTCGATCCCATCCTTCATCTGCGCCATGACTTTCTGCCCGGCTGAGACATCAAGTCCAGACGGCCTCATGGCCAGAGCAACGCGGTCATGGCCGCTCCAGGGCCAAATAGCGGCTACCAGAAATCTCGATCTCGCCGCGCACCAGCCAGCGCTGTTTCGTTTCACTCAAGCCCCGACAAGGCTTACCGGCTTCGCGGGCGAGATCAGACGCGGCTTTGTGGAAGGCGTCGTCGTGGCCGGGCGCACGGGCGCCGGCGCGGCCTTTGAACCGGGCGCACCCGGGCGCAGGATTTGACCGCAGGCAGCTTTCTGCCGCAGCATGTTGCGGTCTGTTGTCGTTCGAAGGTCTCTGCCCCATGCACGCCGCGCTGCGCATGTTCGCCATCAGTCTCATGGTGCTCGCCGCGCCCATCCCACTGAGCGCCTGCGGCGGAGGGGGCGGCGGAGGGGCAGGCGCAACTCCGGCTCCGCCAACCCCGGCGCCCCCGCCGCCGCCTCCACCGCCCAGCGCGGGCCCGACCTGGACTGCAGGGGTGTTCCAGGCGGCCAGCGGGTTCAAGAATCGATGCGAAGTTGTACGCACAGGGGTGGACATCGAGGGAAATGCATTTCCGGACGTCCAGGCGACCGCAGTGGAAGAACGGTTCTGGCTGCGCTCCTGGACCAACGAGACTTATCTGTGGAACACAGAAGTCGAGGACCGCGACCCGGGCGCCTTCACCAACCGGCGGGACTATTTCGCGGTCCTGCGCACCACGGCGCGCACCGCCTCCGGCAAGGACAAGGACGACTTCCATTTCAGCGAGCCGACCACCGAGTTCCTGGCGCGGCGCAATGCGGCGCCCCGGGCGAGCTACGGCGCGGTCATCACGGCATTGAGCACCACGCCGCCGCGCGACTTCCGGATACGGTATACGGAGCCGTCATCGCCTGCTTCAGCGCAGACCTCCGGGCGGCCCAACCTGGTGCGCGGGTCGAGGGTCTTGAGGGTCAACGGCATTGATCTCGTCAATACCAACAGCCAGTCCGATATCGACGCATTGAACGCCGCCCTGTTTCCTGCAACGCCAGGCGTCACCACCGTGTTTCAGGTACAGGATCCAGGCGCTGCATCCTCGCGCACCGTGTCTCTCACCTCGGTGAACCTGTCCCCGACGGCGGTCAATCGAACCGCCATTGTCGACGCCGGCGGCCCGGCCAGGGTGGGTTATATTCTGTTCAACACCTTCAGCCCGTTCTCCAGCGAGCAGCAGATCTATGATGCGATGCTGGAGATGCAAAGGCAGGGCGTGAGCGATCTTGTGCTGGACCTGCGTTACAACGGAGGCGGCCTTCTCGCGGTGGCGTCCCAGCTGAGTTTCATGATCGCCGGCCCGGCGCGCACGTCCGGGAAGGACTTCGAGCGTCTGCGCTTCAATGCTGCAGCGGGCAGCCGAAATCCGGTCACCGGGCAGACCAACTCGCCGATTCCATTCTATTCCACTGGCCTTGGCTTCACGCTGACGACCAGCGTTTCACTCCCCTCGTTAAACCTCAACAGGGTCTATGTGCTGACCACCGGCTCAACCTGCAGTGCGAGCGAGGCCGCCATCAACGCACTGCGCGGCGTCGGCGTTGAGGTGGTCCTGATCGGCGACAAGACCTGCGGCAAACCGTTCGGTTTCTACCCGCAGGACAACTGTGGAGAGACCTACTACACGATCCAGTTTCAGGGCGTAAACAATCTCGGTTTCGGCGACTATGCGGATGGGTTCATTCCCTCGAATTCCCCGGCGAGCTTCGGCGTGCGGCTTCCTGGTTGTCAGGTGGCGGATGATTTGTCCCGGGAACTGGGCGATCCATCGGAACGGCTGTTGCAGGCGGCGCTTGGCTATCGCGCGACGCTGGGGTGTCCGACTGCGCAGGCGCAGGCTCTCGGCGTCCAGCCCCCGCGGCTGGACAACGAGGCCCCGGGGTTGCCGCTGGATCCGCCCCGCCCCTCAGTTCTTGACACAAATCGCGACATGACGATGCCGCGCAGGTTATGAGGACAAGACGAATGATCCGGTCGATCGCGCTGGGCGTCCTGATTGTGTCGCTTGCAGCCTGCCAGACATCGAGCGAGCCGCGTCTGGCACGACTGGAAACCGCGACGCCGGAGAGCAGGGCGGCGCTGACGCGGGTTCTGGCGCAGGCTGTCGGACGCGCCGAGGTCCAGCTTGGCCCGCTGGACCTCACCCGCCAGCCGGTGATCTCCGTTCTGCCGCCACCGCTTGGCCCCCTGGAAGGGGCAAGCACCGCCCTTCCTGAGATCTTCGAGCTCGTGATGATTGACCGCGACTGTTATGTCAGACGGCGCCGTGACGGGGCGTTGTTCGCCCTCCCCGGACTGAGCTGCAGGGCGATTGACTGATGCGGCGGTGACCGTCGTCATCTGGAAGCCCTCGGGGGTTGTGCGGCGCGGCGGCGCCCATCTGCTGACGCGCCTGCCTGCTCCTTGGCGGCATCGGCGCATCACCCTCAGGCGCGAAGGGCTCACGGACAGTCTGCGGACACGTTCCGGTCCATGCCTGGCCGTGCCAACGTCCTGTCCGGCCAGGAGCGGCTTCGGGGCGCCCGAGCATCCCCGGCCTGGGCTGTGGCCCGGACGGCGAGCCGCTCCGGGCGTTTTCCGGCCAGTGCCGACAGCGGGCCGATCACGACAGGTTCCAGGGCGTAGATCACCAGCCGACCGCGCTGTGCGGTGATCACGCCAGGCCAAGCGCCCGGCAGCCAGCCCCGATCGGGGGGCATTGCCGGGGGGCATTGCCAGGGGGCGCCATCAGGGCTCACCATCAGGGGGCATCGCACGCCCGGCATCGACGGGGCAGGCTGCAGAGCCGCATGGGCGGCCCCGCAACCTGCGCCCGTCGAGCGCCTTCCCCGCCGGTGGGCAAGCGGGAAAGGCGGGATCGGACCAAATCCATACGCACGCACGGCCCGATTCTGATTGATCAGTATCGTCTACTGACCAAATCGATATTTCAGTGTCGCGAACACCGTGCGCGGACGTGCGATCGATCCGAAGGTGGAGTTCAGCGCCTGAATGTTGATCTTCTGGTAGAAGTATTCCTCATCCGTCAAATTTCGCACGTTCAAGCCCGCCTCCCAGCGTCCCTGGTCGGGGACAAAACGCAGCGACGCATTGGTGATCGTGCGCCCTTCAAGCAGGATCTCGGGGTTGTTTTCTATGCCCGACATCTTGTCGCTCTCATAAGCAAAGTCGAGGCGCGCAAAGAGCTGGCCGATCTGGCCAATCCGAGGCGACACGGTGACGCCCACATTGCCCGTCCATTCAGCCACCATGGGCAGTTTCGACCGCGTGGTGATCGTGAATGCGCCTGACAGGAGCCGGCCGCCGCGCACTTCATCGAGCTGGGCGTCAAGGTAGCCGATGGCGCCGTCAAACCGGAGCCATTGGGTCGGGCGGGCGTCGAATTCGACTTCGACGCCCTTGATGGTAGCCTGCGCCAGATTGAGAATTGTCGATTGCTGGGAGATCTGCAGCTCCGGCGGAACGGTCGCGTCTACCTGGAGATCGCGATAGTCTGTCTGGAATGCTGCGAGATTGAGCCTGAGCCGGCGGTCGAACAGGACGTTCTTGAGACCAACTTCGTAGGAGTCCACGAATTCCGGATTGTAGGATGGCAGGGTACTCGGCAGAGCCCCGATGAACCGCGCCGCAAAGCCGCCATCGCGAAACCCCTTGGAGTAGGTTGCATAGGCGTAGGAATCCGGCGTCACCTCATAGCCAAGAGTGATGAGCGGGGTCGTCTTGGCCACACGCTTGACCCCGCGGTAGGGCCCATCGACCGCACCGGAGGGCAGAATGTTCTTCAGGGTAAAGATTTTTTCACTTTCGGTGTAGCGCAGTCCTCCCGTCACCGAGAGATCATCAGTGATCCTGTAGCTCGCCTGGGCGTATATCGCCTGCGAGGTATTGTCGATGGTTCGGGAGATATCCTGCGCGAGTGCGCCCGGGTTGGTGGTGGCGTTGAATGCAGTGATGATCTGGTTATAGATCCGTTCCAGCCCGGTTTCCTGGAAGTGATAGAGGCCCACAACGTAATCGAGCCGATCATTCGCAGTTGTCCCCACCAGCTGGAATTCCTGCGAGAACTGCTCCTGGGAGTATTCCGGATGGTTGTTCGCAAACAGAATGAACGGGCTGAAGTCAACGTCATTGAATGTGACTGCATCGAATTCACGATGCGCCGTGATTGACTTCAGTTGACCAAGAGGGGTTTGCGCGCTGATCGTCAACGCTGCGCCCATCGTCTCCAGTGTGTTTTCCGGAATCACCTTGACGCCGCGTTCGGTCGCGAAAACAGCGTTGGTGGCGTACCGTGAGGCCGGCTGCCACACCGGGCCGTAGCACTTCGGATTTGTCGCCTGCCCCGCCGTAGTGCGACAGGCCGCGTCACCCGACAGGGTAAGGGAGTTGTTGAAGAATGAGTTGAACGGTCCCGTCCCCGTAGTGCCAACGGGAAAGAGCGTATTGATCTTGATCGGGACGACAGGCGCGGGCGCGGTCTTGGTATCTGCGTAATCGACAGCCAGGTCGACAGATATTGTATTGGTGAGATCGATCGCGAGATTGCCGCGTGCGCCCCAGACATTGTCGTCGCCCAGCTTCAGGGCGCCGTTGTATTGCAGGGCGTCGACGTATCCGTCCTGCTGGCGTTGATAGACGCCGAAGCTGGACCGAACCCGGTCCGACAGGGGTATCGATATGTTGGCCGACGCCTGGAAATACCCTTCGTCGCCCGCGCCGATGCGAACGGAGCCGCCGAACTTGTCCTGCGGCGCCTTGGACACGACGTTGATCGCGCCGCCGATTGTGTTGCGGCCGAACAATGTGTTTTGGGGACCGCGCAGCACCTCGATCCGATCAACCTCGACGAGATCAAGCAGTGCGCCGATGGAGCGGCCAATGTAAACGCCGTCGAAGTAGACGCCAACGGCCGGGTCGATGTTGATCGTGAAATCGCGCTGCCCGATGCCGCGAATGAACACAGCCGTTGCGCCTGGCAGGCCTGAGGTCGGCTGATTGGCTGTGAAGTGAACGTTTGGCGCGATGGCCCCGACTGACTGAAGCGTCGCCACGCCGCGTGCATCAAGATCAGTCGACCCCACTGCCGTGATGGCGATTGGTGTTGTTTGGATGTTCTCTTCTTTCTTGCGCGCAGTGACGATGATTTCCTCAACGCCCTCTTCCGCCGCCTGGGCTGTCGCCCCGGGCGCAACCGCCGCAATAGCCAATCCAAGGGCCCAGGTAAGCCCGCCCCAACGCGCCGCTTGCGTCATTTTCACCACACGATCCTCCCGCTTCACGCATCTCAGGCCTTTGGCCCGTTCTTCGTATCTGACACGGGCGGCTGGGGCCGCCCCTGGGTCAATCACCGCCAGCGCAAATTCGTCCGGCCCCGGCTGCAGCCCCGCACTCGACCTGTGCGCATGCCCCGTACAGGACGAAGCTGCGTTCAAATCAGTCGTCCACGCCACACCGGGCCATGATCGCCGGAGAGGCCGCCACGGCGGTGCGCCGCCCCTGCACTGACCTGACAAGGCTTGCCGAAGCCGCCAAAACTGTCAAGTTATTTGACGATCAGGACTCCTGTGCAGCCCCGCCACACGGCTGGCGGAATTGGCTTTTTCAGAAAACAACTGACGCGATCTGCGGTGCGACGTGTCGCCGCGCACGGGTGACGCCGTCGCAAAAACGCGCGATGACCGGCCGCAAACAGGCGGGACCATCCGCCGCGCCCTGATCTCATGCGGCGATGTCAATGGCGTCGTCTGCATGAGCCAGGACCGCGCCATTGCGGGCAGTGCAGCCTGCGGGCGCGTCCGGATTGAGCCGCATGCTGCAACCACGGCGGGGCGCACCGAGTCCGATCGCCGGCCAGCCGTGCGCCCCTGATGACGCAGGCCGGGCCACTGAACAGCTCCAGCAAGCCTGCCGTGCTGCGCGCGCAACACCAGGGAGAAATCCGGCGGTTGTGGGGTCGCTGCGGGAATGCGGACCCGCAGGCATCCGGCAGGCGCTCAAGGGCCCAGCAGGCCTTGCGCTGCGCTCAGTCCTGCGGCGGATCATAGTCCGCGCGCAGCACGCGCTTCAGCACCTTGCCATTGGGATTGCGCGGCAGATCCTGGCGAAACACCACCCGGGAGATCCGCTGCCGCCTGCCGACGCGGGCATTGGTCCAGGACGCGATCTCGGCCGCATCGGCCCCCTCAAACCCCGGGCGCAGCACCGCCACCGCCAGCGGCGTCTCGCCCCAGGTCCTGTCGGCAACGCCGATGACGGCGACCTCCGCCAGCGCGGGATGCTGGGACATGACGGCCTCAATGTCCACCGGGTAGATGTTCTGCCCGCCGGTCAGGATCATATCCTTTTTGCGGTCGGTGATGTACAGATATCCCTCCGCATCGGTGCGCCCGATGTCGCCGGTGCGCAGCCAGACCGTCCCCGCTGGATCAACGAATTTCGCCTGAGCGGTTGCCTCTGGACGATTGTGATACTCTGTCATCCAATGAACGGAACGAACACAGATCTCACCGGTTTCTCCCCACCCAAGAACACGGTCATCCGTGTCAACCAGAATATAGTCATTGCCCCGCACAGGCTTTCCGACCGATGCAGTGCGACCAGCTGCTTCCTCTGGCTGCAGGGTGGTCATGAAACCTTCGGTGAGGCCATAGAGCTCGATGACCACACATTCGAACGCATCCTTGATCCGGCTTTTGAGATCCTCAAAGAGCGGCGCCCCACCCGACATCACCGCCTGAAGCGACCGGACCCGGGACCTCGAAAAACCAGGCGCATCGAGAATGCGCTGAAACATGATCGGGGCCATGAAGGTATGGGTGACCCCATGCGTCTCGACGGCCGAAAGCCAGATTTCGGGGTCGAAGCGGTTGCGCACAATGCATGCGCCGCCAACGATAATGGTGCAGAAAATGCTGGCCCAGGCGATGTTTGAATAGAGCCCGATGGGGCAGATCGAGACTGCGCCGAAGTGGTAGCGGTGCGCCAGAGCGAGTTCATACATTGACTGCACGCGCCGACGGTAGGCGTGCTTGATGCCCTTCGGCGTGCCCGTGGTTCCGGAACTGTAGATAATGTTGCAGGGGTCATCCTCGCCGACCGTGACGCCGGGGTCATGGATCGCCTGGGCGTCGCGCCAGGCCTCATAGTCGCACGCCGCCCCCGCGGCGGGTCCAAGCACGAAGGTGGCCTCACGCCTCTTTCGCACAGCGCCAGAGTCTTTCAGACGCTCGTACTGCTCCGACGACACGAACAGGGCCTTTGCGTCACAGTCCTCGATCATTGCAAGGAGGTCCGCATCGCTGACCGCCGGATTCAAGGGCACAATCACGCCGCCGGCCTTCATTCCGCCGACCATCACCTCGACGAACTCAACGCAGTTTCTCATGAGGATGGCGATGGCGTCGCCGCGTCCCACCCCCATGGCGCGAAGGCCGTGCGCAACCGCGTTTGACCGCCGGTCCAATGCGGCCCAGGTAAGCGCCTGCTCTTCGTCAAGGAAGGCGACCTTGTCTGGAAGCCATTTGCCGTTCAGGCGCACGAAGTCGCCAAACAGCGGGGCCTGGATGTCGAAACCCGGCGGCACGCAGTCAACCCGCCGTTTCCGCAGCGAACCGCGCGCGCAGTTCCCGCTTCAAGACCTTGCCTGATGCATTGCGCGGCAGGGCTTCAAGAGCAGCATAACGCCTCGGGATCTTGTAGCCCGCCAGGGCAGAACGCAGGAACGCTTCGTAGGAGGACGGCTCCAGCGTCGCCCCTGGCCGCAGAACGACGCATGCGAGCAGCGCCTCGCCCCACTTTGCATGCGGCGTTCCAATGACGGCTGCCTGATCCACGTCCGGATGCTGCACCAGCACCGCCTCGATCTCGGCAGGGTAGATGTTTTCGCCCCCGCTGATCACCATGTCCTTGATGCGGTCCACCACATAGAGATAGCCGTCCTCGTCGAGATATCCGGCGTCGCCGCTATGGTACCAGCCGTCGCGCAAGGCGTCCGCCGTGGCGTCAGGGCGCTTCCAGTAGCCGCTCATCACCCGCGCGCTGCGACACAGGATCTCGCCAATGCGCCTCGGCGCGACATCGCAGCCGCTCGCGTCGACGATCCGGATCTGCGAACCGCCCAGCGGCCTGCCTGCCGATTTCAGCCGCTCGCCAGCGTCATGGACGCAATCCTGCGGGCCAAGATAGGTCAGCCCGCCGCAGCATTCCGTCATGCCGTAAGACAGGGCGAAGCCGCATTTCAAAACCCTTTGAGCTTCACGCAAAAGGTCGACCGCAATGCCGGAACCGGCGATCAGCAGCGTGTCAAGACAGCTCAGGTCGAGGTCGGCGGTCTCTGGCAGATTGATGATGTCATGGATCGTGGCGGCCGGCAGCGGCGCCACTGAAATGGTTCGCTCTGCGATCAGGCGAATGATCTGCGGGGCATCGCCGCCACGCACGATCTCGACCCGCGCGCCGGCGTAAAGGGCGGCGAGCGCGAGATTGCAGCCTGCAATGTGAAACAGCGGCATCGCTGCGAGAACCGCAGCGTGTTCGCCGAACAGTGCAGGCCACACGCCCAGCCCCTCGACAGCAGCGAGCACCATCGCCTTGTGCGAAAGCTCCACCCCTTTCGGATGCCCGGTCGTTCCGCTTGTGTACAATTGCACTGCGCAATCATCCGGTTGCACGCCCGGCAGCTGCGCTCCGGCACATCCAGTCTGATCGACCCAGGCGGCGAGGCTGTCCGGATCATCCAATGGCGCGTCAATGATGATGATGGACCTGAGGCCGGGAGCGTGCCCTTGGGCTGCGTGCGCGATGGACGCGAGGTCACTTCCGACAAAGCACAGCGCCGCATCGCTGTCGGCCAGAATATAACCCACCTCCTGGGCGGTCAGACGAAAGTTGATCGGGGCCGCCACCAGGCCGGCCTTCACCACGGCGAGAAGCAGGATCAGAAATGTGTCGGAATTCCTGTCCAGCAGCGCGACGCGGGCGCCCTTCTGAAGGCCGCTTGCGCGCATCGCCCGTGCGAGGCGGTCGGTCTGTTCGTGAAGCGATATGAAGGAAGTTCTTCTGTCTTCGAAGACAAGGGCCGGCGCGTCGGCGCGGGCGACCGCCTGAACCTGCGTCATGTCGCCCAGCACACGGATCGCCGGATTCGGCAGGGCTGAGGGCCTCATGACGACTGCAGACCCGCCTCTTCAAGCCAGGCTGCGCAGAACTGACCCGCCTCGACGGCCTTTTCAGGTTGTCCGAAATAGTAATGGTTGGCGTCCTTGATCCAGTGAAGACGCTTGCGCTCATGACCGACGGCGTCGAAGAGCCGCTTCGTATGCTCCGGCGTGATGCCGTCATCGGCCGTATTGCCGACGACCAGCACAGGCACGGACACGCGCTCAGCACACTTCACGCCGTCAGCACGCGCATCATCGTAACTCCACTGCGAAAGCCAGCTGCGCAAGGAGCAGAAACGGCCAAGGCCCACCGGACTGTCATTGACGACTTCCGGATCGCCCAGGAAGCACCAGTTCGGCTTTCTGTCATTTGGGTCGAGGGTGGGATCCAGCCATTTCGGTTCGGCCATTGTGCGGTGCACTACGAAGCCGTACTCCCGGTTGATCTGGCCTGCGGCCCTGTAGGACGCAAGTTTTTCCTTGACGAACTGTGTGATCCGCCGGTTCCGCGCCACCTGCGCCGCGCGGAAATGTGCAATGAAGTCGGGGGAATACGGCGGTTGGTTCGGATTGCGCCTGTCGTACAGATCCAGTTCCAGGATCCGCCTTTCCGGATCGGCCTCATCCACCACAGATGGATCAAGCCATTCGGTAAAGGTGATGTGCCGGGCATGGTGCGCCGCGACAAGCATGACGGCGTCAGCCGGAATGAAGCCGCGTTTCGTGAGGTCCGGCGGATCCCCGGCCGGTGTCGCAGTCACGCTCGGGTTCTCGGCCTGCGCCTGGTAAAACAGGGACATCGACCCGCCGCCGCTCCAACCGCCCAGCACAACCTTCTCGTATCCAAGGCGCTCCTTCGCGTCTCGCACGACCGCGCCCAGATCGCAGACAACCTTTTCCATGATCAGGGCGACATCAGTGCCGCGATACCGCGTGTCACAGTAAATGACGTGGGCGCCGGCCTTGGCCAGCGCAGCCATCATCGGCAGATAGGCGCCGCCGCCTATCGGATGGGACCAGATGACCACGGTGTTGGATGGCCGACCCTGCGGGCGCAGCAGCTGGCAGGTCAGCGCCACCTTATCGATCTCGCCAGCGTAGGTGTCCTTGAAGGCGGATTTGTCTTCGTACACGACCAGGTACGCGATGCGGTCGTAGCGGAAATTTCCTTGCCCCATGACGAGCAGCCCCTCCCATCCAACGCACAGCGCGTTCGCGCCCAGACTTCTCACGCAGACTTCTCACGCCGACTTCTCTCGCCGACTTCTCTCGCCGGGCGAGGTCCCGAGACAGGTCGGGCAGGGCCAACCCGCCTGACCCGCGGCCGCACCGGCACAGGCTCGGCGTGGCGACGCAGACGATGCCATTTGTCAAGCAACTGGACAATCCCCGACGGCCTGCGGCAACATGCTTCAGTCACATCCGATGGCGGGAGGCGACCATCTCCATCGTTCCGCAGCCGCTGCGAGAAGCAGTGATCGCACTGGGCCTCGCCGGCGATCGCACGCCAATCGCCGGCGCGCCGCTTGCCGGCGGCGTGTCATCGGATATCTGGCGCATCGATTTGCCCTCAGGGCCGGTATGCGCGAAGCGGGCCCTCGAGAAGCTGAAGGTGGC
This sequence comes from Hyphomonadaceae bacterium, assembly GCA_040381075.1. GTDB lineage: Bacteria > Pseudomonadota > Alphaproteobacteria > Caulobacterales > Aquidulcibacteraceae > JBEIHX01. The sequence continues at coordinate 13,702 of JBEIHX010000019.1, forward strand.
GGCTGACTGGCATGCGCCAGTCATCCGTAACGCCTACGAAGCGGCGTATCTTTGCTTCGCGAACGAGGTTGCGCCGGGCGCTGCGCCACGGGTGCTTGCGCGTCATGGCGAACTTGGCGTGCTGGTGATGGAGTACCTTCCGGCAGACAGATATCCCACCTGGAAGGCGCGACTGATGGCGGGCGACGCAGACGCCGGCGCCGCTGCGAGGATTGGCGGCCTGCTCGGGCTTCTGCATCAGCGCAGCGCCGCCGATCGATCGCTTGCCCGTCGGTTTGCCGACCTGGATCTGTTTCGCAGCCTGCGGATTGAGCCCTATTTTGCAGCGGCCGGCGCAGCCAACCCGGGCGCGGCGCAAGAAATCGGCAGGCTTGGACAGATCTTCGAAGACAACCGCATCGCCCTTGTCCATGGCGACTTCAGCCCGAAAAATATTCTTGTCGGGACGGATCGCGTGGTTGTGCTGGACGCGGAGTGCGCCATCTTCGGCGACCCTGCGTTTGATGTGGCTTTCTGTCTGACGCACCTGCTGCTGAAAGCGACTGTGACTCCAGGCGCAGCGCCTGCGCTGCACAGGACGTTCGACGCGTTCCTGCGGTCTCATGGCGCACACTTCAACCCGCCCGGTCTGCACGCCCGGACTGCGCGCTATCTCGGCGGACTGATGCTGGCGCGCCTCGATGGCAAGTCGCCCGTCGAATATCTTACCGACGCCTCGGTCCGCATGCGCGTGCGTAGTTTTGCGATGGACGCGCTGCACAGAGCAGCGGACACCCCCCTTGAAATCGCAGCCCGCTGGTACCCCGGCTGGGCTGCAATGCAGGAGGGCGGATCATTCGAGAGGCAGGACTGATGGACACACGCATTGAGTCGATCCGTGCCAGGAGCGTTTGGGACAGCCGTGGGCGCCCGACGGTAGAGGCCGAGATTCACCTTGCAGATGGCGCCATTGGACGCGCAATCGCACCGTCCGGCGCATCCACAGGCTCCGGCGAGGCGCTCGACAAGCGTGACGGCGGCCCGCGCTTCGGCGGCTTTGGGGTGTCGCACGCCGTCGCCCTGATCAACGAGCGCGTCGGACCGGCGCTCACCGGTCTCGACGCCGGGCGCCAAACCGTGATCGATGGCGCGCTGGAAGAGCTCGATGGGACGGCGACGTTCACCGGCCTCGGGGGCAATGCAGCCATCGCGGTGTCGCTGGCCGCCGCACATGCGGCGGCGCGCACAAAGGCGCAGCCCCTGTGGATGCACCTGGCTGACGGCGCCGAGGTGTCCCTGCCCGTGCCGGAGATCCAGATTTTTGGCGGCGGGGCACACGCCGCGGGCGCACTGGACCTGCAGGATCTCATGATCGTGCCCTTTGGCGCTGGATCATTTCGCGAAGCACTGGAGTGGACGGCGGAAGTCTACCGGGCGGCTGGCGCGCGGCAGCACGCCTCGGCACGCCGTCACGGCGTCGCCGATGAGGGCGGCCATTGGCCTGACTTCATCAGCAACGAAGCCGCATTGCAGGCTGTGCTCGACGCCATTGAGACGGCCGGCTTCTGCCCACGCACAGAGATCGCGATCTCGGTCGATGTGGCTGCAACGCAATTGTTCGGGGACGGCCGCTACCATCTGCGCGCCGAGGGACGCTGCCTGACGCCGCAGGCCTGGGCGGGTCAGATTGAGGCATGGCTGGGCGCATACCCCATCCGGATCCTTGAGGATCCTTTCGCAGAGCACGACATGGAGGCGCATGCGCGCCTGACCGCGGGGTTCGGCGCACGCGTGCAGATCGTCGGTGACGATCTCTTGGTTACAGACGCGAGGCGCGTTCGCATCGCAGCTGAGACCGGCGCCTGCAATACCCTGCTGTGCAAGCCGAACCAGGCAGGAACGCTCACTCGGGCGCGGGCCGCCTTCGACGCAGCGGCCGCAGCCGGATGGCGCACCATCGTCTCCGCGCGGTCCGGCGAAAGTGAGGATGTGACCATTGCCCACCTTGCCGTTGGCTGGAATGCACGCCAGGTCAAGGTCGGCTCCTTTTCGCGCTCCGAGCGGATGGCCAAGTGGAACGAGCTCTTGCGAATTGAAGAAACGCTTGCAAACGAGGCAGCCTATGCCGGGGCTTCGATTTTTGCGCCGCGGTCAACCGCATCATGAAGGTACTGCTGCACTACGAGGCCGGCCCCGCCCTGCAGGCGCAGGTCGCTGGCCTGGCCGCACGGGGATTGGACGTCACGGTATGCGCGCAGGCGGACGAAGACGGCTTCAATGCAGCCCTCCCGGACGTTGAAGCGATCTGGCATGTGCTCAAACCGATTACGCCGGCGCATATCGCCAGGGCAGGCAGGCTGAGGCTGATCCAGAAAATCGGCGTCGGCGTCAACACGATTGCGCTTGAGGCGGCGCGCGCCGCAGGCGTCGCGGTGTGCAACATGCCGGGGGCAAACACGCGTGCGGTCGCTGAAATGACGCTGCTGCACATGCTCGCCGCGCTCCGTCGCCAGCCCCGCCTGGACGCGCTGGTGCGCAGCGGCGCCTGGACCCCGGACGCGGCGACACGCGACTCGTTTGGCGAGATCGGCGGGCGGGTGGTGGGGTTCGTCGGATTTGGCGCAGCGCCACAGATGCTGGCCCCGGTTCTGGAAGCGATGGGCGCCCAGGTGGTCTACTGGGCGCGCACTGACAAGAGCAGCATATATCCCCGCCTGCAGCTTGATGAGCTTCTGGCGCTCGCAGACATCGTCAGCATTCATGTTCCGCTGACCGAAGACACAAGGGCGATGATCGGTGAGAGGCAGTTGCGGACCATGAAGCGGGGCGCCGTCCTCGTCAATACGGCGCGCGGCGGCATCGTTGACGAGCACGCCCTTCTTGACGCGCTCACAAGCAGCCGCCTGACGGCTGCCGGGCTTGATGTGTTTGCCGAGGAACCGGCCCCGGCGGCCAATCCCCTCTTTGCATTGGACCAGGTCGTCGTCACGCCGCATACGGCATGGCTCACGCAGGAATCCTGGACGCGCAGCCTTGCAATCGCCGTGGAGAATGCCCTGGCGCTCAGGCGGGGCGAACGGCTGCGCCACCAGGTGATTTGAAGTCCGGTCTCAACTGGCGGAACGAAAGGCTGTGACTTCGCGTTGATCAAGGGTCTTCGCGCCGAAGCGTTCTTCCTTGATCGCGCGCGTGCGGTTGGACCATTCCTGCGTGACCTTCCGGGCGTCAGCCTCCTCGGCGTCCATGATCTTCATGTACTCAGGGGTCCGGCAGGTGATCTCGCACTGGTACCCGTTTGGATCGTAGAAATAAATGGAATGAACGAAGCCGTGGTCGATCGGACCGTAGCACTTGATGCGGGCGTCGCGAATCTTCTGTTTCCAGCGCTCCAGATCCGCCATGCAGCTGATTTCGAAAGCGATGTGAACGTCGAAACTGTCCTTCTGTTCGAACTGTGCCGCCGTGGCCGTGTAGGGATCATCGAAAAACGCCACGCAGGATCCTTCGCCCATTTCAAAGAACAGGTGCATGTATTCGCGCTTGATGTCGGTGCCTGAGATCTCGTCGAACGCCAGTGCGGCCCTGTAACGCAGCCCCAGAACGTCCTCATAGAACCACCGGGTCTGCTCTGCATCACGACACCGGTATGCAGCATGGTGAATGCGCTCTATGAGGGACAGTGACATTGCTTGCTCCGCTTGGTCTGGCGCCAGGTCATTGGGTGCAGGGGGCTGCGCGCATCTGATCCGCGCGCCCGCCTGAGGCGCGGACATGTTCGCCCGAGGCGGGATCATCTGCAACCATCTGCTGGCCCGGCTGTCTCGTCAAGTATCTTGACAAAGTGGTCGGTCATGGCGAGGCTGGCGCGAACTGCGGAGGCCCCCTCGATGCCGGATACTGCATACCCAGGGCAGGATGTTGCGCGCACCGCGCTGCAGCGCAGCCTGGTTGAACGCGCGAGGCGGCTGGCGCCGGGCATCGCTGCGCGCGCCGAAAGGGCCGAACGCGAGCGGCGGATCCCGGACGAAACCATTGCCGAGGTCGCTGACGCAGGGCTGTTTGCGACAATGGTTCCACGCCGCTATGGCGGTCACGAACTTGGGGTGAGCGCGCTGGTGAACATCATGCGCGAGTTGAGCCCTTTGTGCGTTTCATCCGGGTGGACCATTGCATTCTACATGGCCCACAATTGGATGTGGTGTCTGTTGCCTGAAGAAGCACAACAGGAAATTTTCGATGGCAGGTCCTATTGCCTGGGGCCAGTCATGGTGGCGCCTGCGGTGCGCGCGCGCCGAGAGAACGGCGGCTTTCGCATCAATGGAGCGGCGAAGTGGGCGACCGGCGCGGCGCATGCGTCATGGTGCATGGTGTCGGGGATTGTCGAAGACGCTGACGGGCCGGCCGCGACGCCGGCTGGAGGGCCAAAGCCGCCCGATGTTCGCCTGTTCGCGATGCCCTGGCGTGACGTCAGGATGATCGAGACGTGGCGTACCTCCGGCATGGCGGCGACGGCGAGCCATGACGTGGTGTTTGACGACGTCTGGATTCCCGGGCACCGCGTGATGAATGTGACGCCCGCCCGGAGCGGTCAGGCGGAAGGCGCGCGCATCCACACGTCGGCGATCTACAATACGGCGTTCACGCCGCTCCTGTGCATCAGCGCACTGACCCCGCTGGTCGCAGGCGCGTTGGGAGCAGCGTCCCACGCGGTGGAGCGCGCCAAGGCGTTCCAGAGCTCATATTCCGGGCGCACAAGCGCGGACAACGTGGCGACCCAGATCCGGCTCGGCAAGGCGGATCTGGCGGCGAAGGCCGCCTCAACGCTGCTGGACGCCCTTGCCGCGGACATCGAGCAGGACTCGCTGTCGCCCCCCGTGCCGATCGAATCGCGCGCGCGTCAGCGTGCGCAGGCGTCCTACATCGCCAATCTGTGCCGCGACACGGTGACGTCCCTGGCCCATGGCGCCGGGGCCAGCGGGCACATGCTGGAGTCACCCATCCAGCGCGCCTTTCGCGACATCAGCATGGCCGCCTGCCACGTCGTGTTCGACCAGGACCCGACAATGGAACTGCACGGCAGGATGATCCTGGGAATGCCCCCGCCGGTCATCTTGGCCTGAGCCTGCCATTTTTTCCGGACGCGAGGCTGACTGGCGCCCAACTTGACTCCGGCGCGGTGCGCAGCCGCTCGCACACCTCTTCGCCCAATCGCTCGGCAAGGATGGCGTCAAGGGCGGCGAGCACCGCGCGCGCCTCCTGGCGCATTGCAGCGCCTTCCGGAGCCAAGGCAATGATCTTGCAGCGCTTGTCGGCTGGATCCGACGCCAGAGTGACCAGTTTTTTGGCGACCAGCAACGCCAGGGTCTGGTTGATCGCCTGCCGGCTCAAACCCAGTTGGCGCGAGACTTCCGTGGGCCGCGTGATGCCGGCGGCCGCGAGCAGCATCACCTGTGATTCGCCTCGTGACAGCTGGCTCCACCCGCGTGCGGCGATCGCTTCCTGCAGAGCGCGATCGTACCAAATGAAAGTGCGCAGAAACTGCCACATCAGCAGCGTGTCGGATGCGGCGCGGGAGGGAGGGGGCCGGTTTTGCATGGTTCGCAGCGTCTTTCACAATACCAGGGCGACGGGGGCCGCCGGAAGCAGTTTCCCCACTGTGGCTGTCCGCCGCAGGCAGACTATGGCTCGGGCTGAGACTGTGGGGCCAGAGGCCCGGTGACCATATACTTTCTGGCCAGTTGGGCGACGGCTGCGCTGTCAGCGCGGGCGCGGGCCGACAGTGACCATGCCTCGGCGACGCGCGCGCGCGCCGACTCAAAGGACGGGGCGCCCGCGGGGGTGCGCGCCTCCAGGCGCACGAAGTGCAGCCCGGCGGGCGTTTGAAAGGGCCCTGCCCAGATCCCGAAGCGCGCCTGCGGACCAAACAACGCGTTTGCCGCGTCATCGCCCAGGCGCTCCCCGACCCAGCGACGGGACCGCGCGCGCTGGGCCGCAGGCCAGGGCGCGAGGTCGCCCTGCGCAGCCGGATCGGCGCCGCTCAACAGGGCGGCGCGAACCTCGCCCGCCCGACGCGTGTCCTGGCTCTCGCGCTGGGCCAGAAAGACATGCGAGAATGACGCCGCCGCCTCGACGCGAAATTCGGCCTGGTTCGCAACAAAGTAAGCCCTGAGCTCAGCCTCCGAGGGCGCCGGCGCGGCGGCGGTTTCCAGGGATGTGGCGAGGGTTCGCACCATCACCGCCCGCACAGCCGGACTGTCCCGGTGAAGGCCGATCGCGAGCGCCTCGCGATAGAGCACTTCGTCACGCACGAACGAATCGCGAAGCGCAGCGCGCTCTGCAGGCGTCATGGAGCGGACTTCTGCAAGCGCATCGGAATAGCTGTAGCCGGCGACGCGTTGCTGCAGGTAGCGGCCAAGGCCCGCCTCATCGACGACAATGCGTCTGTCGCTCTCCGCGCGATCGGGCAGGAGCGACGCGAGTGCGAATACAGCCCCCGCCGCCAGGAAAAAATGTCCGATCGGTTCGCTGCGGAAGCGCCGCCAGAATGCGCTGAGCGCAGCTGCGTTCGCCACCGTGCCCTCCCTCACGCGTACGTCTGCGCCTCAGCGATCGCTGCGCGCACCTGCTTCAGCCCGCTGAGCATGATCACCGCAGCCAACGGGATGAGGATCGCAGAGGCCAGGGCCAGCGACTTGTTCAATGCAGCGTCTGAGCGGAAGACGAAATCCGTCAACACCGCCACCACGGTCGGCCCAAGACCCAGACCGAGCAGGTTGGCGGTCAGCAGGAACAGGGCCACCGCCTGCCCGCGCATCTGATTGGGCGTCATCAGTTGCATGACGCCGCCGGACAGGCCGCCCTGGAAGGCCGAGAAAAACACCGCAGCCGCGAGGCATGCCACACCCAGCGTCGGCGTCGATACGAATGCGAGCAGGATCGCGAACGGGGCCATGCCCGCCATCGACAGGAGAATGATCCGGCTGTAGGCGTCCCTCCGCCCGCCAGCGAAGCTTCGGTCGGCCAGGACGCCGCCCGTGAGCAGCCCGAGCGTGCCGGCGGTCATCATCACGGCGCCGAACGTGAGGCCTGCCTCAGCCCTCGAATACCCAAATGTGCGCACGAGATATTCCGGGCCCCAGATGTTCAGACTGAACACGGCCATGATGAAGATCGACGCTCCGATGACGTGCGTGGCGACTGCGCGCCGGCGCGTGGCGAAATAGGCGAGAACGGTGCTGATCGGAACCTGCTGCGCGTGATGGGCGCCGGGAAACAGTCCTGTGCGCTGGGGCTCGCGCACCGTCATCATCAGCAGGGCGATCAGCAGGCCTGGCGCGCCGACGAACAGGAACGTCGCCTGCCAGCCATGAACCTCGCCAAGCACCGGCAGTCTGACTGCGCCGATGTCTTGAGTGAGTGCTATGACCTGGCCGCCAATCATGTAGGCGAGACCGGATCCGATCGTCACGCCAAGCGTGAAGACGCTGAAGGCGCGGGCCAGCATGTGCTTGGGAAAATAGTCTGATATCAGTGAGTAGGCGGCAGGCGAAAGGGTCGCTTCGCCAACCCCGACGCCCATTCGTGCAAGGAACAACTGCCAAAACCCCTGCGCCAACCCGCAGGCCGCGGTCATCAGGCTCCAGAAACTGATGCCGATCGCGATCAGCCACCGTCGGCTGTGGCGATCGGCGATGCGGGCAAGCGGCAGCCCCATGATCGAATAGAAGATTGCGAAGGCCAGCCCGGCCAGAAGACTGTACTGTGTGTCAGAGATGCTGAAGGTGGCGCGAATTGGTCCGACCAGGAGCCCCATGATCATGCGATCGATGAAGGAACAGGTTTGCGCCAGCATGAGGACAGAGACGACGTACCAGGCGTAGCCGAGGCCGGCAGGCGCGGTGCGCGTGGCCGACGTTGCCGCCCCCCCCCTCTTCATGTGCGTCCCCTGTCAAGCCAGCGTGCGCGCAGGCCCTGCGACGGGAAGTAGAGTTGAGCCTGCGAGACCGGTCAATCAGGCAACGCGCGCTGCGACTGCCGGCCGCATGGTGCGCAATTGACCCACAAACACACGTCCCGCAGATAGGAGATTGTGGTTTTTCGGGGCCCCGGCGCACCACGCCCGGCGACCTGTCTGCGAGAACGAAGGCGACGATGCTGCGACTTCCCGGGGTTTCCCAGTTCCTGGTCGCCATATGTGTGGGCGCGATCGGTTCCTGCGTCCAGCCGGTCCGTGCGCCAGAGGCCGGCGCAGGGTCGCCGTCGCTGCAGGATGTCGCCGATCTGCGCTGCCCGGACGCCAATGACAGCGAGTACAACCTTTACTGGGGCGACCTGCATGTGCACACGTCCTACTCGCTCGACGCCTATGTGTACGGCACCGCGATCGATCCGGCCTCCGCCCTGGCGTTTGCGCGCGGCGCGGCGATCATCATGCCAGACGGCGAGACCAGGAAACAGATTGATCGCCCGCTCGACTTCATGGCCTTGACAGATCACGCAGAGACCTTCGACGTCATGTATCTGTGTACGGAGCCGACCCACGCAGACAAGCCATACTGCGCCCGGTTTCGCGGACTGAGCGGAACTGACAGCCAGAAGTCACAGGAAGGCTTCCGCTCATTCCTGCTGCCCGTCATTGCAGGCCGGAAGCCAGCCCCCTCCGCGCTGTGCAGTGAACCCGGCGTAGACTGCGAAGCAGCGGCGCGTGCGCAATGGCTGCGGGTTCAGGACCATGCCAACAAAGCCAATGAGCCCTGTACATTCACCTCGTTCATCGGCAGCGAGTGGTCCGCCACGCCGGACAACCGGCATTGGCACCGAAACCTTATCTATGCGAACGATCGCGTGCCTGACCTTGCAATCGACTATGTGCGCCACCCGAGCGTCGATGCGCTGTGGTCGGCGCTCGATGAGAACTGCCGGGCGGAGGACGGCTGCGATGTCCTCGCCATCCCGCACAACACAAATCTCGCAGAGGGTGGCGGTTTCGATGTCGAAGAGGCGAGCGCCGCCAGCTGGATCCAGCGCGCACATTACGAGAAGCTGATTGAGGTCTTTCAGGGCAAAGGCCAGAGCGAGTGCCTGCCTGAAACCTGGGACAATACCGACGCTGACTGCGGCTTTGAAGTGCTCTTTCCGCCGAACAAGGCCGACAGGGCCCGCACTGACCCGACGTTTTACGCCGAGGTGCGCCGCAGTTACGCCCGTTCCCTCCTTGGCATTGGACTTAGATCTTATGCGGAGCACCCGGAACGCCGGCTCAATCCGCTGCAGCTGGGGTTCATCGGCTCGACGGACACGCACTCAGCCTCTCCAGGCGACGTTGCTGAAACAAACTGGAAAGGCGATGCCTGGTCAGCAGGAGATCGCTTCCGTGAGCGCCGGCTGCAGCGCCCGGACTACAATCCGGGCGGGCTTGTCGGCGTGTGGGCCAGGCAAAACACGCGTGCGGACGTGTTCGCCGCCTTGAAGGCGCGGCGCACATACGCCACGAGCGGGCCGCGGATCACCATGCGCTTCTTTGCACAAACCCATGGCGCTGGGGGTTTGTGCCGGGCTGACGGTCATAAGGACGCCGTGATGATGGGAGGGCAGTTCTCAAAGGCCGCTCATCCGCCTCGCTTCGCGGTTCTTGCACTGCAGGACCAGACGCCGCTGTCGCGCATCGAGATCGTGAAAGGCTCTTTGACGGACGGCGTCGTTTCTGAACGCGTTCTGCCGTTGCGTTCCGATGAGAGCGGCTTCAGCCAGGCCTGCGTCGAATGGGTTGATCCAGACTTTGACCCAAAGAATCCGGCGTACTGGTATGCGCGGATTTCTGAGACGCCGACGCCGCGCTGGTCCCAGATTGATTGCCGCGCCATGGGCGTGTGCGACCGGTATCCGGGCCTCGATCGAACAATCCGCGAGCGGGCGTGGAGTTCGCCCATCTGGTATCTGCCATAGCGGCCGGCGCGATGCTGGCGCATGTGCAGGCCCTGCGCGGGCTGATCGGTCTTGCCGCTCTTGTCATAACGCTCCTGATGCAGGCGCCCGCAGTGGCGCATGAATTGCGCCCTGGTTCGTTCACGATGCAACCCATGGCGCAGGACCGGTATGTCGTGACATGGCGGGCGCCGGAGATCCAGGGCGCCCGCCATGCCATAGCGCCGACTTTGCCGCCGGGCTGCACGCCACGATCCGGTCAAGGAGCGCACACCTGGACGGCGCGCTGCCCGCAGGTTTCGGCCGGCGATGAGATCGTCTTTTCCGGTCTGCAGGAAGCGGGAGCGACAGTGTTCGTCCGGATCCGGCTGCGCGATGGGGGGGCGATTGACACGCTTGTCACGTCGCAAAGACCGCAGGTCGCGATCGGCGGCGCCCCGGCGCCAGGGCTCCCGGCCTTCCTCAGGCTGGGCCTCGAGCACATTCTGGGCGGGGTCGATCACCTGCTCTTCGTCGCGGGGCTGTGTCTGCTCATCGCCGATCGCTGGCGGCTCGCGGCGGCGCTGACGGCCTTTACACTGGCGCACTCCCTGACCCTGGGAGCGGCGGCTCTTGGCGTCATCGGTCTGGCGTCCAGGCCTGTCGAGACGACAATTGCGCTTTCGATTGCATTTGTCGGGGCGGAAGCGGTGCGCCATGCGCGCGGCGCACGCAGCCTGGCTGCATCGGCGCCGTGGATGTTCGCCTTTGGCTTCGGGCTGCTGCACGGCTTCGGATTTGCTGGCGCGCTCTCGGACATCGGCTTGCCCCCAGACGCCAGGATCGCGGCCTTGCTCCTGTTCAATCTGGGCGTCGAACTCGGCCAGTTTCTTGTCGTTGCAGTGCTTCTGACGGCCGGCATGCTGACGAAGACGCTGAGCGGGCGCCTGGCGTCAGGACGGTTGGCCTATGCACGGGTGGCGGCTGGCTACGCCATCGGGATCGCCGGTGCATTCTGGACAATCGAGCGATTGCTGGGTTGACGCGAGGCCGGCGCCAGCCGATGGGTCACCGGGGCGACAGACGACTGGACGGCCGGGTTTAGGCGTCCTCAAAGCCCACGAAGACGGCCGCCTCATCAACGGACTTGCGTCGTGAAACCACGGCGTTCGCCGGAAAGTCGTCATCCGGATACCCCATGGCGATGCAGATCATGATCACCTGATCATCGGCTATGCCGGCATGTTCGCGCACCACGGACGCCTGCATGATCCCCTGGCTGTTGATGACACAGCCAAGCCCGCGCGACCAGGCGGCGTTCACAATCGCATTGGTCACCGCGCCGCAATCGAATGCTGCAACGATATTGTGCTGAAGCACCCTGTCATAGGTGACCACGATTGAGACCGGAGCGCCGAACTGGCGAAATCCGCGCAACACCCAATCCTGGCGCCGCGCGGCGTCGTCGCGCGCGATGCCCATGGCGGAGAAAAGCTGTTTGGCGATGTCGATCTGGCGCTCGCGGTGAACGCCGGCATAGGGCGCGTAGGCGCGCGTTTCACGCCCATCCGGCGCGCCGGCGAGATTGCGCTCCACATTGCCCGCGCGGATGCGGTCAAGCGGCTCGCCTGTGATCACGTAGAAATTCCAGGGCTGGGTGTTGAGGGAAGATGGCGCGCGCATGGCAAGCGCGAGGACTTCGCGGATCAGCGCCGGGGCCACGGGGTCTTTCCTGAAGCCGCGAATACTGCGTCGGCCCGCTACGACATCGTCATACTGCATGGATGATTCTCACTCTGTAAGGCGTCATGTCGACAGCGTCGCCGCGGCTAGCCGCGCGCCACATAGACGGCCTGCGGCGCCATGTACTCCAGCAGGCCCTCCATGCCGTTCTCCACGCCGAGACCGCTCTGTTTGTGGCCGGCGAACGGCGTGTCCGGCCGCAGGTTCAGGTTCTGGTTGATCCACACGGTTCCGGTCTCCATGCGCCGGGCGATCTCCATGGCCCTGGAGACGTCCTTTGACCAGATTGAGCCGGCAAGGCCGTAGGGGCTGTCATTGGCCCGCGCGATGACGTCGTCGACATCCTGAAATTTCAGCATGGGCAGGATCGGACCGAACGCTTCTTCCTGGACCACGCGCGCGGATTCGGGCGGGTTGTCCACCAGGGTGACCGGAATGAAGTAGCCCCTGTCAGGCGTCTGCGCGCCTTGCAACAGGACAAGTCCATTGGCGCGCGCGTCCTCGATGAGCCCCTTCACCCGGTCATATTGGCGCTTGTTCTGGATGGGCCCGAGAACCGCGCCCTGCTCGGCGCCGTCGCCGACCTTGACCGCGCGCGCGATGGCGAGCAGGCGGTCGCGCAGGCCTTCATAGACGTTCTCATGAACATAAAGACGCTTTGTCGCCACGCAGATCTGGGCGGTGTTGAAGAATGCTCCGAAGAAGATCTTCTGCGCGACCTCGTCGAGGTCGACATCGGGCATGACGATCGCCGCGTCATTGCCGCCGAGTTCAAGGGTGACGCGTTTGAGGTCCCTGGCGGCGCTCTCCATCACGCTCTTGCCGGTCGCGGTGGATCCCGTAAATGAAATTTTTGCAAATCCCGGATGGCCTGTCATCATCGGACCCAGCGCATCGCCGCCGGACACCACATTGAAGACCCCCGGCGGAAAGACATCCCGGAACAATTCGCCTAACTTCAGTGTACAGAGTGGCGTGAATGGCGATGGTTTCAGGACGAGCGTGTTGCCGGCGACAAGCGCGGGTGCGATTTTCCAGACCGCAAGCATCACCGGAAAATTCCAAGGCGCTATGGCGCAGATGACGCCCAGCGGAACATAGCGTGTCTCAATGTACTGCTGCGGGCTGTCCTCGCAGACATGGACCGGCGGGGTCATGGAGGCGACCGCGTGCATCCAACGGCCCGCGCCCTCGATCTCCTGCCGCGCTGCGTCAACCGGGCGACCCTGTTCACGGGTGAACAGGCGGGCAAGGTCGCCTGCCTGCGCCAGCAGAATGTCGCCGGCCCGTCTGACGGCGGCCTGGCGATCCGCAATGGGGACGGCGCGCCAGAGCTTGAAGGCGGCCGGGGCCGCCTCGACCGCCTCGTCGAGTTGGGCGCGCGTACAATCCGGGGCTTGAGCAAAGACGTCGCCCGTCGCGGGGTTCACCACATCGATGGTGTTTGGGCCCGTCACTGAACGCCCGGCGATGGTCATCACGTAGGCAGAGTGCAGATCAATTGACATGGATTCCTCATCATCTCGCGGCCAGGGAAGTTTTGCGGCCTGCGCGCGCGCGATCAAGGGTTTTCAGCCCGATCGAAGCAGATATCGGCATTGCGGTTTTCCCCTATGGCGCAGCAGGCTTATCTCACCCATGTGTGATGGCGGGATTTGCGTGCCCGCCCGAATGGCAGGCGTCCATGAGCGTAGTCATGATCAGCTTTTCTGCGGCCAGCGTGGCTGGGATTGGATGTCCCGTGATGGGATCGGCGGCCGCGCGCAGGCAGGCGGCGGCGCCGCCGCGTGCATCGCCGCAGAAGACGCGGCAGGAGGCGCTGCGGGCGGGCGGGCGGCCGGGGCGGGCCGCAACAGCCGGCGCCGGGCCTCGGGCGATGATCCGGGCTGCGCCATATCGCGGCCAGCCATGACGACGCAGACCGGGCAAGTCATCGCCGCCTGCCCGCAGTGCGGCGCGCTCAACCGGCTGTCGGCGCTCAGGCTTGCCGAGGACGCTGGCGGCGTGTGCGGGCGTTGCCGGGCGCGCCTGTTCACGGGCGCGCCGGTGACACTGTCGGCCGCCAACTTCGCCCGCTTCGCCGACCAGTCTGACCTGCCCCTGTTGATTGATTTCTGGGCCGGCTGGTGCGCGCCCTGCCGCCGGATGGCGCCGCAATTCGAAGCGGCGGCAGGGCTTCTGGAGCCGCAGGTGCGCCTCGCGAAACTGGACACAGACGCTGAGCCCGACCTCGCGCGCCGGTTTTCCATCCGCTCCATCCCGACCCTGGTGCTTATCCGCAGAGGGCGCGAGATTGCGCGCACGAGCGGGGCTTTGCAGGCCGAAGCCATTCGCGCCTTTGCGCAGCAGGCGCTCGCGACAGTCCATCCTTAAACGGAACGAATGACATGGCGACGGGTTTCACAGGCGCTTCTGACGCCGATCGGCCAACCGGGATGATGGCGGCCATGCGCCTTGGCGCGCCAGGGGCGCGCCTGACCTATGCGGTGATGGACAAGCCCAGGCCCGGTCCGGGCGAGGCGCTGATCCGCATCGAGGCGTGCGGCGTGTGCCGGACGGACCTGCACGTGACAGACGGCGACCTGCCACAGCGCCGCGCACCGCTCACGCCAGGCCACGAAATCGTCGGCGTTGTGGAGGCGCTGGGCGGGGACGCAGCGCCGCAGCTGCTGGGACGGCGCGTCGGCGTGGGATGGTTGGGGGGAACCTGCGCCGTCTGCACGCACTGCCGTCGGGATGAGGAAAACCTGTGCGACGCAGCCGAATACACCGGCTACACGCGCGATGGCGGTTTCGCCACACATGTTCTCGCCGATGCGCGGTTCATCTCTGAATTGCCGAAAGGGATCCCGGCAACCGAGCTTGCGCCCTTGATGTGCGCCGGGCTTATCGGCTGGCGGTCGCTTCGGTTCGCCGGGTCCGGCCGCGCGCTTGGACTTTATGGCTTCGGAGCAGCCGCGCATATCATTCTCCAGATCGCCAGGCAGCAGGGTCGGCGGGTGTACGCCTTCACGCGCCCTGGCGACATGAAGGGGCAGGAGTTCGCACGCCGGCTGGGAGCGGACTGGGCGGGCGGATCCGACGACACGGCGCCGGAGGCGCTTGACGCCGCCATCATCTACGCGCCGGTTGGCGCACTGGTCCCACAGGCCCTGCGGTCCGTGCGCAAGGGTGGTCGGGTGGTGTGCGCGGGGATCCACATGAGTGACATTCCCGCCTTCCCGTATGCAATCCTGTGGGGCGAGCGATCGCTGTGCTCGGTCGCCAATCTAACCCGGGCGGATGCACGCGGGTTCCTGGCGCTGGTTGCGCGCCTGCAGCTCAGGGTCCACACGCAGGTCTACCCGTTGACGCACGCCAACCGCGCGCTCGATGACCTGCGGGCCGGTCGGGTGGCGGGTGCAGCTGTGCTGGTTCCAGAGCCGCCCGGCGCCGTCAGCCCTGATAGCGTCGGTTGAGTTTGCGCATCCCGCCGATCCATCGGTCGTAGTTCTCAGCCTTGTTGCGCATGTAATCGCGCACCTGGGGGTGGGGCAGGATCAGGAACTGCTCCGCAGTGATCGCCTGGACGCAGGCTTCAGCCACCGCTTCCGGCTCGATCATGCCATCGATCGAGGCCACGCCGTCCGGATTGCCGGCGGTCATGGCCGTGCGCACAGCCTGGGGACAGAGCACGGACACTTTCACGCCCTGATCGGCGTGGCTGAAGGCGAGCCATTCAGCCAGCCCGACAGCGGCGTGCTTGGTGACGGCGTAGGAGGCCGAGCCGATCTGCGACAGCAATCCGGCTGCCGAAGAGGTGTTCAGCAGGTAGCCGCCGCCGCGCGCGGCCATGCGCGGCACAAGGTGGCGCGCCGCCCAGACGTGCGCCATGACGTTGACCGCCCAGATCCTGTTCCACTTTTCATTGTCAGTGTCTGCGCCGCCCGCAAAGCCGATGCCGGCGTTCGAACAGAACAGGTCGATGGGGCCGATGTCGCGCTCGACCGTCTCGATCAACGCACACAGGCTTGCCTCATCGCCGACATCAACGCCGATGCCCACGCCGCCGATCGCATCGGCCACGCTCCTTGCGCGCGCCTCATCCAGATCAGCACAGACCACACGCCTCGCGCCTTCCGCTGCAAAGCGCTCGGCAAGCGCCCTGCCGATGCCGTTCGCCGCCCCGGTCACCACAACGATTTTGTCTCTGATGTCCACCTGCGCCTCCGAGTTTGGTTGTGCCCCCATGGCGTTGCCAGTGGGGCATGATCTGTGGGGAAGGTCGCCCCGTTCGCCGTACCGGGGGCGCGCCCGGCAGCGCCGTGCTGACGGGGGCGCGGACATCGCACAGGCGGTGATGCCCTGCGTCCCCGCGGCCGCCGCGCCGGTCCCGTCGCGCCAGTCCCGTCGCGCCAGTCCCGTCGCGCCAGTCCCGTCACTGCGCGACAGCCCCGACCAAGCATAGGCGTCAGCTTGCTGACTGCAAGGGATTGCGGGGCCAGAGCGACCGGCTCGTGAAGCGTCCCGTCTGCCCTTCCTGCCTGACCCGTCCACAGGCAGACAGGATAACGGCGAAGGCCCCGACCGACCCGAAGGCGCGGCGCCCTCACGGCAGGGCGGCGCACGACCGCCTCGCCAGGCGCCGCACAGGCCATATCGAGTCAATCCGCACACGCCTCTTTCCCACAGAGCCCGCGCGCTGGTCCCCTGCGTCATCCACCCGGCCAGCCACCCCTGGGGCGTGTTGCGCCCGGCGTGTGACTCGCAGCGCGAAAGTCGGGGGAAGGACAGGCGCGCACTGCGACACGCGGCGCGCACCGCCCTGTCAGTTCCGCCAGACAGCTGCCGACGTCACATCCTCGACGGCGTCCTCGTAGCGCCGCAGTTCGTTGCGGCCGACGACGAGATGGTGCACTTCATCGGGTCCATCGGCAATGCGCAGCGTGCGTTGGCCCGTGTACATCCGTGCAAGCGGAGTCCATTGCGAGACCCCTGTCGCGCCATGCATCTGAATGGCCTGGTCGATGATCTCACAGACGCGTTCCGGCACCATGGCCTTGACCATATGCACCCAGACGCGGGCCTCGCGGTTGCCGAGGACGTCCATCGCTTTGGCCGCCTTCAGCACCATGAGCCGCATGGCCTCGATGTCGATGCGTGCACGGGAGATGATTTCGATGTTGCCGCCAAGATAGCCGATCTTGCGTCCAAAGGCCTCGCGGGTCAGGCCGCGCGTCACCATGAGGTCAAGCGCGCGTTCTGCCTGTCCAATTGAGCGCATGCAGTGGTGGATGCGGCCAGGCCCGAGGCGCAGCTGGGAGATTTCAAACCCCCGGCCCTCGCCCAGCAGGATGTTCTCTTTGGGCACGCGCACATTGTCGAACCGGATGTGCATGTGGCCGTGCGGGGCGTCGTCCTCGCCGAACACGCACATCGGCCCGAGCACCTGAACGCCCGGCGTGTCCATGGGCACCAGGATCTGCGACTGTTGCTTGCTGGGAGGGGCGTCGGGGCTGGTCTTGACCATGGTGATCATGATCTTGCAGCGGGGATCGCCAGCCCCGGAAATGTAGTACTTTTCGCCGTTGATAACCCACTCATCGCCTTCCAGCACCGCGCGCATGCCGACATTCTTGGCGTCGGACGAGGCGCGATCGGGTTCCGTCATGGCGAACGCGGAGCGGATCTTGCCCTCCAGGAGCGGCTTCAGCCAGCGCTCCTTCTGGGCTGGTGTGCCGACGCGCTCGAGAACTTCCATGTTCCCGGTGTCGGGGGCGGAGCAGTTCATGCATTCGGATGCAAGCGGGTTCTTGCCGAGTTCGACCGCGATGTACGCGTAGTCAAGATTCTTGAGGCCCTCCCCGGTCTCGGCATCGGGCAGAAAGAAGTTCCACAGCCCCTCCTTCTTGGCCTGCTCCTTGGCCCCCTCGAGCAGTTCAAGCTGACCTGGAGCGTAGCTCCACCGGTCGGCGCGTCCTTCTCCGAGCCGGAAGAATTCCTCCGACATCGGCTGAACCGTGTCGCGGACGAAGCGCTTCACATGCTCAAGGAGCGGCAGGGCCTTCTCGGACATCCGCAGATCATGCAGGTCGTCAAGCGGGTTAAACCCGAACGTGGAGCCTGGCTTCTCCATTTTTCCCATGGCTTTCATCTCCCCTGTCGTGAAGCTGGGTGCCTCTTAGCGCGAACCTCTGCAAAAGGCGAGACGCCGCTAGTCATAGGCGCCCAGGATGTCGTCGATGGCCCGTTCGAGATCAAGCGCTGTCGCGCAATGGGCCATGATCGTGCAGTGGGGCCTGTATTGCAGAAGGCAGGAATCTCCCGAACCCCATTGCCCCTCGGGTTCCGGAGACAGCCACACCACCCGCTTGGCCTGATCGGCGAGGGCGCGGAACAGATCGAGCCTCGGATCAGCATGGTTGGAACGACCGTCGCCCAGGATCACGACGGTGGTGCGCCGGTCCACGCAGTCACGGTGATTGTCGCTCAGGTCGGCAAGCGCCTGGCCGTAATCGGTTGACCCGCCGCCCAGGTCGCGCAGGATGCGCTCAAACGCGGCGTCAAAGTCATTACCGTCAAGCATCGGCCCGACATCGGCGAGGCGCGATGAAAAGGCGAATGTCCGCAGGTCGGCGATCTTTTCGTTCATCGCGTACAGGAACATCAGGAGGAAGCGCACAGATCGGGCGACTGAACCAGAGACGTCGCACACCGCAACGACCTTCGGTCGGTCCTTCTTCCTGATCTTCCAGATCACCTTGAAGGGCACGCCCTGGCTGCCCGCGTTCGCGCGCAGCGTGCGACGCACATCGAGCCTGCCGCGATCGCGCACGCGCCGCTGGCGGGCATGGCGGTCGCTCAGGCGCTTGGCCATGCGCGCCACAAGCACCTTGAGACGTGCGATATCGCGAACCGTCAGGGCGTCGATCGACCGTCGGGCGACGACATCGTCCAGAAAGGTCTCAGTCGCAGGCCGTCCGTAGACATTGTACCTCTCTTCAACAACGCGTCGGGCAAGCCGCTGCATCCGCAGACGTGCGCCGATCATGGCATCGGCTGCACGGTCGTTGTCATCTCCGCCGGCGCGCAGACGCTCCATCAGGCTGGCCTCCATGCGCTCTACGCCCAGCGCTTCGAGCATGCGTCGTGCGAAGAAGGACGTCTGGGTGGCGAAACGGATGTCGCCTGCTCCGACCGCAGCGGCTGCACGCTCCAGCGCACTGGCGATCGCCGCGTCATCACCGCTCTCGGCGAGCGCCTGAAAGGAATCCTCCGCCGCGTTTGCCTGCGCGCGGTCCCGCGCCGGCGCGGACGCCGGATCCGGCTCGTCCTTCTGCGCCATGAATTCACGGCGGAAGTAAAGGTCGAACACCCTGTCGTGGGTGTCTCGTTCCTCGCGGGATTTGGCGAGGACCGCGGCGAGACTGGTCTTGAGCGTGGCCCGGTCGGCGACGCCGACAAGAGCAATGGTGCGTGCAGCGTCGATCGCCTCTCCAGGCGATACCCGCGAGCCAGCCGCACGCAAAGCCCGCAGAAATCCCGCGAGCACCTGCTCCATCAGCCTGCGCCCGCCGCATCGGCGCGCGCGCGCGCGGTCAGGACATCGATCCTGTCGGTGACTTCCGCCACGTCTGCCTGGCGCTTCAGCAGCACCCCCAATGTGTCGCGCACGAGTTCAGGGCTGAGAACGTCGGCGTTCATCAGCACCATGGTGCGCGCCCAGTCAACGGTTTCACTGACGGAGGGAAGCTTGCGAAGTTTCTCGCTGCGCGCGCGTTGCACGAAGGCGACGACTTCGCGCAGCATCTGCTCCGATATTCCAGGCGCCCGCGCGCGCACGATCCGGCGTTCACGCTCGCTGTCAGGAAAATCAATGTAAAGATGCAGGCAGCGTCGCTTCAGGGCGTCGCCGAGTTCGCGCGTGGCGTTCGATGTGAGCACCACAAGGGGGGCGACGCTGGCCTTGATCGTGCCGATCTCCGGAACGGTGACCTGGTTCTCGGCAAGGACCTCCAGAAGAAGGGCTTCGAATTCCTCGTCGGACTTGTCGATTTCATCGATCAGCAGAACGGCCCCGCGCGGATCCTCGAGCGCGCGCAGGATTGGGCGCGGCTCAAGGAAGGCGCGCGAGAAGAAGACGTCCTGAAATCCGGCGAGGGCCGCGAGCGCCTCGGACAGCGAGCCTGTCTCGCCAGTCAGATCTGCGATCTTCTCTTTCAGGATCTGGGTGTAGAGGAGCTGCTTGGCGTATTTCCACTCATAAAGCGCCTTGGCCTCATCGAGCCCCTCGTAACACTGCAGTCGCACCAGCGGCAGATCCAGGCCGCGCGCGAGCGACTGTGCGAGTTCGGTTTTGCCGACGCCTGCAGGCCCTTCCACAAGAACAGGTTTCTGCAGCCGCAGGGCGAGAAACATCGTGGTGGTGATGGCTGTCGTTGCGATGTAGCCGGACGCGGCCAGCGCGGCGGCGATCGAGTCCATGGAGGGCGCGGCGCGTGTCGGCCCGGTCATGCGTGGGCCAGCCTGCGGCCGGACGCCGCCGCCTCGCGCAGCAGGGAGGCCGGCGTCTGACCGACGGCTTCAAGACCTGCAACAACCCTGGCTACCCCGATCGTGTCGGCCCAGAACATTGGACCTCCGGTGAAGGCCGGCCAGCCATAGCCGTTCAGCCACACGACGTCGATGTCTGACGCGCGCTGGGCGATGCGCTCTTCCAGGATCATGGCGCCCTCATTCACCATCGGAAACAGCATCCGCTCAAGGATTTCCTGGTCTGAAAGGATGCGCTGCGCCCTGCCTGATTTACAGACGAACGCTGCGATGATCTCTTCGACTTCCGGCGACGGCGTGGATCGTCTGTTCTCATCGTAATCGTAAAAGCCTCTGCCGGTTTTCTGACCCCGGCGGCCGCGCTCGCACAGGACGTCGCGGATTGTCTCACCCTTCGATGTTGCGCGGCTCCAGCCGATATCGAGGCCGGCAAGATCCGACATCTGATAGGGCCCCATGGGAAATCCGAAACTGACCAGCACGCGGTCGACATCCCACGGCTTCGCCCCCTCCAGGATCAGGTCCTGGGCAGCGCGCTGGCGCTGCGTGAGCATGCGGTTGCCGATGAAGCCGGGGCAGACGCCGGCCACCACGGCGATCTTGCCGATCCGGCGCGCGATTTCCATTGAGGTCTGCAGGACCGGGCCGGATGTCCTGGCGCCGCGCACGATCTCGAGAAGGCGCATCACGTTGGCCGGCGAAAAGAAGTGCAGTCCAATCACGCTCTGCGGGCGGCGGGTCGCCGCAGCTATCTCATCCACATTCAGATAGGAGGTGTTGGTTGCGAGGATGGCGTCCGGTTTTGCGGTGGCGTCAAGCCGCGCAAACACCTCTTTCTTGAGATCCATGTTTTCGAAGACTGCTTCGATGATCAGATCGCACCCGGCCAGATCGGCATAATCAAGGGTTGGCGTCAGGCGCGCCATGGCCTCTTCAACCTGGCGTGCGCTGATCCGGCCCTTTTTTGCAGACGCCTCGTAATTGGCCCGGATAATGGCCACGCCGCGCTCGAGTGCGGCGGGCTCGCGCTCCACGATGGTGACGGGCAGGCCCGCGGACAGGAAATTCATGGCGATGCCGCCGCCCATCGTACCGGCGCCCAGCACGCCAACGGATGAGACCGCCGCTGCGGCGGTCGCAGCCGGCAGATCGTCGATCCTGGCGGCTGCACGTTCTGCACAGAAAACATAGCGCAGTGTGCGCGATTGACCGCCTGTCACAAGCTTCCTGAACAACTCGCCTTCCCTTGCGACACCCTCGTCGAAGGGCAGATCGACGGCGGCCTTGACAGCCTGGATGCAGGCCTCCGGCGCCTCAAATCCCCTGAAGCGGCGCGCATGGGTCCTGCGGAACCTGTCGAACACGGCGGGATCGCGCACCGCCTCTGCGATTCTGTCCGTGCGCGATCGCGCAGTCGGGTGGCGGGCGCGGTCGCCCGCCGCCTGCGCGACGGCGATCGCTTCGGCCTCAAGATCCCCGCCGCCCGCCACGGCGTCGATCAGACCGAGATCAAGCGCGCGATCGGCTGCGATCGGATCGCCGCCTGCAATCATCTCCAGAGCCGCCTCCACGCCGATCAGGCGCGGAAGACGCTGGGTTCCTCCAGCGCCCGGCAGAAGGCCGAGCTTCACGTCCGGAAGTCCAAGTCTCGCGCCGACGGCGGCAATCCGGTAATGACAGCCGAGCGCGACTTCGAGCCCGCCCCCGAGAGCGGTTCCATGGATCGCCGCCACAACGGGCTTCGCGCTGGATTCAAGGGCGTCGACGACCGCTGCGAGCGGCGGGTCAGCCGCAGGGCTTTCGAACTCCGTCATGTCTGCGCCGGCAAAAAACGTGCGCCCCGCGCAGCGCAGGACGATGGCGCGGATCGCCGGATCGGCCGACGCCTCCAGCAGCGCTGCGGCCAGACCAGCCCGCACGGCCTGGCCCAGCGCGTTGACTGGCGGATTGTCGCTGGTGATGACCAGCACGTCGCCATGCCTGGCGGTGGTGATGACGGAGTTTACCATCGCCCCCTCTGGCGCCCCCTCTGGCGCCCCCTCTGGCGCCCCCTCCGGCGACCCTTCTGGGGACGCCTCTCGCGCGCCGCATCCAGCGGTTCACGCCGGGAGACCCGCCGGATGCGGCTGCCTTCTGTCAGTTGAAGATTTCAAACAGGCCCGCTCCGCCCTGACCGCCGCCAATACACATTGTCACAACGCCCCACTTCGCCTTGCGGCGCCGCCCCTCAAGAAGGATATGGCCCGCCAGCCGGGCGCCGGTCATGCCGAACGGGTGGCCGATGGCGATGGAACCGCCGTTGACGTTGTATTTGGCCGGATCGATGCCAAGACTGTCACGGCAATAGAGACATTGGCTGGCGAAAGCTTCATTCAGCTCCCACAGGTCTATGTCATCGACGCTCAGGCCCTGGCGCTTCAGCAGCTTGGGAATGGCGAAGACCGGACCGATGCCCATCTCATCAGGCTCACAGCCGGCGACCGCCCAGGAGACAAACCGGCCGAGCGGCTGCAGGCCACGCCGTTCAGCCTCCCTGGCCTCCATGACGACCACGGCCGCGGCGCCGTCGGACAGCTGGCTGGCGTTGCCGGCAGTCACGAACTTGCCCGCACCCTTGACGGGCTCAAGCTTGGCAAGCCCTTCCATGGTGGTGTCCGGGCGGTTGCACTCGTCCCGGGTGACCGTGTAGTCCACGATCGTCTCTTCGCGCGTTTCCTTGTTGACCGCCTTCATTTTTGTCTTCATCGGGACGATCTCGTCCTTGAATTTGTCCGCCTGCTGCGCCGCCGCCATGCGGCGCTGGGACTCAAGGGAGAATTCATCCTGATACTCGCGGCTCAGCTTGTATCGCTCGGCGACGATGTCGGCGGTATCGATCATGGCCATGAAGATCGCCGGCGCGATGTCGATGAGTTTGGGATCGACGGCCTCCCGCGGGAATGGGCTTGGCGGCATTGAGATGCTCTCCACGCCGCCCGCAACCACGCAATCCGCGCCGTCGCTGATCACGTGGTGCGCAGCCATGGCGATGGTCTGCAGGCCAGAGGAGCAGAAGCGGTTCACCGTGACGCCGCCGGTGGTGACGGGCAGGCCGGCAAGCAAAGCGGCCTGCCGGCCGATGTTGGGCGCTCCGTGCATGTTGTTGCCGAGGAAGCAATCCTCAACCGCCGCCCCATCCACGCCGGCGCGCGCCACCGCGTGCTCGATCGCGTGGGCGGCCATGGACATGGGCGGGGTGATGTTGAAACCGCCGCGCATGGATTTGGCGAGGCCCGTGCGGGCATAGGAGACGATGACTGCTTCACGCATGGGCGTTCCTCACATGGCGGGGTGGCATGGCGCGGCCGGTTCCGTGCGGTTTCGGCCTTGGCGTCACCTTGACCATGCAGCGCGGGGCCGTTCAAGACCTTTCACCGCGACTGGCGCGCCGCAGCCGGCTGCCGTTACGGCAATCGCGGGGCCGATCAGCGGTGGGCGCGCAAACGCCCGGGACGCCTGCAGGAGAGCGCTGGCGACGATCCCGGGCGCGGCGCCCGCACGATCGCCGGGGCGGGCGGCCAGGCGTCGACGCATCCAGCCACCCCACAGGCCCGCCCCCGATCAGGATCGCCCGCTTGCCCCGTCCGGCCGGCGACCGCGCGTCGACGGGCGCGCGATGGCGCAGTCGCCGATTGAATTGCTGCGGGCGGGGCCGCCTGTCCGGCGATGCCTCGCCGCGACATGGCGTGGCCTGGCGCAGGACAGGCGTGACGCCCAGGCGAGGACCGCCTCCTGCCGTCACCGGCGTGAGACTGGGTCTTCGCCTGAGCGGTCCCCCACTTCAGGCAGGTCGCACCGCCCAAACTGCAGACGGTCCCTTCAGTTGACTGAATGCGGCGCCGGTCGATTGCGGCCGCCCGTCGCGCCCGCAAGCTGACCGATCCCTGACAACGCTAACCGGCGCCCAAAAGGCCGCGCCACAGAACAGCCATCTGATAGACCGTCGGCACGCCAACGATCAGCATGAAGGGGAAGGTGATGCCGAGAGATGCAGTCAGGTAGATCCCGGGATTGGCGGAGGGAAATGTTGCGCGCACCGCCGCCGGCGCATCAATATAGGACGCCGATGCTGCGACTGCGCCGATGACGAAGGCCGAGCCGAGCGGCAGGCCGGCCCAGGTCGCCAGACCTGTGGCGAGCGCGCCATGGACCATCGGCATAACGACGCCGAACACGGCCATGGCTGGACCAACCTTGGCGAATTCCCTGAGCTGTCGCGCCGCAGTCATGCCCATCTCGAGCAGGAAAAGAACCAGAACGCCGCGGAACAGGTCCACAAAGAAGGGCTCGATGCGCGCGAAATTCTTTTCGCCGATCAGTCCGCCGATCAGGAGGCCGCCGCCGAGAAGCACGAGCCCACGGCCACGCAACGTTTCCATCAGGATTGCGGTGAGCCTGCCCTTGTCGCCGTTTGACCGGCTGAGAGCGAACCGGCCGTAGAAGAGAGCGACCAGGATCGCAAGTTCCATCAGGGCCACAAGGCCGGTGACGTAGCCGTCCATGGGCGTGCCTTTGCTCTCGGCATAGGCGCGCGACACCACGAAGGTGACGGAGGAGACCGACCCGTACAGCGCCGCGACGCCGGCCGCATTCGGGGTGTCGAGGCGAAGCACGACTTTGGCGACCAGAAAGGCGATGAGGGGCAGGACGAAGATCAGCGCGGCGATGACGCCGAGACCGTTGGCGATGTCTGAGAAGGCCACGCCAGCGAGTTCCTGCCCGCCCTGCAGGCCGATCGAGAACAACAGAAAGATCGCGAAGATCTTGATGACCGGCTCGGGTATTTCCAGGTCTGATCGAATAATTGTTGCGATCATTCCAAGTAAAAATGCCAGGGTGATAGGGGATACCAGGTTTTCCACCAAAGCTTCCAGCGGCATACAGAACTCCCATGCTGGGCAAGATTTCAATTCCGTATGGCCAACTGTCGAAAAAACCAGAAACATGAAATGCTGATAGGATTTATCGGAAAAACCGCGGCTCGACGACCTGTTTTTGACTTTCTCCGCGACGGGGCGGTGCACATGTTCGCCGCACCACAACCTGGGAGACAGCCATGAACGTCACACGCATCACAGCCCTGCTCGCCGCCGCCGCGATTGGCGCGCTCGCCGCATGCTCGCCGCCTGCGCCGAGCGCACCGGCGACGCCGGCGGTCGTCCTGCCCGGCAAGGAGGAAGTGGCGGCGAACTTTGAAGCCTGGAAGGCGGCGCTCGCCACCGGGGACCCGAAAACGGTTGCGGACCTGTTCGCACCGAATGCGATCCTTGAGCCGACCGTGTCGAACCAGATCCGCGACACGCCGGAGGAAATCCAGGCTTACTTTGTCGACTTTCTGAAGCTGTCGCCGCAGCCGACCATCAATGAGCGCTATATTGAGGTGCTCGACGAGAACACGGCGATTGACGCCGGGATCTGGACCTTTGATCTCACGCGCGACGGCAAGCCGACCTGGGTCACTGCCCGCTACAGCTTCATCTGGGAGAAGAAGGACGGCGAGTGGCGCATCCAGCTGCTGCACTCCAGCGCCATGCCGGAGCCGATTGCAGAGCGTCCCGCTCCGCTTGCGCCCTAAGGTCCCAGGCGCCCGTTCGAGCGCGCGCCGCCGTTGACGGCGCGCGCTCATCGCCTCAGGAGTCTGGAGGATGTACGACGTCGACACTGCCTTTCTGCGCACATTCGTGACGCTGGCTGAAACCCGCAGCTTTTCGCGGACCGGGATGCTCGTGGGCCGGTCGCAGTCGGCGGTCTCCGGCCAGATCAAGAAACTTGAAGAGATTTTCGACCGCCAGCTGATTGAGCGTGATACGCGCAATGTACGTCTGACGCAGGACGGCGAAAAACTGCTGGGATATGCGCGCGACATGATTGCGGCGGCCGATGCGTTGCTGGCGCGTTTCCGCTCCCAGGACATTTCCGGCGAGGTCCGGTTCGGCTCTCCGGAGGATTTCACAACCGCCTATCTTCCCGACATTCTGGCCGCCTTCACAGATGCGCACCCGCAGATCATGCTGCACGTGTCGTGCGCATTGACGCGGGCGCTCATAGATGAATTCGAAGCTGGCTTACATGACCTTGTGCTGATCAAGCAGTCGCCTGAGCGCGTCCATCCGGGGGCGCGTGCGATCTGGCGCGAGGAACTGGTCTGGGTTGGCCCGACAGCGGATAGCCTGCCTGATGGCTTCGCCGAGGCGCGCGCCATATTCGCCGAGCGGGCGCGCCCATTGCCGCTGGTCCTGTCTCCGCCCGCCTGCGTGTACCGTGAACGTGCGCTCGCTGCGCTGGACCGCGCCAAGGCCCCATGGACCAGCGCGTTTACAAGCCCCAGTCATGCAGGCTGCGCGGCCGCTGTGCGTGCGGGCCTGGGGTATGCGGTGATGCCGAGGGGGTTGATCCAGGAGGGCGTGCGGGTTCTGCATGACTGGCCGATGCTGGAGTCGGCCGACATGTGCCTTCTGGAGCCGTCGCGCCAGAGCCCGGCGGCGGCGGCTCTCGCGCACTTCATCGAATCGCGCATGGCGGCCCGCAGGGACGCGATGGCGCACGCAACGACGCAAGGCTAGCCCACGGCCTCCGCACCCAGGCAGCGCCCGGGAACCATCCGCTGGGGGCGCGCGCTCCGGACGGTTGCAGTCGCCCCGCCAGGACTGAAGCTGCTGCCGGCGCGCCACACACCCGAGCCGGCGTCACGGCCTCTCCGGCCATTGACAGACTGCGCCAGGGAGATCTCCACCCAGCCCATGGACAAGCGCAACCGTGCGGGCAGCTGCCGTTCAGGACACAGCGCCCACGAAAGCCCGGCTATTGATCAGCCTGCCTGTGAGCGCAACTGCACCACGCCAGGTCATGGATGTGTGGATGGCGGCGCACGAAGCCGCAGCGATCGCGGCGGGGGGGGACGCGCCCTCAACCCGCCATCAGGCGCAATTCATGCCATCGCGCAAGATAGATGCGAAACCAGGGCGCGAAGAGGTAGGGGCGATCCAGGGCGTCTGCGGTGAGATCCTCAATGGTGCGCCAGGACACGGCGCAGACCTCAGCCGGATTGACGGCGAGCGAGGCTGTTTGATCCACGTCTCCGCGGAACACTTCGACCCGCTCCCATTCGCGCATACCCGCGCCGACATCCGCCTCATAATCGATCACCGCGCAGGACCTCAGGACTGCTGAAAGACCCAGCTCCTCCCGAAGTCGGCGATGCGCACTTGCGGCGCAGGTCTCGCCCCAATTGGGATGTGTGCAGCAGGTATTCGCCCACAGACCCTCGCTGTGATATTTTCCAAAGGCCCGTTTCTGCACCAGCAGCGCATCACCACTGAACACAAAGACAGAGACGGCCAGATGATGCAGGCCTTTGCGGTGGGCCGTCAGTTTCTCGACCGGGTAGAGCCGGCCGGCTGCATCGATCGCTGGAATGAGCGCTCCGTCGCCAGCATCGCCCGCGTCGTGCGGAGCCTCGAGGAGCGTGGCGTTTCCCATCACCCGCTAAGCCGCCAGCGAGGTGCGTGCGAGGGCGCACTGCGACCACAATTCGCCAAGCGCGGCGACCAGATGATCGACGTCGCCGGGGCTGTGCATCGGCGAAGGCGTGATGCGCAGCCGTTCGGTTCCGCGTGGGACCGTGGGATAGTTGATCGGCTGGATATAGACGCCGTAGCGGTCGAGGAGCCAATCGCTGATGGCTTTGCACTTGACCGGGTCTCGCACCATCACGGGAATGATGTGGCTTGGGTTGTCCAGCATTGGGATGCCAATGGCTGACAGCTTGGCCCGCACTTCGCGCACGCGTTCCTGGTGCTGCTGACGTTCGAGAGAGCTCGACTTGAGATGCGCGATGCTCGCACGCGCCGCAGCCGCCACAGCCGGCGGCAGTGCGGTCGTGAAGATAAAGCCCGACGCGAAGCTGCGGATGAAATCGACGAGCGCCGTCGAGGCTGCGATGTAGCCGCCGAATACGCCAAATGCCTTGCCAAGCGTTCCTTCGATGACGGTCAGGCGATCCATCAGGCCTTCGCGTTCGGCGACGCCGCCGCCGCGCGGGCCGTACATGCCAACGGCATGGACTTCATCCAGATAGGTCATGGCGCCGTGTTTGTCGGCCACATCGCAGATCTCGGCGATCGGCGCGATGTCGCCGTCCATGGAGTATACGGATTCAAAGGCGACCAGCTTGGCCCGGCCGGGAGGAATCTCCGACAGGAGGCGGTCAAGATCCTCCGGATCGTTGTGCCTGAACAGGCGGCACTCCGCCCGACTGTGCCGGATGCCCTCAATCATCGAGGCATGGTTTCCGGCGTCGGACAGGACCACGCAGTCTGGCAGACGCGCCGCCAGCGTTGAAAGAGCGGCCCAATTGGACACATATCCGGACGTGAAGAGAAGCGCGGCCTGCTTGGCGTGCAGGTCGGCGAGTTCTTGTTCAAGCAATACATGATAGTGGTTCGTGCCCGAGATATTGCGGGTCCCGCCCGCCCCGGCGCCGCACCGGTCGATGGCCTCATGCATGGCGGCGAGAACGACCGGATGCTGGCCCATCCCCAGGTAGTCATTGGAGCACCAGACAGTCACGTCGCTGACGCCCGACTCGCTGTGGCGCGCGGCGCGCGGAAAGCGTCCGACATATCTTTCGAGATCGGCGAAGACGCGATAGCGGCCTTCCCGACGCAGACCATCGAGCTGGTCCTGAAAAAACGCTTCAAAATCCATCGGGCGTCTCCTGAAAGGCGTCACTCGGCTCCGCGCGCTGCGATGACGCGCGGGCCTGTCGTCAAGGGCGACGCCGGCGGGGCGGCGTCAATGAGGGTTGGCGGGAGGGTCGAGGCTGCGGACGTCGGACCTGGCCGGGCGGGCCCGGGCGCGCGCGCCCAGCGCCACAGTCCCAACTCCGGGGCAGGCGTCATCAGCATGACATGCTCGATGACCGCGAGCGCAATCAGGGCAAACACAAGGCTCGCCCCGATGGCCGCGCCGGATCCGTCCGGCGCCGCCAGCGCTGCGGCGCCGGCCATGAAAGCAAGTCCAAGCCCCAGTCCGATCGACAGCGGGAACAGCGGGTTGAACGGCGCGCGTCTGAAATAGGACTTGAGGTAGTCAAGATGCGGCGGCAGGAACTGCTCGGCCATATTGGCGACGCCGAGGAAGATGTTGAATTTCGTCGAGAGCCGCATGACCATCAGGATCAGGAACGCCGCAGGCCCGGTCTGGTTCGGATGCCCCCAGGACAGACCGATGACGCCAAGCGCCGCGAGCGCAATGGCGATTTCGTGATAGATCAGCGCGCCAGCCGCCAGCCGAAACCGCTTCCATCCGCGCGCGCCAGGTGGGCACGCCTTGGTGTTGGGTCCGGTGATGAACCCCATCAGGAAGGCCATCTCAAGCCATCCCCACACGACCAGGGCGCAAAGGAATGCAGCGTATGCGGCAAGCGGGCCTGTGTCACGCGCGGCGGCCGCGAGCCCGGCCACTGCAGCAATGAGGGCGAGACTGGCGACAGCCAGACTGAACGGGTAGGTGCGCGCCGGCCGCTGGTCGAGCCAAAGGATCGCGCCGGTGGCGATCCACCAGGCGAAGGCTGCGACAAGAATTGGCTGCGCGTGATCCCACATCGACGTCACCAGGCCGGCTGCAGGCGGATGTTCTGCGGGATCTGGTTCGGTTTGACCGGATGCAGGAAGAGGCCGAACAGGGCGGCTGCAACCTGGACTGCAAGGCCCGCCTGGCGCAGACCCGACAGGATCCCGCCCTTCGCCTTCGCCGCCGCCATCCTGTCTGTCAGGATCCGCACCCGCTCCATGCCCTCCCGGAAGGCCGGCGAATCGATGTCAAGCGTGATCGGGAAGACCTGACGGGTGATCTCATTGCAGATTCGGAAGACCTGATAGTCATAATCCGTTGGATCAAGCCCAAGCGCCTTGTGGAAGGCCGGACGTGCATGATCGCGCACATACATGGTGGCGTAGACTGACAGCAGGAAGAACCTGATCCACCACACATTGCCGCCGCGGAGAAGTTTCGGATCGGCGCGCATCAGAAGGGCGAAGGCTTCGCCGTGGCGGAATTCGTCGTTGCACCACTCCTTGAACCACCGAAAGATAGGATGAACGCGCAGTTCCGGGTGGCGTTCAAGCTGGCGGAAAATGGTGATGTAGCGCGCATATCCGATCTTTTCGGAGAGATAGACGGCATAGAAAATGAACTTGGGCTTGAAGAAGGTATACTTCTTGGTCCTGGTCAGAAACCCGAGGTCAACGCCGATCCCGAAATCCTTCAGACTGTCGTTGATGAAGCCGGCATGGCGGGCCTCATCCCTGCTCATGTACTTGAACAGAGCCTTGATGTCAGGGTTTTTCACCCGCTTGACGATCTCGGCATAAAGAACGCATCCGGAAAACTCTGCCGTCAGTGAGCTGACGAGAAAATCTACGAACTCGAGCCTGAGGTCCTGTGGCAGGCTGTCAAGAATATTGTCGAATTCGCCGGTTCGCTTGAAATGATTCCTGTTGGGGTCACTCGCCATTTCAGCGATCAGAGGGTCCCACTCCCGGCGCACAAGAGACACATCAATGCGATCCATCGCCGCAAAGTCGGTCGTATAGAACCGGGGGCTGAGGATCGTCTCCTGCTGCGCCAGCTGCATGGTGTCGGGAGTCTGGTCCTCACGCTGCGTCATGCCGGGAACTCCCGCATGCCTGCTCGCAGCATGGCCTGACGCGGTTGCGACGGCCGTCATAGCGCTCTCCGTGGACTGAAGCTGACTTCATAGAGTTCGGCAAGATCGAAGCGGGCTGCAAAACGCACCCAGAGCCGCTCGAACCAGTGGGCGCGTTCGATGGTGGCGAGACGCTGGAAGGTCATGCGCTCACCGAACTTCAACTTGATCGGCGCACCGTGCACGCGCACCCTGTCTCCCGGGCCGATGTTCTCCATGCCCGCGAACACGACATGCGCGTGGAGGCTTTCCTGCGAATGCTCCAGCTCAACTGTGCAGTGGGTTTCAAATCGGCGACGCGCCAGGAGCCTCATCCCTGCCCCCCGCCGCCAGCGGCCGGAAGAAACGCCTCGAACGCCGCCTTGTTGTCGAGGCCAAAGGCCCGCAGGTTGACGAACACCGCTGTTGCAGGATCGAACAGCGTCACCCGTCCGTCAGGCCAGCGCTCGATCAGCAGGACCGGGTCGCGCGCGGCTCCTTTCGCTGTCCGCGCCTGACGCAGACCGCGCATGGCTCCGAAGACGAAGCCGTCGGTCTCAGGGGTCAGCCGGCGCACGACAGCGCCAGTCGCGTGATCACGCACCTCGATGACGCCCTCGCCCTGGTCGATGAATGCAAGGGTCCGTGCGGCCAGCGGAGCGCCGGCGGCGTGCAGGGCTGCGCGTGGCGCGTCTGGCGGTTCAGCGGCGCGCTCGAAGCGACCGTAGGCCGCCCCAAGGATGGCCACGCCGATCAGCGCGCCAGCTGCCTGCAGCGCCCAGCGCGGAAATGGCCTGACATCGATCGCGCTCATTGTCTGCGTGCTCCTCTGGACAAAGGACAGGTCAGGCGGATGCGGCTGCGGGCGCCGCGCCAAGCGCGCGGACGGGCTTTTCGCCGCCGGCGGGACTGTTCGGGCTGGGGGCGACGTGCGGGGCATTCACCCGGCCGCCGATCTCCGCCTGCAGGGCGTCGGCGAGCAAACGCGCGACGCCTTGAGGGGCTGCGAGCGCCCGCAGCATCGGCTCTGGCGCGTTGAACCGCAGGGGCCGCACGTGCGGCCACAGGATCAGATAGGAGAGCCGCGCCCCATCCCGCAGCTTCAGGGGAATGTCGCCTGTCCCGCCGCTATGCTGGCGCAGCGCGGCGCTTGCGACCAGTGAAAACGGGACGTTCACTGCCTTGGAAATCGCCACGCCGACGCGCAGGACAAGACGTCTGTTGGTAATGGTATACACACTTGTTCTGGCCACAGCCAGTGAGAAGCCGGCGAGCAGTCCAAGCACAATGACGCCAGCGAGCAGCACAAGGACGCCCTGACCGATAGCCTGCGCGGTGGAGAGCCCGCCCAACGTCAGTCCGTAGCTGACGAGGCCGCCCGCAAGCAGCACGAAGTAGGCTGCAATCGGGCGCACATGAAGTGTGTGCACGGCGATGCCGCGCCAATCCGGCCCACCCTGCCAGAGGATGCGCTCTCCCTCTGGCAGGCGGCCGGGCAGGCCGCGGGTCGGCTCGAAGTCATGTTCGGACGAACTCACAGCAAGGGCTCCGCTCGACGCGGATTGGCGTAGAGATAACCTCCGCCGAAATAAGCCACGATGCGCTCCTCCTCATACCGGGTCAGCTGACTGGCAGACGCCGGGCGCGGCGCGTCCCGGAATTGATGCGCACTTGCCGCATCACACCGGACGACGCCCTTCTGACGGTCGATTGTCGTCATTGTGAACGGAACCAACAGGGGACCGATCGCCGCATCGCCATCGATTTTCACCTGCAGATAGCGGATCAGCGACTCCATCCGGTCGACCCAAACTTCCGTGACTGACCCGGCCGGCTTTCCATCCGCTCCCAGAATGGTCATGCCGCGCGGATCCGGATCACGCGCCAGGATCTTGAAACCTGGCAGGTTCGCCAGGGGCGCGATGCGCGGCGCGCCGTGCAGATCGGTATCAGCTACCTTCGCCCGTTCAGCATAGGACGCAGGACCAACGCCATCAGCCATGGGGTTGCCCGTCGGCCTGGACGGAGCGCCGGGCCACACGGCGAGCCGTTTGAGCGCAAGCGGCCTGGTCTCACGTTGCATGTCCGGCTTCGCGACGATCGTACCATCGGCGAGACGGAACTTCTTGGGTCGGGCGAACCACAGAAAGCCCTCGATTGTCTCCAGCCGGCCGGTGGTGTCCTCTTCAAGAGGATACCCTTCTCGCCGGTCTTCGCGCCGGAGATAGATGATGAGCCCGAAAAACCACAGGACGAACAGGAAAAACAAAATCCCGACGATGTCGAAATTCGCCAATGTCGTCGTGGTCATCAAGGTCGTGTTGTTCATGGCGGACCTCCATTCCCGTATTGAAAGACACCTCGCATGGTCATAGCGGCTGCTCCGCCAGTCCAAGTTTTTGCGGAACCGTCTGGGTCCCGGTCCGCTCCAGGCGGGCCAGCGGACCAATGACGGCCAACGCGACGAACAGGAGCAGGATCTCCAGGGCGTAGACAGCGACATAGCCGACGGAGGGATGATCTGCTCCAGGTCCCAGTGATCCGCTCGCCGCAACCGCCGCCACGGCGTCACGGGCGAATCCTGCAAAGGCGATGGATGCGCCCATGGCGGCGGCGTTCACAGCACCCCAGGCGCCGATGACGATGCCTGACTTGCCGTCCTGCGCCATCGCCATTGCGGCGGTCAGTGTTCCGATGGCGAACAGACCACCGCCAAACCCGATGCCGGCGGCCGCGAGACGAAACAGCAGGGGCCATTCCAGGGCGCCCGACAGGATGACAGCTGCGAAGGCGAAGACGCCGATGACAGCGCCAAGACCGGCGATCCGGTGCGGCTCGCCCCCACGCGCGAGCCGACGGGCGGCGACGGCGAAACCGAGCAGACCGCCAAAAGCCCAGAAGGCCGTCAGCAGTGACGTCTGACCAACCGGCAGATGCAGGACCTGGCCTCCATAAGGCTCCAGCAGCACGTCCTGCATGGCGAACGCGGCGGAGCCGAGGCCGACGGCGGCCAGCAGACGACGGGCCGCGCCGCCGCGGGTCAAGGCGGCGAGCGCCGCGAGGAAGGCGCGGGTTGAATCATCCTCCGGCGCGGCCTCGGCGCGGGCGGGGGAGCGGTGCTCCATGCCCCACATCGATACGACGGTGAGCACGAAGCCGAGCACCGCCGCGCCCTGGATGACCTGGATCAGCCGCAAGGCGGTAAAGTTGACGAGCAGCGCGCTCACGACCAGGGAGCTTACAAAGGCCCCGAGCAGCAGCATGATCGAGAGCAGGGCGACGACGCGCGGGCGGGTCTCGTCGGTCGCGAGGTCGGCCGCCAGCGCCAGACCTGCGGTCTGCACAGTATGCATGCCCAATCCGATCAGCAGGAATCCGAGCGCGGCCCCGACATAGCCGACAGCGACCGGTCCAACGCCCGTACCGGACAGGATCAGCAGCGAGAAAGGCATGATCGCCAGGCCGCCGAACTGCAGCATGGCGCCGAACCACATGTAGGGAACCCGCCGCCAGCCGAACACGGAGCGATGATGGTCCGACTTGAAGCCGATCAGCACACGCAGCGGCGCGAGCAGCATCGGCGCCGCGACCATCAGGGCGACCACCCAGCCGAACATCCCTGTTTCGACGATCATCACGCGGTTTAGGGTGCCCGTCAGCATGACGCCGGCCATGCCGCACGCGACCTGGAACAGCGACAGCCGCAGGAGCTTGCCCATCGGAAGGTCGCGCGAGGCGGCATCGGCGAAGGGGAGCCATCGCGGATTCAGGCGCGCGAACGCACGCGATGATGAGCGACTGCCCGTCATGTGCGCACCAGCTCCACTGCTTGCGAGGTATAAAATCCGCTGACGATGCGCTGGGTGCGGGCGACCCGGAACCCGCGCAGGTCGGGCGCTGAACCGATGCGCTCAAAGAGGCGTTGTGGGCTGATCGGCACGATCGCCGGAGCTCGGTCAGTGCGGGGAAACAGCCGCCCGACGACGTGCATCAGCCTCAGCGCAGGCGTGGCGGGTGCGAAGGTGAACACAATGGCGCGATGGGTGCGCGGGGCGATGGCGGACAGGACCCTTACGACGTCTTCCAGCTCATAATGAATGAGCGAGTCCATCGCCGCCACTGCGTCGAATGCGCCGAGCGCGGGATCCAGCATATCCCCGACCCGGAAGTCGATGGCCTGCGCGAGCGCATCCGGCGCGCGCTCGCGGGCCACATCAACGAGGCCCGCGGCGAGATCGATGGCGAGAACCTGCGCACCGCGCCCGGCCGCCTCGACCGCGAGCGCACCGGTGCCGCAGCCTGCATCGAGCAGCCGCTTCTGTCTCAGGTCATCGCCAAGCCAGGACAGCAGCAGGGATCGCATACGGTCGCGACCGGCCCGGACTGTGGCCCGGATGCGGCTGACGGGGGCATGCGATGTGAGCTGCTCCCAGGCGTCGCGCGCGGTCCGGTCGAAATAGGTCTCAAGAGCGCCGCGGCGGACCGCGTAGCTCGTTCCCGGAGCATGGACCGGCAGGGTGTCTGCGCCTGACATCAGTCAAACCCCAGAAAATCAAAGATCTCGCGATCCTTCATCGGGGTCGCATCATACTGCCGCTCACCCGCCCACAGTGTGGCTGCCAGACGCAGATACTCGTTCTGCACCGCCTCAAGCTCCGGCGAAGGCTCCATTTCGAACAGGGTTGATTTCTTCAGCCGGGACCGGCGGATGACGTCGAGGTCCGGCAGGTGGGCAATACGCTCCAGACCGATCGCGGCGTTGAAGCGATCGATCTCGTCGGTCGCCTTGGACCGATTGGCGATCACCCCGCCCAGGCGGACGTCGTAGTTCTTCGACTTCGCCCTGATCGCTGCGACAATCCGATTCATCGCGAAGATCGAATCGAAATCATTTGCGGTGACAATGAGCGCACGTTCGGCGTGCTGAAGGGGCGATGCGAAGCCGCCGCACACCACATCGCCCAGAACGTCAAAGATCACCACGTCGGTGTCTTCCAGCAGATGGTGTTCCTTGAGCAGCTTGACCGTCTGACCGACCACATAGCCGCCGCACCCGGTGCCAGCTGGCGGACCGCCGGCTTCAACGCACATCACGCCATTGTATCCCTCATAGACATAGTCCTCCGGGCGCAACTCCTCGGTGTGAAAGTCCACGCTTTCCAGAACATCGATCACGGTCGGCACCAGGCGCTTGGTCAGCGTGAAGGTGGAGTCGTGCTTCGGGTCACAGCCGATCTGAAGCACGCGCTTGCCGAGCTTTGAGAAGGCCGCCGAGAGGTTGGACGACGTTGTGCTCTTGCCGATGCCTCCCTTGCCGTACACGGCGAATACTTTCGCCCGGTCGATGCGGGGGCCCGCGTCCATCTTGACTTGCACACTTCCCTCACCATCGGGTCGCCGGTGGAGTGCGCGGGGGATGTCGAGCAGCGTCATGTGGTTCTCCTGCGTCAGGCCGCGGCGGCGGCGTTGACGCCTTCGAGCCGATCCTCAAGCTCCTCCCCGGCGCTGCGGAGCGCTTCAAGGGTCTCAGGATCGGGCGTCCAGTAGTTGCGGTGATGGGCTTCCAGGAGCCGGTTCGCCATGCGGGCGGAGGCTTTGGGATTCAGTTCGGCGAGACGCGCGCGCATGTCCGCGTCGAGCACGTAGGTTTCGCTGATGCGCTGATAGATCCACGGGTCGACCTGGCCGGTCGTGGCCGACCAGCCCATTGTGTTTGTCACCTGGGCTTCAATCTGGCGGACGCCCTCGTAGCCGTGCCTGAGGAGGCTCTCATACCAGCGCGGGTTGAGGGTGCGGGTATGGGCTTCCAGCGCCACCTGCTCGGCGAGCGTGCGAACCTTGCCCTCCGGCGCCGTCTGATCGCTGATGTAGACTGCCGCGTCAGCCCCTTTGGCGCGACGCACGGCCCGGGCGATGCCGCCCAGCGTGTCGACGTAGTGGTCAATCGTGGTGACGCCAAGTTCAACGCAGTCAAGGTTCTGATAGGCCACGTCCACCCGGGCGAGGAGCGCGCCGAGCAGCCCGGACTGGCGCACAGCCTGCCCGTTTTTCCCGTAGGCGAAACATTTCCGGGCCTCATAGGCGTCGGCGAGCTCATCCTCGCCGTCCCATGCCCCTGAGTCGATGAGCTGGTTCACATTTGCGCCGTACGCCCCGTCAGCATTGGAGAACACGCGCAACGCCGCCGTCTCGAGGTCGCAGCCATGCGCGGCCTGATAGTCAAGGACGTGCTTGCGGATGAAATTCATGGTTGCTGGTTCATCTGCGCCTGCGGCAAGCAGTGCTGCCTCGGCGAGCATGCGCGTCTGCAATGGCAGCAGGTCGCGGAATATGCCCGAGAGGGTCACGACAACGTCGATGCGGGCGCGTCCAAGTTCAGCGAGGGGAATGAGCTCAGCGCCGCAGATACGCCCGTAGGAATCAAGCCGCGGGCGTGCGCCCATCAGTGCGAGCGCCTGTGCGATCGGACCGCCTTCGGTCTTGAGATTGTCGGAGCCCCAGAGCACCAGCGCGATAGTTTCCGGGGCTGGGGCGCCGTCGGCGCAGTGACGCTCGATGAGGCGCTCCGCCTGGCGCGCGCCGTCGCGCAGCGCGAACGCGCTGGGGATGCGAAAGGGATCAAACCCGTGCAGATTCCGGCCGGTGGGCAGGACCTCAGGCGTCCGCACAACGTCGCCGCCTGGTGCAGGACGCACATAGCCCGCATCAAGCGCGTGGATAAGAGCGGGGATTTCATGATCCTCCGCCAGCAAAGCATTGGCGGTCTGCAGTTCACCGATCAGCGCCTGGGCGGCGCCAGGAGCAAGGCCGCTCAACCGCTCAACACTTGCCGCAGTCGCGCCATTGGCGATGGCGTCTATGGCGGCGCGGCTCAGTCTGGGACCGTCGCGCGCCTCAGCCATGGCGCTCAAGAGTTCAGACCGCTGGGCGGCGCCGGGCGGGGCGCCAAGCACATGCAGCCCCGCCGGGATGAGCGACTGTTCATATTCGAAGACCGTCGCAGCGAGACCTTCCAGCGCCGGGGGGCCTGTTGTCATTGCAGGGTCGATGAGATGAAGCGCTTCAGCCTGCTCGCGGATCAGGGCGGCGAGGCTATCGCGTTCACCCTGCGCGTCCGGCCCCAGACCGCGCCAACGGTCCAGAGACGCTTTGAGATCTGCAAGATCGCGATAGAGACCGGCCTGCGTGACGGGCGGCGTGAGATGGCTCACGAGGGTTGCGCCGGAGCGGCGTTTGGCGATTGCGCCTTCGGACGGGTTGTTGGCGGCGTAGAGATAGAAATTCGGCAGGTCGCGGATCAGCCGCTCCGGCCAGCAGGCGCCGGACAGGCCAACCTGTTTGCCCGGCATGAATTCCAGGGCGCCGTGCGTTCCGAAGTGCAGCACCGCATGCGCGGCGAATTCCTCGCGCAGGTAGCGGTAGAAGGCTGAGAAGGCATGGGTGGGAGCGAAGCCGGCCTCGAACATGAGGCGCATCGGATCGCCCTCATAGCCAAAACCCGGCTGAAGTGCGACGAGGACATTGCCAAAGCGCGCGCCCAGGATGAACAGATCACGGCCATCCGTCAGCTGGCGCCCAGGCGCAGGTCCCCATTGCGCCTCAATGGCGGCCAGGTCCGGCTCGCGGCGAATGTGATCTTCCGCGCTGACCCGCGCCACAACATTCGCGTCCGTGTTATGGCGTGTGCTGTTTCCTCCCAGCAACTGCGCACGCAGCTCCTCACTGCTTGCAGGCGGATCCACGGCGTAGCCGGCCGACGCCAGAGCCCGCAGGGTGTTGAACAGGCTTTCAAAGACGCTGAGGTAGGCTGCGGTTCCCGCAGCGCCGGCGTTGGGCGGAAAGTTGAACAGAACAATGGCCAGCCGGCGCTGCGCCCGCTCGCTGCGTTTGAGCGCGACGAGGCGCGCGACCCGCCCTGCAAGCGCGTCCGTGCGCTCCATGCAGGGCCGCATGCGGCTCGCCGTGTCCCCGCCGTCCGCGGCGCACTGATGTGTGCAGCCCTGGCAGGCGTTCCCCGGAGCGTCAGACCGACCGCCATAGACGGCAGGCGCGATCGCGCCGTCGAGTTCCGGGATGGCCACCATGATGGTCGCTTCCACGGGCGTCAGGCCGGCGCCTGACCGGCTCCATTGCTGCAGGCTTTGGAACTCCAGCGGGTGCGCCGCGATATAGGGCGCATCCAGCCTGGCGAGGATCTCCTGGGCGGCTTGGGCGTCATTATAGGCGGGGCCGCCCACCAGCGAGAATCCCGTCAGCGACACCAGCGCATCAATGGTGGCGCGTCCGTCGCGCATGAAGAACGCTTCGATCGCGGGACGTGCGTCCAGACCGCTGGCGAAGGCTGGTATCACCTTGAGCCCGCGCGCCTCCAGGGCGGCGATCACGCCGTCATAGTGTCCGGTGTCGTCCGCAAGCACATAGGATCGCAGGACAAGCACCCCGACCACGCCCTTGGCGCCGGGGGGCGCAGGCAGATCATCGGCGCTTTCAGACATGCGCCCGGTCGACGCCAGGCGGGGGTGATAGACGCCGACGTCGGGAAAGTCTTCCGGCGGCCGCGCCGGAACTGCGCCGCGCCACGCGCGCCGCGGGCCATCTGCATACCGATTGACAAGGAAGCGCGCCATGTTGACCACGTTGGCGTCACTTGCCGAGAGCCAGTACTGCATGGTCAGAAAGTAGGCCCGGACATCCTGCGCGGGGCCCGGAATGAAGCGCAGGATTTTCGGCAGCCGGCGCAGCATCGCCATCTGTCCGGCGCCTGAACTCGCGGTTTTTCCGGAGCCGCGAAGTTTCTTCAGCAGGGCCAGGGGACCCTTGTCGGCTCCATCCATCTTGAAGGAGCCCAATTTTGAAAGCTTGATGATTTCACCGGCGGACATAGCGCACACCAGCGCATCGCAGTTATCCCTGCGTGCGGCCAGATCGCTCGCCACCGCATTGATGTGATCCTCCATGAAAAGCATCGTCGCGATGATCACGTCAGCACGCGCGATATCCGCCCTGCAGCGCAGCAACGCCGCCGGGTCGGCGGCGAAGTCCGCGGCCGCATGCAGGGTTATGACAAGACCGGGACATTCGCGCGCCAGCAATGCGTTGGCGCGCACCACGGCGCCGGCGAGGTGATTGTCCAGCGTCACGATCGTGACGCGATAGGGCGCGCGCTCAGCGGGCGTAGTGCGATTTCGCGTCATACAGGGTATCCACATCAATGCGGGCGATCCCGCGTGCATGCGCGAAGCGCTCCGTGTTGCGACGCGCTTTCCCGCGCACAAAGAACGGAATCTTGGAAAGCTCCTTTTCGGCTTCCTGGCTCCAGACCAGCAGGCTTGCAGCAGTGGCGCCGGCTGGGCCGGCTTCAAGGGGCGCAGAGATCAGCGCGCCCTGCGTCAGGCCACGGTCGGGGGCGGCGTGCAGGACCTCTGCCCGGGTTTCGGCCGGCCGGGCGGCCGCATGCGCTCCCAGATGCGACAGTCCGGCGGCGTCATTGAACTCGAAATCCTCACGGAACATCGCCAGCAGATGCTCCTCAAGCCCCATGGCCAACGGATGGATCCAGGTGTCAAACAGGACGTTTGCGCCCTCGAAGCCCATCACCGGGGATGTCCTCGCCGGGAAGTCCTGAACATGCACGGGCGCTGAAATCACTGCACAGCCGATCCCCAAGCGCTTCGCGATATGCCGCTCCATCTGGGTGCCAAGCACGAGCTCGGGCTGGGCTTCCGCGATCGCAGCCTCAACTTCGAGATAGTCGTCAGTGATGAGGGGCTGGACGCCATAGACTGACGCGGCGGCGCGCAATTCCCTGGCGAACTCCCTATTGTAGCATCCCAGACCCGCGACTTCGAAACCCATTTCATCGCGCGCGACGCGGGCGGCGGCGATGGCGTGGGTGGCGTCACCAAAGATGAAGACCCGCTTGCCGGTGAGGTAGGTTGAATCGACGGAGCGCGACCACCAGGGAAGCCGCGCGCCGTCTGCGCTCAAAACGGGCGCCGGGTCGACGCCTGCGACACGCGCGACTTCAGCAATGAACTCCCGGGTTGCGCCATAGCCGATCGGCGTGGTGCGGACGCATGGCTGGGCGAATGTCTTCTCCAGCCACGCAGCCGCAAGCGCGCCGGTCTCCGGATAAAGGCAGATGTTGAAATCCGCCTCCCTGAGACGCCTGATGGCGGCTGGATCAGCCCCCATGGGCGCGACGACCCCGACATCAACGCCAAGGAGATCGAGCAGTCGTGTGATTTCCGCCACGTCGTCGCGGTGACGGAACCCGAGCGCTGTCGGTCCAAGGATATTGCAGAGCGGACGGGACCTCAAGGGGCGCGGCCCAGGCTCAGATTCACTCAGCTGTCGGACGATCTGATAGAATGTTTCGGCTGCGCCCCAGTTTTCCTTTTTCTGGTAGGAAGGCAGCTCCAGAGCCACCACCGGAACCGGAATATCCATGCTGCGCGCAAGCCCGCCTGGGTCATCCTGGATCAGCTCCGCGGTGCATGACGCAGCGACAAGCAGCGCCTGCGGCTGGAACCGTTCATAGGCCTGCTGCAGCGTTGTTTTGAACAGCTCGGCAGTGTCGCCGCCAAGATCGCGGGCCTGGAAGGTCGTGTAGGTCACTGGCGGGCGTTCGCCGCGCCGCTCGATCATGGTGAACAGCAGGTCAGCGTAGGTGTCGCCCTGCGGCGCATGCAGCACCAGGTGAACATCGCGCATGCCTGTTGCGACGCGCATTGCCCCGACATGGGGCGGCCCCTCATAGGTCCAGACGGTCAGGCGCATGGCCTACACCTGCAGCATGGCGCGACGCGCCAGAGGACGGGCGAACAGGCCGGCGAGATCTCCTGACTGGTCAAATCCATGAATTGGCGAAAACACGAGTTCAATCGACCATTTTGTCGTCAGCCCCTCGCGCTCCAGCGGATTTGCGAGCCCCAGACCGCAGATCGTCAGGTCTGGCCGCGCCGCGCGGCAACGATCGAGCTGACGGTCGACATCCTGCCCCTCACTCACCACGACGTCGTCTGGAAGACGTGCGAGCTCGCAGCTGAGGATATCGCGGTGCAGATAGGGTGAGCCGACCTCGACGAGTTTCATGCCGAGTTCCTCGGCGGCGAAGCGCGCGAGCGGCACCTCGAGCTGGCTGTCCGGGAAGAAGAACAGCGACTTGCCCTCCAGCACGGTGCGATGGTGGGCAAGCGCGCGTTTCGCCCGTTCGCGCGCGGGCGCGATGACCCGGCGAAACGCCATTTCGTCGACTCCCCATGCATCGGCGGCCGCCTTGAACCAGGCTGTCGCCCCCTCCGCGCCGAACGGGAACAGGGCGGACAGCCTTTGCGCGCCCCGCGCCTCCAGCGCGCGCACTGTCTCGCCCAGGAAGGGCTGGGCGAGCAGGAGGCGCGTGCTGGGCCCCACCGCGGGGAGTTCGGTGGAGCGGCGGGGCGGGAAGAAGGCGACCGGGCCGACGCCCAGCGCCTCGAACAAACGGCGAAACTGGTCCTCCACAACATCGGGAAGGGCGCCGACAACCATCAACGTCGCAGGAGCGTCCACGCCCTGCGCCGGCGCCGCATCGGCCAACGCCGCCAGACACGCATCCTCGCCCTGGGTGAAGGTCGTTTCGATGCCGCTGCCGGAGTAATTGAGCACCCGGACATTGGGGTGATGGCGCCGTGTAAGACGCTCGGCTGCGCGGGACAGATCTAGTTTGATGACCTCTGATGGACATGAGCCGACCAGAAAGAGCATCCTGATGTCGGGGCGTCGCCCAAGGAGGCGCTCGACGACAGCATCCAGCTCGGCATTGGCGTCCGCCAGACCGGCGAGATCCTTTTCCTCCATGATCGCGGTGGCGAAGCGGGGTTCTGCGAAGATCATCACGCCCGCTGCCGACTGTATCAGGTGGGCGCAGGTGCGCGACCCAACGACCAGAAAGAATGCGTCCTGGATCTTGCGATGCAGCCAGACGATTCCGGTCAGCCCGCAGAACACTTCCCGCTGTCCGCGCTCGCGCAGAATCGGGCGCTCGCCAGGGCGTAACGAAGCCCTGGCGACGGCCTGATCAGGCAGAGGACTGGGCAGGAGCTGCGTCATGCCGCGCGGCCGTGCGGGGCGCCGCCGCCGCGCGGGACGGCGTAGGACTGCGACCGAACGCCGCGCGAGCGTGCTTCGAGCCGCGCCTGCCGCAGCTTCCAGACGAACTGACCAGCGTTGATGACGTAGGCGCCATAGGCCGCGATGGCGATCCAGATCTGCTCGACCGGACTCCACCAGCCATACACAAGAGCCAGCAGATAGAGCGTCTGCAGCGCCATCACGAGCATGGAGACGACGTCTTCCCAGAAGAACGGCCGGGCGAACAGGTATTGTCCGAAGACCTCTTTTTCCCAAATCGCCCCGGTGATCATGATCGCGTAAAGGATCGCGGTCTTGGCGACGATCGAGGCGGTGGCGATCTCGTAGCCCGCTCCTGTGGCCAGATACCTCATCACCAGCAACAAACTTACGCCGAACACCACAAACTGCAGCGGCGCCAGGATGGCCTGCACTGTGGTCCACACACTTGCGTCGCGCCTGGCGCGCTCCTCGGGGGTGTAAAGCTCCCCCTGCGCAGGCGCCCGGGGCGCCTGGCGCTGCGTGATGAGGCGCGCCCCGGCATGGCCCTGCCACGGGCACGCTGCGACAGAATCTATCAGATCATCGGCCCACTGGGTGATGAGACGTCGGACATCGAAACCGAACGCGGCCGAGGATCCCGACCGGCGCTGAAAGTCTCGGAACGGCTCGGTCTGCATGAGCGCCTCGCGTTCGCTGCGCCCCTGGCCCGGACGATACGGGCTGGGCGTGACGCGAAACCCTACCCCGCCCCTAATGACTGTCAAGCTGATTGGACGTAAATCCAAATTGACGGCCCCGGTCGCGCGGGGGTTTATTGTCGCACCGGGCTGAACGCGTCTGGCCGGATCATTCCTGCTTCGTCATGATGGGGTCGCGCTTGGAAGAAGCCTCGCCACTGGCGCGGTCCGGCGATCGCAGGCCTGCTGCGCCGCCATCGGAGTCGACGGACCGGGCGGTCCCGGGGTTGGCGACGCATTTCGAGCAGGGGGAGGCGCGCCCGTCGCGCCGTCCCGCCGGCGCGCAGGCGTCGACCGGGCTCGATCGGTGCGAAGGGAGGGCCGGCATGCCCAGCCGACAGGACGCGTCAGGCGCGAAAAGGCGCTCCGACAGGGGTCAGATGGCGCAGCGCCCGGGCGCAGGTTTATCATCCCGAAGGTATCGCGCGGGTCAGGCAGACGCCGCGTCAGATCCCCATGCCGGCGCGGCGCCGGATGAGTTCGCGCGCCGTCTGGCTGTCTGGGTGGAAGGCGAAGTGCTGCCGCGGATGATGATGACGCATGGTCTCGCGTCGGCGCGGGCGGCGG
This sequence comes from Hyphomonadaceae bacterium, assembly GCA_040381075.1. Classification (GTDB taxonomy): domain Bacteria; phylum Pseudomonadota; class Alphaproteobacteria; order Caulobacterales; family Aquidulcibacteraceae; genus JBEIHX01. The sequence continues at coordinate 58,003 of JBEIHX010000019.1, forward strand.
GCGAGGCCCCGGCTGGCGCATCGATCGCAACCCTGGTCGACGGCCTGCAGGTCGCGAGGGCCCTGCGGACTCCGGACAACAGCGGATTTGGCCCTGGCGGAACGGGCCCTGGCGGAATGGGCTTTGGCGAAACGGGCTTTGGCGAATTCGGCGCTGTCGACGCCTGTCCTGGCGAATTCAACCGCAGCGCCGTGGACGACTTCGCCCGCGCGGCGATTGGTGAGGACACGGGGCTTCTGATCGCCAGGGTCGATCGGGCGATGCTGGGAGGCGCCACGCTCCAGGAGATCTACCTTGAACTGCTTGCGGGCGCGGCGCGACGGCTCGGCGACATGTGGCGCCACGACGAATGTTCTTTCGTCGACGTGACGATCGGGCTCAGCAAACTGCATCTGATCGTTCAGGAATTCATGGACACCTGCGATCAGGCCGCGCCACGGATCGGGCAGGCGCGCGGCGCCCTGTTCGCCACGCCGCCAGCGGAGGATCACAGCTTTGGTCTGGTGCTGGTGGAGGACGCGTTCCGTCGCGCCGGCTGGAGAACGGCGAGCGCCCCGGGCGGGGCGATCCCGGAAATCGCAGGCATGGCGCAGGCTGGATGGTTTGACGTTTTCGGCTTGGGGCTGAGTTGCGAACGCCATCTTGAACAGGCGGTCCGATTGGTGCGAGAGGTACGCCGTCAGTCGCGGAATCGAGACATTAAGGTTCTGGTCGGCGGACGCGTTTTTGCTGAGCAGCCGGACCTGGCCGCTGAAGTCGGCGCTGATCTGACCGCGCTTCGGGCCGATGAAGCGGTGCGGATCGCCGAGACGGCGGCGTGTCTGCGCGCCTGATCGGCGTGACGCTGTTTCCATGGGGCTGCGTCCCGCTGCGCAGGAGCGATGATGGGCATGGAGCTGTCGCCGGAGCGCGTCGAACCTGAGTTCCGACGCAAGGTCTTGGGGCCGCTTGACGCCGTTTCCGCGCAGCGTGCGGTGGCCGGCGCCAACGACCTGTCGATCATCGTCGACAGGTCCGGCGTGATTCGCGACCTCGCGGTCAATACGCAGGATCTGCGCCTGGACGGGGTGGAAGGCTGGCTTGACAAACGCTGGACCGAGACCGTGAGCGCCGACAGCCGCGACAAGGCGCAGGATGTTCTTAACGACGTGGCGGCGCACACCATCTCACGCTGGCGGGAAGTCAATCATCCAACCGCCGGCGGCGGTTCGGTGGCGCTTCGCTATATGGCGCTCGATATCGGCCAGCGCGACCACATCGTGGTGATTGGGCGCGACAACACCCAGGCCGCGGCCCTGCAGCAACGCCTTCTGCAGGCGCAACAGTCCCTGGAGCGGGATTACGCGCGTCTGCGCGACGCGGAGTCGCGGTACCGCGCGCTGTTTCAGCTGGCGTCTGAAGCCGTGATGATCGTCGACGCCGCGAGCCGGCGGGTTGTGGAGGCCAATCCGGCGGCGGATCGCGCGCTGAGTGCGGACGGCGCCCTGACGGGCAGACCATTCACCCGTCTGTTTGCGGCCCAAAGCCAGGAAGCGGCGGCCTCGCTGCTGTCCGTCGCCCAGGCCAATCCGAGCGGGGCCGGTTCGCAAGCCCGCCTCACAGCGAATGGACGGGAGCTGATCGTCAAGGCCTCGGTGTTCCGCCAGAACCGCTCCGTGCACTTCCTCGTTCGGCTTGCCGGCGCCGACCGGAAGGCGGCGAGTCCGTCGGACGCCGCGCTGAAGCTGCTTGATCTGATCGAGCGCATGCCGGACGCTTTCGTGGTGACGGATCATGATCTGAACATCGTGACGCACAACAGCGCGTTTCTGGATCTTGCGCGCATTGCAAGTTCGGAGCAGGCGGTAGGCCATCCGCTGGATCGTTTCCTCGGACGCCCAGGCATAGATGCAGCGGTATTGCATCAAACGCTGCGGGCGCACGGGGTCGCGCGCAATTTCCGTACCGTGCTGCGCACCCAGCTCAATGATCTTGAGGATGTCGACGTGAACGCGGTCGCCGCGCCTGACGGCGACAAGCTGCGGTTCGGGTTCTCGATCCGCGGCGTCAGCCGACGCGATCTCGACCGGCTGCAGCCGCGCACCGACCTGCCGCAGTCCGCCGCCGACATGAGCGAGCTTGTTGGCCGCATTCCGCTGCGCGACATTGTGCGCGACACGACCGACCTTGTTGAGCGGATGTGCATCGAGGCCGCGCTCAAGCTGACCGGCGACAACCGCGCTTCGGCCGCCGAGGTGCTCGGACTGAGCCGGCAGAGCCTGTACTCAAAGCTGCACCGGTTCGGCATCGGCGCGGGCGACGATCCGGCTTAGAAGGGGGCCGCCCAGCAACGGTCAGTGCAGTCAATGGCGTGATGCGGGGTTTTGTCGCGCCGCAGGCGTCCAATTTGTTTGACGCCCGCCAGTGTCCACCTTAGCGTTTTCGGATGCGCCTGACGCTCCTGCCTCGTGTGGCATCCCCTGCGGCATCCCCTGCGGCATCCCCTGCGGCATCCCCTGCGGCATCCCCTGCGGCATCCTCTGGAACATCCCCTCGAGGATCCGCTGCAGCACCCTCTGGCGCGCCCGCCGCGACGCCATCCGCCGTCATGTCTGCACCCCTGGCCTCCGGCGCGTCCCTGAGGACATTATCCGAAGCGCCGTCGGGCGGCTCCTCCGGGGCGGCTTCAGAAACATCCTCCGGCGCGCCGGCTGCGGGGGCCTGGGCCTGGGGCGCATCGCCGGTTCCACGGCCGCGCGCTGTGCTGGAATTGCTGAAGCCGATCACCTGGTTCGCTCCGATGTGGGCCTATATGTGCGGCGTCGTGTCATCCGGCGTGGATCTGGTCGCGCACTGGCCGCTCGCGGTGCTTGGCGTCGTGCTTGCCGGGCCGATGGTGTGCGGGGCCAGCCAGGCGGTGAATGACTGGTTCGATCGCCACGTCGACGCGATTAACGAACCGGACAGGCCGATCCCCTCCGGGCGGATCCCGGGGCGGTGGGGACTCTGGATCGCCTATGCATGGACCCTGGCGTCGCTGGCGCTGGGGCTGGCTCTCGGCCCGCTGGTGTTTGTCGCAACCGTGCTTGGTCTTGCGCTTGCCTGGGCCTACAGCGCGCCCCCCCTCCGTCTGAAGCAGAGCGGCTGGTGGGGCCCGGGGGCGGTCGCTTTCAGCTATGAGGGGCTGACATGGTTCACCGGCGCCGCCGTGATGGCGCAGGGCATGCCGGATTGGCGCATCCTGCTGCTCGCCGGCCTGTATGCGTGCGGCGCCCACGGAATCATGACGCTGAATGACTTCAAGGCGATCGAGGGCGACCGCCGGATGGGGATAGGATCACTTCCTGTGCGCCTGGGCGTCGGGCCGGCGGCGCGCCTTGCGTGCGTCACCATGGCGATCCCGCAGATGATCGTGATCGGCCTGCTCGCAGTCTGGGACAGGCCGGTGCACGCGGCGGTCGTCGCCGCCTTCACAATGTTCCAGCTCCTGCTGATGCGCCGCCTGATCCGCGACCCCGCGGCGCAGGCGCCCTGGTACAACGCCACCGGGGTTGTCTTCTATGTGCTCGGCATGCTGGCGAGCGCGCTCGCAGTGTCTTCGCTCGCGGGCGGCGCATCATGACCGCCGTGTCGACGGCGCCTCCGCTCGGCTGGTTCGCCATCGTTCGGCTCGGGCTCGTGCAGGCCTGTCTTGGCGCGCTCGTCGCGCTGACGACATCGACGCTCAACCGGATCATGGTTGTCGAGCTGGCGTTGCCGGTTGCGCTCTCAGCCGGGCTCGTCGCGTGGCATTATGCGGTGCAGATCTCGCGTCCGCGCTGGGGCTATGCGTCCGATGTCGGGCACCGGCGCACGCCCTGGATCATCGGCGGCATGGGAGTCCTGGGAGTCGGCGCCGTGCTCGCCACGGACGCGGCGTTGATGACGCCGGGCAATCCCGTCGCCGGGATCGGCCTATCGATCGCTGCCTATCTGCTGATCGGGCTGGGGGTGGGCGCGGCGGGCACGTCCCTTCTCGCCCTGCTCGCAACACGCGCCGCGCCGGCGCGCCGACCTGCTGCAGCCGCGATCACCTGGATCATGATGATCGCGGGTATCGTTGTGTCTTCGGCCAGCGTGGGCGGCCTTCTCGATCCGTATACGCCGCAACGGCTGGCGCTGATCGCCACCGGCCTTGCGCTGGTGGCCTTCCTGGCGACTTGCCTGGCGGTATCAGGCGTTGAAAAAGGCGATCCGCAGCCGGCGGCCGACGCCGACCGCCCGGCGGAAAGCTTCCGCACGGCGCTGGCCGAGATCTGGGACGACGCCACCGCGCGGCGCTTCACGATCTTTGTCTTCATCTCGATGCTCGCCTACAGCGCGCAGGATCTTATCCTTGAACCCTTCGCCGGGCTGGCGTTCGGCATGACGCCTGGGCAATCCACCAAATTGTCAGGCGTCCAGCACGCCGGCGTTCTGCTGGGCATGATCCTTGTCGGCCTGCTTGGCGCGCGCCTGGGCTCAGGTCGCACCGGGCGACTGCGGCCGCTGATCGTCGCCGGCTGCCTGGGCTCGGCGCTGGCGCTTGTCGGCCTTGCCATGGCGGCGCGGGCAGGCCCGGGCTGGCCGCTCGGCATGAACGTTTTTGCGCTGGGCTTTGCAAATGGCGTTTTCGCCGTGTCAGCGATCAGCGCCATGATGGCCCTGGCTGGCGCCGGCAGAGGCGCGCGAGAGGGCGTCCGGATGGGCGCCTGGGGCGCGGCGCAGGCGATCGCATTCGGGCTGGGCGGCTTGCTGGGGGCGACTGGCGTCGACGTGCTGCGCGGCCTGACGCGCGATGCTGGCGCAGCGTTCCTGCCTGTATTCCTGGTTGAAGCGGGAATGTTTGTCGTTGCTGCGGTTCTGGCCTCACGTCTCGGCGATCCGAGCGGGCCCAGGGACCGCGTCTTCGCCGGCGAGGCGGCGCAACCCGCGGGAGGCGGCTGATGGTCGGAAGACAAATCGATTTTGACGTGGTGGTGGTGGGCGGAGGCCCAGCCGGCGCAACGGCGGCGCATGATCTGGCGACTGAAGGCCGGGATGTTCTCCTGCTTGACAAAGCCGGCCGCATCAAGCCGTGCGGGGGCGCAATTCCTCCACGCGCAATCACCGATTTCGACATTCCGGATCATTTGCTGGCGGCGAGGATCCATTCTGCACGCATGATTTCGCCGAGCGCGCGCAGCGTCGATATGCCGGTCGATGGCGGCTATGTCGGCATGGTCGATCGTGACGTCTTCGACGAATGGCTGCGGGTCCGCGCGGCTGCGGCGGGCGCGGAGCGCGCGTCGGGTTCCTTCCTGCGTCTTGAGCGCGACGCGGACGGGACGGCGGTGGTGGTGTATCGCCCCAAAAGCGGCGAAGCTGGCGCACAGGCGCGCGTGCGTGCGCGGTGTGTCATCGGGGCGGATGGGGCCCGTTCCCAGGTGGCGCGCGACATCTTCGCGGGAGAAGACCGCACGCCGTGCGTTTTCGCATATCACGAGATTGTCGAAGCGCCGAAGGATGACAGCCGCGCCTATCACGCGACGCGCTGCGACGTGATCTACGATGGGCGGCTGTCTCCAGACTTTTACGCGTGGGTGTTTCCGCACGGCCCCACGGCCAGCATCGGCGTCGGCAGCGCTCATAAGGGCTTCTCGCTGCGCGGAGCAGTCGCTCGACTGCGCAGTGAGGCCGGGCTCGACGCCCTTCGCACGATCCGCCACGAAGGCGCGCCGATCCCTCTGAAGCCGCTGCCGCGCTGGGAGAATGGGCGCGACGTGATTCTGGCTGGCGACGCGGCCGGCGTCGTTGCGCCGGCCTCTGGGGAAGGGATCTACTACGCCATGTATGGGGGCCGCGAGGCGGCGCGGGGCGCACTCGAATTTCTGGCGAGCGGCAAGGCGCACGCCCTGAAACAGGTGCGCCGACGCTACATGGCCAAGCATGGCCAGGTCTTTTTCGTCCTGGGGATGCTGCAGCACTTCTGGTACCGAAACGACAGGCGCCGTGAGCGGTTCGTCAGCATCTGCGCCGACCCCGACGTCCAGTATCTGACTTGGCAGGCCTATATGAACAAGGAACTCGTGCGGGCCCGGCCAGGCGCCCATGCCCGCATTTTCCTGAAGGACATGGGCCATCTGCTGGGCCTGTCGCCGACGTGAGCCCAGCACTCGAGACGGTTGTCCGGGCGTTCTCGGGAACGACCCTGGCCGCTGACATCCCCCTGGCGGTGATGACAGTCCAGGCACTGCTCCTGGCGATGGTCGCGCCGCGGGGCGCGCGCGCCGCCCGGCTTGCGGCTGCGTTGCTGGCGGCCGCGCCAGGCGCGGCTTTGGTCCTGTCCCTGCGCGCCGCGCTTGCCGGCGGGCAGGAGACATGGATCCTGTTCTGGCTCGCCGCGTCCTATCCGCTGCACATCATTGATCTTGCGCGCCGGCCGCTGGCGGCGGCGGCGCGCCCGGATGCACGCGGAAAGACGGCTCCGACTGCTGGCCAAGGCAGGCTGGGCGCAAGAGCGTGGCTGCGGGCGTTCCACAACTGATAGCCGCTGGGTCCCCACCTGCAGACGCACGCGCTCTGCGCAGACCCGGCGAACCCTGCTGCCTTTCGGCTCCGAGCCCTGCCGCTGCGGTGAAGCAAAAGGCTGACAATTGACTTTCCGAGACGCTCGGTGATTGGCTCCGCACAAGGGGCTTTGCCTGAAAACTTTGTACGGAGGGGGAAATGCCGGGCCTGGAGATTTTCGGCGTCATCACGCAGCATCCATGGGTCAGCCTGCTTGTATTCCTGCTGGTCGGCGCGGGTGTCCTTTTGGTGCTGTCAGGCGGAGCGCTTGCGCAATCGCTCGCTGGACTTCTGCGTGTTTTCTTAACGATTTTTACGACGCCGTTCGAGTTTCTTCGCGACTCACTGTCGATCATCCGAACGGCGCGGGACACGGAGAAGGACTACTATCGCACACGCATCTTCATGCTCTACCGATATAGTCGCCTGCAGTACTTTGCGCTCCTGTTCCTTGCACTGCTTGTACTCTGCGCCGGCATCACCTCGAGTCTTCTGTCACTCTATCCGCAGGCGGAGATCGCGCAGCGCAGGGCGCTGAGCGAGCAGATTACGCAGATCAGGACCGACATTGACACAGCCCGCAAGGAAGCGAGCGAGGCGTCGAGACCTGAGCGTCGGCAGGAACTGGAGAAGGCGCGAAACGACAGCAGGAAGAAGCTGGATCAGCAGCGCGCAGGCAACTCCAGCTTCGTGGAGCGGTTCGGCTATTCCGGGCCTGTGGTGACGGACCTGCTCAAGGCAGACAGCGTCTCGCGCGTGCAGGAGCTTCAGGGCGGTCTCAACGACTACATGGCGTCGTGTCCTGACGGCTATGACTGGAATGGCTTCAATCAGACCATGTGCGCCGAGTTCAAGGCCGGCGTTCAGGAACTGGCGCGCCGGCGCAGCACGGAACTCACGCTCGCGGAGGCGGCGGAGGAAGCCGCGAGAGCCTTTGCATCAGCCGACACGGCGGGCGAGACTGCCAAGGCGCGGGTCAAGTCGCTCGAAGCCAGCCTCGTCCAGCTTCAGAAGGACATATCCGCAATCTCACTGTTCGCCCCCAAGCTGATCGGGGCGAAGCTGCGGCTCGCCGGGGCCATCCTGCTGGGAACCGCGTTACTGGTCATCGTGATAGTCTGGGTTGGCGCAATCCTGATTGACGTCCTCAACTGGGTCATTCTGATGATGCGGGTCACGGAGAAGCACGCGGTCACCCATTTGCCAAACGCGGCGCAGGAGTACGCGCCGCAGCCATCGCCGCCGCCAACCCCCGGGGCGTCGGCGGGGACCCCGGCTGACGAGACGCCGCCGGGTTCGCCGGGCCCGGGCTAGCCGGGCGCGGGGGGCGAGGTCGAAGCGCCCCATCAGGGGGCCCGGCCCCGGGCGGGCTGAATTCGCACAGGCCACCCCAGTCGCGCCTGAGCAGGCGCTGCACGCCATGGCGCCGTTCGGATAGGTCGGCGACGCGGCGCGCTTGCGCCCAGGCATTCGTTTGGTTATAGGCTCGGGGTTCCTGAAGGGGCGGCTCGGCCGCCCTGCGCGACCCCGGCGTGCCGGACGGTTGCGATGCGGATCCTGGCGGGCGTGAGCCCGCGATGGGGATCGGGCGCGTAGCTCAGCGGGAGAGCACCACGTTGACATCGTGGGGGTCACAGGTTCGATCCCTGTCGCGCCCACCATCCGTGAAGTGTTTGTCCGCCTTGCACTTATCCAGCTAAAGCATTGCTGCGGAAAGGTTTTTGCAGGTTGCAGACACGCGTTCAGGACGTCGGATTTCGACCGATCCCGACCGACCAGACCGTCCGACACCGGACATTCTGATCGGGGTTTTTTCGGGGTTGGCCGTTTTTTATCGGGGTTCTATCGGGGCGCCTCAGGGCGCCTGAACAGCGCATTTTGGAGCGCTGTTCTCATGCCGAAGGTCGCAAGCGTCGCGGAACGTCTTACCAAGGCGTCGATCGCCAAGTTATCCACAACCGGCGCGCGCTATCGCGTGCGCGATCTGGCCGCCGAAGGGCTGTTGCTCGTCGTCGAAGCGACGGGCCGGAAGCACTGGATCGTGCGCGACATGGGGGCCGATGGTCGCCAGCACGAAAGGGCGCTGGGGGCTTATCCGGCCCTTCTGCCGGAGATCGCCCGGGAAGAGGGCGCGATGGTCCGCACTTCGATCGGCTCCAAAGCGCCGCGCGCGCCGCATTCGACTTTGACGAAGGGGCGCAAATAGGCGTCTTGCGGAAAGAGCGAAGGGTAGCGCAGCTCAAGCGTTGAAGGGTCCGTCCCGCTGACTTGTACGGCGCATGACGGCATCAGCGCAGCAATGCGAGTCTTCATTTTCCCGCCAACGTGCTGCGCACAGATTTCGGTTAACGCCTCAAAACGTTCCTTTCGCTTTTTCGTGCTCAAGCCAACCATGAACGGATCACGATCGGGTCCGAGCAGCAGCCCATTGCGGGACATGACGATGTCGATGTCTTCCGAAAACCGGCGAATGAGCCCGAAGCCTTTTGAAAGGGATGTGCCGCCTTTAAAGAAGAGTTTTGGCTGCCGCGGCAGGCCCTTGATCAAGGCGTCGATCGTGCGGCAGACCCAAAAGTCCTTTTCCACCGACTGCGCGTTCGTGCCCAGCTTGATCGCCGTGGCCTCAAAGAGATCACGGCGATCTTGCGGCTTGTAAGCATCGAACGCGCCGTAGCTTGGATTCATGCCGCAGTATTGGCGCGCTTCTCGACGATTTGCCGCGCCGGCGCGAGGGCCCATCCCGGCAAGCGGCTGATGTTGCGCGCGAGGTCTGAGGTTGCCGCCTTGGGGGCATGACGTGCAATCGTGTCCGCGGCGCGATCTAGCGGGATGCTTGCGGCCCGCGCCCAAACAAGCGCTTGAACGATCGGCGCCGCCTTTGAACTGATCCATGGACGCACGGCTGACGGGGCGGTGACCAGCTTCACCTTTCGGCCGTTCAGCATGAAGTCCGCTGCCCGCCCGGTTGTAACGAAGGTCAGCCGTGTCGGCACGGCGGTGGTCAAGCCCATGGCATAGGCCGCCGCCAAGTCGTCGCGGATGATGGCGTGCCCGGTCCGCCGCGTCATGGCGGCAAGCGCAGCGTCAACATCAACAGGGGCGGCGTCGTCCAGACGTGCGCTCTGGCGTGGCCAGTCGTAAAGCCCGCGCGACACGCGGCGCAGCGTCCCCGCCTTTACGAGCCGGCAAAGGGCCTGATCGACCGCGGCCCGCCCGCCCAAGTCCAGAAAGTCCCTGGCCGCGAAGACGCGTTGTCCGCGCCCTGCGGCACGGATGCGCTTCACGATGCTGTCGCTCAAGGCGGACATGGGCTCGCTCCGGTTCTCCACGTAAGAAATATGGTACATATTTCTGACAACACAAGGTTAACTTCTGGCCCGCCCGGTCGCTCTCGCCGTCCGATGGGGTGCGCCGCTGCCTCAAGGCAGGCGCAACGCCTGCGATCGTCATGAAAGACCAGCTCTTGGACAGGTTTCACTTCAGCCGCTCTCACCAGTTATGCCGCAGGGCGCGGCATAGCCGCCCCCGCAACATGTCGATGCCGTCGACATGTCGGCGCGGCAAACGCCTTGGATGCGGTGAGCCATCAGATGGGCGCCAAGAGGAATGACGCGGAACCCGGCGGCGCCGCGCCGGGGCTGCCTCCCGGCTGTAACCCGGCGCATCATGGCGCTGGAGGCGGCGATGGCTTTGGCGACCGACGACGAATGGTGGACGACGGATCGGGTCTGAGCGCACTTGAAGCTCAGCAAGCGGGCGCTGTGGGACTTGCGCGTTCACCCGACCAAAGCGTTTCCGGCAGCGATTAAGCTACAGAACCTTACCTCCTCCACCCTCCGTCCCTGTACGGTCCGCCGGATAAACACCACCACATCCACTGCCTGCTGAATGAGCCGCGTCGGCGCTTTCGTCGCCACCTCGCCGATCAAGTCCTCCAGTCGATTCAAAGCCTCTGATGCCGAATTGGCGTGGATCCTCGACAGCCCACCCGGATGGCCGGTGTTCCAGGCTTTCAGGGTTTCGAGCGATGCCGCGCCATCTCGAATTTCGCCGATGACAATCCGGTCGGGCCGCATGCGCAGCGCATCGCGCACGAGGTCGGCGACGGTGACGGCATGCGGCGCCCGGCGGGTGAGGGCTGCGACCTGGTCGGCGTCGCTGATGGAGACTCTCGCTCTCATGAAGACAACACCGACCGTTTGGCGACTGGACGCAGGGGCTCAGCGCCGCCGCTGCGGCTTAAGAGAGCAATGTGTCAATGAGCGCTGCATTTCCGGGCTCGAACGGGTTGATGAAGCGCAGCCCCTGCAGCGTGCGTCCATCTTGCAAATCTTCGGTGAGGAGGGCTTTGGCGCCGCTGCGCTCGGCGACAGCGCAAATCACCGCGTCCCAAATCTGAAGCCCATGGCTGTGCGCGACATCGGCGGCGGCGGCGATGGCTTCGTCGGTTGTCGGCGGCGTGAGGAATGCGGCGCGATAGAGCGCCACTTGTTTCAGCGCTTCTGGGAATGAAGCGGGGGCCCGCCGCTGCACGACGCGCAGGAATTCACCAAGGCATTGGGCGGGGATGACGCCATCGCGGTCGGCGCGCACGATGATGTCGATCGCGCGTTTTCCTTTTTCCGAGCCTGGCTCCAGCTCTGCGTAGAGCAGAATATTGCTATCGAGCGCCACGCGGGTCATGCATCGTCGCCGTACTTGTCGTCTTCGGTGATCTTGCCCAGCCGAAATCCGGTTTCAGGTTTTTTCGCGAGGCTTTTCACAAGCGCCTCGTGCGCAGCGCGCCAATCGGCGTCCTCCGTTCGGTCAGCGGCCTGGGGCGCGACCTTGGCGACGGGTACGCCGTTTTTGGTAATGACGATGGTCTCGCCGCGTTCGGCCGCGGCGATCACCTGGGAGAAGTTCTGATTGGCTTCCCGGACTGACATTTCACGCATGGGCTCGCCTCATGTTCTACGTTGCAACATAGCAAGGCGCGCGCTGTCTGACAACAATCTTTTCCACCTTCCGCCCTTGTGCGGTCCGCCGAATGAAGACCACCACCTCCACAGCCTGCTGAATGAGCCGCGTTGGCGCCTTCGTCGCCACCTCGCCGATCAAATCCTCCAGCCGGTTGATCGCCTCCGCCGCCGAATTGGCGTGGATCGTGGAAAGCCCGCCCGGATGGCCGGTGTTCCAGGCTTTCAGGGTTTCGAGCGCTGCCGCGCCATCTCGAATTTCGCCGATGACGATCCGGTCGGGCCGCATGCGCAGGGCATCGCGCACGAGGTCTGCCACGGTGACGGCATGCGGCGCCCGGCGGGTGAGGGCTGCGACCTGATCAGTGGCGCTGCATTGCAGTTCGGGCGTGTCCTCGATCAGGAACACGCGGTCATTGGCGAAGGCGGGCAGGGCCA
>JBEIHX010000020.1:0-67216 GCA_040381075.1 Hyphomonadaceae bacterium
CAGACGTGATGGCTCGCAAGCCGGTGGAGCCTGTCGCCCGGACGCCAGCGCCTCTGTTTGCGGCGTGATCTGCGCAAATTCCTGCCGACCGCTTGCAGAGGTTTAACGACCGCGCAGTTAGGCTGGCAGGGCCTTTCCGAGGATGACCGCCGTGATCTCAGATCCGCTGCTGCAATTGGTTGAAATCTGCGCTGCCGACGGCCGGATAACCCCCGACGAGGTGGCGCGGTTGCGCGCCAGCGTGTTTCGCGACGGTGTGGTCACCCGAGCCGAGGCGGAGGCCCTGTTTGCCCTGAACGATCGGCTTGGCGATGATGAGTTCGCGTGGCGCCAGGCGTTCGTGACGGCCATCGCCGATCACCTCATCGATGGCGGTTCGCCCCGCGGACATATCACCCGGGAAGGCGCAAGCTGGCTTGAAGCCCAGATCACGGCCGATGGCCGGGTCAAGCCCCGGACGGAACTGGAACTGGTGCTGACTGCGCTGGAGCGGGCTGAGAGCGCGCCTGAGGAACTCGCAAGCTTCGCCCGCACGCTCGTCAGCCGCGCGGTCCTTTCGAAGGATGCCTGCACCAGCGATGACCCAGAACGCATTCCCGGGCAGATCAGAGCCGCAGAAGCCGCGCTGATACGTCGGGCGCTGCAGGCCGGCGCCGCCAGCGGCGGAATATGGGTCACGCGCGCCGAGGCCGAATGGTTGTTTACGCTCGATGAGGCCACCATCGGCCATGCCCATGATCCGGCTTGGCAGGACGTGTTCGTGAAAGGCTTGCTCAACCATTTGTTTGCGCCGGCGCCGGACCGGCTGCTTGACCGGGAGGAGGTGATCCGGCGCGCCGTGTGGCTTGAACAGAGCCCAGCGCCCACGCCACTTGGTTTCTGGGCCCGCGCATTCGCAGGTGGTTTGCGCGACTACAATGGGCGACTGCGCGAAGCCGACCCGGCGGCCATGATTGCCGACCACTACGAAGCCCGGCGCCACGCCAGCATCGCCGCCGAACGCTTCGATCTCGCCGAGGCGACCTATATCTGCGCGCGCGTGCGCGCAGATGGCCGCCGCAGCCCGAATGAAGAAGCGTTGCTGGCGGCCATCGAGGAAGCCAAGGCCGCCGCCTGAAGCTCTGGCGCAACGGCAGGCAACAACGGCGCAACGCACAGCAGCGCTGATGTGGTCCGCCGCCGATGCCCAGCCGCACGGCGGATGGCCGAAACGGCTCCGGGCGCCTGGCCCCCTCGCGCCGCTTTGGCGCAGCGCCGACTTTGGGTCCGTCTGCTATGCACCCTCCAATGAGCGTGGCCACCCGCCGTCAGATCCTCGCCGCCGCCGCCGGTCTCGCGCTGACCCCAGCCGCTTTTGCCGCACCCGAGCGGGCGCTCACCCGTTTGTGTTTCGGATCTTGCGCACACCAGGCCAAGGACCAGCCCATTTGGAACGCCATTCTCGCGAGGCAGCCGGAGGTATTCGTCTTTCTCGGCGACAACGTTTACGCCGACACAAGCGATCCAGGCGAGATGCGCGCGGCCTACCGCGCCCTAGCCGATAAACCAGACTTCCAAAGAGCGCGCGCGGCCATGCCCATGCTGGCGATGTGGGACGACCACGACTATGGTGTGAATGACGGCGGCGAGGCCTACGCGATGAAGCACGAGGCGCGCCGACAGTTCTGCGATTTCTGGGGTGAGCCGCCGGACAGCCCGCGGCGCACCCAGGATGGTGGCGTCTTTGTCAGCTATCTGTTCGGGCCCCCAGGTCGGCGCACGCAGCTGATCCTGCCCGACCTGCGTTGGAACAAGACTGAAGTGGTTCCGCCCGGCGGCTTTCTCGCGGTCGCCGGAAAATACATCGCCGCGCGGCTCGCCGGGCGTGGCGTGAGTGGCGCCTACAGGCCGGTGATCGATCCAGCCGCCACCATGCTGGGCGCCGCCCAATGGGCCTGGCTCGAGCAGCAGTTCGAAACGCCCGCTGACCTGAGGATTATCGCGTCGTCCCTGCAGGTGCTGTCGCGCGGCACCGGTTGGGAAGCCTGGGATCTCTTTCCGCATGAACAAGAACGCCTCGAAGCGCTTGTTGGCGCGGCCAACAACGTCATCCTGCTGAGCGGCGATGTCCATTACGCGGAGCTGACCCGGGCGGAGCGACCGGGGCTGAGCCCGCTTTGGGAACTGACAAGTTCCGGGCTGACCGAGGTCTGGCCCAATCTGCCACCCAATAGCCGCCGGGTCGCCGCCTGGCGCGGTCGCAATTTCGGCCTGGTAGAGATTGATTGGGACGCGCGCTTCGTGACCTTGTCGGCCTGCGCCCAAGACGGCGCGGTCAAACTCTCGAAGCGCGTGGCGTTCGTCTGAGGCATGCCAACATGCGGGCCTCAATGCGGGGCGATCTGCGTGAGCCGGCAGGACGCCCCGTCCGACGCGCTAGCCCACCGAGCCGCCGGCTGCCCCCGTGTGGCGCGCGGTTTGAAGGACTGAACAATCCTGCCGAAGCTGTCTGGCGCGTGTAGACGGCGCGCACCAAGCCGGTGGGCGCTGCAGCGATGGATGTGGCCTTCGCCACGCCAGCGCCAAGGCGCCCGTTGCATGGCGAAGGGGAGGGGCGCTTGGCGCGATTTTCTGTGATGTCGGCGCTCAGGAACGCCGTTGCAGACGCAGCAGGGAGGTCCATACATCGCCGTAGATCTGAGCCCGCTGCTTGCCTTGCCGAACCGCGACTTCGTCCTTGAAGTTGCTGTAGTCGATGTCCGCCGCAAGCCTCGCCAGCGCGTCGGCCACGTCACTGCGAGGCGCAATCGCGCGAAACCTATAGTCCGTATCGGTGGTTTCAGTGGTGGGCCCAAGGTTTTTCATCATATGGTCGCGCAGCGCGTCCAGATCCTCCCTGACCCGTGCGCGCACTGTCAGCGTTCCGCGGCTGCAGTCTTCGGGTTTCTGGACGATGCTGAAAAATCCGTAGCGTGATAACATCCACATCGCCGACGCGTCCTTTCCGGGTCTGTGCGCAAACGTCAGCCAAGTCAGGATGGCTTGGCCGTCGGGACCGGAGCACCCGCCCGGTCGCAACTCCAATCATCGCGAGATCCCGCCTGTGAGGCAATCCTGCCTGGCCGAGCGCGCCACCGCCAACGTCAGGCAGTTGCATCCGTGGGACTGTTTGCGGTTTCATGACGCCGGGATCGGGGCCGCGGAGCAAGAGCCTCTGGTTGGCGCAGGGGCCGGGCAGTAACGTCCAGCGGCCTCGTCGAAGCAACCCAGGGTGTCTGTGTCCACTTCCCCTCAGCCCATAGCACACCCCCGCCTGAACGATCACGGGCAGGGCGTAACCATCTGGCGTCCATCCGCCGCCACATCGCCGCAGACCTGGGCCGACGCTTCGGCGGTGGCGACCTGGACGCCAGGGTCGCCTGCGCCCCAGCGCCTCAATGGGTGTGATATGTCGGGCCGGAAGCCCCCGACAGGCACAGCCGGCTGGCGCGCTGTCGCGGGGCAGAATGACGCTGTTGCAGCCCAGGAGTCTGGAAGCCCCCTCGCAATGACTGGCGCCGGAACTGCGAACGAGCGAAGCGCCGGCGTGCTAATCGTCGAACAGGATCGGCGGATCTGGCTGGTGCATCCGACCAATCAGTTCGGCTGCTATGAGGTCACCTTTCCGACGGGTTCCCTTGAGCCCGGCATGTCGCTCCAGCAGACCGCGATCCGGGAAGCCTTCGCGGAGATCGGTCTGTACGTCCGGATCCTTGCCTGGCTCGACGACGTAGAGCCACCCACCTCCGTCGCGCGTATCTACGTCGCCGAGCGGGTGGCGGGCACGCCAGCCGACATGGGATGGGAAACACAGTCGGTCAGCCTCGCGCCGCTGCATGCGGCCGAGGCGATCCTGAGCGCCAGTGTGGATAGGGCGCTGCTCCCCGCCTGGCGCCGTCATATCGGCTAACGCCAGGGATCATGCAGCCATGTGCCGCCCCGACAGCCGTGCGCCGCGCGCCTGAATCTGCTGTGCAAAGCCGCCCCCCCACCGCCGTTTACCGATGCGTGCAGATCCAGCCGGGCGCTGAAGGACTTCGGGGTCGTGGCGTTGAAAGAAATCACTGACGGCGTCCCTATGGTCTGGCCCAACAGCGCGGCGTGTTATGACCAGGCAAATCCCACCTGCCAAATACCTCAGGCCAGACACATGCGACGGGTCGCCGACTTGCCCGGTGCGGCTGCGCGCAGGCGCATACCCAGATCTGGGGGTGGACCTGTCGCCAATCCTTGCCAAGCATGCTTCGCACACACGCATCGTCAGCGGCATGCGAAGGCTGCTGGTCAGATCGAAGTCGGGGGAAGTGCGATGTCAGCAGTTCAGCGCGGCGGCGCAGGGATTCATGGCGGCGGATCGAGGCAAGCCAGAGGTCGGCTCGCCGAGCGGCTGCGTCGCATGGCCGTCGCCGCCTTTGCCATGGCGGCGGGACTTGCCTGCAGCGCCCATGCCCAACAGCAGGTCGTCGACTCCAAGATCTTCGTCAGTCCCTCTGGCGGAAGCCTCGAAATCGCTGAGTGGACGGACAATCTCCTGCGTCACAAATATTCCGTTATCAATTCCGCCGAAGGAAACTCCGGGCAGCGCTGGTGGTTTGCCCAGAATGGATCCGCCAATCGCGGGGCGAATGAAGCCGGGCGGAGCACCTCCAGACAGGAGTGGTGCCGGGTGCGCTACATTTACGGCGACAACGTGCGTATTCCTGAGTGTTGGGGCGAATTCATGTACAGCAGCCATCTGATTACCGGTATAGATGGCATGCACTATGAACTTTGGTTTTCACCCAGCAGTCTTAGCTATTTCAAGATCCGCAATCAGGAAACAGGCCTTTGGTACGCGCATGATGGGAGCGCCAATGATGGGCGGCAGAGAACAACAAAAGATGATTGGTGCCGGATTATATTCTACCACATGCATGGCATAGTGAAGATGCCGCAGGAGTGCAGCGAGGCGCAGGCCAAGATCGTCAACGCCATCGCCGGCACCAGTGGTGAAGCGGCGAAGGCGACAGAGCTGCTGCGATTGCGGCGTATGATGGGATTGGTTGGACTGGATCAAACAGCCGCCGTTCTGAAGAACGCCCCATCGTCTGCCGCTGGATCTGCATCCGGTCCGGCGCAGGCCGCCAAGACCGTCGCCGGTGAGAGCGGGGTCACGATGGGCGAGACCGGCTTCGATAAGATGGCCTCCGGCCGGCTTGCGTATGACAAGATGAACTACGTCAGAAATGGGGGGCTGAAGGTCATGAGTTCAACCTCGGCCGGTGCGCAGGTGCTGCAGGCCGGCGTCGGGGTGGGCGTGGGGGTGGGCGTCAGCTATGGCGTCGACGCCATCAAGAATTATGCCGGCTGGAAAGCCAAGGACGCCAATGCCGGGCAGATTGCAGCTGAAGTCATCACCACCACCGTCGCGTCCTCAGCGCTGACGACCGCGATCATGACGGTGGCCGGGGCAACCTTCAATCCGGTGGCCGCCGGCGTCGGGCTTGTCATCGCCGGCGCGGTTGCGGGCGGGGAGGAGATCAAGAAGGCCAGCGACGATACGGGCATCCGCTTCGAGTCGGGTTTTGACAGCCATCCCCGCTACATGCGCGATCTCAACGGCATCCACTCAACCGTCTTCGCCCCGCGCATCAGCCCGGGGACCTATCTGTACGAGGAGTGCGCCAGTGAGGGCGGGCGCTGCGAATTCGGAGGTTATCGCACGGTGCGCTACGGCGCCGGCGAGGCATGGGAGTACAAGACGTTCCTCGGCAGCGCGGATTGTGGCGTCGCTGCATTCGGGCGGGATCCCGCCCCAAACGTGGTCAAGCGTTGTGAAGCCCCAGTGTATCTCGGGGAAGGACTGAGCTTCGTCGACTGCGCTGGTCAGGGAGAGCGCTGCGACTTCGCCGGGACACGCACTGTCGCCTACGGCGCCAATCAGTCCTGGTTTGAAAAGGAAGTCGCCAACGGTACTGACTGCAGTCACACGGTTTTTGGCGACCCCGCGCCGGGCGTCGCCAAACGGTGCGCCGTGTTTCTCAACCGCAACGAGGTTCCGCAATGGGTCGTCTGCGCCAGCGAGGGGCAGCTATGCCTGGCGCCCGGCACGCGCACGGTTCGCTATGGCGCGGGCGGCGCCTGGGTGCAGAAAACTGCGAGCGACAGTCTCATGTGCGACTACCGCCAGCTTGGCGATCCGCGCCCCGGCGTAAGCAAGAGCTGCGAGGTTCGATTCACAGCGGGAGAGCTTCGCAAGTGGCAGGATTGCGCCGGCGAGGGCCAGCAATGCAAGTTCGTCGGCGTGAGGGTTGTGCGTTACGGGGCCAACGGCCGGTTCAATCTTCGGATCGCACGGGACGGAGTTACCTGCGCTGCAGCAGCTCTGGGCGATCCGCTGCGGGGCGTCGCGAAGCGATGCTCCGTGCAGGTCGTCAGCTGAAGCGCCTCGTCCGTGTTATGTGATGCGCCGCCGAAGAAGCCGCCTGCTTCGGCAGCGCATCACACCACGGAACGCGCCAAGAAGCGCAGCCGCACGGGCGGCAGCAGGGAGCGAAAAGGTCACAGCCTGATCCGAGTGAACGCCGGCACGGCGTCGCAAATGCTTCTCCCCTGGACTTTTCCGCCGGATTTTCGACTGGGTTTTTCCACTGGATTTTTCCACTTGCCCTTTTTCCACCGGTCTTCCTCTCCCGGCCCGGCGGGCCATCACGGGCGCATGCGCCCCCCGCCGCGCGGCAGGCACGGCAGGCTGACGCTGCAGCCGGCGCCCGAGAGGCCGGTTCGCGTGCCTGTCCGCACAACACGCCCTGTCCCGCCCATGCCGGGCTCCGCCGGAGCCTCGCCAAGAACCATCGCCAAGAACCATCGCCAAGAAACATCGCCATGCATCGATGAGGATGGGTCTCAGGCATTCCGACGCATGCTCCCGCGCGCCGACTGACGCCTCTTTCAGCGATGGGCGCGATGCCCTCTTGTCTGGCGCCAAAGGCAGCGACAGCGAAATCACGCGCCGACAGGTGCGCAGGAGCTCACTGCGAAGCGGTCGGTCACGCGGCCTCCGCCAAGGGAAACACAGCGACGCCGGACATTGAGATCAGGAGAGATCACCTGCCGGCTGACACGGACATCCCACATTCATCACGCAGCGTGTGAGGATGAAACCGCAAGGGCGTGGCGTATGCCGTCACTTCCGCACGCATGGGGCCCGAGTGGATGACGACACGTGCGATGCGATGGTCGTTGACGTAACTGCCCTTCTCTCGGCCCAGAACAGAAAAGGCGGGCGGCAAGGGCGACTGTGGCGGCCCGTCCGGCCGACGCTTGAGGACCCTGTCCATCTGGCGGGCCGGCCACGGCTGAGCCTCGTTCGTTGACCTTGGGCGGACCAGCGCCGATTTCGACGCCGGTCCGAGGGCGCCAATGCGCGTGTCCTGCGTCAAGATCCGGGCGGTCGCCCAATCGCGTCGGGCAGCGGGATCCCACTGTCAGATCAGGCTCCAGACAGCCCCCCGGCTCGCCCCCCCGCCGGCCAGCAGCCAACCCGAGATCGTGGGCTCTTGTCGCCCATTGCCGGCGCCGTGGGCTGGCCTACAGTATCGGCGCACCTGTTACGCCCCTGGAGAACTGGACATGAGCGAACCTGCGGCCTTTCCCCCTGACTATGTCCCGCCGAAGGTATGGGAGTGGAAGAAGGGCTCCGGCGGCCGGTTCGCCAACATCAACCGACCCATCGCAGGGCCGACGCATGAGAAAGATCTGCCGGTGGGACGCCATCCATTGCAGCTCTATTCGCTCGCCACGCCCAACGGCGTGAAAGTCACGGTGATGCTGGAGGAACTTCTCGCCCTCGGACATGCCGGCGCGGAGTACGACGCCTGGCTGATCCGCATCAACGAAGGCGATCAGTTTTCGAGCGGCTTTGTGGACGTCAATCCGAACTCCAAAATCCCCGCCCTGCTTGACCGCTCTACGCCGACGCCGACCCGGGTGTTTGAATCCGGGGCCATCCTGCTGTATCTGGCGGAGAAGTTTGGCGCCTTCCTTCCCAGCGACCTGTCGAGCCGCGCTGAGGTGCTGTCCTGGCTTTTCTGGCAGATGGGGTCCGCGCCGTATCTGGGCGGCGGCTTCGGTCATTTCTACGCCTACGCGCCGATCAAGATTGAATACGCGATCGATCGGTTCGCCATGGAGGCCAAGCGCCAGCTCGACGTCCTGAACCGTCGTCTCGCGGAGAGCCCCTATCTCGGCGGCGCGCAGTATTCGATCGCCGATATCGCCGTCTGGCCGTGGTACGGCGCCCTCGCGAAAGGGCTCGTCTACGAGGCTGGCGAGTTCCTGCAGGTGAATGACTACGTGCACGTGCAACGGTGGACAGACCGCATCGCCGAGCGTCCAGCGGTGCAGCGCGGTCGCATGGTCAACCGGGTCTGGGGTGATCCGGCAAGCCAGCTGCATGAGCGGCATGACGCCAGCGATTTCGACCTCAAGACTGCCGATAAATCGAGCTGACCAGGCCGGTTGATCCTGTCGACAGACCACTGCACCGTATCAGAAGGGGCCAGCCTAGCAGGGCCAGTTCGCCAGGGCCCGATAAGCAGGGCCCGATAAGCAGGGCCCGATATGCAGGTTTGGCATGCAGAATCGCGCGAGGCTGCGGCCAGGGTGGGCAGATGTGCGCCGCCGATCGGATGCAGCGACAGGGCGGCGCCGCAATGTCGCCCCTCTTGCGCGGCACGGGCAGGCAGAGCAGGGGCGACCTCCTGTGGGCGGCCCGGCGGGCGCTGCGGCGCAGCCGCAATGCCTGCGCAGCAGGCCGCTGCGCCAGACCCCGGAAGGAGCGGGTGCATGGGCATGAGCACATTGGGTTTCCGCTCACAGCGCGCCACACAGCGCGCGTTCTGGGCCGCAATCACAGTCCTGGCGATGTTCGGCGCATGCATCCCGGCGCATGCCCAGATCGCCGAGCGGCGTCTGCCCTCAAGCCAGGCGGAGATCCAGCAAAGCTTCGCGCCGATTGTGCGCAGCGCGGCCCCTGCGGTGGTCAACGTCTATTCCCAGCGCATTGTGCGCCAGGCCTGGCGCTCGCCCTTCGCCGATGACCCCGTGTTTCGCCGCTTCTTTGGCGAAGCTGCGCCCCCGGAGCGGGTGCAGAATGCGCTTGGCTCCGGCGTGATCGTGCGCGCCGATGGAGTTATCGTCACCAACAATCACGTGGTCGACGGCGCAGACCAGCTGCGCGTCGTGCTGGCGGACCGGCGCGAGTTCGAAGCCAGGCTGATCCTGGCCGATGCGCGCACCGACCTTGCCGTGCTGCGCATCAACCCGGGCGCGGAGCAGTTGCCGACCCTGAAATTCTCCGACACAAGCAAAACCGAGGTCGGCGACCTTGTGCTTGCCATCGGCAATCCGTTCGGCCTTGGCCAAACCGTCACCAGCGGCATCGTCTCGGCGCTGGCGCGCACGGATACGGGCATCAGCGACTTCTCATTTTTTATCCAGACCGACGCGGCGATCAATCCAGGCAATTCAGGCGGTGCGCTGGTCGACATGGCCGGGGCGCTGATGGGGGTCAATACGGCGATCTACTCGCGCAGCGGTGGTTCCAACGGCGTCGGCTTCGCGATTCCAGCCGAGATGGTGCGCCGTGTTGTTGAAAGCGCCATCAATGAGGGCCGCGTCGTGCGGCCCTGGCTCGGTGTGAAAGGACAGGCGGTGACCGCCGACATCGCGCGCACGCTTAGCCTCGCGCGCCCCGTCGGCGTTCTGGTCAGCGATCTCTTCCCGGGTGGACCGGGAGAGCGCGCCGGGGTGCGCCGCGGCGATGTGGTCACGAAGGTCGACAGCCAGGAAGTGTTTGATGAGCAGGGTCTGCGTTACCTCGCCGCCACCCGCCGGCCTGGCGAAACAGTCAGCGTCGAAGTGTTGCGCCAGGGACGCGCCCTGACGCTGTCCGCGCGCGCCGTCGCTCCGCCGGAAACGCCCCGGCGCGACCAGCGCCTGATCCGCACCAACGGCCCGCTTGACGGGGCCGTGGTGATAAATCTTTCGCCAGCGGTCGCTGAAGAGCTCGGGCTCGATCCGTTCTCGGACGGCGTGCTGGTTGTCGAAAGCCGCGGGCCAGCCGCACGCTTCCAGCTTGAGCCCGGCGATCTGCTGCGTGAGATCAACGGACAGAAGGTCGAAACAACCCAGCGCCTTGAGCAACTGCTGACGGCCGCAAGCGGCGCCACGCGCATCGCCATCGAGCGGCGTGGTCGACGATTGGAAGGCGTTGCGCGGTTCTGACGCCGCAGCGGCGGCCCGTGTCACGATGGCCAGGGTCTGCTCCGGAAGACATCAACCGGGTCCCGCGTTCTCCAGGACCTGGCCTGAAGGGGGCTGGCGTTTGGGCGCGCCAACCGCTAGCGAGGGAGCCATGGCCGATCTCTTTGAAGCCGCTGGACTGGACAGGGCCGCCCCGCGTCCGCTGGCAGACCGCCTGCGCCCGACCAGCATTGCAGCCGTCGTCGGGCAGGATCACCTGCTCGGCGCTGACGGGCCGATCGGACGCATGCTGGCCCAGCGCCGCCTTGCGTCAATGATCCTGTGGGGGCCGCCAGGGGTCGGCAAGACAACCATCGCGCGCCTTCTCGCCAAGGAAACAGGCTTGGCCTTTGAGACTGTGTCTGCGGTGTTTTCCGGGGTGGCCGATTTGCGAAAGGCCTTCGAGGCGGCCAAGGCGCGCCGCCTCGCCGGGCAGGGGACATTGCTCTTCGTTGACGAGATTCACCGCTTCAACCGCGCCCAGCAGGACTCCTTCCTGCCGTACGTCGAGGAGGGCGTTGTCACACTGATCGGGGCGACGACGGAAAACCCAAGCTTCGAACTCAACGCCGCGCTCCTGTCGCGCGCCCAGGTCATGGTCCTGCGACGGCTGGATGAACGCGCCCTCGAGCAGATCCTTCAGCGGGCGGAAGAATTGGAAGGCAGGCCGCTGGCCCTAACCGCTCAGGCGCGCGCGTCCCTGTGTGATATGGCCGATGGTGATGGCCGTTATCTTCTGACGCTCGCGGAAGAAGTTTTCGCGATCGCATCCCAGACCGCCCTCGATTCCGCCGATCTCGCACACGCGCTGCACAAGCGCGCCCCCGCTTACGACAAGGACCGCGAGGAGCATTACAACCTTGTGTCCGCGCTGCACAAGGCGATCCGTGGCTCTGATCCTGATGCTGCTCTCTATTGGCTTGCGCGCATGATCGCGGGCGGGGAGGATCCATTGTTCATCGCCCGCCGGCTCGTGCGCGCCGCCTCCGAAGACATCGGACTTGCCGATCCAACAGCCCTGATGATCGCGAATGAAGCTAAGGACGCCTACCACTTTCTCGGGACCCCGGAAGGCGAGCTCCACCTGGCCCATGCAGTCATCCATCTTGCCACCGCGCCGAAATCGAACGCCGCCTACACCGCATGGAAACGCGCCCAGGCCTGTGCGCGCGAAACCGGATCGCTGGCGCCGCCTGCCCATATCCTCAACGCCCCCACCAAACTGATGGGCGATCTCGGGTACGGAGCCGGCTATGTTTACGACCATGACGCACCGGAAGGATTCTCCGGGCAGGGCTATTTTCCCGACGCCATGGCCCGGCAGACATTTTACGAGCCGACGGACCGGGGACGGGAGAAAGAGATCAAAGCCCGGCTCGAAAGGTTCGCTCATCTGCGCAAGGCCCGACCATGAAACATGTCGCAAATCAGACGGCCATCGCGCTGAGCGCCGCCGACCGGGACTACATGCGCAGCCTGATCGTCCACGAGGACGCCAGCGTCTATGCGTTCAACAAGCCCTCCGGGCTCTCCTCTCAGGCCGGGGCGCACGCGATCAAGAGCCTCGACGTCCTTCTTGGGGCGCTTGCAAAGTCGAATGGCAAGCGGCCGAAGCTCATTCATCGCCTTGACCGCGAGACGTCAGGGGTGATCATCGCCGCGCGCACCTATCCGGCGGCCGGTTTTCTCGGCAAGGCGCTCGCTGCGCGGCAGGCCCGAAAGACCTATGTCGCCGTGGTGAGCGGCCGGCTTGAGGGGGACGGCGTGATCGAAACGCCGCTGAAGCGCGTGCGCGATCCGCGCGGCTTCGACGCCATGCGTGCAACCCGGCCAGATGATCCGCATGCGGAGGCGGCTATGACGCACTATCGCGTGCTCACCGCGGGCGGCGATGCGAGTCTCCTTGAAGTGCGCCCTGTGACAGGACGCATGCACCAAATCCGCGCCCATCTCGCCAACGAGGGTCACCCGATCGTGGGCGATCAGAAGTATGGCGGTCTGTTTCTGGTTGCGGGCCAGCCCGTCGATCGGCTGCTGCTGCATGCCGCCCGCTTTGAATCCCCGCACCCCGATGGCGGCGTTCTTGACGTCAGCGCCGCGTGGCCGAAGCTTCTTGATGATCTTGCTGCAGCGCTGAAAGGTCGAGGCGCATAGCCTTGCCGGATCTGCCGGCGACCAGCGCGCTTGGCCACGTCCGCCCGGGCGGTCGGCGCCGGCTTCTGCCTCAACAGATGACTTGGATCGGCGCTGCGACGTGAGCCTGCGCCATCCGCGCAACCGGTTTGCCCATCTGCGGATCCAGTCTTGACACCCTGTCGATCAGCCGGGCCGGACAGGTACGCCAGTCCCTGCCGGGGCTGGCATGGCGCGTGGCCGGGGAGGCCCGGGGCGGCTCGCCTGTGACGGCTCGGCGCGCTTCCGCTCCGGGCCGCAGAGTGCTACCCCCGCCGCTCAGCAGGCGGGCGGATGATGCGAATCCTTGTGACCAATGATGACGGCGTGCACGCGCCAGGTTTGGCGATCCTGGAGCGTATCGCCCAGACCCTGTCACAGGATGTCTGGGTTGCGGCCCCTGAACTCGAACAGTCCGGGGCGTCGCGCGCGCTCACCATTTCAGATCCGATCCGGGTGCGCGAAGCCGGGCCAAAGCGCTTTGCGATTTCGGGAACCCCCACGGACTGCGTGCAACTTGCAGTGCTGGAGCTGATGGGGGGCGTTCGACCCGATCTTGTCCTGTCCGGCGTCAATGCCGGCCAGAACATCGCCGATGACGTCACCCTGTCAGGCACCATCGCCGGCGCCCTGCAGGGCATGATGTTCGGCATTCCGTCCATCGCCCTCAGCCAGGCGAAGAACTTCCGTGCTCCCCAGTCGCTTCCCTGGGCGACCGCCGAGCATTTCGGTCCGGGCATCGTACGCCGTCTGGTGGAGATAGGCTGGCCACGCGACGTCGTGATGAACGTCAATTTTCCGGACCGCGAACCGGAGGACGTTGATGCGGTCGAAGTTACCCGTCAGGGCCATCGCGACGCCCGGATCGTCACGGCGGAGCGCCGCACTGATCCGCGCGGCAATGATTACTTCTGGTTCGGGTTTCAGGGGCGCCTGTCAAACCCGCCGGAGGGCACCGATCTGCGGGCGATCTATGAGGGTCGCATTTCGGTGACTCCGCTGCACCTGGAACTCACACATCATGACACCCTGCACCAGCTGAAGGGCAAGCTTGGGGGCAGCCCGCCAGGCCCGCGATGACCCTGGCGGCGCGACGTCTGCTCTCACCCCGGCCGCGCCGTCACCCGGAGCGGCCCCCAATGCCGCTGCCAGCTCCCGGGCCCACCCGTGACCGGCCAGGTCCTGATCGGTTCCGTTGTGACCGGCCCGAATCCCGACTGCTCCAGGTCCAGGCTCAGACCGCAGAGCAGCTCTCGATGCAGCTCTCGATGCAGGTCACGTCACTGCAGCACCAACGCGCCCGCAACCGGCGCGGCCCACCCGCCGCGCGCGGTTGCGGCCAGCCTCAGCCGTCCGCCTCCACTTCGTCGATCAGACGGTGCGCGCCATAGACCTTGCGCAGCGCCTCTGAGATCGCCGGCGTCAGCACGGTGACAGCCCGGTTGATCCGGGCGTCGTAGCCGTAATCGCCGCCGAGCGAGTGGATGTTGCCGTCGAATATGGCGCCGACCACGCGGCCCTCACGGTCGATCGCCGGCGAGCCGGAGTTGCCGCCGATGATGTCGTTGCTGCTCGACATATTGAACGGCGTATCGAGCGCAAGGCGCGGTTTGGCGTCCAGCCAGCGCTGCGGCAGCTCGAAGGGATAGGCCCCGGTCGCCCGCTCGAACAGCCCGCCAAGGCGCGTGAAGGCAGGAGTCGTGCGGCCCTGATAGATCCATCCCTCAGCCGCGCCGTAGGTCAGCCGCAAGGTGAACGTTGCGTCAGGGTAGACCGCCGCGCCGAGCAGCCGGAACCGCACCTGGGCAATGCGCTCGGCCGCCGCAGCCATTGGCCCGGCCACCCGCGTTTCAAACGCCGCCTGCACCGCCCGCGCATCCGGGTCGATGGCGCGCGCAAAGCGGATCAGCGGGTCATCCGACGCCGCAATCGCGGCGGCGCCGCCGTCCCACAGCGCCTTGCGTACGGCGGGATCAGCGAGTTTTGTGCCAGCGATGAGGCGCTGGGCGAGCGCTTCGGGGCTGTCCCTGCCAAGCAAACGCTGCACGGCGGGATCATCTACCGTCATCAGTTCGCGCGCCTGAGCAAGCCACAGCTCAAGACCGATCCGTTCCATGCCCGGATAGACCGGAACCGCCTCGAGGATGGCGCGTGCGGTCGATTCCAGGCGCGAATCCGTAAACTGCGGCAGGCGCTCCGCATTCGGCTTCGTGCGCTCCTCGGCGGCGCGCACCAGGGTGCGCGCATAGCCGAACAGGGTGGAGATTGAGCCGGCGCGCGCCTCGAGCATGTCGTGTGCGATAAACAGCTCCTCATTCGCCTCGACCGCCCTTGCCATATCCGCCCACGGATCGCCCACTTCGCGTCTCAGGCGCGCATTGCTGCGCAGGGCGGCGACAAGACGATCCTCCTCAGCCCGCTTCGCCGCCATGAACGCAGGATCGGAGAGGGCGCGCCATCGGCCCTGGAACGCCTTGTAGCTGTTCTCCACCGAGAAGATCAGATCTGCAGAGTGCCGCCGGTTCTCTTCCGAAAGCTTGGCGTACTCATAAAGACGTCCTCGCAGTTGCGCCCGGATCAGCTGTCGGGTCGGAATGACCCAATCACGGTCAAGTGCGAGCTGGTCCTGTGTCTTCAGCCGCCCGGTCGACCCAGGATTGCCCGCGATCAGGACAGCTTCGCCTTCAGACGGCGCGTCCCTGCGCCATCCCAGATGAATCGGCGTTGCAGCCGGCGCCCCGTTTTCGTAGAGCCGCAGGAAAGCTGCATCCAGATTGAAACGCGGGAAATTGAAATTGTCCGGGTCCCCGCCGAAGAATCCGATCGCCTGCTCAGGGGTGAAGGCCAGGCGAACATCGGAGTATTTTCTGTAGACATAGAGCTTGAACTGACCGCCGCGGTACAGGTCGACGACTTCGCAGCGGTTGATCGGCCGCTCGGCGCAGGCTTCCTTCTCGATGGTGGCGATTTCCCCATCGCGCGCCTTGGCCGCATTTGCAGGGCCAGCCTTGGCCATGGCGTCGCGCACGCGCGCAGTGACGTCACTGATCGAGGCCAGAATGTCCGCCTCGACGCCCGGACAGACTTTTTCGTCCTCGCGCGCCATGGCGGTGAACCCGTTCTTGACAAGATCGGTCTGTGGGTTCGACAGGTCGCCTGCGCATCCCACAACGCAGTGCCAGTTGGTCAGGACAAGACCCTCCTTCGACACAACCGAGGCGGAGCAGCCGCTCGACAGGCGCACCGCCGCCCCCTGGACGCGATCAAGCCATGCCTGGTCGGGCGCCCAGCCGAACTGTTTCGCCATCGCGGCCCTTGGAAAGGCGTCAAACGTCCACATGCCCTCCGCCGCCCGCGCCGGGGCGAGAAAAAGGAGCGCCAGCGCGGCCGCGCCGGCCAACCGTTGCTTCGTCATGCAGCCTTTCCTTTCAACAGACATAGTCGACACCAGACCTCCCTGCGGCCCGCGCTGGGGTCTGGTGATCCCACTGGCACTCTAGCCGACCATGCGCCAGGAGAAAGGCCCGATGCTGGAGATGACGCCGGTGTGCGGGTCGGCTGGCGCCGGTGGCTGGCCGCTCCTGGTGATTGGCCGCTCCTGGTGATTGGTTGGTCCGTGGTGATGAAAGTCGCGCCGCAGCCCTAGACGCCCCCTGCGACCTGGGCGGGCAGGCAGGGGCGCCCCAGGCCGACGGCCGCCTCAAGCATCGGCGGGGGTGGCGGGCGCACCGGCCCCCTCAAGACGCCAGCCGGTCTGGCGATGCGCCTCGGCCAGCGCGATCGCGCCGGCCATCGCGACATTGAGTGAGCGGGCGCCCGGAGCCAGCGGGATCACGACGCGGGCGTCGGCTGCTGCATGAACCGCCTCTGGAACACCGGCGCTCTCGCGTCCAAGCAGCAGCAGATCGTGCGGCGCAAATGTGAAGGCGTCGAGCCGGGTCGCGCCGCGCGTCGTCAGCAGCACCAGGCGGCCGGAGGCGCGCTCGGGGGCAGCCAGGAAGGCGGCCCACGAATCATGGCGCGCGACGCGCGCGATGCCCCCGTAATCGAGCGCGGCCCGCCTCAAAGCCCTGTCCGTCAGGGGGAAGCCGCAGGGCTCAATGATGTGCAGCGGCGTGGCGAAACAGGCCGCCAATCGGGTGAGTGCGCCCACATTCTGTGGGATATCGGGCTGATAGGCGATCAGCTGCATCGGCGGCTCATCTGCATTGCGGGGGTGTTTCTTGCAAAGTCCTGCTTGCGAACCAGATTAGCTTACAGCACAACTCCGCCGGTTTCGCTGCGGCGCGCCGCCCGTGTGCGGGCCGCGGGGCGGGGGCCTTATCGGGGGTTTTCACGTGGCTGACACCAAAGCCGATGGTGTGGGCGCGCCGGCCGAGCCGTCGCGACGCGACTTTATCCATATCGCCGCTGCGGCGGTGGGCGCAGGCGGTGCGGCAGCCCTGGCGTGGCCGTTCATCGATCAGATGAATCCTGCAGCCGACACGCGGGCGCTGGCGTCCGTCGAGATCGACATGTCCAAAGCCGAGCTCGGCAGTCAGATCTCCGTGCTGTGGCGCGGCCGGCCGATCTTCGTGCGTCACCGCACCCCGGAACAGATCGCCGCGGCCGCCCAGGACGACGCTGCAGTATTGCGCGATCCGCAGACCGACGCCCAGCGGCTGATCGCCGGGCCCGACGGCCAGCTGAAGCCGGAATATCTTGTTCTTGTCGGCGTGTGCACGCACCTGGGGTGCGTGCCGCTCGTCAATGAAGGCGACTACAAAGGGTGGTTCTGCCCCTGCCACGGCTCGCACTACGATGTGTCGGGCCGCATCCGCAAAGGCCCGGCGCCGAAGAACCTGGAAGTGCCGCCGTACGCCTATGTCTCCGACACTGTGATCAAAGTGGGCTGAACCGATGAGCGGACCTTCGACCTACAATCCCAAGAGCGGCTTCGAGCGGTGGCTCGATTCGCGTTTGCCGATCGTGCGTCTGATGCACGACTCCTTTGTCGATTTCCCGACGCCCAAGAACCTCAACTATTGGTATACGTTCGGGGGCATTCTGGCTGTCTGCCTCGTCTGCCAGATCCTGACCGGCGTGGTGCTCGCCATGCACTACGTGCCCCATGTCGACCACGCCTTCGCCAGTGTGCAGCGCATCCAGCGCGATGTGCCCTATGGATGGCTGATCCAGTCCATCCACTTCAACGGCGCCTCGATGTTCTTCCTGGCTGTCTACATCCACATGTTCCGGGGGCTCTATTACGGGTCCTACAAGGCGCCCCGGGAGATCCTCTGGATCATTGGTGTCCTGATCTTCATCCTTATGATTGCGACGGCCTTCCTCGGCTACACGCTGCCCTGGGGGCAGATGTCGTTCTGGGGCGCCACGGTGATCACCAACCTGCTGGGCGCTGTGCCGTTTGTCGGTGAAAGCATTGCCAAGTGGCTGTGGGGCGGCTTCTCGGTCGACAACGCCACGCTCAACCGCTTCTTCTCGCTGCACTACCTGCTGCCGTTCCTGATCGCCGGCCTGGTCATCCTGCATGTGTGGGCCCTGCACGTGCCCGGCAACAACAACCCGACCGGGGTCGACGTGAAGAACGTCAAGCAGGACACCGTTCCTTTCCACCCCTACTACACGGTGAAGGATGCTTTCGCGATCGTGCTGTTCTTGATGCTGTTCGCGCTCTTCGTGTTCTACATGCCGCTAATGCTCGGCCATGCGGACAACTCGATCCCGGCCGATCCGCTGGTGACGCCAAGCCACATCGTGCCGGAGTGGTATCTGCTTCCCTTCTACGGCATCCTGCGGGCGATCCCGGACAAACTCGGCGGCGTGATCGCGATGTTCGGCTCACTTCTGGTGTTGTTCGCGCTGCCCTGGCTCGATACGTCGCGGGTGCGTTCGTTGCGCTATCGCCCGCTGGCCCAGCAGTTCTTCGTGATCTTCTTTTTCACCTGCATCCTGCTTGGCCTGTGCGGCGCGAAGCTGCCGAACGATCCGGTGATCCCTGGCCTCGACAGCCCCATGGTGATGGACGAGAAACTCAATTCCTATCTGTGGCTGTCACGGGTTTTGACCCTCTATTATTTCGCTTACTTCCTCGCAATTCTGCCAGTTCTCGGCCTTGTCGAGAAACCCAAGGAAACGCCGCCGTCAATCGCGGACTCGGTGTTGAAGCGAAAGCCGCCTCAGCAGGCGCAACCGGTTGCGGCGGAGTGAACGTCATGATGCGTCGATTTGTTTTGCCGCTCTCGGCCGCCGTCTCAGCGGTCGCAGCCTCCTCGCTGCTCCTGGTCGCGCCGGCCCACGCGGCCGGCAAGGCCAAGGAGCCGCGCCATGTCCACTTCCACTTTGAGGAACCTTTCGGCGGCTATGACATCGCCGCCGTTCAACGTGGATTCCAGGTCTACCGGGAGGTCTGCTCGGCCTGCCATTCCATGAACCATCTCCACTACCGCAACATCGCCGAACCTGGCGGCCCGTTCCATGCCGTGCGCGAGATGAACAAGGATGGCGTCGAGGAGATCAAGCTCGGCTCCGGTCATGGCAAGCCCGTCGACCCGAATGAGAATCCCTGGGCGCGCGCCGTGTCGTCCGAATGGGACCTCATCGGCAATGTGTACGATTACAACGGCGAGTGCGCCGGTGAGGAACCGCCACCTGCCTGCCGCAAGGGGCGTCCCTCTGACAAGTTCCGCCCGCCCTATCCCAATACGGATGAGGCGCGCCTGGCCAATGGCGGCGCCCTGCCGCCTGACCTCTCTGTGATCGTCAAAGCGCGCCACCACGGCGCGCATTACATCTACTCCCTGCTGTCTGGCTATCCTGAGCAGGACCCTGCCGGCCTCGAGGTGCCCCCGGGCAAGTACTACAATCCCTACTTCCCTGGCGACCTGTCTGCTTTCTGGACAGGTGACCCAAAGCAGGTGCCCAAGGGCGGTTTCATCGCCATGGGGCCGCAATTGCCCGACGATCGCGTCGCCTATGCGGACGGCACGGTGGCGACCACCGATCAGATGTCGAAAGACATTGCGGAATTTCTGGCGTGGGCGTCTGAGCCCAAACTTGAAATCCGCCGCCAGGTCGGACTGATGGTCATGATCTACCTGGGCATCCTGGCTGGCCTCCTCTGGTTCAGCTACAAGCAGATCTGGCGTAACGTAGAGCACTAACGGGTCCTGTCACCGGGGCTCCCAGCCGGGGGCGCCCACCAGACAGTCAGCCGCCCTTGGAGCCGCGTCGTGACAGGAGCGGCCTGTCCGGTTGGCTGCTCTGGCGGGGTGGCCTGGATGCGGCTGGTTCACCGCGGCGCGTCGACTGCGGCGCTTTTACCCGTGCGCGTTGACTGATGCGCGTTTACTGCGGCGCGTTGACTGCTGCGACTGGAGCCAGGATGGCCGACGCGGAAGCCGCGGTGCGGGCGCTGTCCTTTGGTCCAGATGCGCCTTTGGTCCAAATGCGCCTTTGGTCCAAATGCGCCTTTGGTCCAAATGCGCCTTTGGTTCAGATGCGGGCCGCTTCGCCGCGGATCTCCGCTCGCGGCGGGTGCTGCGGCGGGCGTCACGCGGTTGGGCCCCGGCAGCGCGCAAAGGGCCTGCCTTTTTCCCCAGCATCAGGTAGTTGTACCCCATGACCAAGCTCCGCTCCAAGCGCACGCCCGTCGTCGCACCAGAGGACCTCGTCACACTCGCCACGATCGAGGAACGGATCCTGTGGCTTGCGGCATGGACCATCCACCACGCCAACCATCTGCGTGAAAGCCGCGATGGTCTGAAGGTGGGAGGACACCAGGCGTCGTGCGCCTCCATGACCACCTTGATGACAGCGATCTACTTCAAGGCGCTGCGGCCCCAGGATCGGGTCGCGGTCAAGCCTCACGCCAGTCCTGTCTTCCATGCCATCCAGACGCTGTTCGGCCGTCAGACCGTCGATCAGCTGAAAGCCTTCCGCGCCTTCGGCGGCGCGCAGTCCTACCCGTCGCGGACAAAGGATCAGGACGACGTCGATTTCTCCACCGGCTCAGTCGGGCTCGGCGTGGCCATCACGGCCTTCGCCTCGCTTGTTCAGGACTATCTGCGCGTCAAAGAACGTCTCCCGCCGGAGCGCTGCGGACGCATGATCGCACTGCTGGGCGACGCCGAACTGGATGAAGGAAACATCTACGAGGCGTTGATCGAGTGTTACAAACACGACGTCCGCAATACGTGGTGGATCGTCGACTACAACCGCCAAAGTCTTGACGCCACAACCAGCGAGCGGATGTTCGACCGCTTTGATGACATCTTCGCCACGTCTGGATGGGGCGTCGAAACGCTGAAGTTCGGACGGCTGCAGCGGGAAACCTTCGCCAGACCCGGTGGGGCGGCGCTGCGCGAATGGATCGAGGCCTGTCCCAATGATCTCTATGCGGCGCTCACCTATGAAGGCGGTCCCGCCTGGCGCGAACGCCTGCTCGCAGATCTCCACACCGACGACAGCCGCGCCCTGATCGGGTCCCTTGACGACGCAGCACTGGCCGACGTGATGACGACCCTGGGCGGTCATTGTCTCGAGACCCTGCTTGAATGTTTCGAGCGGTGCGCCGCCGACGATCGCCCGAAACTGATCATCGCCTATACAATCAAAGGCTGGCGACTGCCGTTTCAGGGGCACAAGGATAATCACGCCGGCCTGATGACGCCCGCGCAGATGTCGGAGTTCCAGGCCCGGCTCGGCGTGCCGGAAGGGTGCGAGTGGGACGCCTTCGCAGGGCTCGCCCCGAAACACCGAGCTGCCTGTGAGGCGCTTGTCAAAGCCGCGCCTTTCGCGGAAGACATGAAACGCCGGTTCACTCCAGCAGCCATCGATGTACCGCCCTGGCGACAGTTTCCGTGTCCTTCTGACCGGCGTCAATCAACCCAGGCAGCCTTCGGCAAGATCCTCGTCGACCTTGCACGCGCTGACACCCCGCTCAGCGCCGCTCTTGTGACGACTTCCCCGGACGTGACCGTCTCGACCAACCTCGGCGGGTTCGTCAATCGGCGCGGCCTGTTTGCACGGTCACAGGACGAGGACGTGTTCAAGTCGCGGCGGATCGCCAGCCCGCAGACCTGGGCCGCCCGTCCGGAGGGGCAGCACATCGAACTCGGGATCGCCGAAAACAATCTGTTCCTGATGCTGGCCGCACTCGGACTGTCCTCATCTCTGTTCGGTCAGCGCCTGCTGCCGATCGGCGCCCTGTATGACCCCTTCATCGCGCGCGGACTCGATGCGCTGAACTATGCCTGTTACCAGGATGCGCGCTTCATTCTGGCGGCCACGCCGTCCGGTCTTACCCTCGGCCCTGAGGGCGGCGCCCACCAGTCAATCTCTACGCCGCTGATCGGCATGGGACAGCCCGGCCTCACAAGCTTTGAGCCCGCCTTCGCCGATGAACTGGCGCTGATGCTGCGTCAGGCGCTGATTCAGATCCAGGCGCCGGTCGGCGACAGCGTCTATCTGCGTCTGTCCACCCGCCAGATCGATCAACCGGTCCGAACCGATGACGCCTGGACCCAAGAGGCCCTGAGAGGCGCGTACTGGTTGCGCAAGCCGGTGCACGGGGCAGGGCTGGCGATCGCCTATTGCGGCGCGATCGCGCCGGAGGCGCTTGAAGCCTGGCAGGCCTTGCAGGAAGACATGCCCGGCGCAGGGCTGCTTGCCGTCACCTCGCCGGACCTGCTCCACCGTGACTGGACGATGGCTGGACGGAGCCGCTGGACTCATGGCGCACGCGCGAGGTCCCACGCAGAAACACTGCTCGGTGAACTCGACCGCAACGCCGGGCTCATCACCATGCTGGACGGCGCCCCCGCCGCCTTGTCGTGGCTTGGCGGTGTCTGCGGCCACCGTGTGCGCGCACTCGGCGTAGAGCACTTCGGTCAGACCGGTGATTTGCCGGATCTCTACCGCGTGTATCGGTTGGATGCCGCCGCGGTCCTTGATGCGGCCGCTGATCTGATGCTCGACTGGAACTATTCAGCCGGCTGAATTTTTACCTCCTGCGACCCGCGTGTCGTCAGGCGCGCGAGAGCCGGCTTGACCGTCTTTTCCAGCCGGTCGATCAAAACGAAGACAGCAGGCACATAGACGAGCGACAGGATGGTCGACATCCAAAGACCACCGATGACAGCAACACCCATCCCCTGGCGCAGGGCCCCGTCCACCCCCCAGCCAGCCGCGGCGGGGATCATGCCCGCCGACATCGCAATGGTGGTCATGATGATCGGCCTCGCCCGCTTCATGCCCGCTTCAAGCAGGGCCTGATTGCGCGAAACGCCCTTGTGCATCTGCTCAATGGCGAAATCGACGAGGAGGATGGAGTTCTTGCACACGATTCCCATCAGCATCACGAAGCCGATGAACACGAACAGCGACATGGGCTGATTGGCGAGCAGGAGTCCGACAAATGCGCCTCCGACCGACAGGGGCAGGGCGGTCATAATTGTCACCGGCTGGAAGAAGTCTTTCAGAAGAAGGACAAGCACCACATAGATGAGCAGAACGCCCCAGAACAACGCAGTGGCGAAATCGCGGGTAAGGTCCTCCATCTGTTCGGAGTTGCCGGATTTGAGCAGCTGGACGCCGGGCGGCAGGTTCTTCACCGCAGGCAGCTCCAGCACCTGTTCCAAAGCATCGCCGATCTCCATGCCGACGACATTCGCCATCGCTGTGACCTTGCGCTGGCGGTCGCGGCGCTCGATCGTGGCTTCGCCAAGGCGGAACGCGACATCGGCCACGCTGTCGAGGCGCACTGTGGCGCCAGTTGTCGTCTGCACGCGCAGCGCCTGGATGGTCTCCAGATCAGCGCGCGCCGTGTCGCGCAGCCGCACCCGGATCGGCACTTGCCGGTCCGCCAGATTGAACTTAGCGAGGTTGCGATCAATGTCGCCGTTGGTGGCGATACGCACCGCGCTGGCGAGCGCGCCCGGCGATACGCC
Organism: Hyphomonadaceae bacterium; assembly: GCA_040381075.1. Taxonomy (GTDB): domain Bacteria; phylum Pseudomonadota; class Alphaproteobacteria; order Caulobacterales; family Aquidulcibacteraceae; genus JBEIHX01. The sequence continues at coordinate 23,424 of JBEIHX010000020.1, forward strand.
AGCCGCCGCCGCCGCCTCAGCGCGCGGTGTGATGTGAATCTCCGGGCGCTGCAGATTGGCGGATGATTTCACATCAACCAGCCCGTCTATGGACTTCATCTGCTGCACCAGCGCGTCGGCGGCTGCCTTCACCTTGACGGGATCGTCGCCAACGAAGTCCAGTTCGATGTCCTGGCCACGCGAGGGGCCGTTGAACTGGAGGAAGGACGTGCGCACGTCGGCGACGCCAGCCAGACGTTGGCGCATCGAATCCTGAATCTCATGGGCGGCGCGGTCGCGCTCTTCGCGGGGAGCCAGCTGGATGTTGATACTGGCCGCGGTGGCCGCGCCGGACGGGCCGCTCACCGATGTGAACACGCCTTCGATGTCAGGATCCTTGCGGATCTCGGCTGCCAGGTCCTGGAGCGTGCGATCCGCGTGGGCAAGCGGCGTGCCTGGCGTGAACTCCACCTTCATGGAGAGCATGCCATTATCCAGACGCGGCAGAAACGTACCGGGCACCATGCCGGTCACGACCGGAACAAGCGACAGGATGAACACGCCAATACCGGCGCAGAAGGTGATCGCGGGCCGCCGGATCGAGAAGCTCAGCGCGTCGCGGTACCATCCGGTCATCGCGCCGTGCTTTTCTTCCCTGTGATCGTTCTTCAGGAAATAAGCCGCCATCATCGGGGTGATGAGGCGCGCCACCAGCAGCGAGATGAACACCGCTATGGCGACAGTGATGCCGAATTGCTTGAAGAACTGACCGTTCACACCCGACATGAAGCTGACAGGCAAAAACACCGCGATGATTGCGGCCGAAGTCGCGACGACAGCAAGACCTATCTCATCGGCTGCTTCCAGCGAGGCCTGGTAAGCTGATTTGCCCATGCGCATGTGGCGCACAATGTTCTCAATCTCTACAATCGCGTCGTCAACCAGAACCCCGGCGACCAGGCTGAGTGCGATCAGCGTCATCATATTGAGCGTGAAGCCAAGGGGCTCAATGGCCGCAAAGGTCGGGATGGTGGCGAGCGGTATTGCAACCGCGGCGATGAGGGTCGCGCGCCAGTCGCGCAGGATAAGGAACACCACGAGCACGGCGAGCAGCGCGCCCTCAATCAGGGCTGCGATCGAACTCTTGTGCATGCCCTTGATAAACTCGACGGGTGTCGCGATCAGGCGGAAGGACAGGCCCGGATTGGCCGCCTCAAGCCGCTTCAGCCGCTCCGCCGTTGCGTCGAACACATGCACGTCAGACGCAGACTTCGCACGTTGGATCATGAAGGTGACAGTGGGAGCCGCGTTGTAGCGGGAGATGCTGGTCAGGTCAGACGCGGAATCCTGCACCATCCCTAGATCGCCGAGCCGTACGGCGCGGCCATCGGGAAGCAGGACCTTCGTTTCCGCGAGCTCTTCAACACTCCCGGCGCTCGCCAGAGCACGGATCGATTGGGACTGCCCGCCAACATCCGCCCGTCCGGCCGGCAGATCGACATTGGCTGCGCGCAACTGCCGGCTGACATCGTCCGCAGTCACGCCAAGCGCCAGAAGGCGCTGCGGATCGAGGTCAACGCGCACCTCGCGGTCCGCGCCGCCAACGCGCTCGATGGCGCTGACGCCCTTGACCGAGAGAAGGTCGCGCGCGAGCGTGTTGTCTATGAACCAGGACAGCTCCGCCGGGCTCTTTCCAGGCCAGTCTATCGAGTAGTAGCCGATTGGGTCCGACGCAGCATCGTCGCGCGTGATCACCGGCTCTTCTATGTCCGCCGGCAGCTCTGCGCGCACCCGTGACAGCGCATCGCGGGCGTCGTCAATCGCCTGGGGTAAGTCGGCGCCGATCTGAAGTTCGACATTGAAACTCGCCTGACCCGGCGTCAGGGTTGATGAAATCCGCTTGACCCCGTTGACGCCGGAGAGCGCCCCTTCGACGCGCTGGGCGACCTGGCTTTCGAGTTCAGCCGGCGCTGCTCCGGCCTGCGCAACGACAACGTTGAACTCAGGAAACTCGACGTTGGGCAGCTGGTTGATTGGCAGGCGGAAGTAGGCCGTCAGACCCGCGACGATCAGAACCAGGAACAAAACGATCGGCGGGATCGGATTGCGGATGGCGGTGGCCGATATGTTCCAGGCGCTCATGCTGCTCTCCTAGCCTCCTCGACCTTCGGCCTCGACCTGGGCGACGTCCGGTGCGGCGACCTGTGGCGCCACCGGACGAACAATGTCGCCATCCGCCAGGAAAGCGCCGCCGCCCGCGACAACGGTCTGACCGCGGGCCAGTCCCCGCTCAATGGCTATGTGCTCGCGGTCCTGCACGCCCGCAACGACGACGGTGCGTCGCGCACGATTGTCCTGATCCACCACGTAGACAACGGTTTCCGGTCCGTCATAGAGGACGGCGCTCGCCGGCACCGCGAGCGCCTCGCGCGGCGCCAGCCTGGTCTCGCCGCGCAGGAACATGCCGGCGCGCAGGCGCGCGTCGCGCGGCAGATCGAACACCGCTGAACCCGTGCGGGTGCGGCTGTCGATGGCTGCGGGCGGGCGACGCAGCGTGGCGCTGATCTCTGAGCCGTCGACCAGAAAGAATTTCGCCGGCTGGCCCTTCTGAAGCGCCAGGATGTCCGCCTCGGCGACCTCAGCAGCCACCTCCAGCCGATTGTCTCCCGCGATCCGGAACAGCGCCTGGCCATCCGCCATCTGTCCGGGTTGCACAGTGCGGTTGATGACCAGACCAGAGCGGGGCGCGCGCAGATAGCCGCCGCCAAGTCGGGCCGCCAGCGCGGCGCGCGCGGCTCTGGCGGCCGCGAGTTCGGCGCGCGCTGCGTCCAACCGCGCGCCGGCCGCATCCGCTGCAGCCCGGCGCGAGGCGAGGGCCTCCGCCGAGAGAGCGCCGGTATCCCTGATGGCGTTGGCGCGTTCGAAATCGCCGGCTGCGCGCACCGACCCGGCTTCAGCCTCTTTCAGGCCTGCTTCGGCGCGGGCGACCTGTGCGTCTGCACTCTGGGTCTGGGCGCCGGCGAGCGCCTGATCGAGACGGGCGAGCGGCTGGCCCTGCCGCACGACATCTCCCTCATCGGCCAGCACCTCGAGAACCCGAATGCCGGCTGACGGGGCGAACACGCGCACGTCGTCGCGCGGGCGGGCTTCGCCGGCAAGCGGCATTCGCCGCGCAAACGTGCGCGTCTCCACACGCGCGACGGTCACGGCCAAAGCCTGCCGGGTCTGGGTCGCCTGCGCCTGCCCGGAGGGCTCCTGGTCGCCCGCGTGGGTCAGGAAATACACCCCCGCTCCGACGACCGCCACTGCAGCCCCGGCGATCGCGACCGGATGGATCCGGCGCCGTTCGGGTAGGTCGGTCATTGCGATGTCTCCTGCACTTCTTTTTTATTCGTTCGCAGATGCGAAACGGATGAGGGCGTACGCAGCGTGAGGTAGCGGCGGATGAAAGAGGTCAATTCCGCTGCAACGCTGACGGCGTCGCCCTGACCGAAAAAGGCCAGCCGCAGCCCCAGGCCGTCGATCACCGCGGTGATCACCTGAGCGGCGGAGTCGGGGCAGAGGTCGTCCGCCACTTCGCCCAGAGCCTGCGCCCTCGCGATCGCGGCGGCGAGGTGGGTGCGGGTGCGCTGCCTTTGGCCGCCAAGGCGGCTGCGCAACTCAGGATCGCGCATCGCTTCAGCCATCACATCGGCGACGAGCGGAGATTGGTGAGGATCGCCATAGATTTGCATCGCATGGTTCACAACCTGGGCGAGGGCGGCCATCAGATCTTCGCCAGTGCGAATGTCGACGATCAGCTCCTCAAGCGCCCTGTGCTGGTCCTCTGCGATCGCGAGGATCAGGTCGGTCTTGGCGGGGTAGTAGCGGTAGAGGGCGCCGGCGGAGAGCCCGGCCGCAGCGCAGATTTCGTTCATGGTGGTGAGATGGAAGCCCCGCCTGCGAAAGCACTGCAGGGCAGCCTCCAGGATCTGGGTCCGTCGCCGTTCAGCCAGTTCAGGGTCTGCTGTGCGCGCCATGGGCGTTTGGTTCTTTCCGGCTGACGTCTGTCCGCCTGGGGAGCGGTGCGCAGCAGACTTGCGATTTCTGCTGCGACGCATATAAAACGAACACTCGTTCTCTAAATATGAACTCCAGCGAAGTCAACGCGACATGCAGCGCCGGGTGGGGTGCAGCACGCCCGCGACAGCCGATGGGAGAGCACAGGCATGGTCAGCGAAATTCCGTTGCGCACAGGCGGGCGCACGAGAGCGAAGCTCGCCGGGGTGAGCCTCCTCGCGCTCGCCACCGGATGCTCAACGCTGCCTGAGGCAAAACCAGCTCCGGGATCGCTGCCGGCTGCGTTCTACAACCTGCCCCAGCAGTCGGCCGGCTCCATGCCCGTGGACGCACACACTGCCGCGTCCGACATGTCAGCCTGGTGGCGCGGTTTCAACGATCCTCTGCTTGACCGTCTCGTGTCTGAGGCCGTCGCCGCCAACATCCCGCTGCGACAGGCTGTGCTGAGGGTCAAGGAAGCACGCGCCCTGTCGCACCAGACCGTTGCGGCATACGCTCCCATTGTCGCCCTCGGCGCGCGCGGCGAGTACACCGAAGTCATCGAAGGCCCTCCGCTTGTCGGCTCCTTCCAGTCCTTCATCACCGGCGGCGGGCAGCGACAGATCGTTCAGGAAGATCGGCAGATGTATGCCGCCGGCGGTCCCCAGGTGGCGTGGGAGATCCCGCTGTTTCCCCGCCTTGAGGCCGCGGCGGAGGGCGCGCGAAGCACTGCGCGCGCGGCGATGGAGGAGGTGCGCGCCGCTCAGGTCGCGCTCACCGGCGATATCGCCCAGGCCTATGTGAACCTGCGGTTGGCCCAGAACCGCCGGCAGATCCTGCGTGACGCCGCGGCGGCATCGTTGGAACTTGCAGCCATTGTCGACCAGAGCGCCGCCGCCGGCATCGCCGCGCCAGCTGACGCCGCTGACGCCCGGCGGCTCGCCGAGAATGTGCGCGCCCGCATTCCCGACGCGCAGCTTGAGGTGAGCACCTACACCGGCCAGATCGCCTTGCTGCGCGGTCTCGCGCCGGGGGCGGATCCGATCACCGCGACCCTGGTTGCGCCGCAGGGCGCGCTCGTGCGGATGCCCACCCTGCGGGTCGCAGCCATGCCCGCCGCACCGGCCGACCTGCTCAGGTTGCGCCCGGACATCATGCAGGCCGAAGCGCGGGTGGGCGTTGCAGCCGCCGATCTTGGCGTCGCGCGCGTCGATCTTCTGCCGCAGCTGCGTCTGACTGGCGGCATCAATGTCGCCGACAACGTGCTCGGCTCGGCGCTGCCCGAACGCGCGGTCCAGCTGGGTCTGACGCCGCAGGTCAGCATTCCGCTGATCGGCTGGGGGCAGCGCCTGGCCGCCGTGCGGGCGCGCGATTCCCGGTTCGATCAGGCGCTGCTGCAGTATCAGGAGGTGGTCAATCGCGGCGTGGCGGAAGCCCAGGGCAATCTGACGGCGCTCGCCCAGGCGGACGTGCGCCTTCAGGCGGCGCGTGCTGCAGAAGACGCCGCCGTGCGCCAGAACGAGGGCGCGCGCGCCTTGTGGTCGTCCGGGATCTCGAGCCTTGCAGATCGGCTCAGATCCGATCAGCAATTGCTGGACGCGCGCCTCGCCCGCATTGAGGCCGAAGCAATTCAGGCGCGCGCCGCCATCGGCGTCTATCGGGCCTTCGGCGGCGGTGCGCCAGATCTCGGCGCAGTCCAGGCGGCTGAACGGGAAATCCCGCCGCGCGGCTGACCGCGCCAACCGCACGTCAACGCCTCGCCGCCGAATCGGCTCTCCGGTGATCACACGATGGACTGGGAGGTGTGGGCCCCGCCCAGGGGAGGACCAGAGCAGCCCACACTGGCGCACCCACTCTTTGTGCTGGCGCAGGCGTGGCCGTCACGCCCGGTTCGCGCGGAAACCCAGCCAGCTGCGACATGCAAAAGGGCCGCTCCAGCCGGCGCGGCCCTTCGCAGAAAAAGCCGGTATATCGGCGGGCGTGGTTATTCGCCGCGCGGGTAGATCGGCACCGTGAGCTTCAACAGGCCAACCACCTTGCCGTCGGCAAGCGCGTTCGCATCGATGTCTGTGTCGTGGTAGCGCAGATCGAGCGAGAACACGTCAAGGGCAGCCGTCATGCCCACGTTCCAGGTCGTGTAATTATCAAAACCGAAGGCTGCGTTGTCCTCTACAGTCTGATAGCCGACCGCGCCCGATCCCGCAACGGTGAGGCCATTGCTGTACTCAGCAAGTTGTGTCGACGCATTCACCTCGGCGTAGACGGCCGTGCCGGAATTCAGCGTGAACTCCGGTGACAGCATCAGCTTGCCGCCGAATGAATAACCATTGTCGAAACTGTGGGTGAAACCCGCCAGCGCTTCCCAATAGGGCAGATCATCGGCAATGGCGTCATTGCCGTCATAGCCGTAATAGATGACGCCGAGGTTGAACGTGGTGTCGCCGACTGACGGGGTAACGCCCGCATAGAAATCGTACTCGATGGTCGAGTCGGATCCGAAATCAATCGAAGACAGCCAGGTGCCCGCGTAGAAAATGCCACTGGTGACGTCGACGCCGCCCTGGAACGACCCGTTGTCGGGCTTCTGGGAGATGCCGCGATAGATGTAGTCGTTGGTGTAGCCGATATTGGCGGTCACTGACGTTTCCGCCTGTGCCACGCCGCAGGCCGCGCCGGCGAGCAGGGTTGTGGTCAGGAGTTTGAGGCTGGTACGCATTAGGATCCCCTCTTGTAAATCGCTTCGGGCGACATTCTCGTTCATCCGGCAGCAGAGCGCTCTCGCCAGAACCAGGTATGCCGGGCGGCCCCCGCCGCTCAGAATCCCTCATTCACACAAGGCGCCTGACGGACGCGATATTGGCCCAACTTTTCCGCGATCACGACACATCACCGTGCTCGCTATCGCTGGATCTCTCATAAAGCGTAAATAAGGGTAAACCACGGGCTTCATCCGGCATCGGCGCCCACTTTGTGTGCGTTATCGACCGCATGTGGCAAAAATGCACCAGGGCGCAGGACCTCACCGAGCCGTGAGAGGTGCGAATCCGAGGTGCAGTCCAGCGTCCACAATCAACGTCTCACCGGTGATATGGCGCGACATCGGGCCGGCGAAGAACACCGCCGCATCGGCAATGTCCTCGGGCGTGGATGCGGCCTTCAGAGGTACGGTGGCGGCCACATTGTCGCGCACGCGCGCCGCGGTCTGGGCGCCATAGGCGTCGACGAACCAGCGCGTATCGATGAACCCCGGGCACAGTGCGTTGACGCGGATCTTGGGCGCGAGTGCGCGCGCCAGGCTCAGCGTCATGGTGTTGAGCGCGCCCTTTGTCGCCGCGTAGGCGACCGATGAGCCGATCCCGGTCACGCCCGCGATCGACGACACGTTCACCACTGAGGCCGCAAGGCCGCTGGCGGCATGGGCGGCCTCCAGAAGCGGCCGGCAGGCCCGCACCATCTGGAAGGCGGACACCACGTTCACACGATAAAGACGCAGGAAGTCCTCGTCCGAAAGGCCATCAAGATCGCCATGGTTGGGCACGTGCTTCGTCTGCCCCACATTGTTGATCAGCATGTCCAGCCGACCCCAGGGAGCAGCAGCCTCAGCCAGCATCCGGCAGGCCGCGTCTGACCCCACGTCCGCCTGCACCACAATCACCTCTGCCCCGGTTGCGCGGATCGCGTCCGCGGTGGCCTCCGCCTCCGCAGCGCTGCGCGAGTAATTTATCACGATATTGGCCCCGGCCTCGGCAAGCTTGATCGCCGTGGCTGCGCCAAGCCCTGTCGCTGAACCGGTCACCAGCGCGGTCTTTCCGCTGAGATCCATGGGGTCCTCCTGCTTTGCAGAGGCCGGAATGACTGTGCGGACAGGAAAAGTCGAGAGGCGCGACGCGTGCAGGCAGGCACCAGGCAGGCATCAGGCCGGCGTCCCGGCCAGACCGCCGCCGCGCCCGCAGTCGCTGATCGGTTCTCAAGATGCGACGACTGCAGCGAGGCGGCAGGGCCGGGGCGTCGTTCCTTCCCCAGCGCCCTGCGCAGCGCCGCACCCTGAGGCTCGTGTTGCGCAGCGCTTGCTGCTACCCCCGCGGTCATGACCTCACAGACTGGTTTCGCCTGTCCGCCCGTCGCCATCATCGGCGGCGGTCCGGCGGGTCTGATCGCCGCCGAACGTCTTGCTGGCGAAGGGCGGCGCGTCGTCCTTTTCGAACGCATGCCCGCGCCGGGGCGCAAGTTCCTGCTTGCCGGGCGCGGCGGACTGAACCTGACCCACACGGAACCAGCGCGCGATTTTCTGGCGCGCTACCGGGCGGGCGCGCCGGCGCTGGAGCCGGCCATCCGGGCCTTCTCGCCGGTCCGGCTGCGGCAGTGGGCGCACGATCTCGGGCAGGACACCTTTGTGGGCACCTCGGGGCGGGTGTTTCCGCGGGCCATGAAGGCGAGCCCATTGCTGCGCGCCTGGCTGGCACGCCTCAACGCACTGGGCGTTGACATCCGAACGCGCCATCTTTGGCGCGGCTGGGACGCCGACGGGCGTCTCGTTTTCGATTCTCCGCACGGCGCGCAGACGATCAAGGCCGAAGCGACCATCCTGGCGCTGGGCGGCGCCTCGTGGCCGCGGCTCGGCTCAGACGGCGCATGGACGGACATTCTGGCTGCGCGCGGCGTCGCGATCACGCCGCTGCGCCCGGCAAATTGCGGTTTCGAAATCGCGTGGAGCGCTGCGCTTCTCGACAGGCACGCCGGCGCTCCGCTGAAGCCGCTTGCAGTGTCTTTCCGGTCGGCCACCTGCCGCGGCGAAGCCGTCATCACCAGAACGGGTCTGGAGGGCGGGGTCATCTACGCCCTGTCCGGGCCTGTGCGTGATGCGGTCATGGCCGGGGGACCGGCTGAGATCACCCTGGACCTCAAGCCCGATATGCCGCTTCACGAGGTTGAAGGCCGGCTTGTACGCTCTGCCCGAAAGGACACGCTGACCAATCGCCTGCGCAAAGCTCTCGGGCTGTCGCCTGCGGCGGTGTCCCTGTTGCGCGAGGCCGGTCGCCTGCCTGAGCCTGCGCCGCTTCTGGCGAGACGGGTGAAATCGTGTCGCCTCACCGTCACCGCCGCACGCCCGATCGATCGGGCTATTTCATCCGCAGGCGGTGTGGCGCTGCCGGCGCTCACCGCCGATTTCATGATCAGGGATCTGCCAGGCGTCTTTGTCGCTGGCGAGATGATCGATTGGGAGGCCCCCACCGGCGGCTACCTGCTCCAGGCCTGTTTCGCCACCGGCGTCGCCGCCGCAGCCGGCGCTGCGGCGTTCCTCAGGCGTGATCATCCGGCGTCATCGCCAGACGATAGGAGCCATAGCCCGGTTGCTCGATCGCCAGACGGTCCATGACGCTGGCCTTGAGGTGTTCAAGGAGGCCCGGCGTCTCAAGGCCGATTGCGCCCGCCTGGATGCGCGCGCACAGCTCGCGGTTGAGCATGTCGACACCGTCGTGACGGCCCAGGAGCGACGCGAGCCGGTCGGCGGCGCGCGCGTCCGCCTGGGGGGCGAGGCGCAGTTCGCGCTCCACGATCCGCAAGGCGTTCACCGCCACGCGTGCATGAAAGGCGGCATGACCCGACAGTTGCGGCGCCGCCACCGTCTCGATGAACCGAGCCACCGCATCGATCAGTTCGTCCGCGCGAGGCGAAGCAAGGCTTGATGGGCCGGTCACAGGCGGCCCTCCATCATCAGCACAAGGTCCATCTCTGTCTCCGAGGCCCGGCGGCCGATTGCGGCGCGCTCCACAGAGGGATCAGCGCCGCTGTGAAAGGCGCGATACATGATGAGGCACATGATCCCCCACTTCAGGGCGCCAAGCATGGTCCAGTATCGTACATCCTGCGCATCAACGCCGCGTCCGCCGGCTTCGCGGTAGCCTTGCAGCAGATCCTCCACTGCACCGAATCCGCCGACCGGATGGGCGACCTCGCCGAACCGCCAGGACGGGGTGCAGATCCATCCAAGGTCCTCCGCCGGATCGCCAAGATGGGCGATCTCCCAATCAAGCGCCGCGCGAACGCCATCCGGGCCGATCATCAGGTTGCCGTTGCGAAAGTCGCCGTGCACCAGCACCGCCGGCCGGTCCTTCGGAGCGCGCTCGCGCAGCAGGCGCAACGCAAGCTCGAAGGTCGGGCGCGGATCGTCAAAACTGCGGTAGATTTCCTCATACTGATCCAGCTGCGCGCGTGCGTCTGCGACAGCGAGTGGCGGCAGATCAGCGGTTCGCACCGCATGAATGCGTGCGAGCAGGGCGCCGCATTGATAGGCGAGCCTGGGACGGACCGCAGCGAATTCCGGATCGCGCAGGATCTTGCGCGCGATTGTCTCGCCGGCGATGCGACGCATGACATAGGCCGCCCCGAGCCCGTCACCGGGCGCGCACACGTAGATGATCTCAGGCGCAGCCGCCCCGGCAGCGCGCGCCGCCCGGATGACCAAGGCCTCATTGGCGAGCCCGAGCGTGTGTCGTGAGCCCTCAACCTGCACTCCGCCGGGGGCGCGGCGCAGAATGTATCCCTCGCCGCCAGCATCAAACGACCAGGTCTCCTGGCTCGCACCGCCCGACAGACGACGCAGGGCGACAACCGGGCCGGGAGGCGTGAAGCCGTCAGCGATTCGCTGCAGGGCGTCGTGGAAGGTCGGCGGCTGCGTCATCGTCTCCACATGCGCATAGGTGCGAAGCAGTTCTATCATGGCGGTGTCATGAACGCTTCGGAACCCCTCCCGTTGGGTCAAGAAACCCCGCCCCCGGCGTCGGCGTGGGCCCGCCTGTCCGGCTGGTTCTTCACCGGTCTGGCCATCGCTGCGCCGATCGGCATCACGCTCTGGATTGTCTGGACTTTCGTCAGTTTCCTTGACGGGGTCGTGATCGGCCTGTTGCCCAACGGGGCTGCGATCCGCGCCGCGATGCCATTCGGCCTGCCAGGCGCTGGCATCGCGATCGGCCTCGTGGTGCTCACCGTTCTGGGCGCAATCGCAGCCAACATCATCGGGCGCAACTTCCTCGGCTTTGCCGAACGCCTGCTTGAGAGCATCCCTTTCGTGCGCTCCATCTACAGCGCCCTCAAACAGATCTTCGACGCATTCTTCAACAAGGCCAGTTCCACAACCTTCCGCGGCGTGGTGCTGGTCGAGTACCCGCGTCCCGGCGCCTGGTCTGTCGGGTTTCTGACCGGCGACGCCCGCGGTGAAATCGCCCGGGCGACGGGCGAGAACCATGTCGGCGTTTTTGTCCCGACCTCGCCCAACCCGGCCACTGGCTTCGTTGTCTTTGCTCACCGTGACGCCGTTCGCCCACTGGACATGACCGTGGAGGAGGGCGCCCGGGTGATCTTTTCGGCAGGCCTCTTGATCCCGGAAGGCGGCGCCAGGGCTAAGGCAGGCGCCCCAGGGCCTGACCGGGCTGGGCCGCCGACACTGTAGCCCGCCCGCTACGCGCTGTGATAGACGAAGCCCGGCGAGGGCTCGGCGCGCACAGGACCTGTCGCGCCCGGCGCGCGTCGCGCGGATCGCATCGCGGGGAAACCGGGCATGGACGCCAATCAGTCTGGAGAGACCTTCCACATGAAAGGCAACTTCGCCCCGGTGGGCGCGGAGGTTGAGGCGATTGACCTCGCCGTGGACGGCGCCATCCCTGCGGAACTTGACGGTCTTTACGTGCGCAACGGCCCCAATCCGAAATCCGGCGACCCGGGTCATTGGTTCTTCGGCGATGGCATGCTGAATGGCGTGCGCCTGAAGGCCGGCCGGGCGCTCTGGTTTCGCAATCGCTGGGTGCGCACCAAGGTGTTCGACGGCGCCAACCACCTGGCGCCGGAGAACATTCTCGACTGCACAGTCTCAAGCGCGAACACCAACATCATCCAGCACGCCGGTCGCCTGTTCGCCCTGGAAGAGGGCGCCTTCCCCACCCAGGTTCAGGCGGATCTATCAACGGTCGGTCCCTACGATTTCAATGGCCGGCTTACCACCTCGTTCACCGCCCATCCCAAGATCTGCCCGGAAACCGGCGAGATGCATGGGTTCGGCTACGGCTTCGCACCGCCATTTCTGACATATCATCATATCGACGCATCCGGCGCTCTTGTCCGTTCACTGGAGATCCCTGTCTCTGGCCCAACGATGCACCATGACTTCGTGATGACCCGGCGTCATGTGATCTTCATGGATCTGCCAGTCGTCTTTGATGTGATGATCGCGATCAAGGGCGGCATGCCATTTCGCTGGTCCGACGACTATGGCGCGCGCCTCCTGATCCTGCCACGCGGCGGCGGGATTGAGGAGTTGCGCACCGTCACAGTGGCGCCGTGCTACGTCTTCCACCCCGCCAACGCCTATGAGGAGGCTGACGGCACGTTGGTGATTGACACCGTTCGCTATCCCGAACTCTGGCGCCACCGCAGCCGGTTCGCCGCCGAGGACGCAGCCCACCTGCACAGGTGGCGCATCCCGCCAGGCGCCGACAGAGCGCAGGAGGAACAGCTGTCGGATCGACTGGTCGAGTTTCCGCGCATCAACGAACGGCGCGCCGGACTCGCAGCGCGCTACACGTACATGGCGGCAATGAGTCCGGGACAGCCAAAGCTCGGTTTCAGCCGAGTCGCCAAGCATGACGCCCTTACCGGCGAGCTCGAGGAACACGAGTTCGGCCCGGGGCGACTCGTCAGCGAATTCACGTTCGTGCCGGCCGGTTCCGGCGAAGACCATGGCTACCTGATGGGCTTCGTTTTCGACGCCGCGACCGAGCGATCCGACCTCGTCCTTCTCGACGCGCAAAACCCGTCGGCCGCCGCGATCGCGCGGGTGCGCCTGCCCCAGCGCGTGCCACAGGGCTTTCATGGCTGTTTCGTCCCGGCCAATGCGGTTGGCATGGCGTGAGCGATGGCGAACCGGCTGCATGGGTGCGCCACGGGAAAGTGCGCGCCCGACTGAATGGCGGTGGGCTCGACCTGGAGATTGAAGGCGTCACGACCCAGGCGAAATACTACAAACCACTGGTGCGTGAGTTTTTCCGAAAACACATGACGCGGATCCGTCCAGCCTGGGGAGACTTTCAGGTCAGCATCCGGATGGAGTTCATTGGCGAAGCGCCGCTCCTCGACCTCGACAACCTGGCCAAGGCGCTGCTGGATTCCGTGAATGGCGTCGCATTTCATGACGACAGTCAGGTTGCACGACTGTGCGTTGAGCGCGCGCCCGGCGAACGTGACCGCATCAGTCTGCGCGCCGAACCCATTGCTCCGGCGCAGCTTCTCTCAGATCCCGCGTGACCGATCCGCGCGACAGGCCGCCGGACGCTCCCCGCGCCAGGCGCAGCTGAACCTGCCGGTCAGACGCCCGCGTCACGCCGCGAAACCGAAGAGGCAGGTCCAAAGCATGGTTCTCACGGCGGTGGCGCATCAGAGAACGGGGCGAGGGTCGCCGCGTTCAGTTGACCGCGCGCGCGACAGCTGCGCCATCTGGAACCTGTGGCGCCGCCCTGCAGTTCCTCGCGATGAATTCGTCATGCGACGGCATTGCCCCTGCCGCCTGGACCATTGTGCGGCGCAGGCTGTCGAGATAGCGCGCCGACTCGCCAGGCGGGCGCAGATCAACGAGCGGCGCGTGCTTTCGTGGAATGACGTGCTGGCCTATGAAGACCGCGAGCCAACTCGGATTTTGAAACAACTCAAGCCCGTCGCTGACGACATTTCCAGCAGCGCTGAACTGCTCCAGCTTGTAAGCGAGTTCGTCCGGTATCGACATCGACTTGGTATGGCGCCAGAGTTCAGAGTCGTCGCGTGTGCTTGCATGGTAGTGCAGAATGATGAAATCGCGCACGCGTTCAAATTCGATCCGGGTCAGGCGGTTATACTCAGCAATGCTTGCCGGGTCCGGCTCGCGGCCGGGAAACAGCGCAAGGAACCTGGTCACGCCGCTTTGGATCAGATGGATGCTCGTCGACTCGAGCGGTTCCAGAAACCCGGACGCCAAGCCGATCGCCACACAGTTCTTGTTCCAATGCAGCTTGCGCCGTCCCGTCACAAAGCGCAGGCGGCGTGGCGCAGCCTGAGGTTCGCTCTCCAGGTTGGAGAGCAGGATCTCTTCAGCCGCGTCATCATCCATGAAACGGCTGGAATAAACATGCCCGTTTCCCACACGGTGCTGCAGCGGGATGCGCCACTGCCAGCCCGCCGTGCGCGCAGTCGACCGGGTGTAAGGCGTGAACGGCGCAGTGCGTGCACACGGAACCGCAACGGCCCGGTCGCAGGGCAGCCAATGGGTCCAGTCCTCGTAGCCTGTTTTCAGCGCTTCCTCAATCAGGAGGCCGCGAAAGCCTGAGCAATCAACAAAAAAATCCGCGCTCAGACTGCGCCCGTCGGCCAGCGCGACACCACTTATGAAGCCGTTTTCAGGGTTCTGCTCGACAGCCACGATGCGCCCTTCAACACGCGTTACACCCCGTTCCTCCGCATACGCTCTCAGAAACCTTGCATACAGGGAGGCATCAAAATGATAGGCGTAGTCGAAGGTCGACTGTATCAGACGCGGATCGCGGGTCGGCCGGTCAAACCGGTCTGTCCGCGCCGCCACCCAGCCCATGCTGAGATCCTGAAACGGCGTGTCATCCCCAAGCGCTCGCGCGCGCAGCCAATGGTGATGCACCGGGGCCGCATCAAACTCCACGCCGTAGCGCCCAAAGGGATGGAAGTAACGATTGCCAAGCGCACCCCAGTCAACAAATTCGATGCCAAGTTTGAATGACCCCTGGGTTGCCTTGACAAATGTGTTTTCATCAATGCCGAGCGTTTGATTGTAGAGTTTGATCGGAGGAATTGTGGCTTCGCCCACCCCCACGATGCCGATTTCTTCCGACTCCACGACGGTTATACGGCAGGCGCCGCGCACTGCATGCGCGATCGCGGCGGCGCTCATCCAGCCTGCCGAACCGCCGCCGACGATGATGATGTCACGCAAGGCGCGTGGATTTTGTTCATGCGGCGACATTGGGGTTTCGGCTCCTGGCGGCGAAGGGGATGAGGTTGAGAAGCGGACCGGTCATCACGGTCGTGCCGACCGCCATGATGACGAGCATGGTGAAGACATCCTGTGGCAGTACGCCCATGCTGAGGCCTATGTTCAGGACAATCAGTTCCATAAGCGCGCGCGTGTTCATGAGGACGCCGAGCGCAGTCGCCTCGTCGCGCGGCATGCCAGCGAAGCGTGCGGCAAGATAAACCGGTATGATCTTGCTGGCCACCGACGCGGCGAACAGAACCGCACACCACATCCACTCAGACGGCGTGTCGAGCCCGAGCATGTTGGTGCGCAGGCCCGTCAGCGTAAAGAAAATCGGCAGGAAAAACACCAGAACGAATTGGCCGATCGTGCGTCGCCACGCCTGTACGAACGCCGCATGGCTGTGGAACAGAAGACCGACAAGAAAGCCCCCGAAGATCGTGAAGATCCCAAGCTTCTGCGTGGCGACGCCGGCCATGAACATCAAGCCGACGACGCTGGCGATCAGGACCGGAGACATCTGTCCGTTGTTTTCCGGGAAGCGCGCCACGAGCCAGGAGGCCAACGGGCGGCCAGCAAGCCAGAGCACGACAAGAAGCATGATGAGGCCCGCAATCTGGATCGAGAAGGTCCCGACCGAGAAGCCAGCCGCCACAATTGCCGACACAATCGCCAGAATGATCCAGCCGATGACGTCGTTGGTGGCGGCGGCGGTGATTGCGATGACGCCGACAGGTGTTCGCGTCAGGCCGTATTCGGAGAGTATCCGTCCCAGAATGGGGACCGCCGTGATCGCCATGGCGACCGCAGTGAACAGACTGAATGCAAGCGGATCGACGGCCGGCGCCAGGATGGGCGCGGCGGCGCGACCGATCAGGAAACCTGTGAGCAGGGGGACGCTGAGGCTCGCGGCGGCGACCATCGCCACGGCCCGCGAGTGCTCGTTCTGGCGAAGGTGACCGAACTCAAAATCGCTGCCGATCTGAAACATCAAAAGAATTAAACCGATCTGTGCGATCATCCACATGGTTTGAGCTGCGTCCGTCGGGAACAGCGTCGCAGAAAGTTCGGGAAAGAAGTAGCCGAAGAGGGAAGGCCCCAACATCAGGCCAGCCACAATCTCGCCGACGGCGCGCGGCTGGCCCAGTCTTGCAGCAGCCGCGCCGGCCAGACGCGCAACCATGATGACGATCGTGATCTGAATCAGGATCGAGGCGAGGATTTCCTCATTGGTGTGGATGGAGGTGGTCATGGGGCGTTTGGCTTCGTGAAAATCCGATAGGACCAGGGGCCAAGCGAGAGCGAGCTTTCCGGCGTGAACCGGATGGGCGCTCCGCTGAAGGCGTCCCTGTAGTCGCCATGGTGCAGCCTGTTGGCGAACGTCACCTGCTGGGGCGCACTGCTGAAATTGAAGACTGCAAACACGCCGCCATGCGCGTCGAAGCGGGTGAAGCTCAGGACATGTTTGGGCGCGCTGTTCACCACCGGGATCATGCGTGCGCCCGCAGCGCCGTTCCACAGCGCGGTGGTTTCGTGCTTCAGGGCGATCAGCCGGCGCAGCAACGCGCCATGGGGGTGCTCACGCCAGACGATCGGGTCGCGCTCGAAGAACTCGAGGCGGTTGTCATTGCCCGCCTCCTGACCATTGTAGATCGAGGGAATTCCCTCACCGATGAACTGCAGCACCATGGCGGCTTCCACAGCCGGACCGAAACGCTCGAATTCCGTGGCGTCCCAGGCATTCTGGTCATGGTTGCTGGTGTAGACCATGCGGTACGCATCGCGCGGCCAGGCGCTTTCATTGCCCGAATAATAGCCAAACAGGGCGCCGACATCCGCGCGACCCATCGCAACCGCATGCATGGAGTTGTTCCATTCCCAGGCATAGGTGGCGTCGAAAGCGCGGGCATGCACGTCGCGCTGGTCGAATTCAGCGAGCATGAAAACGGGTTTGATGGCGTCGAGTTCGCGACGCACATTTTCCCAGAAATCGAGCGGAACGTACCCTGCCACATCAGCCCGGAAACCGTCCACGTCGGCCTCGCGCACCCAATACTTCATAGCCTCGGTCATGTAGCGGCGCAGGCCTGGCTGGTCATAGTTGAGATCAATGATGTCGGACCAGTCCCACCAGGGCGTGGGATGAAAGTCGCCCTTCCAGTCTCGTTCATACCAGTCGGGATGACGACCCACGAGCGGATTGTCCCACGCGGTATGATTGGCTACCCAGTCCAGGATAACGTACATGCCCAGGCGGTGCGCCTCATCGACAAAGGCGCGCAGATCCGCCATGGAGCCGAATTCCGGGTTCACGCTGTAGAAATCGCGGACTGAATAGGGACTTCCAAGGGAACCCTTGCGGTTTTTCTCGCCGATTTGGTGGATGGGCATCAGCCACAGGATGTCAACGCCAAGCTCACGCAGCCGCGGCAGCTGCGCCGTGGCGGCGGCAAAGTTTCCTTCAGGCGTGAACTGACGCACATTGACCTGATAGATCACCGCATCGCGTGACCAGTCGGGGTGCCTCAGTTGCACATAGGAACGCGGTTCGTAGGGATCGGGCGAGGGCTTATGCTGGCAGGCCGCGATCGCCAAAGCAGCAAGGACAACGAGACAGAGGCGTTTCAGCATCGTCAGGCTCCCGATGCCGACGCGGCCGGGACTGGATCGTCCTGCGTCTCGCGCACAAACAACACCGCGCCCGCAGCCAGCGCGAACGACACGCCGGCGATGGCGAAGGCCCAGATGGGTTCATTGTGGAAGAACGTGCGCAAAAGGAAGCCAAGCAGCGTGGCGGCGACCAGCTGGGGCACCACGATGAAGATATTGAAGATGCCCATGTAAACGCCCATTTTCTGCGCCGGCACGGAGCCCGCCAGGATGGCGTACGGCACCGAGACGATCGCCGCCCAGGCGATCCCGACGCCGATCATCGGCGCCCACAGCGCTCCTGGATCGCGGATCAGGATCATGGCGGCGAAGCCCGCCGCACCCAGCAGGAGGCACGTCGCATGCAGAAGGCGACGGTCGAGCCTGGCTGCAAGCCAGATGATCAGCAGGGCGCCGATCGCAGCCACCCCATTTCGTATCGCGCCCAGGACGCCCCACCAGTTGCCGGCCTCCTGGTAAGCCGCCGAGGCCGCATCGCTCGCCGCATAATGGTGCGCCGCGACCGCCGGGGCGCCGTAGATCCACATCGCGAAGAGGCCAAACCAGGTGAAGAACTGAACCACGGCGAGCTGACGCATGGCAGAGGGCATGCGGAACAGATCGCCCACCACTTCCATGTAGCCGTTCTGATCCGCGCCGGCCTGGCGCAGAAGGCCGGCCGCGATCTGAACCACGCCGAACCCTGCGATCAGACCCGCCAGCACGTAAAGGTCCTGACGCAACTCCGCCGAGCCGAGGAAGCCAAGGATCTGTGGGCGCGGTTCAAGGCGCGCGGCGAACACGAACAGGGCGACGGCAAGACCGGCGATCAGCCAGACGAGGCCGCCGGTGAAGAATGCTTTGGCCGTGCGCATCGGCGCGTGGCTGCGCACATGCGCCGCCCCGGCAAGACGCGCCGCCTCGAAGGCCGCGATCTGCTCCGGGGAATATTCCTTCGTCGTCAGAATATTCCATAGGACAGCGAGCAGCAGCGTTGCTCCGCCAACATAAAAGGCAATATGAACGGTCTGCGGCACCACTCCCGGCGCCGCCGTGTTGGCGACGCCCAGCTGGGCCAGCGCCCAGGGCAGAAGCCCCGCCAGGACCGCGCCTGTGCCGATGAAAAAACTCTGCATGGCGTACCCGGTCGTGCGCTGCTCGTCAGGCAGCATGTCGCCGACCAACGCACGGGTTGGCTCCATCGTGATGTTGAGCGCGGCGTCCATGACCCACAGCGCGCCCGCGGCTATCCACAGGGCCGGCGCGTTCGGCATAAAAACCAGCGCGGCGCTCGCCAGGATGGCGCCGAGCAGAAAGTACGGTTTGCGCCGACCCAGCCCGTTCCAGGTCCTGTCGCTCAGGTGCCCGATGATCGGCTGGACAAGCAGGCCGGTGAGGGGGGCGGCGATCCACAAGATCGGCAAAGCGTCGATTTCTGCGCCGAGGGTCTGAAAGATCCGGCTGACGTTGCCGTTCTGGAGATCGAACCCGATCTGGATCCCGAGAAAGCCGAAGCACATGTTCCAGATCTGGACCGCACTCAGTTTCGGTTTTTCCTGCATCGCTTCCTCTCCCCCGCTCCTTGTTTGACTTATTCGGCGTTTGCGTGGCGCCCGCGTCCGAGCAGAAATGTCAGTGGATCGCGCAGGCGCGCCCGCCATGCCGTCTCATTGTGGTCTGCGCCGTCGTAGATCCTGGTCTCAATGGTGAGTCCCTCGACATAGCCAAGACCATAGAAGACCTGCGTCAGCGCCACCTGGTAGGGCGCATAGAAATGGTCAAGGAATCCGGTTCCTCGATCAAGCCACAGGCGGTGAGAGGCCGGCGATAGCGGCTTTGCGCGGAGGTAATCGCCGAAGGCCTGGATGATCGCCGGCCGCCATGCGCCCTGATCATCCGCCAGGATCCGATCGTTGACTGTCACTGGCCAGTGGACGGACAGCCCCGCGGTTGCGCCGAACACCTCGGGATGTTCCGCCATCGCGTAGATCGAAATCAACGCGCCCATGCTCGAACCCATGAGAAAGGTCGAGTCGCGGTCCGGACGGGTGCGAAAGGCGGCGTCCACCCGAGGTTTGAGTTCCTCAACGAGAAAACGCGCATATGCATCCGCGCGCCGGGCTTCAGGCGGAAACTCCTGCGCCGCCACATCGGCGACTGGCCCCTTCAGCCCCTGCAGCACGCCTGAGGGCGCATACTCAAAACGGCGCGCCGGCGTGCTCCAGACGCCGATGATGATCGCTGGTTCGATGGCGCCCTGCGCAGACAGCGCGTGCATCGCCTCATCAATCCCCCAATCCACCCCGGTGTTGGCGATGCGGGGATCGAACAGGTTTTGTCCGTCATGCGCATAGATCACCGGAAAGCGCGCTTGAGGGTCCGCCTCATATTGCGGCGGCAGATAGATGCTGACGATGCGCGGTTCCTCCAGGAACGCCGAGCGCACGTCGCGCCAGTGGAGGAACTGGCCCACAACCCCGGCGCCGGCAGGATCAGAGACGTATTCCTCCACGTCGTGCTTCCAGTCGTAAATGGTGATGGTGACGTCCCGATCGCCGTCGACATCAACCCTGGTGTTGGCCATCACGCTGCCCGACGGTCCCAAGCCCTCCCGGTCCCAGGACCCCTGGGTTATCTTGAATTCCAGCCGGTCGCCGCGCCGCGTGTGCAGGCTAGCCACGCGCCCGCGCCCATCACCCTGCATAAGGAGACCATCCGCGCGCCACGGCCCGAGTTCGGCAAGATTGCCGGTGAGATAGACCGCACCGGAATTTTCTGGAACCACCGCGCGGATCGTGACGCGGGCCATGGCGTCCTCTCCCGGGTGCGCGCATCCGGCCGCACCCAGCAGCACGAGCAGGATCAAGATCCGGATCATCGCAGTCTTACCGGCGCTTCGGGCGGCCGGGCAGGGGAGTGAAGCGGATGGCTTGGCCTCCGCCCGGCGCAAGAGCCAGGCTGAGGGTGTCGTCCCGCGTCACCTTGCGCTCCTCAATGACGATATCGCTGCGCTGTGATCCGCGATAATCAGCGTTGGGGCCATCCCGGTAGATCTGGGCGCGGTAGGTCACGCCGGGCTCCAGAAAGGTCAGGGGCGCAACAAGCTGGCGCGCCTGATCGTCAGTGATGGCGCCAAGATACCAGTCGCGGCTCTTGCGATCGCGCCGGACGATGGTGACAAAATCGCCGAGTTCGCCGTTGAGGACGCGTGTTTCTTCCCAGTCGGTGGGAACATCACGGATGAACTGGAATGGCCCCGGATTGGCCTCGTAATTCTCCAGCAGATCCGCAGCCATCTGGATGGGGCTGTAAATCACCACGTAGAGCGCGAGCTGTTTGGCCCAGGTGGTGGCGACGCCTTCGGGCGATTGCGTCTGCATACCGAAGATCCCGGGCGTGAAGTCCATGGGGCCGGCAAGCAGGCGGGTGAAAACGAGATTGGCTTCGTGCTCGGGCGGGTTGGAGGGATTGCCCCAGGCATTGTACTCCATGCCGCGCGCGCCTTCGCGCGACACCCAGTTCGGATAGGTTCGCCGAAGACCTGTGTCCTTGATCGGCTCATGTGGATTGATCGCGATCTGGTGGCGCGCAGCCGCCTGCACGACACGCAGATGATGGCGCGCCATCTCCTGACCTTCGTGCCACGCGAAACGGACCCGGCCATCCTCGGCATTTACGCGGGCGCCGGCTGCATCAGACACGTAGCCGGTCTTGACGACACGCACGCCGAGTCGCTGATAGAGCTCAAAGCCCGCCTCCATCTGGCTTTCATAATGCGCGGCGTTGGCCGATGTCTCATGATGTCCAATGATGCGCACGCCGCGTTTGCGGGCATAGGCGCTCACCCGTTCAAGATCGAAATCCGGATATGGCTGGGTGAAGCTGAACTCCTCGCCATTGCCGAACCAGTCGCCGTCCCAACCAATGTTCCAGCCTTCGATCAGAATGCCGGAGAAGCCATTGCGGGCGGCGAAGTCTATGTAACGCAGGGCAGTTTGCGTCGTCGCGCCATGCTTGGCGCCTGACGCCCAACTGGCTACGCCCAAATGCATCTGCCACCAGATACCGACATATCTGCCTGGTTCGAACCAGCTCACATCACCCAGAGTGTTGGGTTCATTGAGGTTCAAAATGAGATGGGATTCAACAAGGCCGCCAGCATCAGGCGACATCTGGATCGTGCGCCAGGGCGTTGCGAACGGTGCGCGCCGCACCACGGCGGCATCGCCAACGCCCGGGGTGAGAAACGCGTTGAGGCCGCGCCCCTCGATCCGCATCAGGTTCATGCCTGAGTAATCGACCAGAGCAGCCTCGTGCAGCGACAGATGCAGCCCGCTCGCCAGCTTCAGCGTCAAAGGCGTCTGGGCCACGCCGACCTCTTCGATGGGCGTACGGTAGTAAAGATATTCCTCGCGATTGGAGCGCATCGCTGGCGTCCAGAGCGCCTCGCCGGATTGCGCGAAATTGAACTCCGTAAGCTCATTCAGGATGCGCACATCGGTGAGCTGCGCCTGCAGTGGAAACTCGTAGCGGAAACCAAGTCCGTCATCATAGACGCGAAACACGACGTCGATGCTGCGGCGCGGGGCGCTCTGCTCGGTGAGCGTGAAGCGAAGCTCATTGTAGTGATTGCGAATGCGCCGCTCTTCACCCCACGGCTGCTCCCACGTCTCGTCGAAGCTGCGCTGGGACTGGCCTGTCAATTTGAGATTGCGTTCGATCTTCGGCGCGTCGACGAGCAGAAACCCGAGCCTCGATGGCGCGATGACCGGCGCGCCCTGGTGCGACACCCGGTAGCTCGCACGCCCTTCGCCGTTGATCTCGATCTCAACCACAATCTCGCCGTTCGGCGAGGCGACCCGCGCCAGTGGCTGAGCGTGGGCCAGAAGGAGCGGCGACAGCCAAAGCATCAGCAACGCCAGCGAAAATCTGATCATAGTCTTGCTCCGCAATCGGCCTGGTCGCTTGTCAAGGCGCGCAGGCGGTGCATTAAGTGGCCGGACTGATTTGGAATTGTGTGAGAGCCGGCGTGACGAATCGTTCCACCACTCTTGAGGATGTGGCGCGCTTGGCCGGCGTGTCGGTATCTACGGCGTCGCGTGCGCTCAATGACAGCCCCGCAATCAACCGCCAGACCAAGCAGCGCATCTGGAAGATCGCGCGCGAGCAGAACTATCCCTTCCGTCACTACATGCCGGCCGGCCCGATCGGCGCCCAGGCAACCATCGCCATCGTGGCCCCGCGCACGCGCGGACGCGATTTCATGCTCAGCGATCCATTCTTTCTTGATCTTCTGGCGGGTCTCGCTGAAGCGGCGAGGGAGCGCGACTGCGATCTTCTTGTCAGTCACGTCGCGCCCACATCCTACGAGGATCTTGCGGTTCTGATGTCGACCTCGCGCGCCGACGGCGTGGTGTTTCTTGGGCAGAGCAGCCTGCATGACGCCTTCAACAAGCTCGCGCAGCATGAGAACAGGTTTGTTGTCTGGGGCGCCCAGTTGCCGGACCAGGACTATTGCTCGATTGGCAGTGACAACGTGGCTGGGGGCCGGCGCGCCACATCGCATCTCGCCCGCCTCGGCCGCAAGCGGATCGTTTTTCTGGGTGATGTCGATGATCCGGAACCGGCGCAACGCTATGCGGGCTACCTTGAAGCCCTCGCTGCAGCGAAACTGTCGGCAGATCCGGCGCTGACGACCCCGGCGCACTTCGAGGTTGAGTCGGCCGAGGCGGCCGTCGACGCCCTGATCCGCCACAAGGTCGCCTTCGATGGCATTGTGGCCGCGAGCGATCTCATCGCCCTTGGAGCGCTGCGGGCGCTGCGCCAAGCGGGCATGGCCGCGCCGCGCGACGTCTCGGTGATCGGCTTCGACAACGTCCGCTTCGCCCGTTACGCCACCCCGTCGCTCAGCACCATTGCACAGGATACCGCCAAAGCCGGCCGGCTGCTCGTGTCCAAGTTGCTTGATGCCGGCGAGGCCCGGATGCGCAGCCGTTCTGAACGTCTTCCCACCGAACTGATCGTTCGAGAGTCGTGCGGGGGTTAGAGGCCCACTGCAGGGCATGCGCCCGCGCTCCATCACAGACGACGCGCCACAAGAGCCGCGAGGCCCGGCAGTTCTCCTGCATAGGGCTGCGTAAGGTTCACCGCCTCGACCACCTGGCAGTCCGCCGGCAGCTCCCACGACGCCGGGCGGGCGCCAAGGTTGAAGGCGCAGATCAGGCCATTGCGTCCCTCGCCGCGGGTAAAGACAAGCAGGGGGTCGTTGGCTTCAAGCAACGTCATCGCGCCGGTGCGCAGGGCTTCATGGCTCCTGCGCAGCGCAATCGCCTTGCGTGCGAACTGCAGCGTTGAACACGGATCGCGCTCCTGCAGGTCAACGGCAAGCATATGGTGTGTCGGATCAACGGGAAGCCATGGCTTTGCCGCCGAGAAGCCTGCATTGATCGCGCCGGAGTTCCAGGGAATTGGCGTGCGCGCCCCGTCGCGGCCGAGCGTGTGCGGCCAATTGGCGATCGCTTCCGGATCGCGCAGGGATTCGAGCGGCACATCGCCCTGCGGCAGGCCAAGTTCTTCGCCCTGATAGACGAAGACGCTGCCGCGCACCGTCATCAACAACAGCAGGGCCTGCTTTGCGAATGCAGCTTCGTCGCGGTTTCCTGCCCAGCGCGATACGACCCTTGGTGCGTCATGGTTTGAAAAAGCCCAGGACGGCCACCCTTCGCTGACACCGCCTGGCCATGTTTCGCTGCACGCGCGCACCAGCGCCGGGGTCAGTTTATCGGCGTAGAGATAGTGAAATCCGTAGGCGCTGTGCAGTCTGTCCGGCCCCTCGGTATAGAGCTTCATCTCCGAATCGGCCTGCTCGCCGCCGACCTCAGCAACCAGAAACACTGCGCTACGGCTCTGGCTGAGCTGGCGCACCCGCGTCAGAAACTTGGGAATATCTGGATGGGACTGGTTGTAATAGTGGTGCTGGAAGTCAAATGGACGCAACCGCTTGGCCTCGCCCAGAACCGGCGGATTGTCGCGCAGCAACGGGTCGTGCATGGCGAAGTTTATCGCGTCGAGGCGGAAGCCATCGACGCCGCGGTCCAGCCAGAAGCCAGCGACGCGCAGCAGCGCCTCCTGCACCTCGGGATTGTGCAGATTGAGGTCGGGCTGTTCCGACTGGAAATTATGGAGATAGTATTGTCTGCGACGCGCATCCCAGGTCCATGCCGAGGCCTTGAAAACCGACTGCCAATTCGTTGGCGGCGATCCGTCAGGCTTGGCGTCCGCCCAGACGTACCAGTCAGCCTTCGCGTTGCTGCGGTCGCGTCGGCTTTCTCGGAACCAGGCATGCTCCGTCGATGTGTGGGAGTAGACCTGATCAATGATGACCTTAAGACCCAGCGCATGGGCCGCGGTGATCAGGGCGTCAAAATCGGCCAGCGATCCGAAAATCGGGTCGACATCGCAGTAATCTGACACGTCATAACCAAAGTCGCGCATGGGAGACGTGTAGAAGGGCGAAATCCAGACGGCGTCGACGCCGAGGGAGGCGATGTAGGCGAGCTTGCGCGTCACCCCCCTGAGGTCGCCGTACCCGTCATCATTGGTGTCGCAGAAGCTCAGCGGATAGACGTGATAGATGACAGCGCCGCGCCACCAGGGCGCATCCGCTTTGACCTCGCTGAGTGTGTGGTGCAATGCTGCGGTGCTCAAGCTGGGCGCTCCGAGATGCAGACGATGTAATCAAACGGCGCGAGCTCGACGGCGTAACTTGCCGGCGCCTGGACGCTCGGCATACAGTTCCCATGCAGCGAGCGCCACGAGGCGGACGCAGGATCTACCTCGACATTTGCCTGCAGACGCTCCCTGCCGGTGTTCAGAACAACCAGCACCTCCACACCGTCATACAGACGCGAGAAGGCGAACAGTCCCGGGGTTTCAACGTAATTGCGCACCACCTGCCGGCCGCGGCGCAAGGCCGGATGAGCCGCCCTGATCCGCGCCATCCCCGCAATGGCCCGGTACATGGGATGGGCCGGATTGAAGTTGCCCTGCGCGGTGGTCGCGTTCGTCCCGAGGAGACGGTTGTCATTGTAGGACGCCACGCGGCTGGGAAACAGCGTCTCACGTGCATCCTGATCGTTGCCGTCTCCGGTGAAGCCTTGCTCGTCGCCGTAATAGATGACCGGCACGCCGCGCGAGAACATCATCAGCGCATGGCCGAGGATGGCGCGCTGCAGGAGTTCCTGGTCGCTGGCGCCGGGGCTTTCGCGCATGAGAAAGTGTCCAATGCGCCCCATGTCGTGATTGCCGAGAAAGGTGGGCAGTCGAAGCGCTGCCGCCTCGCCGCCGCTGTAAACAGCGTCAGCCTCGTAGAGTCGGCTCAGTCGGTCCGTCCCCTGTCCGCGCACAATGACGTCGTATGCTGCGGACTGAAACGCGAAATCGAGAACGGTCGGGAAGCCATCAACATGGGTGAAACGGGCGAGGCGACCTGGATCCGGATCGTAGACCTCGCCGAATATGTAGAAATTGTCGATGCCGCGCGCCTGGGCGCGCGCCAGCATGGCAGGCACGAAGGCCTGCCAGAATTCAGGGTTGACGTGACGTGCGGTGTCGATCCTGAAACCATCGATCCCGAATTCATCTATCCAGGACCCATAGATGTCGATCATGCCCTGCACCACGCGTGGATGCTCTGTGTAGAGATCGTCGAGTCCCGCGAAGTCGCCGGCTTGCGAGCTTTCGCCCCGAAATGTCGTGTTGCCGCGATTGTGGTAGTAGATGGGGTCGTTCAGCCACGCCGGGACCTTAACGCCATCTTCCCCGGCCGGCACGAATGTCTCGTAGGCGAAGTTTGGATTGGTCAAACGGGCGAAGTTCCCTTCGCTGCGGTCGATGTCGCCCAGATAGCCCTCGTTGATCGCAGGGCCAGCGACGCCGCCGCGCCGCGAATAGGGGAAATCTGCGCGCGATCGATAGGGACACCCCTCGGGCGGGCAGCCGCGGAATTTGATCACATCCGCGGTATGGTTGGTGATGATGTCCATATAGACCCGCATCCCCCGGGCGTGTGCGGCCGCGACGAAGCGGGCGAAATCCGCCCTTGAGCCAAAATGCGGGTCGATGTTGGAGAAGTCGGTGATCCAATAGCCATGGTAACCGGCCGATTCCTGTCCGGGCGGGCCCTGCACGGGCTTGTTCTGGTAAACCGGCGCCAGCCAGATCGCCGTCGCGCCCAGCCCCTGGATGTAGTCCAGCCGCCGGATCAACCCCGCCAGGTCGCCGCCGTGGAAAAATCCCTTGTGGGTCGGGTCGTAGCCCGTCGTCAGGCGATCCCCCGCAAGGCCGCCGCGATCATTGGCGGGATCGGCGTTGTCAAACCGGTCCGGCAGCAGAAAGTAGACAACCTCGTCCTCAGGCAGCCGTGCAGGCGCAGAACCGCTCCGGCTGGCGGGCGCTGGCGCGTGTGGTGTCGGCGCCGAGGTCTGCTGGGCCTGAGGGTGGGCCTGAGGGTGGGCCTGAGGGTGGGCCATGCGCTGCGCCGAAGCGGTCGGCCGCGTGGCCCCCACGCGGCCCGCCTGCGCCTCCTCGCCCCCGACGGCGCTCCCCGCGCGCGCATCTGAATACCCGGGCGCGCCGCCCAACAGAACGCCGCAAAGCACTCCGGCCAGAGCCGCGCGTCGCCACATGATTCTGCTCCTTCCGACTGGTGTCAGGCGGGCTTTTGTCGACGGCGAGCCCCGATTTTGCAAAAATTTGCATTGTCTTCCCGCTCTGTCAAGCACGCCATTTTCGGTGATTTGGCCGTGTAAATCGAGATTTTTTGCGGATGCTGTTGGGTTTTTGCCACAATTGACTGGATCGCGTTTTGCATTAATTTTCTGTCCAATCGGGACGGTCCGTGTAAGGCCGCCCCATGTTTGAGGGGAGGAGAGGCAGCAATGGATCACGGCCTGAATAGCCGCCGGTGGAGGCTTATGACGTCGGCGGCGAGCGGTTTCGCTCTGGTGCTGGCGGTTGGGGGTGTCGCGTACGCCCAGGACGCGGGCACGGTCACCGACCAGAAAGCCGCCGCAGCGGACGAGCAAGAAATCATCGTGACGGGCTTCAGCGCGAGCTTGAAGAGCTCGACCGAAGCCAAGCGGGACAGCGACGCAATCGTCGAGGCGGTCACGGCCGAGGACGTCGGCAAGCTCCCGGACAGCTCGATCACCGACGCGCTGTCGCGTTTGCCAGGCCTCAGCACGCAGCGCCTGTTCGGGCGTGGGCAGGTGCTCTCGATCCGTGGTCTGGCGCCCGACTTCTCCACCGCCCTGCTGAACGGCCGCGAACAGGTGACGTCCGGCGACAACCGCGGCGTCGAGTTCGACCAATATCCGTCAGAACTTCTGCAGCGCGTCGTGGTCTACAAGACGCCGACCGCCTCGCTGATCGGTCAGGGTCTCGCCGGCACTGCAGACATGCAGACGGTCCGCCCGCTGTCGGTGAACGAACCGGTTCTGGCGGCCAGCGCCCGCTACGAGTGGAATGAGAAAGGCGCCCTGGTCGCCGGGTCCGATGACACCGGCTATCGCATCACCGGATCGTACATCGACCAGACCGAGGATGGGCGCTGGGGCTGGGCCATCGGTCTGACGTCGATGTCGTCGCCGACCCAGGCCGAGCGCTTCGAAGGCTGGGGATACCCCACGACCCCTGGCGATGCATTCATTCTCGGCGGCGCCAAGCCCTATGTGCAGTCAAGCACGCTTGAGCGCGACGCGGTGATGGGCGTGCTGGAGTTCGAGCCCAGCAATACCTTCAGCGCCCGCATTGACGCCTTCTATTCGCAGTTTGACGAAACGCAGGACCTCAAGGGCATCGAGCTGCCGCTGTGGTGGTCATCCGCTTCGCTCGCCCCCGGCGCGACCGTCTCCAATGGCCTCGTCACCCAAGGCGTCTTCAACGGCGTCGATGGCGTCGTGCGCAACGACATCCGCACCCGCGAAAGCACGATCAGCTCGATCGGCCTCAACATGGATTGGGTCGTCAACGACCGCTGGTCCGCACAGGTCGATGTCAGCACCTCCAAGGTCGACCGCAACGATCTCGATCTCGAGACCTACAGCGGCACCGGGCCAGGCTCGGCGGGGGCTACCGCTGCGCTGAGCTTCCGGACCGGCAATGGCGGCTACATCTTTGGTTCGAACCTGAACTACGCCGATCCCAATCTCATCCTGCTGACGGACCCGCAGGGCTGGGGGCAGGCCGGCTACATCAAAGAGCCGCAGATCACCGACGAGTTGTCGGCGCTGCGCCTCAGTGCGACGCGGTCGCTGGAGAAGGGGCCGTTCAGCTCGCTGGAACTGGGGATCAACTTCAGCCGTCGCGAGAAGAACAAGGACAGCATCGAGAGCTTTGTTGATCTCGACTGCCCCGGCACGACCCCGAACAACCAGTGCGCCGTGCCGATCCCGACTGCGCTGCGCCTGCAGCCGACGGCGCTCGCGTTCCTCGGCATCCCGGGGATGGTGTCCTACAATCCGCTCGCGGTCTTCGCGTCGCCGGGGCTCTATGCCCTGCGGCCGAACTCCAACGCGGACGTCATCTCCAAGCGGTGGGGCGTTGAGGAGAATGTCACGGTCTACTACGGGCAGGTGAACATTGACTCTGAATTCGCCGGTCGGCCTGTAACCGGCAATGCCGGCGTCCAGGTCGTCAGCACGGATCAGAGCTCGACAGGGGGCGTGCGCGGTCCGAGCGGTGCGGTCACGGTCAAGAAGGGCGACACCTACGTGGAAGTCCTGCCGAGCGTGAACCTGGCGTTCGAACTCGCGCCTGACAACTTCCTGAGGGTTGGCCTGGCCCGTACCCTGGCGCGTCCGCGCATGGATGAAATGCGCGCCAGCTTTGAAGTTGGTTACAACATCCCGCAATTGCTGAACGCCAACCCGACCCCGTCCTCATCCTATTGGGGCGGCGGCGGCGGCAACCCGCTGTTGCGGCCATGGATCGCCAATGCGTTCGACATTTCCTACGAGCGCTATCTCGGTGACTCCGGCGGCTACATCGCTGTCGCAGCCTTCTACAAGGATCTCGAGTCCTTCATCTATCCGCAGACGATCCCCTACGATTTCACCGGCTTCCCATCCCACAACGGGACGGCGGTGCCGGCGACGTTCCGAGGCTTCGCCAGCGCCCCGCAGAACGGGGAGGGTGGATACATTCAAGGTGTCGAATTCACGGCCAATATTCCCGGCCGTGTTGTGAGTCCCGTGCTTGATGGCTTCGGCATTGTGCTCAACGCGTCAGCAACCGACAGCAGCATCGAGCCGCCGAACACGCCCGGCAATGCGCTGCCGGGCCTTTCCGAGACGGTCATCAATACGACCCTGTATTATGAGCGCAGCGGCTTCGAGGCTCGGGTGAGCAACCGTTACCGTTCGGATTTCCTCGGCGAGGTCACGGGCTTTGGGGCTGGGCGTGAACTGCGCTTCGTCAACGGCGAATCCCTGCTCGACGCGCAGCTTGGCTATCGCTTCGGTGAAGGACCGCTCGACGGGTTCTCCGTTCAGCTGCAGGCCTACAACATCACCGACGAGCCCTTCTCCGGCTATATCGACGGCGACGAACGACGTGTCAAAGACTACCAGAGCTACGGAGCAACCTACCTGCTCGGCATCAGCTATCGCCGCTGAGCAATAGGTTCCCGCATCTCGCATCTCGCATCACGCCCCTGCCGAGCATCTCGGCAGGGGCGTTTCTTTATGGCGAGGCGGCTTTTCTGAAAGACCATCCCAGTACAGAATACAGCCTCGGTGCTGTGCGCTGAGCCGGGCCGCGCGGGTCGCTCAGGCGCGCATCGAGGACGCGTCAGTCGGGGGGGGGGAATGGAAAGAACGGGATTGGCGGACAAAGGCGCTGCCGGCCTTGCCGGGCAGGCAGCGATCCCGGGACGGATCCGGCGCGTGGTCATCGTCGGGGGCGGGACCGGGGGCTGGCTTGCCGCGGCCGCATTCGCCAAGTTGCTTGCCGGGATCGTTGATGTGCAGCTGATTGAGTCGGAGGAGATCGGCATCGTCGGCGTCGGCGAAGCAACCATTCCCCAGATCCGCACCTACAATGCCGCACTTGGCATCGACGAGGATGAGTTCATCCGCGCGACCCAAGGCACATTCAAGCTGGGGATCGAGTTCCTCAACTGGCGTCGTGCAGGGCATTCCTACTTTCACACCTTCGGCGAAAACGGCATGCCGCTGGCGCGCACGCCATTCCACCACTACTGGCTGCGCGCACGTCAGGCCGGCCACGGTCGCTTCGACGATCTGTGGTCCTTCAGTCCCAACGCGCAGGCCTGCTTCAAGGGAAAGTTCACCCGCTCGGCCTTTGAAATGGCTGGACGCAGCATCTCCATCGCACACGCCTTCCATTTCGATGCAGCCCTCTACGCCCTGTACCTGCGGGGGTGGTGTGAGGCCCGCGGCGTCACGCGCACCGAGGGCAAGGTCGTCGCCGTTGAGCAGGATGGCGAAACCGGTTTCGTCACCGGCGTGCGCATGGAGAGCGGCGGGCTCATCGAAGGCGACCTGTTCATCGATTGCTCAGGCTTTCGCGGACTGCTGATCGAGGGGGCGCTCAAGACCGGCTATCAGGACTGGTCGCACTGGCTTCCCTGTAATCGGGCCTGGGCCGTGCCCACGAGCAATTCAGGACGACTGCGCCCCTACACCCAGGCCATCGCCCACACCGCCGGGTGGCAATGGCGGATCCCGCTCCAGCATCGCACCGGGAACGGCCATGTCTTCTGCAGCGGACATATCAGCGAGGACGAGGCGCGCGCCGTGCTGCTTGCAAATGTGGAAGGCGCTGTCCTCGCAGAACCCAGGCTGATCAAATTCACAACCGGTCGACGCAACAAGTTCTGGAACAAGAACGTGGTTGCTCTCGGTCTGGCCAGTGGCTTTCTCGAGCCACTTGAGTCGACGAGCATTCACCTCATCCAATCGGGCGTGAGCCGGCTGATCGCGCTCTTTCCCCACTCCGGAATTCACCAGGCCGAGATCGATGAGTACAATCGCCAATGTGGCCTTGAGTTTGAGCGCATCCGCGACTTCATCATTCTGCATT
Source organism: Hyphomonadaceae bacterium (assembly GCA_040381075.1). Taxonomy (GTDB): domain Bacteria; phylum Pseudomonadota; class Alphaproteobacteria; order Caulobacterales; family Aquidulcibacteraceae; genus JBEIHX01. The sequence goes on from JBEIHX010000020.1 coordinate 55,219, forward strand.
ACCACGCCAATGAACGCACCGACTCAGCTTTCTGGAAGGAACGCCGGGATATGGACGTGCCAGATGATCTCGCGCGCAAAATGGCGCTCTTCGCCGCCAATGGCGTGATCTATCGGGAGCAGGAAGACCTCTTTGCAGAAGCAAGCTGGCTACAGGTGATGTTCGGTCAGGGGCTTGACCCTGTTGGCTACCATCCCATGGCTGATCAGCTTTCAGACGCAGACTTGCAGCGGTTCCTGTCAGATATGGGTGCGGTGATCGCACGGGCGGTGGATGCGGCGCCGACGCATGAGGCCTACATTGCAGCCCATTGCGCCGCCCGACAGGCCGCCTGACGTACCCCAGACGACGGCCGGTGCTGGTTTGGCGGCGTCACGAGCGCGGCAGGAGGGTTCGAAGAAGGCGCTCCCGCACAGCCTGCAGGCGCTCAGGGGTCGCCGTGCCAAAAACCCCGCGCGCATGCTCGGGCAGATGCGCAAACGGATCGCCATTCCGCTCGAAAATGAAGTGATCGAACATTGTTCGCCATGCGTTGCGCTCGGTCTCGGGCATGCCGCGCAGCGTCAGCACGGCATGGAGCATGGTCAGGAACGGTGTGATCAGATGAGACGGGCCGTCCCGCCACCAGAAGTTCATCATCGCCGAGCAGGGATCGAGCGCTTCAACGTGATGTATCCATAAGCTTGGCAGGTACAATGCGTCGCCCGGCTCGAGGTCGGCGATCTCCGCTGCGCCGAGGGCGTCACGAAAGCGCGGAAAGGCCACGAAATCAGGATTATGGAAATCAACAAGGCTTGACGGCTGACCTGCAATGGTCGCGTCGAGCGGGCCAATATAGAGATTCGCCACCTGATCGGTCGGGAACAGAATGAACCTGCGTCGCCCCGCGATCACGCATGCGAGGTTTTGGGCGAGGTCCCAATGGGCGGGCGTGCGGCCGCGATTGCCGACCCACAGCGACACCAGCCGCTCCTCCACTCCCGCCAGAAGAGGCATCGGATGGCTGTCTGCAAGGTCCGGTGCGTGCGCCGGCACGTTGACCGCGCCCGCGTAAAGACACGGCGGATCATGCTGGTCCGCCACGCTCAGCAGCCGGTCCAGAAACCCCGTCAGACTGCCAGTCCGCCGCTCGAAGTTGAAGCCTGAAAAGTCAGGTGCGTAGGCGTATCGTCCCGCGATCTGCGCAGCCGCCTCGAAGTAAGAGATCGCCCGGTCGTTCGCCGCCGCCTTGATGAGTGAGAAGACCGCGTCTGACGAGCGCGCGGCCGCCGTCACCATGGGCCAGTCGCGCACCAGCCCCTTGAGAACGGCGGGCCTGCCCAGGGTTTTGATGTCAGTCTCAAACGTCTTCTGATCGGTCCTCGTCCAGGCGCGGACCCGCCGGGCGTTCGTCCAGATATCGCGCTCGGCCATTGGGTCTCCCATTTCCGCGGAACTCTACCCCAGACCGGCGTCAGCCGGAAAGGTTTGCCCGCGTCAGAGGCAGCCAGACCTGTGCGCCGCGACGCCGAGCGCCTGCGCCCCGGCGGGCGTCCGGGCGCAGCCGGGCAGGGTCCGCCCGGGCCCGGCGAGATGCAGCGCAGGATGCATGCGCCCATGCGGGTGCGCCCCCGAATTGCCCCGTCTCACCCCAAGCGGCCGGCTTGTCTGCAGTTGGGTCAATGGCAGAGTATGCGACCGGGAGCTCTTGCGGGCCCCCGGTTGGCGAAGCATAGGCTCCTTCATGCCCGAAACCCGTCTGCTCGATCCGGCCAAGTTCAATGATCCCCGGCGCACCGCCAAGGGTGAGGAACGCGCACATGTGGCGTTCATGGGTTGGCGCACGCTCTGGTTCAATACGGGGACGCTGTGCAACATTACCTGCGCGAACTGCTACATCGAGAGTTCGCCGCGCAATGATCGGCTGGCCTACCTGACGCCCGAGGATGTCGAGCCTTTTCTCGACGAGCTCCCCCAGCCGATCGAGATCGGCTTCACTGGCGGCGAGCCATTCATGAATCCCCACATCATCCCGCTCCTGGACGGCGCACTGGCGCGCGGACATGAGGCGCTGGTGCTCACCAACGCCATGCGGCCGTTGATGCGTCCCAGAGTGCAGACCGGGCTGCTTGACCTGAAGGCGCGCTTCGGCGCGCGCCTCGCCCTGCGCGTCAGCCTGGACCACTGGTCTGCCGAGATGCACGACCGGGAGCGTGGTCCGGGCAGTTTTGACAGGACCGCGCACGGCCTTGACTGGCTGGCGGAGAAGGGCTTCCGGGTTGCGCTCGCCGGGCGCACCGTATGGGGGGAGAGCGAGGATGAGGCGCGCGCCGGTTATGGTGGGCTGTGCGCCAGTCGCGGCTGGCCGCTCGATTGCGCCAACCCCGCTGAGCTCGTCCTCTTTCCAGAGATGAACGATCGCCTCGACACGCCTGAAATCACAACCGCCTGCTGGGACATACTGGCGAAAAGCCCGGCGAGCCTCATGTGCGCCTCCGCGCGGATGGTGGCGCGACGCCAGGGCGCCTCTCGCGCCGAGGTGCTCGCCTGCACTCTCATCGCGTATGATCCACGGTTTTCCCTGGGTTCAACGCTCACCGAGGCGACCGCGGCGCCACTTGCGCTGAATCATCCGCATTGCGCCAAGTTCTGCGTTCTGGGCGGCGCATCGTGCTCGTGAGGGCGAATCGGGAAGGCGCCCGGCGCGCCATGCGCCCACGAAAGGATCGGCGCTCGCATCCATCAGGCGTCAGCGTCCGGTCAGGCGGCCGACTGCGCTCCAGCTGACAGTCGGCCCAGAAACGCGGCCGGCGCGAGGGCCGGGGCAAACACCCAGCCCTGTCCAAGTCCGCACCCCAGATTTCTGAGATGATCAAGCTGCGCGATCGTCTCTATGCCCTCGGCCGTACAGGTCAGTCCGAGGTCTTCGCTCATTGCGATGACGGATCGCACGACTGCTGAGCTGCGGCGGTCCCAGATGATGTTCTTCACGAAGCTGCGATCAATCTTGACGCCGGAGAACGCGAAGCGCGTGAGCGTTGCAAGGGAGGCATAGCCGGTGCCGAAGTCATCCAGAACCAGCCTGACCCCTCTCTCCGCCAGCGCCCCCAGCACGCGCGAGGACTGCTGCTGGTCAGCAAGAAGAGTGCTCTCCGTCACTTCGCAGGCGATGCGTTCGGCGTTGAGGCCGGAAGCGTCCAGCAATCGGATCAGGCGGCCCAGGAAGCCGTCCCTTTGGATTTGCAGGGGAGATACATTGATGTTGAACGTCAGCCCCCCAGCGGGAGCGCCCCAGGTTCGTATGCTTTCAAGGGCCTTGCGGGTGATCGCCTGGCCGAGATCATGGATGCCGCCGGACGCCTCGGCGGCGCGCACGAACTCAGTCGGCGATATGTCTCCAAGATCCCGGTGGCGCCATCTCGCGAGAACTTCCGCGCCCGCAATCCTGTTGTCACGAAGACTGATGATCGGCTGGAAGTAGGCGCCCAGTCCACTTGCGTTGGTTTGAAGATCACGAGAAAGGTCGATCGCGATCCTCTGCTCACGACGCTTCCTTTCAGCGATTCGTGCGTCGTGGCTGCGCAAACGTCCACGCCCGCTGTCCTTCGCTTCGCGCATCGCCAGAGCGGCGAAATTGGCGATTTCCGCTCCCGTTGCGGCGCAATCAAGACTGGCGAGTCCAGCACTTGCCGCGATCTTCAGGCCGTCAAGCACGCCACCGCGGATTGGCCGTGAGATGACGTCAAGCAGACTTCGCCCCATCGCGCGCGCCGCCTGCGACGACATGGTCAGTATGACGCCGAATTCATCACTGCCGAGGCGCGCAACGGGTGTTCCGGAGGGACATGCGCTCAGAAGCCGCCCGGCCACCGCCTGCAAGAGCGCGTCGCCGCCGGAAGAACCCACCCATTGGTTGACGGAGCTGAAATGATCAATGTTGAAGTGGAGAAGACAGCCCGCACGCTCGCCGCGCTGAATGCGCGTCTCAAGCGACCCGAAGAACTCACTGCGGTTCATGAGTCCGGTCAGGTGGTCGCGCGTGGCCAGTTCGATCCGCTTGGCCTCAAGCTGCGCAGCAGTGATGCGGCTTGCCGTCATGGCGGCAAGGGTGGTGAGCATGTCCACATGCCAGCCCGTGAAGAAGCCCGGCTGGCTGTTTTCGCTGTCTATGACCCCGATGACGGCGCCATCCCTGAAGATCGGGATCGCGAGCTCCGACAGGCGCGGCGCATCATCGGTGATGTAGCGAGGGTCCTCGCGCGTGTCGGAAACCAGCACCGGCTCACCGACGGCGGCGCAATAACCGACAATTCCGGATCCGACCTGAAGCCGGATGATGTCGCAGAGTTCCCTGTTTTGTGGGTTTTTCGGGCCGAAAGCGGCCTTTTGGACCAGATCGCCGGATGTGTCATCCAACAGATAGATGACGCAGTCTTCAAGTCCGATCCGGGCGACGGCCTGCTGGGCGAGATCCCACAGAATATCGTCGATGCTGTCGCTATGGTGCAGCAAAGTCGAGGCGAAGGCCTGAATGACCCGCAGATCCCTGAGCTGCTGTTCCAGGTCATTCATCGGCTGGGGCTGCGGCATGACCATTCCAAGCAGGTCTGAAGATCAATCAGTATCGCAATTAGATTAAAAGGATGTGAGAGAGCGACGCCAAACCGCGGGCCGGAAATGCCGCCGCAGTCCGGCAGGTCCACGCGCGGCAAGAGCCCGTTTGGGAAGGGCCGTGATCGAATCCGTCGACCTGTCAGGCGCCTGACGTCTTGATGGCGCGCGCGCTCATCTGGTGTGGGCTGCGATGGCGCGGGGGGCGTGTGCGTCAGTCAGATGCCGTCAGAGGTGAGCGGGCAGCCAACCACCGAAACGGGTCGTGGGGCTGTTCTGAGGGGCCAGTTGGCTGGCCTTGGCCCTATCGCTTGGGCCGGCCAGTGCATTTGACATGATAACGCCATCGCCGGTCAGGTCTTGATCAGATAGCCGCCGGGCGCCGAGGCCCAGCCGAACTTGCGGATGCGCGGGGGTCTGCCCTCGAAGAAAGTCTCCACAGCCTCTGTCTCGCCTGGCCATTCGCGGATCGCGAACTCGTCGAACAGAACCACGCCGCCGGTCAGCAGCCTCGGCCAGAAGGCCCTCAGGGCCGCCAGTGTCGGTTCGTACAAATCCATGTCCAGGTGCAACAGCGACAGGCGAAGGCCCGGATTGTCGGCTACATACGTCGCCGCGGTTTCGCGGACGTCGCCATCGACAAGCTCGATCCGGGGTCTCGCCTGGACAAAGGCGTCGCGATTGAAGGCGTCGACAAGGGCGAACAGGGTGTCGCGAAACGCGCCGGGGTTCCAGCCCTCAGCCGTATTGCCGACGCGCGCGTCCTGCCCATCCTTATCCGTCCGGTCAGCCAGGCCCCGGAAATGGTCAAAGCCAAGCACCCTTCGGGTGCGATCACCGGGGCAGAAGGTTTCCAGGAAGCGGGCGAAAGTGAGCAGGGAGGACCCCTTGTAAACCCCGCATTCGACAATATCGCCAGGAAGGTCCTCAACCAGCTTGAAGACCTCGTAGTGGGCGAAGGCCTTCATGACATGCATGCGTCGGCCGAAGCTGCCCAGATTGGCGATCAGGTCGTGATCATCAATGTGGGTCCGCAGGAGCGCGCGCAGGGTTTCGTCAGCGGGGATCATGGCTGTTCCTCGGAATGGATCAGGTCAGGGTGGAGGGACTTGAAGGTCTCGAAGCCGTCAACCCTGCGGTTGCGCCAGCCCCGCGCCCGCATCTCCGGGGCCAGCAGGTCGCCAAACCGGACCTGCACCGAAAAGCGATGGCGGGGCCCCGGGTTAAAGCCGGAGCGATGGACCAGGCGATTGTGAAACAGGGCGACATCGCCGGGGGCGAGGCACAGGGTCTGCGCATTGGCCTCAAGGCTTGCCTGCAAATGCGCGGCGATAAAGGCGTCGCGGGTGGCAAGGCGCCGGCCTTCGCCATTGCGCTTGAACCGGATGTCCACCGGATACAGGCGATCCGACAGATCCGGCGCCACCTGGATGGAGCCATTTGCCGGCCCGGCGGGTGTCAGGGGAAGCCAGGCCGTGACGAACCTGTTGCTCAGGACATTGTACGGAAAATCCTGATGCCAGCCAAAGCCCCGCCACGCCTCGCCAGCAAGGTCCATCCTGAACACCGCATGCTGGAAGGGGGCATGGACCCGCGTGGCCCCAACCATTCGCCTTGCAGCGGCCACCAGCGGTTCGGCAGTCACCAGTTGCTGGAAAACCATGGTTTCGCGGAAGGCGTCATAGACGTGGCTCAAACGCGCCCGGTCGTGACGTCGAACCTCGTCGACAACCTCGTCCAGATCGGCGTCAGGCCCCGAGCCAGGCGCCATCATGTCTATCAGGGTGTTGACTGCCTCTCCGATAAGAGCCGCAGGCATCAAACCCCTTTCAAGGCGCAGCAGGGCCGCCCCTCGACCCATGTGCGCCGCTTGCGGGTCCTGCTCGATTGCTGCGCCGGAATTGTTCATGTCGCGGAAGATAGCCACAGCCGGTTAATCATGCCTGTCAAGCCGGGTCCGATGGACGCGCGGCGTTTATTGCATCGAACCATGCTCTATCCCTTTCAATCGGCGCTGCGCTTTCCGCCCTGAGGTCGCCCTGGTCAGGATTGCGCGGGCCCTGGCGTCTCAGGCCTTGTTCACGCTGTTGGCCTTCATGCGGGCGGCGCCGTCCGCATCGAGATCCATGCGTGTGTCATCAAGCTGAAGCGGCCCCTTAAGTCCGGCATTGATCAGGTCCATTCCCGCCGCTGAGCCCGCAGCCCGCTCGAACAGGTAGCGAAGGGATATCCGCTCATGGTCAGACGCATCCGGCTGGGTCCCGTGAAGGGTGCAGGCATGCCACATGGACACCGACCCCGCCTCGCCGAGCAACATGATCTGGCGACAGTCCAGGGCGTGCCCGCCGCTGCAATAGCGCCAATGCCCAGGGGACGTTCGTTGCAGGTCATGGGGGAAGCGGGCGGCCCCAAGCCGATGGCTGCCCTCCAGGAGATAGAGCGGCGAATCAGCGGGCCCGACCCGGGACAGATAGACATAAAGTGTCAGGAAGTCGGCCTCGCGCCCCTTGAAGTCGATCAGATCCTGGTGGAAGTCGATGCCGTAAAAATAGGTCACGTCGCGGTATTGGGGCCGCACATAGGGCCCGAGGTTATTCACCGGATTGCCGGCGATCCGCGCCTTCAGCCAAGCTGGCATGGCGCTGTCGGGAACGCCGCAGACCACCTTGCGATCCAGGATGCGGTAGCCTTCGCCAAGCACCGCCGCCAGGCCCGCAACGATCTGCGGGGACTGCTCAATGAAGTCGAGGCGACCAGCGAACCGTTCGAGCAGGTTTCGCCCGGCCCTGGGATTGACCCCACGATAGTGCGGGTCGGCATCGAATGCCTTCTCGTCCAGGAACAAGTCAGAGTCCCAAGGGCGGTCCGCCTTCAGATCCGCCAGCAGCCTGCCGCATGTCCCGCCATCGAGCGGCTGACCAAAGCGGTGAAAGCCCCTTTCGATGAAATCTTCGACCGCAGAAGGGACAAAAGACGTCGACAGGTCCGCCGAGATCACGAGACATCCCCTTCGATTGTCTGCAGTTTGGCGAGAAACGTTAACTGACAGAATTAATGTCTCGTAAAAGGGCCGGTGTCCCTGTACCGCCAACAGGAGATTTCCAATCGCTGGGGTCAATGGCTGAGCACACTGCGGGCCATGGTGCGCGCCGGGCTCTGCAGTTCTCCCTGCGGTCGCCGCCTTGGGCTGCAGGTTTCCGGTCAGGGTCGGGTGGATCGAAGTGGTGCGCGCGGGCGTTGCCGCAGTCTGGGGAGCTATCGTGCCATCGCGCGCGTTCGGGATGGGCGCACTCGGTCGTGCCTACGATGAGTGTCAGATCGGTTTTGGACCCCAAACCATCACGACCTCTTGGAAGGTCGTCTTGATGCGCCACATGGTGTGCACGGTCACTGCCAGCCTGAGAACCAGTGCGACTTTGGCCTCGCGCCAGCCGTGTCTCCGGGCGACCGCCCCGGGCCGAGCCCGAAGCCGTGGCCCGCTCCGGGTTCGGGAGAAGATGACGTTCGTCGCTGCGAACAGGCGCTGCCTGGTGACGCCATTGGCGCTGTTGGACACCAGCCCGTTCTGGCTGATCTTGCCAGGCTCGTAGGGTCCGGGCGTCAGCCCGAGGCGAGCGCCCACGCTGGACCATCGCGAAAGCGCAACGCGTCATTGAGGGCCGCCACACCGACCATCGCACTGAACGGTTCGGGGTCAGGCCACATCATCAGTCAAAAGACGGCTCCGCTCGTCCTGGAAATCGACCATCTTCGACTGTCGAGCTCGGCAATCCGGATGGGGCTTTCGCGCCGGGTCCGCATGCGGGCTTTGAAGACAGGCACGAGTTCCGGGCGACCGCCAGATCGGCTTCGATAATCTCTCGGCCCGGCGTGTGAACCCGCCGACCAACTTTTCGAAACTGCCGCGAGACGCCTTAAGCGGCTCCCTGATCTCGTTGTGAAGCTTGACGCGCGTCCCGACCGGTGTCTGGCTTGCCGTGAGCATCGACCGGTTGACACCGGGCCTGGCAGCTCTTGAGCTGCGGGGCTTGGAACCGGCAGGTGCAGACGATTGGGAGCTGCCCTGCTGAAAAGGCATCTCAAGGCCGAACGGCCGGCGGGCTGCCCTCCATGCTGACCCGCTCAAGGCCTCCGTTGCATCAACCAGTCGCCAATGGCGTCGGGGCGAGCCGGCGCATGCGCTCCGGCCAACTGTCGCCCATCCGGACGCCCAACCCGCATGGCGGTCTCCTCTTGCGACACGTCCGGGGCTGCAAGAATTGCCATTGCATAGTCCCTGCTCTGGCAAGTCCGGGCAAAGAGCCGGCGCGACTGGTCTCATTACTGCAGCGGCTGGGCCGCAGACGGGGGCCGGCCATGACGCTTGATGGTATAGATTTCTGACGGAGCGCTTTGGCCGCGCTGACGGAAAGGTTCAGAGCCCGCCTAAAGTACGCGGCGTGGTCATCGCAGGATCCTGGCGCGGGGTGTGTTGCGACACGCAGGTCAACCTGAGGATCGTCTCAATGACTGATCCGTGCCGCAACATCTTGCCATGGGCGGGCCACCACGTTGGCTTTGTCCGGCCACGCCTCGCGCACCTACTCCGTGAAAGCCTCTGCGAACAAGGCGGGCTCCAGACGGTTTATCAGGATGATCCGCCAACGCCCGGCACACCAGGGCTCATGCGGGCAGACAGCGACGCAGAAAATCAATGCGCTGTTACCCCCCCCGGTCGGCGATCACGTCACAATCCTCGCAGTCGCAGATTCCGCCGCAGACGACCGGGAACAGGATTTCCCGAAGTGGATTCATGACCCGCCAAGGGTCACGTCGGTCTTCGATCTCGCCAGGATGGCCCAGAGTCGGCTTCAGCCTCGATCTCTGGAAGGCTTCAGCGAACCGGAATTCCATGGCTGCGCCCGAGGCAAATGAACCAACCACCCGAAGATACACGCGACATGCATCCGCGAGGCGCCGTTAGCCAGAGTTCGGCGTCCTGCTTCGGCGGTTCGCGACATTGTCGTTGCCCGACATTGCCCATTCCGATCGTTGACCTTAGATGTTTGGTCCTCCAGCGTGATCGGGGGGATGATGAGCGAACGGGTAGACAGAATCCTGCGCGGCCTGGGCTGGATCTTCTATGCACTGGCGGCGGTCGCCGGCGGGCTTGTCATTCTTGATCTGGCGGCCGGTGGGCCGGCCGGCGCCCCTGCCATCGCAAACCTTGGCAAGAAGCTCGACGCTGCGATTTTTCCCGTTCTGCTTGGATTTTTTTCGATCGTCTTTGTGGCGCTTGCGTGGGAGTTTGTGCGGCGCCAGGGCTCAGCTGGGAGGATTGGCAAAGACGCTGGCGCGGTGATTCTGGCGCTCAGCCGGACAGGTCCCCTGGCACGCTTTGCGCCTTTCGCGGGAACTCTGGTGCTGGTGGTGCTGATGAACATGTTGGTGTTCGCGCCGAACCTGTTCAGTCTGGAGCGCGAGGGCATCGGGTTCGACGCCATGGCGGCTTTCGGCTTTTTCTACGTGGTGGGTCATTTCCTCCTGATCGTGTTCGGGTTGCGTGCACTGCGTAATCGGCCGTTCTTTGTGCTCACACAACACGGATTTTTCTATGCGCCAGGCGACCTTTCGCCAGGATTTGTCCGCTGGGCCGACATTACGCACGTCAAGGAAACGCGGCTCTTGTATGGGCCTGGGTCGTATGCCGGGCCCAGCACGCAGACGGCGCTGGTGGTCACCCTCAAGAACGCGAAGGCCCATGCCCGGGCGTATAATCCGCTCTTGCGTGCGCTGCACGCGCTTCTGCTGCCGGTTGTTCGATATCAGGCCGGCGGAAGCGGCGATATGGTGCTTGTTTCGGCCGATTTCGGTGCGCGCTATGAAGAGGTCAGAGGCCTCATCGGACAACACGTGCGGTTAGAAACGCAAGAGGCTCAGACCCTATGATGGTGAGGTGAGCAAACGGGTTGGGCGGCCTCTCCCACGGCATTCTCCTTGCGAGGGCTGCGCCAGAACGAGCTGGGGCCGAGTGGACAACCTATTGGCAGACCACACCTGGCCGCCTGCCAGCGCGGCTGCTCCGTCGCCTTCATCACCGCTGCGTCGCTGGCCTCGCAATTGATGGAGGCGTGCGATGAGCAACGCCTCCTGCGGCTGCAGCAAACATTGGCGAGCGTGCAGCTGCTCATCGTCGACGAGCTCTGCCATGCGCCGCCGTCGTCATATCGACGGCGCTGCGAGGCAATGCTCAGCGAAACGGATTCTCGATACGCAGGGCGGCGAATTTCTGTCCATGCTGCATGTCTTCGCTCAGGACTGCGTCGCAACCGCTCTCCAGCGCCGCGGCTACAATCGAGGCATCGTAGATGTTGAGTTCATGCACGGTCGATAGGGACAATGCGCGCTCGTGAACGTTCAGTGTCAGTGGAACGACTTCCAGATTGGCTTTGAGGGCTTCGAGCACTTCTTGGGTCTCTGCCCAGGTCAATGCAAGCTTGCGTCGTGCGACGGACGTGAACTCATTGAGCACCTGGACGCTGATGACGCCGCCATTGGCGATCAGGCTCTCTGCCTTGCCTGCCCTGGCGGCGTCGCCGGACATCAGATAGACCACGACATTGGTGTCGAAGAAGGGGCGTTTAGCGCCGCTCATTGGCTTCGAGCCGGTCGAACTTGAAATCGGCGGGCAGGCGTCCACGGAGCTTGCGCAGACGTGTCAGCAACTCGCGGGGGGCGGGCTTCCTGTCCACTTCAAGAGAGCGGGCGCCCATAACCTGGATCTCAATCTGGTCGCCCTCTTTCAGTCTCAGCGCATCAACGACGCTCTGAGGCAGGCGCACGGCGAGCGAATTGCCCCACTTGGCGACTTGCATGACCAAACCCTCAAAAAGATATACCGAAAAGTGTTGTATATCATTGGCCTGCGCTTTGCAAGACGTCTCCTTGCCCCGGCCGCCGCTGTGCGCGTCACGGCAGCTGTGGCGGGGTTCATGCGGCTGAAGCATTATTCTGTGAGCTGTGTGCGGTGCTGACATTTCGACCATCGTCAACGCGATCCCTGGCGCCGCGAGCATGGCGTCGCCGACGATTGCGCCGTGCTTTCGGCCATCGGCGTCGACGATTGCGGAAAGCGCCGCGTGCTCGGCGTCTCCATCAAAGTGTCAGAGGCCGAAGTCCATTGGCGCGCATTTCTGGAAAGCCTCGTCGCGCGTGGCCTGCAGGGCGTCGAGTGCATTACCAGCGATGATCACGCTGGCCTGAAAGCCGCTCGAAAGGCCGTGCTGCCGGGACTATCCTGAATTTTGTGCGCTGACGTGGTAACTGCTCTCAGAGGAGACCCACGTATGAGCATCGACAAACACCTTCTGGACCGTCTGATGGAAGGCCGCTCGCCTGGCGATCTGTTTGGCAAGACCGGCATCCTGGC
>JBEIHX010000021.1:0-66646 GCA_040381075.1 Hyphomonadaceae bacterium
AGGCCCAGAATCCGTCCAAAATCGCCTGAAATGGGTGAAATTGGCCGGAAGCCGGCGATAAAATTAGAATGAAATCGACGAAATCCGCGACGCAGGGGGATAATGCGTCCTCATCCGACGCCTATTTCCGCGTCCTGCTAGCACCGGCAGCGACAGGGCGAAGCGCCAGAACGCGGCCGCCTGTGGTCCGGCGCCCTCGGCTTGGGCAAGGCGGACGAGGGCTGGCGCAAAGGCCAGAATCACCGCGCCGATTGCGAGCGCACCCAAGGCGGTTGTGCGGTATGTTTCGGGGGCAGGAGCGGGAGCGGTCACGGCCAGATTTCCTGCGATCAATCACCTTGGAAGCCAATGGGGAGTTGGCGTCAACACCTGCGTGTCGGCGCCTGTCCCTGGCGCGGGCCCTGCCCTCAGTCGCGCCATGTCGCCGATGCTGCCTGTCCTGGATGGGGCCTGTCCTGGATGGGGCCTGTCCTGGATGGGGCCTGTCCTGGATGGGGCTCCATCCTGCAGCCTGCGACCTTCGTCGTGATGCGGAGCGACTTTCGCGCCGGGACGCCTTTCGCCGTCGCGGAATATCCCCCCGGCCCGGCCCTTTTGCTCATGGCGGCGGGGTCACGCGCCGTCGGCCACGCGCCTGTAGAGCCATACGGCAGTGCTGTCGTCGCGCGTTACGCGACCGCGCGTGATCAGATGGTTCAGATGGGCTATGGTCTCGCCGGTCGCCATACTGAGCAGATCCTGACCAATCTGGCGGGCGAACAGGGCGGCGAACACGTCGACCACCCGCTTCGGCTCGACAAGTCTTTTTTCCAGTCTTTCAAGGGAGACTTCATGGCCACGGATCAGATCGTCGAGACGGTCATGCAGGCCGCGGAACGGTTCATTGTGGGCCGGCAGCACGAGTGCGCTGCCTGGCAGGTTCGCCTTCAGCTTTCGGCATGACGCGATCCAATCTCCCAGCGGGTCCGCGTCTGGCTCTGTGGGAAACACCGAGACGTTCGATGTGATGCGCGGCAGAACCTGGTCGCCCGAAATCAGAATATCTTCCTGCGGACAATATAGGCAGACATGCTCCGGGCTGTGACCGTTGCCTGTGATGATGCGCCAGGTCCGGCCGCCGATGTCAATGTCTTCACCATCTTCGAGCCGCCTGTAGCTGTCCGGCAGTCGCGACACCGCCTTGCCGAACCCGCCAAACTTCACGCGGTAGGAATCGAGCGCATCTTCGTCCCACCCTGCGCCGCGGAAGAATGTGACCCCTTCCTCCGGCGCTTCGCGTCCTGTGTCGGCGACCAGCATCCGGCACGTGACATACTCCAGACGGCTGATCCAGAGCCGGCACTCGAATTTTCGTGTGAGCCAGCCGGCGAGGCCGATGTGGTCTGGATGCATGTGCGTAATGATCACGCGCTTCACAGGCCGGCCCGCCATCGTTCCTGTGAAAAGCCGTCGCCACAGCCCGCGGGTTTCCTCGCTCGCAATGCCGGTGTCTACAACAGTCCAGCCGTCGCCGTCCTCAAGCAGCCAGAGATTGATCGCGCGCAGCACAAATGGAGGCGGCATGCGAATCCAGTGCACGCCGGGAGCGACTTCGATCGTTTCGCCCGGTTCCGGCGTGGTTTCGCCCCAGGGATATTCAGGCTTTGGCCTGCGCCGGTTCGGCGATTCTTCAAGCCCGTCCATTGCGGCCATTGCGCGGGTCCCCTGTGGCGTGTCCGGCGCCAACCTAGGCGTATCGGGCCGCCCCGGTCAAAGGGCGCGTCTAAACGCCGCCTTAACCAAAGCGGGCGATCGGGGACATGTGCAAGAGGCGAGGCTGTGATGACGGCAGCAATGGCGTTGGATATTGGGCGTGACGCCATTTGGCTGTCACTGATCGTGGCCGCGCCGGTCATGCTGATCGGTCTGGTCGTGGGCACGGTCGTGGCGGTCCTGCAGGCGCTGACCCAGGTTCAGGAGCAGGCGCTTGTCTTCGTGCCCAAGATCATCGCGGTCATGATTTCCCTGGTGCTTTTTTTGCCGTTCATGGGCGCGCAGCTTGGCGCCTACATGGTGGCCATCATGGAACGGATCGCCGGACAGTGACGGGGCCGGCGCGTGCGAGCGCCCTGACGCCACCATTTCTTAACCATCCGCCCTGACCATCGCCTTAACGTTTTCTTGTCGCTCATTTCTTGTCACTCAACGTTGGCGCCACATCGGCGGGTTCGGGACGCAGCGGATGGAGATGCTCCTCGGAGCCACGCTTTGGTCAGCCTTTCTGTCCTTCGTGCGCCTCGGCGCGCTGGCGATGATGCTGCCCGGGCTCGGCGAGGGCTTCGTCGACGCCCGCACCCGGTTGACGGTCGCCATTCTGCTGGCCATCGCCGCAGCGCCTGTCGTGGCTGCAGGCGCCCCTCCCATACCTCCGACGCTCTGGGCCGTGATCGGGATCATCCTGTCTGAAATTGTGGTCGGTCTCATCATAGGCTCGGTCGCCCGTTTGTGGATGGGCGCGCTGGCGATTGCGGGTCAGACAATTGCGCTGCAGTCGGGACTTGCGTTCGCCCAGCAGGTCGATCCGAACCTTGGCGAAATGGGAACGACGGTCCAGACTTTTCTGGTGCTGATCGGCCTGGCCCTGGCCCTGCAGTTCAATCTCCACCACGCCTTCATCGAGGCGGGGTGGAGAAGTTACGAGCGATTCCCGATCGGCGGGGAGATCATGTGGGCTGACGCGGCCGAACTCGCCGTGCGTTCGCTTGGCGACGCCTTTCGGATTGGTTTGCAGATTGCCGCTCCGGCGATTGCGGTCGGTTTCCTGTTCTATGTCGCGCTTGGCGTGATCAATCGCATCATCCCCAGTCTTCAGGTGTTCTTTCTCGCAATGCCCGCCGGGATCCTTTTGACGCTCGGAGCACTCGCCCTGTCCCTGAGCGCTGCGATGTTCGTCTGGCTCGAGGCCTTCGCCAGCGCTGTGATGGACTGGCGCTGATCCATGGCTGAGGAGCAGGACGACAGCGACAAGACGGAAGAGCCGACTGCGCGCAGGCTGGACGAGGCCCGGCGCAAGGGGGACGCTCCCAAAAGCGCGGATGTCGCCGCCTTCGCCGGTCTGCTGGTCGCCGCCCTCGCCATCGGCCTGATGGCGGGTCCGCTCAGCCGGGAGCTTGCGCTCGACATGACTGTTTTCCTGGCGCAATCCCATGCCCTGCCGGCCGATGGCGGGGGTCTGATGGGCCTGTACTCGCGCACGCTTGCCGAGCTCGGATTCGGTGTCGTGTTCATCCTGGCGGCGCTGGCCGCAGGCGGCGGTCTGGGGCACATTCTTCAGACGGGTCTGCTGTTCGCTGGCGAAAAGCTTCAGCCCAAGATGGAGAAGATCAATCCTGTGGACGGCGCCAAGCGCCTGTTCGGCAAGGAGGGTTTGATCAACCTCGCGAAGTCTCTGGTCAAGGCCGTCGTGCTTGGGGCCGCCGCGTGGTGGGCCTTCTCGCCTTTGATTGGCGAGATCATGGAGAGCCCGCGCCTCGCCTTCGACGCACTGCCCGCCGCGCTGCTCTACTGGACCGGTCGGGTCGGCCTTGGGATGCTGATCGCGGTGGGCGTGCTTGCGGTTCTTGACTGGGTCATCGCCCGGCAGATGTTCATGGATCGCCTGAAAATGTCGCACCAGCAAATCAAGGAGGAATTGCGCGAGACCGAGGGCGATCCGCATCTGAGGGCGCGTCTGCGTCAGATCCGCATGGAGCGCGGCCGCCGCAGGATGATGAGCCAGGTGCCCAACGCGACTGTGGTGATCACCAATCCGACGCACTACGCCGTGGCCCTGCGGTATGTGAAAGGTGAGGACGCTGCCCCCGTGTGCGTCGCGAAGGGCGTGGACCGTATCGCTTTGCGGATCAGGGCGGTGGCGGAGGACGCCGGGGTGGCCGTGGTGGCCGAGCCTGCCTTGGCCCGGGCGCTCTACGCCTCTGTGGATATCGATGCAACGATCCCGCCTGAGCACTATCAGGCGGTAGCCCGAATCGTCGGATACGTCATGAAAGTTGCTGCGGGCAGAGCCGCGCGCGCCTCGTGACGTGGCGCCGCGCGGGCCCGAATCGGCGAATAGTGCGTTATCAAGGACCGTGATCCCATGACAGACGCTTCCGAGGTTCGCCTGACGATAGCCCCGGCGCCGCTTATCCAGGCGCCCCCCCATGCCGCACCGGCTGCCGCTCCAACGCGCTCCGACGCCCTCTCCGACGTCAACACCCGTGCGGTCAGGCTGCGGTTTGATCTCCAGCTGGTGGCGTTCTGGGGGCTTGCCGGGGTCGTCGCAATCGCCGCCGGCGTCGCCATTGGAGCGCCCCGCGCCGTCGGCGCCATCGGAATGGCCTTGCTGATATCCGTCGCTGCGGCCGGTCTGGTGTTTCTGTACTGGCTGCTTGGCATGAAGGGACGAATGCTTGGCATGTTCCCATCGCGCGGTCAGGCGGAGGATGCGACCGCTGCGATGAACCGGCTTGACAGCGCCATCCTGGACGCTCTTCCGGAGGCGGCGTTGATGACGGACCGTCTTGGCGCGCCTGTCGCTGCAAACGGCGCCTACCGCCTGATCGCCAGCGCAGCCGGTCAACTTGGGGAAAGCACGCGCGCGCCAAGCGTGGATCGCCTGTTCGGCGCCAATCCGGGTCTGTCGTCCCCGATGTATCGCCTTGCCAAGGCGGCCAAGGAGAGGCGGCCCCACAGGGAAGATCTTCCCGCCTCGCAGATGCGCCCTGGCGGTCCGCTTGTCCACTTTGAGGCGTCTGTCACGCCGGTCGGCCAGAACAGGACGCTGTGGCGTCTCGTCGAACGCGAGACCCGACCGGAGGAACAGGCAGCCGATCCGCGGCGCATGTACCTTGAGGAGGCGCCGGCGGGGTTTTTCGCATCGCGCCCGGACGGCCGGATCGTTTACGCCAACGCCAGTCTGAAGTCCTGGATCGGGTTCGAGGGCGAAGAGTCCAAGCTGAAACTGCGGGATTTCATCAAGGAGGATGCGGGACGCGTTCTGCGGCGCGACCGGAAGGGAGCCACGGTCCGGGTAGACGCCACGCTGCGTCGCGCGGATGGGTCTGAAGAACCAATCGTTGTTCTGACGTCCTGGCCTGCCGCGGATGATGTTGAGCCCGTTGCACGCTCGCTGGTGTTTCTGACTGCAGACGCGCCTGTCTCGCGCGCACCAATTGTTGATCCGCGCTCGGGCAGGGTTGCAAATCCGTTGTTTGACGCCGCGCCGTTCGGCGCCGCCTATCTCGACGGCACAGATCCCGCCGTGGCCCGCGTTGAGGACTCGAATGCTGCGCTCATGGAAATGACGCATGGGGCTGCAGCGCCCGGGCGCAGTTTTGCTGATCTCTTCGCCTGTGAGGACGGACCCGATCAGCTTGTGGAAATCCTGCGCAAGGGCCTGAATGGCGCGGTTGAACTGCACGTCGCCGCCGAGGAGCCGTCAAGACCCGGTGAGATTGCGCGCTCCGCCCATGTCTATGTTGCGCCGACCCGCGACGGGCGCGCCATCGCCTATATGATAGACCTCACGGAGGTGAAGCAACTTGAGATGCGACTGGCGCAAAGCGAAAAGGTCCAGGCGATCGGCCAGCTCGCCGCCGGCGTTGCGCATGACTTCAACAATCTGTTGACCGGCATAACACTGAATACCGACAAGCTGCTGTCGCGTCACACCTTGGGTGATCCCTCCTATGTGGAGCTGACCCAGATCTCCCAGACGAGCGCACGCGCCGCCGAACTCGTCCGGATGCTGCTGGCGTATTCGCGACAGCAGACATACCGGCGGGAAGCGCTTGATATCACCGATGTCCTGTCTGACTTCTCAGTCCTGCTGCGCCAGGTGCTGGATGAGCGCGTGACGCTGGATGTCCAGTACGGGCGGGATGTCCCGAACATACGCTGGGACAAGAACCAGCTTGAGACAGTTGTGATGAACCTCGTGACCAATGCCCGCGATGCGATGAGCGCCGCAGGCGGCGGTGCGATCGCGATACGCACCCAGCGCGTCAATGAGGAACACGGACACAATCTGGGCTTTCCGCATCTGGAGGCTGGCGACTATGCGCTGATTGAGGTGGCTGACACCGGCGCGGGCATCCCCGAAGAGCTGCAGGAAAAGATCTTCCAGCCATTCTTCACCACCAAGGAGGCCGGCAAGGGGACGGGTCTCGGCCTGGCGACAGTGTATGGCATGGTGAAGCAGGCAGGCGGCTATATCTACGTGAAATCGGCGGTCGGCAAGGGGGCGCGGTTCTACGTCTACCTGCCGGCCTTCGAACTGGAAGGCGCCAGTGTCGATGAGACCCCAAACCTGCTGACCAGCGGCGTGCGTGAACCTGACGTGCACCGTCCGGAGGATCTGTCCGGGAGCGGGCGCATCCTGCTCGTTGAGGATGAGGACGTGGTTCGGGGCATCGCCGCCCAGCTCCTGTCCTCAAACGGCTATCGCGTCATGGCGGCTGGAGACGCCGAAGAGGCGTTGGACATGCTGAAGGAAGAGGGAGGCGTCGACCTCCTTATTTCTGATGTCGTGCTGCCTGGCATGGATGGACCCGCCCTGCTCGCCGCGGCGAAACCCTATCTGAAGGGCGCCAAAGTGATTTTCATTTCCGGCTACGCCGAGCGTGATTTCGCACGCACGCTCGATGAAGAAACGGAAGTGGCGTTTCTTCCCAAGCCGTTTACCCACAAGCAGCTCGCCGAATTGGTCAAACGCGTGCTTAGCGACAAACGCGACCTCGCCGCCTGAGCCCTGATGCTGAGCGGGCGCTCGCATGTCCCAACGGGGTCTGTCGATCGGCAGGAGAGGTGAATGGCGAAGGGCCAGCAGGAAAAACTGTCCGATGCGCAATACCTCGATCTGCTCACGCCGCTGCAGATTGAACTGGTCAAGCTGCAACGCGCCTGGATCGATCGCGGCGACAAGGTTCTGATCATCTTCGAAGGGCGGGACGCCGCCGGGAAGGATGGGGCTCTGCGGGCGATTACGCAGCATATGAGCCCGCGCCAGACCCGTGTTGTCGCCCTGCCCAAGCCATCGGATCGCGACCGGACAAGCTGGTACTTTCAGCGCTACGTCGCCCATCTGCCTGCAGGCGGGGAGTGTGTCTTCTTCAATCGCTCGTGGTACAATCGCGCCGGCGTCGAGCCTGTCATGGGGTTCTGTACGCCCAGTGAACATGCCGCTTTCCTTGAAACTGTTCCAGAGTTTGAAGGTTTGCTCGCCCACTCGGGCCTTTATCTGCACAAATACTATTTCGATATTTCGCGGGTCGAACAGAAGGAGAGACTGGCGTCGCGTCGCCAGGATCCGCTGGACTTTTGGAAGGTCGGCCCGATCGATGCGGCCGCAATTGACAAGTGGGATGACTACACGGCCCGGCGCGACGAAATGTTCGTGCGGACCTCGCTGCCTGAAACGCCTTGGACGATTGTGCGCGCTGACTCCAAGAAGCGCGCCCGCCTCGCAGTGCTGGGGGACATATTGGCGCGTCATCACTACCCGGGAAAAGAGAAAGGTCGCGCGATGGCCGACCCTGCAATCGTTTTCCCCTTTGAGCCATCGGCCCTCACAGATGGACGCCTGGCGCGTTGATGCGCAAAGCCAGGCAGGATCGGACCCGGGCGCGCCAGGGGCGTGTCGCCGCCGCTGCGCACGCAGGCCGCGCCGCCCCGGCCTGGGCGCCGTTTTGCGACAGGGCCAAATCGTCCCGAGACGCAGCGCAGTGGCCAACAGGGCAGCGTCAGGACGCAGGTGCGTCCTGCAGTCGGCGTTTCGCCGCAGCGCCACGGATGCTTCCCCCGGCGCGTCCCATCCCGGCGTCGGGGACGGCAGGCGACGGGCCCGCACCCATCCCCTCCCATGCCGGATATGACGACTGCCGCCGGCGTCAGGTTCCGCCCGCCTGCGGCGGCCGGACCGGTCGCCTGCGGGAACTTCTGTCCCGGAGATCCAAGGAGCCAGCCAATGCCGAGCGATCATTACGTCAACCCTGAACGCGCAGCCTTCGAGGTCTTCAAGAACCTGCCACGTGACGAGCCCATATGGATGCTCAATCTGGTCCGTTTCCGCGACAGGGCGCTCTATCCGGCAGGACATCCCGATGCTGCACTCGGGCTCTCCGGCGCCGCAGCTTACGCAGCATACGGAAGAGAAAGCCTCGCCGTGGTCACCCGCGTTGGTGCGCGCATTGTATGGCGGGGCTCAATGCAGGTAATGCTGACTGGGCCGGCAGACGAGCATTGGGATACGATTTTCATCGCTCATTATCCGAGTGCAGGCGCCTTTCTCGCCATGGTGACAGATCCGCAGTATCGCCAAGCCGTCCAGCACCGCACTGCCGCCGTCGAGACAAGCAGGCTCATTCGCATGCAAAATCTCAGCGTCGAGGGGGGCTTCGCCTGAGGCGGACGCTCCGCTCGCCAGTGCAGTGCGAGCCTGGACTGGCCCTCCATGTCCCGCTGACCGCTCCCGTGGCCCTATCAGGCCTTTCCAGAGTGCATTGGGGCCGCTAACTTCTCCCGCATGACCCTGACGACACAGCTCACCAGCCCGATGGCGGCTTTGCGCACGCCGGACGAGCGCTTCTCGAACCTGCCGGCCTGGCCGTATGCGCCCTGCTATATCGATGATCTGCCGGGCTATGTCGGTTTGCGGGCGCACTTGATAGACGAGGGACCTAACGACGCGCGGCACACGTTTCTCTGTCTGCATGGAGAGCCCAGCTGGGGCTTTCTCTACCGCAAGATGATCCCGGTGTTCCTTGCCAGCGGCGCGCGCGTCGTCGCTCCGGATTTCTTCGGTTTTGGCCGTTCCGACAAGCCAATCGACGACGGCGTGTACACGTTTCATTTCCACCGCACCTATCTGCTGCGCCTTATTGAGCGGCTTGATCTGAGCAACATCACTTTGGTCGTGCAGGATTGGGGAGGTCTTCTCGGTTTGACGCTCCCGCTGGAGTTTCCCGAGCGCATTGCACGCCTGCTTGTCATGAACACCGCCTTTCCCACCGGCGCCCCGCCGACGCCTGGTTTTCTGGCGTGGCGAAGCTATGCCGCATCTACGCCCGACATGCCTGTTGGCGCGCTGTTCGCGCGGGGCAACAATACTTTGAGCGCAGCTGAGATCGCGGGGTACGACGCCCCATTTCCGGATCATCGTTACAAGGCTGGCGTGCGCCGGTTCCCGCAGCTTGTCCCAATCGCCAGCGAGAACGCGGATGCCGACGTCATGGAGATCGGTGAACGCGCCCGCGCGTGGTGGTCGCAGTCCTTCTCGGGAGAGAGTTTCATGGCTGTCGGCATGCAGGATCCTGTCCTGGGGCCATCTGTGATGACCGATATGCGTCGGCGCATCCGAGGGTGCCCGCCGCCGTTTGAGGTCGCCGAAGCCGGCCACTTCGTGCAGGACTGGGGTGAGCCCGTCGCGGTCGCAGCCCTCAAGTCGTTCGGCGATGTCCAGTCCGGTTGAAGGCGGCGGCGCCGCCGTCTACCAGGCCGCACTTGACGCGATTGGCGCGGTTCTGCCTGGAGAGGCGGGCGGGACGCGTTTTGCTCCTGTTTCCGTGACGATCGATTATTCCGCCAATTCCCCTGAGGCCTGCGGGTATGTTGGCGAGGCGCGCATTACGAGGCGAACACGGACGATCGTATTTCTTGATGCGGACATTTGGCGCTCTGACAATCGCGCGCACGCAGCCGCAGTCACCGCGGTCTACCGGGTGTTGGGGTGAATCGCCGGATCATTGCGAGCCGCAGGGCTGATTGTGCAGCATCAGCGGGCCATGCGCCAGCGTCTGGCCGGGAAGCGCCGCTTTGGTCGCAGCCTGACCGCGGCGGCGCATATCTGCAGCCCCAGGAGGGCGCCCTCAGCGCAGCCAGGCCCATGACCGCAGGGCCCTGGCCGGGCTGTAGGATTCCGGAGCGAGGTCGCCTTATGCAATTCTGCGTGCTCAGCCTTGGTGATTGGATGGCCGACCCGCACACGGGTGTGCGGAGCAGCCAGATACAACGGTATCGCGATCTGGTGGATCTTGGCGTCCGGGCAGAGGAGATGGGGTTTTCGGGCTACCACCTCGGCGAACACCACTTTTGCGAATACATCGTTGCGAATCCTGCAGTTGTGCTCGCGCATGTGGCGGCGCGCACAACGCGCATCATTCTGTCCACTGGCGTCGCACTCCTGGCCAATCGCGATCCCGTATTGGTGGCGGAGGACTATGCCGCCCTCGATCTCGTGTCTGAGGGACGCGCCGAGGTAGTGGCGGGGCGCGGCAATGCATTTCTTGAGGCTTATCGCCAGTTTGGACAGGATGTCAGACGCTCCCGCGCTCTGTTTGAACAGAATGTAACTTTGCTGTTGCGGTTGTGGCGGGAGGATCGGGTCACCGCTCCCGCTGGTTCGCGCCCCGGTCTTGACGCAGCACAGGTTCACCCCCGCCCGTTCGCGCCTGGTGGTCCCACCATCTGGATCGGCGGCGGGTCAAGTCATGACAGCGCCGATTTCGCCGCGCGCCATGGCCTTGGGCTGCAGTTGCCTGGTGTCTTTGCGCCCCCGCCGGCATTTCGCCCGGTCGCGGAGCAGTATCGCGCACAATGGCGGGCGGCCGGTTGGCAAGGACCGCCGAAGCTTGGGTATACCGCGCATATCCATGTAGGGCCTGACAGCGACGCTGCCCGGCGCGAGTGGGCCCCGTATCATCTTGGCTACCTTGGCTGGGTGCGCAAGATGATCGTGGACGGGGGGAAAGGCGCCATCCCGGCGCCGCAGCCGGCCGATGCCGAGCGAACCTTCGGCGATCCGCGCACCTCGATCTCGCTATGCGGGTCGCCGAATGAAGTCGCAGAGCGCCTTGCCGCCTGGCGCGAGACGCTCGGCGGACTCGACAGACTTTTGCTGAAATTTGACGGGGGCGCGTTGCCCATGACGCGTGTCCTCGCAGCCATGGAGTTGTTCATGGCCAAGACTGCGCCACAGCTGGCTTGAACCCGGCGAATTCTGCCGCACGCGGCAAGATTTCCCCGGCGCCCATGCTGGCGATGGACCCGGGAGGCGGCGGGAGTCTAAAAATTCATTTTAAAAACAGGCTTCTATCTTGCTTTTGGGCGGGCGCATCTGCGGCATGCGCCTTGCGAAGCTGCAGGCGGACAAAATGTCCGCGCGGGCGAGAACCGCCTGCTTTTACCCAGAAAGGGCCACAGCCATGTCGAATGTGACGGTCAATACCAACTACAGCGCACTTGTGGCGCTGCAAAATCTCAACAAGACCAACCAGGAGATGGAGAGCGTCCAAAACCGCATCAATACCGGTCTCAAGGTTGCTGACGCCAGGGACAATGGCGCCGTGTTCGCCATCGCGCAGACGATGCGCGGCAAGGTTTCCGCCTACGGCGTTGCGGCTCAGACACTGGACAAAGCGATCTCCACGCTCGACGTGTCGATCGCCGCGGCGAACACGCTTTCTGATCTCCTCAACCAAATGAAGGAGAAGGCCACAGCGGCGCGGGACACCACGCTCAGCACGGCGCAGCGGGCGGCTTACAACGCCGACTTCGTCCAGCTCCGTGATCAAATCGTCCGGACGGTCGAAAATGCCGAATTCAATGGGCATAATCTGATCTCCGCCACCGGTCAGAGCGTGACAGCCTTCGCCAATGACACAGGTTCTTCGCTGATCACGATCACTGCGACGTCTCTGGCGCTCGGTGGTTCGGTCGTGACGGTGGGAGCGAGCGAGGCGATCACCACCGCCACTCTGGCGGCTGCGGCTCTGTCGCGCGTTGATGTCTCGATTACGAACCTGAACACGCAACTGGCGCGGTTCGGCTCTGGTGCAAATGCGCTTGAGACGCACCGGGCATTCGTCGGAAAACTGACGGATGCGCTTGAAGCGGGTCTTGGCAATCTCGTGGATGCGGATCTCGCGAAGGAAAGCGCGCGCCTTCAGGCGCTGCAGGTCAAGCAGCAGCTTGGCAGCCAGGCGCTGTCGATCGCGAACCGTGCGCCACAGATCATCCTCTCCTTCTTCCAGGGCGGCTGACCTAACGGGCGGGGGCGACTTTATCGCCCCCGCCTTCGTCGCCGCAGTCATTTGGTCCTGTCACGGTTTATGGTGAATTCGATGTTCACCCTTGAGCGTCTGCAACATGGAAGCGGTCACTCACCGCAGTGCCAGAATTCCGCATGCATCCGCATGCGGCTGAATGGCGCTTGTAAAACAGATTTGCGGCGCTTCAGTGCGTGTGACCGGTCGGCAATAGCTGCCCGGACAGGAAAATATTGCCCAACGTCAGCCGGCAGAAAATGCCGGTTGAACTGGTTTATCGTCGGTTAAAGTCATATTTTTCAGATAGCTACTGGCATTCTCCCAGGTTTTTTTCTTGGCCCCGGAATTGCAGCGCACACTGCGGGGCAATCCGCCCCGCCGGGCAAAACGCCCGTCAGCATACCGGACTGGGAGAGCCAGAATGGCTTCTGTCAACACAAACTACAGCGCGCGCGTCGCGCTGCAGAACCTGAACGTCACCAATAAGGAAATGGAGACCGTTCAGAACCGGATCAATACCGGCCTCAAGGTTTCCAGCGCCACCGATAACGGCGCCGTCTTCGCGATCGCCCAATCAATGCGGGGCAAGGTCGGCGGGTACGGGGTCGCGATGGAGTCGATCGACCGCGCAATCAGCATCGTCGATGTCGCCAACACAGCGGCGGCCGCGGTTTCCGATCTTCTGAACCAGATGAAAGAAAAGGCCACGGCCGCGAAGGATACCTCGCTGTCGACGGCCCAGCGCGCCGCGTTCAACGAAGACTTCGTCCAGCTGCGCGACCAGATCGGGCGTATCGTGGACAATGCGGACTTCAACGGCCGCAGCCTCATCGGCGAAGACTCCGAGGACTTGACGGCGCTCATGAACGACACCGGGTCGTCCACCATGACGATTACCGCTACGTCGCTGGCGCTCAGCGGGTCAACGATCTCGGTGGCTGGGGATGCCTCGTTCTCCACGGCTACAGAAGCTGGCGACGCGTTGTCGGATGTTGATGACTCGATCTCCGCCCTCAACACGGTGCTTGCCCGCTTTGGCTCGCAGGCGAACGCCCTGGAAGGTCACAAGAAGTTCCTGGGCAAGCTCA
Organism: Hyphomonadaceae bacterium; assembly: GCA_040381075.1. Lineage (GTDB taxonomy): Bacteria > Pseudomonadota > Alphaproteobacteria > Caulobacterales > Aquidulcibacteraceae > JBEIHX01. The sequence goes on from JBEIHX010000021.1 coordinate 13,151, forward strand.
GCGACACGCTTGAGGCAGGCATCGGCAAGCTTGTCGACGCGGATCTCGCCTCGGAAAGCGCTCGCCTCCAGTCGCTGCAGGTCAAGCAGCAGCTCGGCGCGCAGGCGCTGTCGATCGCCAACCAGTCGGCTGGCATCCTGCTCTCGTTCTTCCGTTAATCCAGATATGGCGGACGGCGGCTCGCCGCCGTCCGCCGGTTCGGATCATGAAGCGTGAGCGGCAATCCTGAAGGAGATGTCAGCATGGATGCGGGTGGCCTCAAAGCCGCAAGCGTCCCGCTTCATGGGACGCAGGGCGCTACACAGGTTGCGTCGCCGGAGCGCGTGCGCACCGAGGAATCGGGCGCGAGTGCGGCTTCGCGCATAACGGATCAGGCTGTGACGGCTGCGCGCAAGCTGCAGATTGATCGCGATCCTGCATCCGGCAAATACGTCTACACTGTCTACGATCCGCAAACGAACGAGATCATCGGCCGCTGGCCGATAGAGATGCTCGTCAAGGCAGTGTGCGACCCGAACGAGGCTGGGCGGCTTGAGGCCGGCCGGCTCGTGAACTCTCGCGCCTGACCGACGCGGCGAGTTCGGCATGGTGAACCTGGGCGCGCCTCCGGCTCTGGGAGGCGCGCCATTTTCCGTCGCCCTGCGCGTCCGAGCCGTTCACGAAGTGGTAACCGATTGCGGCCCATGTACGTTGGCCCGCCTTCGGCTTTGCCGGATCGACTGGCGGCCAGGAGGAGAATCCCATGGTTGCGACCATCCGGTCGGACGCGGCGCTTTCAGCCGGTTTGAAAGGCGTTGGCGCCTCGGAACGCAGCCCCTCCCGGATCGAAGCGGATGGCTCTGGCGCACCGCGCGGGCCAGATCCTGCCGTGCGCACAGCCCTCAGCAACACGCCTGAAGCCGCTGCTCTTGCATTGCTCAGCGGCGGGTTGCAGCGCGCTTTGAGCGCGCTTGATGTTGCGATTGGCGTCGGCGGCGGGGCCCTGGGCCAGATCGCTGCAGCGCGCGACCTTGCGAACGAATTCGCCTCTGCCGGGCCGCAGCAGCGCGAGGCCCTGGCGGAGAACTTCAAGGGGCTGGTCCAGCAGACGGAAGATCTCATCGACAGTGCATGGGCGGATGGCGTGAATTTGCTTGCCGGCGCGCCTGCGGGCGGCGTCAGGGTGAGTGCGGCCCTCGACGGGGCGGATCCCTTCGTCATTTCACCGGAGGACTTCCGTGGCGCGGCGGGGCTCAGCCCGGGCGACCCTGAGGCTGTCGGGGCGACTCTATCGCGCATGTCCGACGGATTGGCCCGGCTCACCCGGGACGCCCGCAAGCTTGAGGCGCATATCTCCTTCCTTGGGCGGTTGAACGATGTTGTTCAAAGCCTGGGCCCCGCGAGTGCGCCCCTGGATGCTGACGGCGCCCGGTTGCAGGCTCTGGGCGTTCAGCAGGCGTTGCAGGGCGCAGGATTGGCGATCGCCAACTCGGCTCCCGCGTCGGTGCTGTCGCTGTTCCGGGAGTAAATCCGCCGCACCGGCGTTGGCGTCTGCAGACATGCGACAGCTGCGAGGCGCCTCGGCGACGCTCCCTGTCAGCCCGACGCGCGCCACACCAGATGAGGCGGCCTGGCGGCGGCGCCGTGCGCGTCGGCAGCCTGCCGCCCCCTGTGTCAGGTCCTGCCGAACACTCTGGCGAATATGACGTCGACGTGACGCAGCTGCAGGGCGTCGTCGAAGCAGGCTTCGAGGTCGTCGGCCTCCAGGAACGCGCGGATGTCCGTGTCGGCAAGAAGCTGATCAAGCAGCGCCCTTGCGGGGCGCGGCGCGGCGCTGCGCCAGACGGCCATGGCGTTGCGCTGCACCAGGCGATAGGCGTCCTCACGGCTCGCCCCTTTCTGGGTCAGGGCGAGCAGAACGTGCTGAGAGTTGTGCAATCCGCCCAGCAGCGCGAGGTTGCGCCCCATCGCATCCGGATAAACGAGCAACCGCTCAATGACGTCGGCAAGGCGATGCAGGGCGAAGTCGAGGTGGATTGTGGCGTCAGGGGCGATGCCGCGCTCGACTGAGGAATGGGAAATGTCGCGCTCATGCCAGAGTGCGACGTTTTCGAGCGCTGGCGTTGCGGCGCTCCGGACGAGGCGCGCAAGGCCGGTGAGGTTCTCGCTGAGCACGGGATTGCGCTTGTGCGGCATCGCGGACGATCCCTTCTGTCCCTCGCTGAAGTATTCCTCTGCTTCCAGCACCTCTGTGCGCTGGAGATGGCGGATCTCCGTCGCGAGCCGCTCAACGGAGCTCGCTGCAACCGCCAGAGCGCAGAAAAACGCCGCATGTCGGTCGCGCGGAATGACTTGGGTGGACACGGGTTCAACGGCCAGACCCAGGGCCGCGGCGACATGCGCTTCGATTGCGGGGTCGACGCTGGTGAACGCGCCGACCGGACCCGAGATTGCGCAGGTTGCGATTTCGGCGCGCGCGCCCAGCAATCGCGACCGCGTGCGCTGAAACTCCGCGTGATGGCCCGCCAGCTTCAGGCCAAAGGTGGTAGGTTCGGCGTGGATTCCGTGGCTGCGTCCGATCGTCGGGGTGGTCTTGAATTCAAACGCCCGCCTTTCCAGAGCGGCAAGGACGCGGTCAACTCCCTCAAGAAGGAGGTCGCTGGCCCGCGTCAGCTGAACTGCAAGACAGGTGTCGAGGACGTCTGATGACGTCATGCCCTGGTGCAGGAAGCGGGCCTCCGGGCCGACATGCTCCGCGACACTTGTCAGGAACGCAATGACGTCGTGACGGACCTCGCGTTCGATGTCTGCGATACGGGCGACATCGAAGCCAGCCTTGGCGCGGCACGTCTGAGCGGCCTCAGGCGGAATCACGCCGGCCTGAGCCATCGCCTCAGCCGCCGTCAGCTCGATCTCGAGCCAAATTCCGTACCTGGTCTCGTCTGTCCAGATTTCAGCCATGGCGGGACGTGCGTAACGCGGGATCATGGGGCGGCGGCCTTGTTGCGGTGTTTGAGGCGAGATACGCGCTTCGCGCCGCCTTGCAAAGAAATGCGCGCAAGTCAGGCGCCCCGGGTGCGCCTGACCTGGCGGTGCGCTTCGCCCGATCCGCCGCCGCGCGGCGGCGGCGACGCCGGAGGGCCTGGATCCCCGCCTGGGCCTGGGCGCCCGGGATGTCTGGGTGAGGGGACAAAGGGGCCTGCGGGCGGGCCGTGTCCCAGCCCCGACCCGGTTCGCCACACCGCATGGTGCATCAGCGCCGCCTCAGCCTCCTGCCTGACAGGCGACGGGGCGGGGCAGCGCCGGTAGGTCAGCGCGTGCGCAAGATCAGGATGTCGAGATCACGCAAAGGGATAAAAGCCGCGCGTCGCATTTCAAATGTTGTCGGCGAAGTCCTCACCAGTCCGCCGGGGCCGCACAGGGTCATAAGGTCGCCAGGCGCTCCCTTATCGATCGTGAGAATGAATTCCGCTGGCGGGCCAGGCCGGCGGGCGCGCCGCCAATCACGTCCGCCGGTCAGCGCGTAGCCTACGGTCTGTGCGCCAAGGACCGTCGGCTGGTCGGGTCCCAGCCGTTGCTGGCGCGTCGCAGCCGCCAGCCGCCTCGCCGCGCTTTCCCAGCCTGGACTGATGCAGTGCCTGGCCCGCGTCGGCGCGTCAAATGGCTGACCGTCATCAAAGACCACCGGCACGGCGCCTGTCACGGGTTTATAGGTGTGCTCGATCCGGACCGTCTCTCCGGCGGCGAACCTCTGACGCCAGAAAAACGTTGTCTGCAGTCGCCAGTTCGCCACCGGCGTCGAGCCTTCAGCCCGTAACAGCGCCCCGGCGCTCAGCAGGGGTGCTGCGTCGGCAGGCTTCAGGCCAAGGATCAGGGGGGCGAGATCCGGATCGTCCGGGCGCAAGGGCAGGCCTGCGAGGCGCAGCGCCTCTGTGACGTCAGCGCCTTTCGGCGTCAGCGCCTGCAACTCGATGTCGGTCGCGATCGGCGCACCATTCACCTCGGCGCGGAAGTCAACGAAATTCGGAAACGTAGTGGCCGGAAACTGAATCTCACGGGTGCTCATGTCCGGCGTGATTTCGGGCAGGGCGAATGCAACCAGGACGGTGACCGGCTTGCGTGTGACGTTACGTAAGGTGTAGCGGGCGCGGACGGACTGCGCGCTGATGCGCAGGTCCTCCTGAACCAATCGCAGAGCCGGGTCGGGTTCGATCACGAGGCCGCCGGCGGGCAGGGCTGGCGAACTTTCCTCCGCGATGCTGCCCCCTGCAGCAACCAGAGCGAGGCTCAGGAACGCCGTCGTCACAAGCCCCAGCTTCAGGCGCTTGGCGAGCGCCCCAACACCTGGTCGAAGATCTGCCATGGCTGGGTCCTCCTCCGGCGCCATTCGATCAGAGCCTGACACATTCGCGCAAGCACAGCCGCGCCCTTGCGCCGTTGCATTTGGGGATGCAGATAGAGACAGGTGCGGGGGGCAGGCGCGGCATGGCGGATAAATCGGGTCAGAACACGGACGACGCCAAGCCCTCCCCGGCTGCGCCGCAGCCGTCCGCGCAGGGTCGTGACGGCTCGACGGCAGGGGGGCGCCCATCGGGTTTTCGCCAATGGCTCTGGCGCGAGATCGTGGAGTGGGCGAGGTTTCTTGTCTGGGCTGCGCCGGCGTTCCTGGCCTTCTCCACGGTTGGCTACTCAGCCTATCGGATCCCGTCTGAGAGCATGGTGCCGTCACTTGAGGTCGGCGATCGGATTGCTGTGGCGAAGTGGTCTTACGGCTACAGCCGCTATTCGCTGCCCTTCGGCGCCGGTTTGCTGCCGCAATCCGAACACAGGATATTCGAGCAGATGCCGCGGCGGGGCGATGTGGTGGTGTTCATCCACCCCCAGCACGGCCAGACGATGATCAAGCGCCTGGTTGGCCTGCCGGGCGACCGCATCGAGGTGCGCGACGGGGTCTTGTGGATAAACTCCGTGGAGACGGCCACGACATTTCGTCGTGAACTCGTGCGCAAGCAACGCGGGGACGCGCGGGGCGCAGAAACTGTGGAGCAGTTCTCTGAGGCCTTGCCGGATGGACCGACGCATCTGATCAACAATCAGCGCAACGATTCGGAAGCCGATAACTTCGGTCCGGTGGTGGTTCCTGAGAACGCCTTTTTCATGATGGGCGACAATCGCGACAATTCAATCGACAGTCGCTACGCGGACATGGGTTTCGTGCCGAAGGAAAACCTGATCGGGCGCGCCGAAACCGTCTTCCTGACCACGCGGTTCTGCTTTGGCGCCGACGGCGCTGCAGAATGCCCGCGTCCCCGACTGTTCCGCCCGTTGAGCCCGGGGCCAGGCAAGAGCACGCTCTAAATGGCCTGATCAGCGGGGATTTCCTGACCCCTGGGCCTGTCGGACCCGGGATCGGCCTGACGCGTGCAGATTCCCGACCTCATTTGGCGCCCGACCTCATATGGCGCAGTGCGCCAGCCCGGCGCCAGCCCGGCGCCTGCCTGGTGCTTGCCTGGTGCTTGCCCCTGCGCCGCAGGAGGGCTGGGGGCATGCTGGCGGCCTGGGCCCAGGAGGGCGGCCAGGAGTTCTGCAGGCTTCGCCGGTGACCCCGGAGCGGTAGGATGACGTAATCCAGGTTATGGGCCATGATGCATGCGTCAGCCTTCGTCATGCGCGCCATGGCGTGTTCACGAAGTGCTGGGGAAGTGTTAACGAAGCGCAGGGATCACGATCGCGTCTGATCGCAGTTGGCCGGGTGGGCGCGAGCGGATGGTGTGTTTGAGTTCTGGGGGAACTTATGAAGGCGGTTCGCAATATTCTGATCGGGCTCCTGGTTCTGGTCGTCCTTATCGGGGCGGCTGCGTACTTCCTGGCCCCGAAGACTGTCACCGTCGAGCAGACGGTCGAGATCGACCGGCCGGCATCGCTCATCTACACCGCGCTTGCTGGCGCAAGGACCTTCAACGCATTGGCGCCCGCTCCGGATGAAGCGGGCAAGGCCAGCTACGAGGGCCCTGACTTCGGCGTCGGCGCCAAAACGGTGCTGCCCGGTGGTGGTGCGCGCGAGATTGTCGACGCCAAACCCTATGAAGGGCTCACGCTCGCCTTGCGCACGGCGCAGGGTCCGGCGAAGGTCACGATTGCGATCGGCAAGGGTGAGGGCGCAGCGTCCAGGGTAACCTGGACCGAAGTGACCGAGCTCGGGGCCAACCCGATCGCACGTCTTGCCGGGCAGTTTCGCAAGGGGCAGACGACGCGCGATGCTGCAGCCCTCCTCCAGACCCTGAAATCCAGCGTAGAGAAGCTGCCCAACGTCGATGTTGCTGGTGTTTCCGGCGAAATGGCTGAGGCTGCTGGCGGCGTATTCGTCTTTGTCGCCGGTGAAACCGCTCAGGACCCGCAGCTGGTGGAAGCGGCGGTGCGCGGGGCCATGAAACTCGCCGCCGCAGTGCTGACGATCAACCGCATCGAGCCGTCCGGGCCAGGCCTCGTTCTGGCGAGCGATTCCGGCAATGGACAGCTCTCATTTCGGGCTGGCTTTTCGATCGCAGCGCGGCCTGTCGAGCCCCTGCGCGCGGGTGAGGACGTCGCATTTGCTGATGCGCCCAAGGGCGAGGCCATGAAGGTCGCCTATGAGGGGCCGGTCGACGGGCTTGCACAGTTTCGCCAAAAGGCGGCGGCCTATGTTGCGGCGCGCGGTGTGGTCGTCGCCGGGGCGCCATGGGATGCGTATCCGTACGGTCCGTCCATGCCGGGCGCGCCGCTGAAGGTAGATATGTATTTCCCGGTGACGGCGGCGGCCGCGCCTGCCCCGGCCACGGGGGGTGCGGCGCCAGCGGACGCTGCGCCCGGGCCAGCCGAGGCTTCAGCGCCGGATCCGGCAGTCGCAGCTCCGACGCCTGCGCCGCCTCCGGCGCCGGCGACCGATGCGCCCGTTGACCTGACCAGCCCCCCGCGAACGGAGCCGTCTCAGCAGTAATCCCAAGACCGAAACCAGCACTGCGTTGACGATGAGCGTGGGGCTCGCTGCGTCGACGCATCGGCCGCGACGTCGGGCTGGCGTCGCGGCCGCAATCCTTTCCGTTCTGGTTCCTCCCGAAGGCGCCTCGGCGGTCATCAGGTGGCGCAGACCCGCGCCGGCGCCTGTACAATGGCCCTGCAGACCCGCACGCCGGTCGCTGCGAGGAGCTTCGCGATGACATTGTCGACCATTTCCCTATCTGACATGACGAAAGTCGCCATTGGGATTGACCGCCCCGAAGACGTCGTCGTCTCACGATCCGGGCGCGTGTTTGCATCGGATCATCACTGTGCGGTCGCGGAGATACACCCTGACGGATCGTTCACGCGCCTTGGGGTGAAGGGCGGCGCGCCCAATGGCCTCAACATGGATGCACAGGGCCGGGTCCTGATCGCCAATTTCGGGATTTACGACGGAGAGCCCGGTCCGCTGGAGCGTTTCGATCCGCAGACCGGCTTACGCGAAACCCTGGTCGCTGACATTGGCGGGCGCAGGCTGACCTCATCCAACTATCCCATAGTCGCCCGCAACGGCGCCATCTACTGCACCCACTCGACGTTCGCGCCAACCTGGCCGGAGGCGCTCGATGGACGCGCCGATGGCTTTGTCTATCGTCTGTGTCCGGATGGGCGGGTGGATGTCCTGGCGGATGGAATTCCGTTCGCCAACGGTTGCTGCCTGGATGCCGAGGAAGCCTACCTTTACGTGAACCGAACATCGACGGCGGATGTCGTGCGGTTTCCAATTCTGCCGGACGGGCGGCTTGGGCCGGGTGAGCCCTACGGACCCAAGCTCGGTCCCGTGCTGAGCGGGCCGGTCGACCCTGAAAATCCGCCCGGGCCGGAGATCATGCGCCATCTTGGCTATACCGACGGGAATGGCTTCGATGCAGAAGGCAATTTATGGGTGACGCTGCCGGCCGCCAACAAGATCGTCGCAATCACGCCGCACCGGGAGGTCGTCACGATCGTGCACGACGTGGACCACACCATCCTCAATCATCCGACCAACATCGCATGGGGCGGCCCTGACCTGAGGGACCTTTATGTCGGCTCCATTCGGGCGAACTATGTCGTCAAGGCGCGGTCGCCAACGCCCGGCCTGCCGCTTATCCATCAACGCTGAGGCGCTGGCTGAAGCCTGGCGCCGACCTCCCCCTACGTCATCTTGATGAGCGGCGACAACGTCCTACCCTTTGCAGCATACCGGAGGAACACAGATCATGGCTCTGCCTAAAGTGCTTGAAGGCAAATTGCGTATTCCTGTGATTGGATCGCCGCTGTTCATCATTTCCCAGCCTGATCTGGTGATTGCGCAGTGCAAGGCTGGCGTCGTTGGGTCGTTTCCTGCCCTCAACGCACGCCCGGCCCCCGTCCTGCACGACTGGCTTGACCGGATCACGACCGAACTCGCGGAGTGGGACGCGCAGAACCCCGACCGGCCCAGCGCACCATTCGCCGTGAACCAGATTGTGCACAAAACGAACGACCGCCTGCAGCACGACGTCGAGGCATGTGTGAAGTTCAAGGTTCCTGTGATCATCACCTCGCTCGGCGCCCAGCCCTGGCTGAATGAGGCCATTCATTCCTATGGCGGCGTCGTTCTCCACGACATCATCAATGTGGCGCACGCGCGCAAGGCTGTCGAAAAGGGGGCGGACGGATTGATCCCGGTATGCGCCGGGGCTGGCGGTCACGCCGGCGCGCTGTCGCCGTTTGCACTGGTGCAGGAATTGCGCGAATGGTTTGACGGTCCGATCGCTCTTTCCGGGGCCATCGCAAACGGTGCGGCGGTCCTCGCAGCGCAAGCCTTGGGGGCTGACCTCGCCTATATCGGATCTGCCTTTATCGCCTGCAAAGAGGCCGTGGCCGATGAGCGATACAAGCAGATGATCGTCGACAGCCGTGCGGAGGACATCATCTACTCCAATCTGTTCACTGGCGTTCACGGCAACTACCTGAAGCCCTCCGTGATCGCAGCTGGACTTGATCCCGACAATTTGCCCGAGAGCGATCCCTCAAAGATGAATTTCGGATCCGGTGGAAATACCGAAAAGAAGGCCTGGAAAGACATCTGGGGCTGCGGCCAGGGGATCGGTGCGGTGCGCGCCGTCCTGAGCGCGGGCGAACGGGTTGAGCAGCTGGCGCGCGAATACGAGGAGGCGAAGCGTCGCCTTGATTCGATCTCGGCTCCGTATCGCTCCCGCACCCACATCGCTGGCTGAGACGTTGCGCCCCGCCAGGGTGGACTGTCGTTGCGCTGTCCTGCCGCCGGAGCGATGAGGGGCGGGGCCTTGGGGTTGGGGGCCTTCCGGCGCCTTGGTCGTCCATGCAGTGGGCCGGCGGATCCATACGGCTTGTTCGGGCTGCTCGGGTCATGCCAGGCGGTCCGGGTGGCGCGCGGGTCGGCGGGCCGCCGGACATCCGTAAGCCCTGCGCCGGAGCGTATCGGCCGCCCCAACAGGGCGATGGTGGTCCCGCGCGCCAGCGAGGGCGGCGGAAAACCGCTTTCGCGCGCGGGAGGGCGGTTTAAAGTCTCGCGGTGAACAAGGGGCCTTTGGAAATGCTGCGGTGGGTGCTTGGAAGTCTGGCGGCGGTCTGCCTGGTGTCGTCCGCTGAGGCTGCGCAGGTTGCGCGCACCGACAATGTGGAAGTGGAGCTGGTCAGCGACCACGCCTCCATCGCCCCCGGGCAGACCATCTATGTCGCTATGCGGCAAAAGATCCGCGCTGGCTGGCACACTTATTGGCGCAATCCAGGCGATAGCGGCGAGCCGACCGAGATCGCCTGGACGCTGCCGCAGGGATTTTCCGCGGGCGACATCATCTGGCCTGCGCCCAGACGAATTCCGGTCGGGCCGCTCGTCAATTACGGATTTGAAGGCGAAATCCTGCTTCCTTCACCGGTGACCGCGCCAGCCGATCTGTCTGTCGGCGCGCCTGTCACCCTCACGGCCGCCTCACGTTGGCTGGTCTGCGCTGACATCTGCATTCCCGAAGAGGCAACGCTCGACCTCACGCTTGCGACCGCCAGTGCGCAGCTGACGAATCCTGCCTGGCGTGCGCGGATTGACGGTGCGCGGTCGGCGACGGCGAAGCCCGCGCCCTGGAAGAGCGCGGTGGCGCGTGAAAGTTCCGGGGCGGTGCTCAGCCTGGCTGCGCCTGAACTGGCGCGTGCGGCCGGGTCCGGTGATCTGCGGGGCGCCTACTTCTTCCCGTTCGACCCGGCCATGGTGAACCACGCCATGGCTCAGCCGGTCGCCTACGGTCCGCAGGGTCTGACGGTTTTTCTGCCGCCGGCCCCGAACTCGCCGATCGGCTCGAGACCGCTGGAAGGTTGGCTGGTGACGACGGACGCCTCCGGTCGCGAGACGGCCTATGCGGTCTCGGCCCCGCCCGGGGGGGCCTTTGCAGGGACGCGTGGCGCGCCCCTCGCCGCGGCGGCCGCTGCTGGCGGGAGCGCTGGCGGGACCGCCATGCTCAGCTTTGCCGCAGCTTTGGCTTTCGCATTTCTGGGCGGCCTCATCCTGAACCTGATGCCCTGTGTCTTCCCGATCCTGTCGGTCAAGGCGCTGTCCATCGCCGGCCTTGCCCACGAGGCCCGCGCGAAAGCCGTCAGCGAAGCATGGGCCTTCGCAGCGGGAGTCATGGGCGCCTTTCTGGCGTTGGCGGGCGCGTTGATCCTGCTGAAGGCGGCCGGCGCCGCCACCGGTTGGGGGTTTCAGCTGCAATCGCCCATCGTCGTGGCTGGCCTTGCACTGCTGTTCATGATCATCGGATTGTCCCTGCTTGGCCTGTTTGAACTCGGCGGCGGGCTGCAAAACCTCGGCGGGGAAATTGCCGATCGCGGCGGCGCGGTGGGCGCGTTCTTTACCGGCGCTCTGGCGGTCGTGGTGGCGAGCCCGTGTACGGCGCCGTTCATGGGCGCGGCGCTCGGGTGGGCCTTTACCCAGCCAGCGCCGATCGCCCTGTGCGTTTTTGCCGCGCTTGCGGTTGGTTTTGCAACGCCCTTTGTCGCCGTTGTGCTTGTCCCCGGGGTGCTGCAGCGTCTGCCGCGGCCGGGTCCCTGGATGGTCCGGTTCAAGGAACTGACCGCCTTCCCGATGTTTGCAACCGCTGCATGGCTGGCATGGGTGTTCGCGCATCAGACGGGCCCGGATGGATTGGCCCGCCTGCTCGCGGCCTGTGTCGCCCTTGCGTTTTGCATCTGGCTGTGGCGCGTGACGGGACGCATCGCGCTGCGGGCGGCGGGCGCAAGTCTGGCGCTGGCGGCGATCGGCTGGGCGCTCAGCGTTGCACCGGCCCCGATCGGGGCGGTGGCAGTCTCCAGAACCGGCGCGCTGGCGGGCGAGCCCTGGTCTCGCGAGCGCGTCAGCGCCCTGCAGGCCGAGGGTCGCGTCGTGTTTGTGAATTTTACGGCGGCCTGGTGCGTCACCTGCAAGGTTAACGAGCGGGTGGCCTTGTCCGGCGAGGGTCTCAAGGCGACTTTGCGTGAGACAAACGCCGTCTATCTGGTCGGCGACTGGACAAACCGCGACCCCGAGATCGCAGCCGAGCTGGCGGCCTATGGACGTTCGGGCGTGCCGCTCTATCTGGTGTTTCCTGGTCGGGCCGGGGCTGAGCCGCGCGTGCTGCCGCAGCTGCTCACTGAGCGCGCAGTCGCATCCGCCATATCCGAGGCCGCACGATAAGGGGTGCCGCAGAGCCGTTCGACCCGGTCTGTGCACAGCGGCGAGGGGGTCGCAATGTTGGATCGGCGCTCATTCTCTATCGGGCTTGGCATGGCGGCGGCGGCGGCGCTGTCGGCCGGCGCGCTCATTTCCGTCACAGCGAATGCGGCAGCCGCTGCCGAGGTGGGCAAGCCCGCGCCCTCCTTCTCCGTCGTCGATGCGACCGGCAAGGTGCGCTCACTGGCGGAGTTCAGAGGCCGGACCGTGGTTCTGGAGTGGACCAACAGGGATTGTCCGTATGTTGAAAAGCACTACGGCGGCGGCGCAATGCAGCGCCTTCAATCCGATGCCGCCAGGGACGGCGTGGTCTGGCTGTCGATCATTTCATCCGCCCCCGGCAAACAGGGCTACCTCCCTCCATCACAGGCCCTCGCCCATGCCGCCCGGGTCGGCGCGACGCCTGCCGCAATCCTGATCGACGCGAGCGGCGCCATGGGGCGGGCCTATGGCGCCAGGACAACGCCGCATATGTATGTGATCGATGACCAGGGAACCCTCGTCTACGCCGGCGCAATCGATGATCGAAAAAGCACCAGTCCCGCCGATATCGCGAAAGCCAACAATTACGTGGCTGGCGCGCTGGCCGATGTGAAGGCAGGCAGGCCAGTCGCCTTGCCGACGTCGACCCCTTACGGCTGCAGCATCAAATACTGATCCTGGGACGCATCGGGGTCTCTCAGCGCAATGCGTATTATCTCAGGAGAATTCAGGGGGCGCACCATCAGGGCGCCGGCGGGTCGATCAACCCGTCCTACTGCTGATCGCGTGCGCGAAGCTATATTCAACGTGCTCGAACATGCCGCGTGGAGCCCGGGTGTGGCGCGGAGCCGGGTCGCTGATCTGTTCGCCGGATCAGGTGCGCTTGGTTTTGAGGCGCTTTCGCGAGGTGCGCACTTCTGCCTGTTTGTTGAGACTGATGAAGCTGCGCGCGGAGCGATCCGCGACACCGTCGAGGCGTTCGGTCTTTTCGCAGCGTCCAGGGTTCATCGCCGGGATGCTGCGAATCTCGGTGCGAAACCGTCGGCGCACGACGTGTTCGACATCGCTTTTCTGGATCCCCCCTATGGAACTGATCTCGCAGAGCGCGCCCTTGTGCAGCTGCGTGATGGCGGTTGGCTAGCCCCTCACGCCATCGCGGTGGTGGAAACGGGTGTCGGCGACGCCTTTCAGGCACCGGACGGATTTTCTGTTGTTGATTCGCGGGTTTGGGGGGCGGCGAGGGTATGGTTTCTCCAGCTGCAGGCTCGTGCGGGGGCTTGAGAAATCCGCAGACGGAAAGCGGCGGCAGTGAGGGCGCAGGCGTGCCTGGCGCGCCATGGCGTGATGCAGGCGGCTGCAGCATCAGGCGCGTTATGAGCAGTGTGCAGCGATGCGCTGACCAGGCTTGAAGCGCTCCGCACGCCGCAAGTGCAGACCCTGCCAGGTCCAGGCAGATCGCGTGAGGCCGTTCGCCGCATATGGGGTTTCTACGAATGGCATCCTGGGCCGCCAGATGTCAGATCTGTGTGCGTGCGAGGCCTCGCTCGCACGATCGACATGCAGTCGCCTTATGATGTCCGCCACTGCCCCCTGGCGGGCTTTGCGGCTGTCTCCGGTCGAACGTTTCCTCCCCGAGGTTGCCTAAATCGGCCGCGCGCTACGCGCGCGGCCGACATTTGTATCTGGTACAGCCTATTCCTCCGCGCGCCAGACATTCTGATCCCGGCCTTCCTGGCGTGTAAGGCGCATATGATACTGGAAGCGGTCTGGTCGATAAAATCCCATGATCAGCTGAATGGCGCGCCCGCTGTCATCGCGCATGACGCGTTGGATGCTGAGAAGCGGCGAGCCGACCGCCGTACGCAGCGCCTGAGCGACAGCTGGCTCAGCAGCTGTCGCCGTGAGGATCTGCTCGGCTTCGGCAGCTTGGGCGCCGGCGCGATCCAGAAGCCGCAAAAGGGGTTCGCTTGCGAGTTGCGCGCGCGAGAATCTGGCGGCGATATCGGCCGGCACGTAGGTGATCAGATAAGAAAAGGGTTCTGCCTGAAGCTTGCGAAGACGCACGGCGCGCTGCACGTCAGCACCCGGCGCCAGGTTCATCAGGTCAGCCACCTCGGGAGGAGCAGCAAGGTCAGTCACCTCCAGCAATTCTACCTGCGTTTCGAGACCCATGGTGCGCAGGCTGTCGATCAGATTGGAGAAATCGCCTTTCACCAGGGGATGGGCTGTGTTGTAGGTCACGATGGTGCCACGCCCGCGGTGGCGCAACACGAGACCGTGTGAAGCCAATTCGTTGAGCGCGCGCTTGACCGTTATCCGGCTCACGCCGAGAAGTCTGGTGAGTTCCTGTTCGCTGGGCAGAACGCTTTGGGCGGTGAAGACCCCAGCGCGGATCCGATCGCGCAAAAGCAGATAGATCTGATGGTAGAGCGGCGTCGGCAGGCTCTGGTCGAGCAGCTCAGGACTAAGTCTCGCGACCGATGCGCGCTGGGTCATACAACCACCTCACTGCCCAGGATGCGTCCTGTCAGTCGGTTTGGGGGAAATCTTCCGGCGGCGACCTGCATCGACCTCACGGCCTCGCTCCCCGTGCACCCAGTGTGTGTGCACCCAGGGTCTGTGCACCCAGGGTCTGCGCACCCAGGGTCTGCGCACCCGCCGTCTGTGCGCCCGGCGGGCGAGCGTGGGATCGGCGGCCCGGCACGTCTGCGCCTTGCGCGCCAGGGGTGAAAGATCGCGACGGGCTGCAGGCCTGCTGTCCCTTCGTCGCCCGAGGGACCGGCCTCGCCACCAGGCCTGACCAGGCGCCCGACAGGGCGTCGGCCGACCCCTACGACGATGCTCGCCAGTGGGGTGCGGCGCACAGGCGTGCAGCCCGGGTTGTCCTCTCTGCGGCAGGCGGGGCAGATCCGCCGGGCCGGTGATGCAGCGGCCATGACGCTCATCCGGATTGGCAGTCGTTGCTCTCCCGGGACGGTGAGCGGCCTCGACGCGAAATGATATATAGATATATCCTTTGTCGCCAACACTGGCCAGATTGCATGCCACCGATTGGCAAGCGGGCACTGGAGCCACCATGCAGCCGGCGCGAACACTGGTGCAGAAAATCATCGCGCGGGCCTCAGGTCAGGCGGAGGCTGTCCCGGGGGCGCTCGCTGTCTGCGAGGTCGATCTTGCCATGGCGCACGACTCCAGCGGACCGCGCCGCTGGAAGCCACATCTTGCGGCCCTGGGGATTGGTCTGTGGGATCCGGCGAAGGTTGTCATTGTTTCTGATCATTATGTGCCGGCGGTGGATGGCGACAGCGCGGCGATCCTCAAACTCACCCGCGACTTCGTGCGCGACTACAATGTCGGGCGGTTCTACGACATGCAGGGCATCTGCCATGTAGTCCTGCCGGAACATGGCCTGGTGAAGCCTGGCATGTTCGTGGCCGGGGGGGATAGCCACACGCCCACAGCAGGGGCCTTTGCAGCCTATGCGCTGGGGTTTGGGGCGACTGACATGCTTGGCGTGGTCGCCACCGGGCAGACCTGGACAATTGTCCCCGAGACGGTGCGCGTGGAGTGGTCGGGCGAGTTTGGGCTCGGCGTTGCAGCGAAGGACATCATGCTGTCGCTGTGCCGGGATCTGGGCGTGGAGAACGCCTTCAAGGTGATCGAGTATGGCGGCGACACCGTGCGCGCCATGGGCATGGCGGAGCGCATGACGCTTGCCAACATGTCGGCTGAACTCGGCTTTGATACCGGGCTGGTTGAAGCTGATGAGACCACCATCGCGCATCTCCTCGCCCACGGCGGCGCGCCCGGGCAGGACGCGCTGTCCTGGCGTTCTGACCCTGGCGCGCCTTATGCTGCCGTTTTCCACTATGACGCGTCCGCCTTGACGCCCCAGGTGGCGGCGCCGCATTCGCCCGCCAACTCGGGGGGCGTTGTGTCCTACAGCGGCGTGTCCATCGATCAGGCCTATATCGGGGCCTGTGTTGGGGCCAAGATCGAAGACCTGCACATGGCCGCGCAGGTGCTTGCCGGGCGCAGGGTTGCGCCTGGGGTTCGGCTTATGGTTGCGCCCGCCTCACGCCGGACATCCGAGATCGCCGCCCGCGACGGCACGCTTGCAACACTGTTGGAAGCAGGCGCGATCCTCGCGCCGTCGGGCTGCGGGGCCTGTGCGGGCATGGGGGCTGGTCTGCTGGCTGAGGGCGAGACCTGCATCTCAACGACCAACCGCAATTTCAAGGGCCGGATGGGGCATCACGACTCATTCGTTTATCTGGCGTCCCCCTACACGGTGGCCGCCGCCGCGGTCGCAGGCAGGATCATTGACCCGCGAGACGTCATGCGTGCGCCCAGGTGTGTGACATGACCGGTCGCGCTTGGGTGTTCGGCGACAACATTGATACCGATGTCCTGGCCCCAGGGCGGTTTATGAAACTCCCGCCGGCGGATCTTGCACGCCACTGCCTGGAGGCTGTTGATCCTGACTTCGCCGCAGGCGTCGCTGCCGGCGACGTGATCGTGGCGGGGACTGGTTTTGGCATCGGATCGAGCCGCGAACAGGCTGCCGTATCCTTGAAGCTTCTGGGCGTGCAGGCTGTTCTCGCCAGGAGTTTCGCCCGCATCTTCTACCGCAATGCGCTAAATCTGGGCCTGGTCTGCCTAAACTTTCCGCAGGCAGACGAGGTGCGGGCCGGCGATCGGATCGCGCTCGATCCGCTGGCCGGCAGTATCGTCAATGAAACGCAGGCGCGCGCCTACCAGGTCGCTCCGGTGCCTGCGCATCTGCTGGAGATGATCCAGGCAGGCGGCCTTGTGGCGCACCTGAAGTTGCGTTTCGCCAATCACAGGGGGGAAGTCGAGTGAGCCTGAGAAATCTGCTGGCGGGAAATGCAGCCGTTCTCGCGCCAGGAGCCTATGACGCGTTGTCTGCCCTGCTGGTGGAGCAGGCGGGTTTTCCGGCAGTCTACGTGTCTGGAGCATCCATCGCGTATACCCAGCTCGGCCGGCCTGACATCGGGCTTGTGTCTGCGAGCGAAGTTGTGAATGCGGTCGCGCGCATGCGCGACCGCGTCGCGATCCCGCTCATTGTCGACGCCGATACTGGCTTCGGCAACGCCCTCAATGTGCAGCGAACCGTCGCCATGCTGGAAGGCGCCGGTGCAAACGCCATCCAGATTGAGGACCAACAGTCCCCAAAGCGCTGCGGGCACCTGCAGGGCAAAGCCCTGGTCACGTGCGAGGAGATGGCGGGCAAGGTGCGTGCCGCGGTCGATGCACGCCGCGATCCTGCCACGCTCATTATCGCGCGCACGGACGCGATTGCAGTGGAGGGCCTGGAGCGCGCTCTCGAGCGGGCTGAACGCTATCTTGAGGCCGGGGCGGACATGCTGTTTGTGGAAGCGCCGCAATCTGTCGAGCAGATGACGGCTGTCGCCGGCGCGTTCAGCCAGCGCGTCCCGCTGGTTGCGAACATGGTGGAGGGCGGCCGGACGCCCATGCTGAGCCAGGCGCAACTCACTGACTTCGGCTTCCGGCTCGTCATCGCGCCCGGCGCGTTGGTGCGGGCATTCGCCTTCATGGCCCGCGAGTTCCTCGCGGTTCTGGCGCAGGATGGATCGAGCGCGCGCTATCGTGACCGTATGGTCGACCTCGCGGGCATCAATGCGATCATCGGGCTGGAGGACATGCTGAGCGCGGGGGCCCGCTATGACGGCGGTCAAAGGTTGACCGCAGCCGAGTCGTGGCGCGCAGATCCGACCGGCCTGTCATGAGGCCCGGCGGCAACTCGTGACAAGTTTGCAACAGCATTGGCGGGATCGTACCGCCAAGCATTGGCAAGCGGTCAGCACGATTACCTATTCCCAAGGTTCGTGAGACTGTCGTGACCGGTTCGGTCACGACCGCCAGGGGGTTGAAGCCATGAAATTGAATTTGTTGAACCAGACGTCGCGCGCTGCTGTCGCCTTCGGGATGACGCTTGGCGCGCTGTCGGTGATTGCGCCCGCCGTCGCGCAGGAGAGCAAGCCAGCCGCCAGCGATGACTCGGTTGTGATCGTCACTGGGACGCGCGTCGCCGACCGCACAGTGCTTGATACAGCGGTCGCCGTGGACGTGATCGGCGCCGAGCAGCTGACCCAGGCCGGCAATACCGAAATCAACCAGGTGCTCTCCACCGCACTGCCGTCCTTCAACTTCCCGCGCCCGGGTCTCGCTGATGGGACCGACACGATCCGCCCGGCCACCCTGCGGGGGCTCGCGCCCGACCAGACCCTCGTCCTGGTCAATTCGAAGCGCCGCCATACCGCCTCACTGGTCAACATCAATGGCACGGTCGGGCGCGGCTCCGCCGCCGTCGACATGAACACCATCCCGTCGGCGATGATCCAATCCATCGAAGTCCTGCGCGACGGCGCTTCCGCACAGTACGGCTCGGACGCGATCGCTGGAGTCATCAACGTTCGGCTGAAGGAAGAAGCGACCGGCGGCGGCGCCACTGTGACCTACGGCGCCCGCGTGACCTCGGTGGAGACACTTGTGGACGTGCCGCGGACCTCAACCGGCGCGGCCGCTGTGAACCCGAACTGGTCGGTCGCCAATCTCGCGAGTTATGACCGTACCGACGGCGAGACGGCAGTGCTGTCCGGCTGGATGGGCCTGCCAATCGGCGACAAGGGCTTCCTGACCCTCGCTGCGGAGTATCTCGACCAGCAGAAGACGGTGCGCACCGCGCCGGACTGGCGCCAGCAATATCCTTTGGTAGCGGGCGCATTTGATACCCGTGAAGCGACGGTCGACCGGTACAACGCCTGGTACGGCGAGCCTGAAGTCAAGCAGTACACCCTGTTCGCCAACGCCGGCTACTCGCTCGACAGCGGGGCTGAACTGTACGGCTGGGCCAGCTATCAGAACCGTGATGCGCTCTCAGCCGGCTTCTTCCGCCGCGCCCTGGATGACCGTAACACCATACAGATCTATCCGAATGGCTTCCTGCCGCAGATCAATCCGCTGGTGGAGGATCTGTCCGCCGCCGGCGGTATCAGGTGGACGCTGGGCGACTGGGACATGGACACGTCTGTCGTCTACGGCGCCAACTCGATGGATTTCACCATCCGGAACACCTTGAACCGGTCACTGGGGCCTGCCAGCAAGACCGTCTTCGACGCGGGCGGTTTTGATTATGATCAGTTCGTGGTCAACGTGTCGGGCGTGCGCGAGCAGGATATTGGCCTTGCCTCGCCGCTGAACATCGCGCTCGGTGTGGAAGCGCGTCGCGAGAGCTATTCCATCCGCGCTGGCGAGCCGGATTCATACCGAAATGGCGGTGTCCTGCTGCCCAGCGGGTCGCCGACGGCCTCCGGTTCGCAGGTGTTCCCTGGCTTCCGTCCCTCCAATGTTGTGGATGAGGATCGCATCGCCGGCGGCTTCTACCTCGACCTCGAAGTCAACATGACCGAGAAGCTTCTCGTGTCGGGTGCGGTGCGGGGCGAGACCTATTCGGACTTCGGTGAGACCGTGACCGGCAAGCTTGCCGCCCGGTACGACTTCACCGACAACCTCGCCCTGCGCGGTTCGGTGCAGAACGGCTTCAGGGCTCCTTCGCTGCAGCAGCAATACTTCACCGCCACCTCCACCAACTTCATCAGTGGGGTGCCTTTCGACATCACGACCTTCCCGGCGACTTCTCCCGAGGCTGCTGCTTTGGGGGCAAAGCCGCTGGACTCAGAAAAGTCCACAAACTTTGCCGCCGGGGCCGTGGTGCGCCTGGGCGGTCTGGCTTTGACGATCGACGGCTACCAGATCGATATGGAAAACCGCGTCGTCCTGTCGGAAAACCTGACGCAGGTGGCGGTGCGCAACTTCCTGACCTCGCGCGGCTTCATCGGCATCGGCGGCGGCCGCTTCTTCATCAACGGCGTTGATACGGAGACGAAGGGCGTCGATATCATCGCCAACTTCCGTGTTCCGACGGAAACGATCGGTGACTTCGCTGTCACGCTTGGCGCAAACTTCAACGAAACAACCGTCAAGCGCGTGCCGATCACGTCCCAGTTGCTCTCCCTGGGTATTCCGGCCAACGGTCTGTTTGCCCGCGTGAACGTTCTGATCTTCGAGCGCGGTACGCCGAAGGACAAGTACACCGGCTCAGTTGACTGGAACCTTGGACGGTTCGGGGCGACCGCACGCGTGACCCGTTATGGGGAAGTGCTTTCTCCCGACGCGAATCCGGCTCTCGACCTCGTTCTCGAGCCGCGGGCTCTTTTTGATCTGGAAGGTCGCATCAACCTGACCGAAAAGCTCCGCTTCACGGTGGGCGCAGATAACATCACGGATGAGTATCCGACCCAGGCGCCGCCGAACCTGAACACGACGTCCAACACGCCGTTCTCCAACCTGTCGCCCTTTGGCAGGTCCGGGCGCTACGTGTACGGCCGGTTGAGCGTTCAGTGGTGAACTGACACGCCACAAGGCATCACAACGAAGGGCCGCCGGACTTCCGGCGGCCCTTTTTCTTGGGTGCGATGCACAAAGTTCACGCCCGCCGTCCTTGCCCCGCCGGCATGCGGCAGGGCCCGCTGAATGAGTTCTTCGCAGTTTTTCGCCAGATCCTGTGGGCCGGCCTCGGCCCCTGCTGTCGGGGCGGGCATGGACGGCGTAGCTCCGCTGTGTGTCCCGCGATGGCGAGGTTTCCTGCCAGTGGGCAACGGTCGCTGCTGCTGTGCTTCAGAGCTGATATCGCCGCAGCGGCGGCGGGACCGTTTCTTGCAGCAGGGACACCCGGTCGGCGCTAGCGCAGGATGCCATCGCGCACGAGGCGGTCGATCACCTCGCGCTGGCGTGCGATCACCTGCGGGCGTTCGATCATCTTCGCGTCAGGTGTCTTGTTGGCGGGCGCAAGTTCGGTCGTGGCGTAAGCATTCTGGAACGCATCCATCGGGAGGCGGGAGAGCACATTCGTCATGCCGGTCTTGCGCCGAGTTTCGCGCAGAGCGGCTATATCGAGGATTGCATTGGCATTCATGGTCTCGCCTGCGCCGGCCTCGGCGAGAGGGCGCCCATACCAATCAATCACGATCGACATGGCGTCCGTGGAGTTGGCTGGTACTGACGTTGCGAATATGCCTGCGGAGTTGGCCGATACCACATAGGCGATGTTCTCCACCGCGCGGGCCATCTTGGAAATGTGTTTGGGCGTGAGCGTAGGCGCGCCCACTTCGGATGTGGGATGCAGCAGAACTTCTGCGCCCTTAAACACATGCATGCGTGCGATCTCAGGATAGAGGATCTCCTCCGATGCGATCGTGCCAAGAACACCGATCTCGGTTTTGGCCACCGGAAACACAGCGTCTTCGCCATAGGCTTCGAGATAACGTGTCCAAACATCATAGGGCGAGGGCGTGTAGAGCGAAATCATGCGACGATAGCGCAGGACCACGTCGCCAGTTGGTCCGTAGACAACATTGGCCTGAAAATAGAGGTCGGGGAATTTCGGATCATTCTCATAATGGTTGGAGCACAGATAAATCTTGTGCCGCGCGGCGACGCCCGCGATCAGGTCGCTTTCCCGCCCGTTGATATCGATCGCGGCCTTGTCCTGCCATTGCTCGCGGGTTTCGCCGAGGGGAAAGCTCGTCATCCAGTACTCAGGCAGCACGACGAGTTGAAGCGGATAGCCGTTAAAGCCGGTGAGAAAGCCTTTGGCGGCTCCGATCTGGGCGGAGACGCGTTCGATTGCGCCCAGCATGCGCGTGCGGGCGGCCTCACGCGTCTTATCGCCATTCACGCTGTCGCAGCGCAATTGCAGCGCAAGCGCAGTATAGCGCGCGGGCGTCCCGTGGGCGGCAGGGGGTTGCGCAGCAGCGTTGGTCATCGGCGATAAGGCTCCCGCAGCGGTGGCGGACAACAAAAAATCCCGACGCGTCATGGACCACTCCCGGACCGGCTGCAACGGCCCAGCCTGGCCGAGTGCTCGCCCGATGTCACCCGTTCTGCGCCGCTTGCCAGGCCTTCAGCACCTTCTTCGGCGCCATCTGTTTCCACACTTGGACGAGATTGGCTTTCGCCCATGCCGCGTCGAACGCCGCCGGTCGCATCAGCACCAAAGCATGGGCCTGATAATGCGCGGTCACAAAGAAGCGCTCCGGCTCCATCTCCAGCATCAACGCGCGCGCTTCGTGGCTCACTTTGAATACCGGCGCGTTTTCGTGGGGGCTCCACCAGAGCCAAAGCTTGCCATGGGCTTTCAGGCAAGGCTGGCCCCAACTGGTCGCCTCCACGACATGGGGCAAGTTCAAGCCCAACGCCAGGCTTTTCAGGCCCGGCCAGTCGATTGTGCGCTTGGCCGCGCGGGTCACGTCAACGCTGCGATCAAGCGGCTCGCCGTGGTGGTCCATACCGCGTCATGCCCGCCCAGGCCTGTGAGGACCTGACGCAGCGCCGCAATACGAAATGGCTGCCCGATCACATATGGGGTGAGCGTAAACGCCAGGGTCTGCCCACCGGATCGGCCGGCTTCCTCGATAAGCGCGTCGCGCGCGGTCAGGATCTGGCGCGCCCAGTCCTCCTCACTCTGGCGCTGGTCGATCAGCAGCTTTCGGTCGTCAAGCTCATTCATGACGGGAAGCGCCCACAGGCCGCCGGTGCGTGTCGCCATTACAATTGGCGTGCTGTCCTGTTCCCAGTCCAGGCAGATGTCAAAACCCGCCGCGCGAATCAGATGTGGCGTTTCAAAGCTTTGTTGGCGGGCAGGGCTCATCCATGCGCGCGCAGCAAGGCCCGCGCGTTCAAACGCTGCACGCGTTTCATTGACAAAGCGCGCCTCCTCGCCACTTTCGAGGCCCGACCAATGAATATCGTCTGATGACAGGCCATACGCCGCGAATTCGTGCCCGTCCGCCGCGATCGCCTCAATGAGGGCCGGATAACGCTCCAGGACGCATGCGTTGACGGGAAAGGTGGCCTGAATCCCTGCCGCTCTGAGCGCGTCGAGGATGCGATAGACCCCGACACGGTTGCCGTAATCCCGCGTCGTATAGTGGCGCAGGTCCGGATAAGGGGTTTGCATTGCGCCTGGATGTTTGAACGGCCTGCCCCGCGGCGTCAGGCTGTGATGCTCAATAAGCACGATGACACACGCGCCAAGAGCCTTGGCCTGTGGCCATGGCGCAAGCGCGCGGGCCGGTCCTGGGCGCCATGGGTAGAGAGCCTGATCCATCCCGTAGGCGCGATGCGGGTAGACCAGATAATCGTCCGACACACCGCTCACGCTGCCTGCTCCCTGCGTCGCCAGACCGGGAACCGGCCGTCGCCAGTCGTGCTCATGGCGACCGCCACTGTTTCCCTGTCAAAATCTGCAAGCGCCTGAAGCTCTTTCAGGAGTTCCTCCATGCCCGCAGCGGAGGCGGGAATGGCGAGCGTGCAATCCGCAGAACGCAGGACGTAGTATATTTCATTCGCCCACGGACCAGTTGCATTGGTCAGTATGTCGATCCTGGAAAGGGCATCAAGATCAAGCGTCATCGCAGGACCTGAGGCTGGCCTCCACGTCAACCTTCGCTGCGCGATCAGCACCGTGCCGGGGCCGCCGGCGCCAGCCGGTGCGCCCATACGAAACAATCTGCGCAACCATTCCAGGATCATCGCAAAACTCCTCCCCCCCCGCTCTGTGCGCCGGTGCGCTTGATGAGATAGCGCACCGTCTTATGGCGATCCGTCAGGCGCTGGCTGCCACAGACGCTGAAACCCATGGCCGCGTGAAAGGCGTCTGAGCCGATGTTGGGCGGATGCTCGTTCACTTCACAGCCTACGCAGTCAAGCCCAAGGCGCTGCGCGACTGCGAAGGCTTCGTCACAGAGCCGCCGCGCCAGACCTCGCCGTCGCCACCTTGCATCCACGACGATCCGATCAACGTAAAGCAGGCTCGGATATCGCGCGATCAACCAGTCATAATTGGGGTGTGGCCGGGACGGCGGGTCGCGGAACGCCAGAATAAATCCCGCCTCGGGGTCGAGCACGCAGGCGACAGTCGCCCGGGCGGCAAGGTCGCGAAACGCTTCCGGCGAGGCGTCAGCGAGTTCGACAGCATGCGCCTGGTTGAGCGCATGCGCCCAACCGAGATCCCGGGCGTCCAGGCGCCGCGGTTCTGTCACGGACTTACGGTCCGCAGCTGGGTGCTGCGGCGCGTTGATCGGCCCGGCCTGACGCCGCCAGAAGGCGCGCACGCCGCCCTGCACACGGCTGGCGTGACCAGGGCCGCCGTCAGAACAGCTCGTGTGGCCGCTGCAATGTTTCCCACCGGTTCGGGCGTTGTCGCCCGACAGCGACGCCTGCAGGAAATCCGTCGTGCCGCTGTCAAAGCGCACCGTCCTGGCGCGCTTGCCCGCAGGGTTGGGTGAGGCGGCGACGCCCGCCTGGTTTGGGCCGGCCATCGCATCAGGGCGCGAAGCCTGTTCCCGGGCGGGCAAGGCCGCGCGATTGGATGTCAGCCAGGGTCTGGTCGTAACACTCCCGGCGGTAATGGTCGGCTATCTCTGCAGCCGTCGCAAACCATACATCGTCAGTATGCGAGGTAATGTGGCGAAGCGCGCCAGCAAAGGCCTCAATCCTGTGGGGCTGGGAGACGAGATAGGCGTGCAGGGGAATGCACATGACAGTCCCGGTCTGCGCGCCTTCTTCAAGCAGCTGGTCAAAGTGTCGCTTCAACACATCGCTGTAGCGCCATGGCGTCATGGCGAGTGCGCCGTATGTGATGACGTCGTTGACCTCGAGCGAGTATGGCATGGACACAAGCTTGCCGCACCTGGTTTTCACGGGTTGTGGCTGGTCATCCTGAAACAGGTCGCAGGTGTACCAGAAGTCGTATTCCGCGAGCAGGTCCATGGTGCGTTCAGTGTGCGTGAGGGCCGGCGCCAGATAGCCGCGGATTCGCTGACCCGTCGCCTGCGCGACGCTGGCGATGGAGTCCTCAATGATGCGCCGCTCCTGAGCCTCCGTCATTCCATAAGAATAGCGTGTATTGTAGACGCCATGACTGAAGAACTCCCACTGGCGTGCGGCGCATGCCTCAATGATCTCGGGGTGGTGATCGATCAGTGCGATCGACAAGGACACTGAGCCGCGCAGTCCGAAGCGGTCCAACAGGTCCATCAGCCGCCAGTGACCGATCCGATTGCCCCAGTCGCGCTGGCTGTAGCCGACCACGTCCGGGGAGGGTTTGGGCCAGCCGGGTCTTTGCGGGTTCCGCGGCGGATCAAACTCGTAGAACTCGATGTTTGGCGCAATCCAGAAGGCGAGCTTCTTGCCGCCTGGCCAGACGATCCGGGGGCGGTCGCGATAAGGCCAATAATCGTAGAGGTTCGGGTCGGCGTGCATCAGCGTCGCACCAGCATCCAGCGTCTTCCGATTAAATCCGTCGTGGCGCACAGCGCAAGTCGCAAGTCGCAAGTCGCAATTCGCAACGGGCTCGGGCCGCGCGACACGCATGCTGCGGCGACATGTCGCTTGGGCCCGCGTGGACGAAAGTGCGGCGACGTGCTGCGGTCGCCAGGGAGTGGAGCGGAATGCCTGACGCCGTCGAGCCACGCCAGAGCCGCTTCCTGAACGCTGTCGAGCGCCTTGGCAACGCGTTGCCTGATCCGGTCTTCATTTTCATCGGCATGATCGTGCTGCTTGCTGGGGTGTCTGTGATTGGCAGGCTCTGGGGCTGGTCGGCCGTCAATCCGGTCACTGGCGAGGTGCTGCAGGTCCAGAGCCTCGTGTCGGAAGACAATGTGCGCCGGCTGCTCACCGAGATGCCACGAACGTATGTCGGCTTCACCCCGCTGGCGTTCGCCCTGCTCATCATGCTGGGAGCCGGCGTTGCGGAGGGCGGGGGATTGCTCGCGTGCCTGTTGCGCGCGGGCCTTTCGGGCGTGAACAAGGCCGTGCTCACGCCAGTGGTCTTCATCATTGGCATGTTGACGACCCATGCCTTTGACGCTGGCTACCTCGTCTATGTGCCGCTCGCCGGACTTGCCTTCGCTGCGGCTGGAAGAAATCCCCTTCTTGGTCTGGTGGTCGGCTTTGCCGGCGCAGCTGTCGGTCTTTCCGGCAATCTGTTTCCCGGTCAGTACGACGTGCTGATCCTGGGCATAACCCAGACGGGCGCCCGTCTGCTGCAGCCGGACTGGACGTTGAACCCGCTTGGCAACTGGTGGTTCAGCCTTGCTCTCGCTGTGGTGTTCACCGCTGTGGTTTGGATCATCGCCGACCATGTGGCGGCGCCACGACTGGGCCCCTGGACGGGCGAGCGCGGCGAAGCCTCATTCGCCGCCGCACGGCTGAGCGGCGCGGAGAAGAGCGGGCTGATGGCCGCCGGTTTCTGCGCTGTGGTCCTGGTGGCCGGTTTCGCCGCACTTGCTCTCAATCCGTTCTATTCGCCGCTGACAGACGAACACGCGAGCGGAATGGCGCGTCTGGCGCCTCTTTATGCGGCGATCGTGCCGGGATTTTTCCTCCTGTTTCTGCTCACCGGCTGGGCGTATGGGGTGCGCGTCGGATCCATCAAATCCCATCGAGATGTCGTCGCAATGATGGGAAAGGGCATTGAAGGACTGGTGCCTTATCTGGTCCTTATCTTCTTCGGCGCGCACTTCGTGGCGATGTTTGGCTGGTCCAATCTCGGCCCCATCATCGCCATTCAGGCGGCTGCACAGTTGCGGGCGATGAATGCGCCGCCCGAACTACTGCTGCCCGCGCTCGCCACCATGTCGGCCTCGCTTGACTTCCTGATCATGTCAGGATCTGCGAAGTGGACAGCAATGGCGCCGGTGGCGACTCCCATGATGATGCTCCTGGGAATATCACCGGAAATGACCACTGCGGTTTATCGCCTGGGCGACACCATCACCAACCTCATTTCTCCCCTCAACCCTTATTTGATCCTAACCCTGACATTTTGCCGGCGATGGCTGCCTGATTTCAGATTGGGCTCGTTGATCGCGCTCACCTTGCCATTCGCGATTGCATTCTATCTTGCCGGAATGGCTCTCACCATTGCCTGGGTCAGTTTCGAATTGCCTGTCGGCCCGGGCGCCGGCGTCTACTATGCGCCCGCCAATCTGCACTCTCCAGCCTTGCCCTGACGGTCTGAAGGGAGATCCTTCTGGTGGGCGCCCAGCGCCCCGATGTCGGACTCTCCTTACGGCATCATACCCCTGCGCAGGCGCGCAGACCGCACCCTCTCTGAAATGGGCTCAACCCAATGCGCGCGCGCGCTGGGCGGGGGTCGCCGACTTTGCCCACCTGACCTTCGCGCCCGAATGATAACGTGCATTGGCGTGGTGATGTCGGGCGGGACGCAACAGGACCGTCAGATCGCAGGCGGGCCCGCTTCGCTCGGCGCGAGCCAGATCAGGCAGGGACGTATGCAGAGATCCAATCCGCAACCTCCTGGGCCGGCGTGACGTCGGCGTACTTCAACTGCAGATCAGTCAGGCTTGCGAAGTGGTAGCTCTCATGCTTGTCGGCGGCGCACTCGACAGGAACGATCGTGCGATAGCCATGCGCGAGGCTGTCGACGGCCGTCGCGCGCACGCATCCAGATGTCGACCCGCCGGTGACAACGACAGTATCCACTCGATGCCAGACCAGAAAACTCGCGAGCGGGGTTTCAAAAAACGCGCTTGGCATGCGCTTTGTATAGACCGCGTCAACCGAAGGATCGATCGTCAGTTCGTCGTCGAACTCGTGCCGAACGCTGCCATATCGGATGTTTTGCAGGCTGTCTGCAGTGTTCGTCCGTGTTCCCCACACGCCTGCATCTGCAGCGTTTTCCATGTAGGCGACGCGTGTCCAGACAACCGGCAGCGCTTTCGATCGGGCGGCGGCGCTAAGCCTGTCGATCCATTCGATCTGGCGTGGCTCGGTTACATATGCTGTGGCTGGAAACAGATCAGGGCGGGTGTAGGCCTTTTGCAGGTCGACATTGACGATGGCGATCTTGGAGCCGAAGCCAAAGCGTCTGCGCGCAGGGTTGGCCATGGTGTCCTGATAGATTTCCCGTGCAGTCTTGCTGCTGAGCGTCATCGTTGAAGGACGACCCACATAGCTCTTGCTCAAGGCTTTTGCTCCTGGGCGGTGAAGTCGGGGTAGCGTCCGAGCGTGGCCAAGAGCAGGCAGGCGACGGCGCACAGGCCGGCCGCGACATGCAGGGCCAACGAATAGCTTTTGCCATTCAGTTCATAGAGCACGCCCATGAGAACCGGGGCGAATGCAGCGCCCACGCCATAGAAGTTGTATTGCCAGCCATAGATTTCGCCATATCGGCGCATGCCGAAGTAACGGCTGGTGAAATAGGCGATCAGGTCGACTTCCGCCCCAAGCGCGAACCCGATGAGAAAAGCGGCGTAAGCCGCCAGATGCGCGCCGCCATCCGCCAGCAGCAGGCACCCGGCCCCCGTGACCAGAAAAACGACGATCGCCACGGCGGGGCCGAATATGCGATCGACCAGAAATCCAATGAGCACGCGCCCGATGATCACGCCGACGCCGATCAGGCCGGCGGTCGCAGCGGCCGCCTGCATCGTCATGCCGGAATCGAGCAGCATCGGGATAAGGTGCACGACCAGACCGGCGATGCCGAGGGCCAGAAAAAGGAAGCAGAGGCCAAGCGCCCAGAACCGGAAGCCTTTCACAGCTTCGCCAAGCGTTGTCCCAGGCGCATCTGCGGAAGCGGCGGCATGGGCGTGTGCGGGCGCGTCACGAAGCAGCAGAAGGACCACGGGCAGCGCGAGCAGCGCCAAGGCGGCGAGCGTGAGGAAGCCGCCCTGCCAGCCATAGTCTGGCACAATCAGTCCCATGATGTTGGGCAGGAGAACGCCCATGGCGCCTGTTCCGGCGAGCGTCAGGCCAAGCGCCAGCCCACGGTTGCGATCGAACCAGGCGTTCACCGCGCGTGTATAGGTGATTGGGCTGGTGCCTGCGCCCACAAGCGCCATCACGAGATATCCTGCCCACAAGACCCACGCCGGCGCGCCGGCCGGGATGTACTGCAACGCAAACAGGCTGGCCGCGAACAACGGGATCGACACAAGGGCGACACTGCGCACGCCGATCCGGTCGGAGAGCCTTCCCACCAGAGCCGGTCCCGCGATCAGCAATCCCAGCGCCATGCAGGTAAATGCGACGCTGATTTCCGCACGCGACCAGCCGAAGCCATCTTCAAGCGGCTTCATCAGTGGCGACAAGCCGTAAAAAGGAATGGCGGACAGCCCAAGTCCGCAGCCGAAAGCAGCGGCGATGATGACGCCGAGGCCCCGCCTGAATTCGCCGCCCGCTGTCTGTGTTGACGCCGATCCTGTCATGGAGCCCCCCGCAGTCTACGGCAGACCGATAGCATCAGGCCAAACAAACGATCAATCGCCGGTCGTGGATGGCCCCGCGGGGGCGCCGGCATGCGAGCTCTCGTGCGGGCGGGCGTCTGGCGCGGAACGCCCCGCGCCAGACGCCTCACGCCCTGCGCCGGACATCCTGCGCCGGACATCCTGCGCCGGACATCCTGCGCCGGACATCCTGCGCCGGGCCTCGCGTGATTGCGGATAGGGAACGCAGCGCCAGATGTCCCCAGGCCGACCGTCGCCACAGCGCTTGCGCAGGATACGGTGTAAGACGATGATCCCCGCGTCTGCACACCCCGCGGAGAGCGACATGCGCCCAGAGACGCCCAGGATCATGTTCGCTGTGATGGCCGCGGCCTGGACCCTGTTTGGCGGACTGGCGCCTGCGTGTGCTGATGCGCCCGCCCCTTCGGCGGCGCCTGGATGCATCATGGTGGTTATGGGCACTGTGACGGACCGCGAAAGCTTCAAGCGTTACCAGGCTGCCCTGCCTGCCCTTTATGACAAGTTCGGCGGCGCCTATCTCGGCATCGCACGAAATCCTGAGGTGCTTGAAGGCAAGGCGGGCTTCGAAAGCGTTGTGCTCGGCCAGTGGCCCAGCTGCGAGGCGGCGCGTGCGTTCTGGTGGAGTCCTGAGTACCGGGCGCTGGTCGACATGCGCAAGGACTGGGGATCATTTGACGTCATTCTCGTCCCTGAACTGGCCCGTCGTGGCGCAGAACCGGCCCAGGCGGCCAGCCGCTGAGGCTTTCCGAAACGCCCGCAATACGGGCGCCAACGCGCGTTCACGCAGGCTTGGGGTTGCCAACCGGGCTCCCAAGGTCCATGTACAGGCATCGCTGCAGCGCACGCACGTCGCGCTGTGACCGGAAACCAAGGCCCATAAGGACGCAACACCGGGCCGCAGTAGGGGTCCTGTCGCTGCGTACCCGCAGGTCGCGGGTCAGGCAGCGGGTCCCGATGGGGTGTCGAACGACGTTGGCAGTGCGGTCCCACCGCCGGTCGCGTCTCGATTGTTGAGAAAACATTAACGGCTGGCTATCATAGCTGGAGCGTCTGAACCGCTGCTCGCGGACAAGGAGGCGCCCGGTGACGATCCACGTCGACGGAGCAGAGACTGACGTGACGAAGGTTCATCTCGCCACGGCGGCCGCTGTTGCTGCAGCCCTTTCAACGGCTTTGCCGTTGGTTGGGCAGAGGTTCGAGCAGCAGCGGTCGGATCGTGAGTTGGGGCGGCAAGCGCTCGAATTCCGGGCTCATCTGGTTGCCGGAGAGGAAGCGGCGCCTTCGGTGGTGCAGCGTATGGCGTCTGCAGCAATCGGGGCTCAGTTCGGCGAACTGCGGTTGCGCGGGCGCATGTTTGAAACCCCTGACGCGGCGCCGAGAAAGCTTGAAGCCGCGGATGTGCAGGTTGCTTCTTCCCTGACGCGGGAGAAGCAGTGTCTGGCCGAAGCGATCTTCTATGAGGCGCGCTCGGAAACCCGTCTGGGGCAGTTCGCTGTTGCAGAAGTGATCAAGAACCGGGTCCGCAGCCCGCTCTACCCGAACAGCATCTGTGGCGTGGTGTACCAGGGCTCCCACAGATCAACAGGCTGCCAGTTCTCCTTCACCTGCGACGGGTCCATGAAGCGCCGGCCCCGCGGCGAAGCGTGGCGCGAGGCGCAGGAGATCGCCTCCCTGGTGATCCAGGGGCTCGCCCCGAAAATCGTTTCACAATCAACCCACTATCATACGGTTGACATATCGCCATACTGGTCGGCGAGTCTGGTCCGTACAGCGGTGGTCGGCGCGCATGTTTTCTATCGCTTCCCCAATCGCGAAGAGCGAGCCAACCTGGCCGCCGCTCAGGCTGCGGCTCTGGCGGAACTCGAAACCGTCGAGGCTGCCTCGCAATCTGATGCAGACGTTCCTGAGGCCAGCCTGATCGCCGCTGCATCGCAGGCCCCGGTCGAGGAGGGCGTCAGCCCTTCGGGACCGCTTCCGGTTGATCCGGCGGAGCCAGCTGCTGTGGTCGCACCGGCCGGCAGCGCTCCAGCATCGGCAGGCCAGCCGTCTGCTGCGCCCTCTCCTACGCCAGGCAATGAGCCTGGTACGGCGACAAACACGGCAGGGGCCGCCCTCTAAACCGCGTCCAGGCCTATATCGAGCCTGCCCGCGGCGTGGGTGATGGCGCCCACGGATATGAAATCAACGCCTGTGTCGGCGATGGCGCACACCGTTTCCAGCCGGACGCCCCCCGACGCCTCGAGAATGACGGCGCCGCGCGCCGTCTCTACTGCAGCGCGCAAGTCCGCCGTGCTCATATTGTCGAGCAGCACGCAGTCCGGGCGCAAAGGCAGAGCCTCATAAAGCTGCGTCAGCGTATCGATTTCGATCTCGATCACGCGCATGTGACCCGCCTGCGCCTTCGCCCGGCGCAATGCCTCCGCCACACCGCCTGCAGCGGCGATGTGATTGTCCTTGATCAGCACGGCGTCCGCGAGGCTGAAGCGGTGGTTCGTCGCCCCGCCAAGTCTGGCGGCCCGCTTCTCCAGCGCCCGAAGGCCGGGGGTTGTCTTGCGCGTGCAGGTGATCCTTGCGCGCGCGTGCGCCACGGCGCTCACATACGCGCGCGCGCGCGTCGCAATGCCGGAACAGTGCCCGATAAAGTTCAGCAACGTGCGCTCCGCCATCAGGACTGAGCGCGCCGGACCGTCGAGCCGCAGGATGTCCTCGCCGGCTTCAACAGGTCGGCCGTCCCCCAGGCAGACATCCGCGCGCACCGAAGGGTCGATCATCCGCAGGGCCAGCAGGCCCGCGTCGAGTCCGGCTACAACTCCTGGCTCCCTTGCCCTTACCCGCGCTGCGAGACGCTCGCCCGGCGCGATCACAGCGTCGGCTGTCACATCGCCAGCCGGCAGCAGATCTTCCTGCAGTGCGAGGCGGACAATTGGTTCAAGAACGATATCAGGAAGTGGTGGGTGGTCCATCAGTTGGTTCAGCCTTTGCGATGAGGATCGAGCCGTCATGCCCGCGCCGCAGGAAACTCCGCCTCGCTGGGGGGCGGGCGGACGGATGATCGCTTCTGTAATGCGCGCCGCGACTTTCCTTTCGGGCGAGGGCCGGGGCGACAATGAGTTCGGCGGCAAGAAGAGCATTCGCGTCGCCAATCTGGAAACGGGTCGTGACGATCCAATCCAGGAGTTCGCCAAGCCCGCGTTCGTTTCTCACGACGCCGCAGTCGCGCGTCATGCGGGTGCGCAACTCGTTGATCAGGTGCGCGGGCATGTCCGGTGCTTGCATGGCTTGTGCTGTCTGTGGTTCTGGAAGCGCATCGTCTTTCAGTCTGGTCGC
Source organism: Hyphomonadaceae bacterium (assembly GCA_040381075.1). Lineage (GTDB taxonomy): Bacteria > Pseudomonadota > Alphaproteobacteria > Caulobacterales > Aquidulcibacteraceae > JBEIHX01. The sequence continues at coordinate 45,560 of JBEIHX010000021.1, forward strand.
CACCCTGTGCGCCAAGACAATCGCCTCCAGAAGTGAGTTTGATGCAAGTCTGTTCGCGCCATGGGCGCCGGTTGATGCGCATTCTCCGCAGGCAGATAATCCATCGACGCTGGTTGCGCCAAAGCTGTCTGTCGCAACGCCTCCCATGTGATAGTGCGCGGCAGGGGCTACCGGTATCAAGTCTCTTCTGGGGTCTACGCCAGCACTCATGCACGCGCCAAAGACTGTTGGAAAGGCAATGGGAAACTTCTCGCCGGGAGCGGCGCGGCAGTCGAGAAACGCCCCGCGGCCCGCGGCGATTTCAGTCGCGACTGCGCGCGATGCAGCATCTCGAGGTGCGAGATCTGCGCCTGGATGATAGTCCGCCATGAAGGCTCGCCCGGTTCGGTTGCGCAGGACGGCGCCCTCTCCCCGCAGGGCTTCCGTCGCGAGTGGCGCGGGGGCGCAGCCGATGTCAATGGCGGTTGGGTGGAATTGCACGAACTCGCTGTCTGCTATCCAGGCGCCGGCGCGAAACGCCAGCGCAATGGCGTCGCCACGTGTTTGGCCTGGATTTGTGGTCACCCGGAACAGACCGCCGATCCCCCCGGATGCGAGAACAACGTGTCTTGCCGTGACCGTCCCCAGTCCCTTATGGGCGGTGGAGAACTGTGCGCCGGCGACGCGCCCGGTTCCAGTGCGTGTCAAGGCGCCGACATGGACGCCCTCAAGCAGGGTAATGTGCCCGTGCTTTCGCACTGTCCCCGCCAGTGCGTTCATGATTGCCTTGCCCGCGAGATCTCCTCCGACCCGCGCCACGCGCGCATGTGAATGCGCCGCCTCGCGCGATAGCGCGAGGCGGCCATCGGGAAGGCGGTCAAATGGCACGCCAAGGCTGATCAGTTCGAAGACGCGTTCGCGCGCCTCTTCGGCGATGATCCCTGCAACGACAGGGTTGGTCAGTCCCGCCCCGGCCGCAATTGTATCAGCCGCATGATCGGCGGGGCTGTCCCCGGGCGCCATGGCCACAGCGAGCCCGCCTTGCGCCCAAGCGCTTGACGTCTGCTCACCGAGCGGCGTGGTTGACAGCACGAGGCAACGTCGCGGCGCCAGTTTGATCGCGAGGAGGAGGCCGGCAAGGCCGGCCCCGACGATCAGGATGTCCGTGTGCAGCTGCTCGCTCATGATTTTTCCGCCGCTGGCGAAGGGGTGACTTCAAAATGCGTCTTCAGATCCGCCGCGCGCCTTGCTTTGTTCCTTCAGCTGCGATCCGCGTGACGGGCGCGTGCTGATGCATCCGTGCCGGCGCTGAACCCGCATTGGGCGTCTTGGCGCATCGGCTGACGCCATGGGGCCCTGCCTGTGCCTCGTGGGCGCAGGGCGGGCGGCTGGGAGGGCGATGCTGGACATATGACGCCCGCGCGCTGCACCGCCTGCGCCAAGCGGCGCTGCGCCGGGGCGCCGTGTTGGGCGGGCGTGCGCCATGGGTCAGATCACGCGAACGGATGCGCCAGGCTGTCCGACCGCGAAATCCCTGCGCGCGCCGTGTTGCGGCAGGTCAAGCATCCGCTCAATCGCCGCGCGCCCGCGTCGAGCCACATCCTCGCACAGTGTTATCGCGTGGCGCATGTCGACCAGGGCATCGTAAATGGACGCCAAAGTGATGGCTTTCATGTGCCGGCAGAGGTTGCAGGGGCGGATGAAGTCGACGGTGGGATTTGCAATCGCGATGTTGTCCGACATCGAGCATTCCGTCAAAAGGACAACCTGTTTTGGATTGCGTTCTTCGACAAATGAGGCCAATGCGGATGTTGATCCGGCATAGTCCGCCGCCGACACGACCTCTTGCGGGCATTCTGGATGTGCAAGGATAAGCGCGCCCGGATAGGATTTCCGGATCTCAGCAATGTCCGAGGTCGAAAAAGTCTCGTGGACCTCGCAGCGGCCATGCCAACTGATGATATTGAGTTTGGTCATGGTCGCGACGTTTCTTGCAAGGAATTCGTCCGGCAGCAGGATGACGGTGTCTGTTCCCCACTCTTTCGCCGCCCATTCACACACCTGGACAGCATTCGATGATGTGCAGCACACGTCACTGAGAGACTTTACCTCGGCGCAGGTGTTGACATAGGCGACAATCGGGATTCCGGGATAGGCGTCCTTGATCAAGCCCACGTCCCGCGCCGAGATCGAAGCGGCCAGAGAACAGCCCGCGTGCAACTCAGGCAGCAGCACTGTCTTGTCCATGTTGAGCATCTTGGAGGTCTCAGCCATGAAGCGGACGCCAGCCTGGACAATCGTCCGGGCTGGGGTTCGCGCTGCTTCGCGGGCGAGCTGCAGGCTGTCTCCGCGGATGTCGCTGATGCAGGTGAAAATGTCAGGGGTCATGTAATTGTGGGCGAGCACAACCGCGTCCCGCTCCCGCTTCAGCGCCTCGATGGCGTGGATGAAGGGCGCCATGGCTGGCCATTCGACCGGCGGCACGACAGCGCGGATGCGGTCGTAGTGGTGAGCAGTCGCGGCTGCAATCTCGGGCGTGAACGTCAAGCCGCGCCGTCTGCCGGCGGACGCCAGGCTCTCGTCGTTGAACGGGTGGAGACCGACGCCCGCCTGGGCTGGCGTGGATCCGGTCGTGGTTCTTCGCCCGGGGGCTGTCAAATCGATGATGCGGGGCATGCTGGCCTCCATTTTTGCTCTCGATGAGCATTTCCGGGCGCGCGTGCTGGATGACCGGGGGCGACCTGCATGATGAAGAAGCGCCCACAGCCGTTGTGCTCATTATGAGTATAATTCGCTGACTGTCAACTCTGGATCCTTCCCTCGCAAGAGGGCAGGTGTCTTCTGCTGGAGGACAACCTGTCGCGCTGTTGGGCGCTGGCCGATCGGGAGGTGGCCGGTTGACCGACCGGGCGGGGCGGCAACAGGGGCCTCCGACAGGTACGCATTCGGGGGCGATCCGGTCGCCAGGAGCGGAGCGGGCTATGTCGGCAGGCGCTCGTGCGGCTGCGCGCCCCATCCCGACCGGCGGGACATGCGGTGACACGTGGGGCGATGCGGCCGCGGTGAAGGGTTGGCGGTATTGATCTGACTTGCACTTGCCGCCGCCGCCCGTCACAAAGCGCCGCAGTTCCAGACCGGGCCAGCGCTCATGCATGACATCAAGTGGATCAGGGAGAACCCCGCCGCCTTCGACGCAGGGTTGCAGGCCAGAGGCCAGCCCTCACAGGCCAAAGACCTTATTGCGCTGGATGAACGCCTCCGTGCTGCCATGACCCGTCGTCAGGAGGCGGAGGCGCTCCGCAATCAGGCGTCCAAAGCCATCGGCGCCGCAAAGGCCCGAGGGGATGAGGCAGACGCCCAGCGTCTGATGCGCGAGGTTGAACGCGCCAAACTCGACATCGAGGCCGCCGCGAAGGAGGAGCCCTCCTTGCAGGGGGCGCTGCAGGAAGTATTGGAGCGATTGCCCAACCTGCCGGCGCCAGACGTGCCCCTGGGGCATGACGAGACGGCGAACGTTGAGGTGAAACGATGGGGAGAGCCCAGGACCGGGGCGCTGGCGCGGCCACATTTTGAGCTTGGTGAAGCGCTTGGTCTTCTTGACTTCGAGACCGCAGCCAGGATTTCGGGCGCCCGCTTCGTCATTCTCAAAGGCGGGCTTGCCCGCCTGGAGCGTGCGCTGGCTCAGTTTATGCTCGACCTGCAGACTCAGGAAAACGGGTATACTGAAATTCAGCCGCCCTATCTGGTGCGCAGTCACGCAGCCTATGGAACGAGCAACCTGCCGAAATCGTCGCAGGACATGTTTCGGACCTCTGACGACTTCTGGCTCATTCCGACTGCCGAAGTGCCCGTCACAAACATGGTGCGCGAGTCAATTCTGGACGCTGCTGCGCTTCCGCTCCGCTATGCCGCCCATACGCCATGTTTCAGATCAGAAGCTGGCAGCGCAGGTCGAGACACTCGCGGCATGATCCGCATGCACCAGTTCAACAAAGTAGAACTCGTGTCGATCACGACTCCTGAGCAATCCGAGGCTGAACATGAGCGCATGACGTCGGCGGCCGAACTGGTGCTGCAGCGATTAAACCTGCCCTATCGGCGGATGCTCCTGTGCAGTGGGGATATGGGTTTTGCGGCGCGGAAAACCTATGATCTTGAAGTCTGGCTGCCGGGTGAGGGAAGATATCGCGAAATCTCATCCTGCTCCAACTGTGGAGAGTTTCAGGCGCGACGCATGGCCGCGCGGTTTCGAGCCGAGGGTGACAGTAAGCCCCGCTTCGTCCACACGCTCAATGGCTCAGGGCTCGCAGTCGGCCGTACGCTGATCGCAGTCATGGAAAACTATCAGAATGACGATGGATCTATCACCGTGCCGGATGCGCTCACGGCGTATATGGGGGGGCTGCGCGTGATCGGGCGCGGCTGACGCCCATCAGGCCGCGCTTTGCATCCGGCTGCGCGGAAGCCGTGCAATGAGTTCGATGCGGTCTTCGCTTTGGCGCGCCATCAGCTCAACGCCAGACTGACGGGCGACGAGACCGGCGAAGTATGGTTGAACATTACGCCCGTCAAAGCCATCCGCCGGCTCGTCGCCGCGCAGAGCTTCAAAAACCCCGGGCTTGACGTTCAGTTTCGGTCCGCGGGAGGTCACAACGCCTTCGATCGCCTCTGCATCCCCGCCGACCACGACAGACACCCCCCCTCCCCGCGGCAGTGTGTCGGCGGCGATGAGGCACAGGTTCAGCATCAGGCGCATAAAGGTGCGCGGCGCGTCTACCTTCTCATTCTTCCAGATGAGGGTGCGTTTGTCCGGCGCAAAAAAGTCTTCGGCGATCCGCCTCGCTTCATCAAAATCCGCCGGATCGTCGCCGATGCCCGCGGCGCCAAGTGCGAGACGCAGGAAAACAAGTTTCGCGCGCGTGCCGTCGATCTGCTGTTCGATCAGTTGCATCGCCAGTTCGCGCTGGTCCGGCGCGGGGGAGCTGCGATAGGCGTCGAGCGCTGCGCCCAGGCCTGTCACCGGCGTAATCAGGTCATGAACGACCCGCGATGCAACCAGCGCGGCCAATCGAGAAGCTTCCATATTCTGGCCCTCCAACAGACAACGCGTAACAGATTCGCGGCGTTTGCGACGGGGAAGCGTGCGGCGGGGTGTGGATGATTGCTCAGCGCAGCAGAGTGCGCGGGGCCTGCGTCTCGTACACGTCAGCCGACAGCATCTTCATCCTGCCAGCGATGGCCGCTCTGAAGGCGGCCATGTGCGAGGTCTGGAAATGTGCATCCAGCGCTGCCTGATCGCGCCATACCTCCACGATCCGCACGAGGTGAGGAGCAGACAAATCAACGTTGAATGAATAGCTTAAGCATCCCTGCTCGTTGCTGGAAGCCGCTGTCATTGCAGCCGCCGCATCGCGCAGGGCTGCAAGGCTCTCAGCTGAAACTTCCGCCAGTGCGATGACGATCAGCATCGTGGTCTCCTGACGACCCAGGGGCTCTGTCGCTCACCCCGGGATCCTTTGGGGCGCCTGGGCGCTCTCTTTGGGGTCACATTGACATTGAGGCGCGTCGGGCGGGACAGTGCCGCCTCCCAGGCCCGCCAGTCGGCTTGGTCAGGGGCGGCGTACAAGCCAGGGGAGCGGCCATGATCAAGGCGACCGGGGTGCACCATATCGCAGTCATGTCCGCCAACATAAAGGCGCATATCGAATTCTTCTCCGACGTGCTGGGGTGTCGGCTGGTCGGCCTGTTCGACATGCATGGCGTCCAGGGGGCTTTTCACGCATTCATGCATCTTGATGATCACTGTTCTTTCTCGATCGTCCAGATGGCGCAGGCCGGCGAGGTTCCGATTGAGCTGGGCAAGACCCACGCGGGCACAGGCGCGGGCGTCTGTGCGCCCGGCGCGATGCAGCACCTGGCGTTCAAGGTCGACAGCCATGAGGATCTGCTCGCAATGCGCGATCGCATCCGGTCGCGTGGTGTGCCGGTTTTCGGCCCGATCGATCATGGCCTGTGCCACTCGATCTATTTCGCCGGCCCGGACCAGATGACCCTTGAGGTCGCCACGTCCAGCAAGGCCATAGATCCGGCGCGGTGGGTTGATCCGAAGGTGCTTGAACGCATCGGCGCCTCGGCGCAGGACGCGGCGCGCTTCATGAACCCGGACCCCTATGCCGGTGAGGGGGGGCGGGTGGCGCAGCCGCCTTACGATCCCGCCAAGCCGCATCAGGCCTATCCCGACAAGATGTATCGCGCCATGCTCGCCACGTCAGATGATGTGCTTGCCGCAGCCATCTCCTACGCAGATCCGCCCGTCAAATCGTCGGCGGCCGACTGAACTGAACCATCCTCGTTCAGGCATGTGTCCACGCCCCAACGCGCACGGCTTCCAGGCGCCCAAAGAGCGTTGGCGCGCGCCGCGTGCGGGCTCGCATGACAGGAGCCTTCCAGCCGTGGCGAGGAAAGGGGAATGCGGGGCAGGATCCTGGCGACGGCGCGCCGCGCCCGAACATAAGGCAATCTTATGATGGCGAAAACGCTTTTCGGGGCGCCGCGACCGCGAGGATCGCGCTAACCGGGCCCGCCCGCAGGTCGAACGCCCGTTGTCGATCCGTCAGAACCTGCGGCTGCAGGCAGAGGCAAGGACCCCATGACCAAGAAAGTTCCCATTACGGTCGCGCATGGCGATGGCATCGGCCCGGAGATCATGGCCGCAACGCTGCGGATCATTGAAGCCGCCGGCGCCCAGCTCGACGTAGAAACGATCGAGATTGGTGAACAGATGTACGCCAAGGGGTATCAGGCCGGAATTGCGCCCGAGGCCTGGGACAGCCTGCGCCGCACCAAGGTGTTTCTCAAGGCTCCCATCACAACGCCACAGGGCGGCGGGTTCAAGAGCCTCAACGTGACTATCCGCAAGGCCCTTGGTCTGTTCGCCAACGTGCGCCCGTGCCGTTCATACGCACCATTCATCGCCACCAAACATCCGGTGATGGACGTTGTCATTGTGCGCGAGAACGAGGAGGATCTCTACGCTGGCATCGAGCATCGTCAGTCTGAGGAGATTTATCAGTGCCTCAAGCTGATCACCCGGCCGGGCACCGAGAAGATCGTCAGGTACGCATTCGAATACGCGCGCCTGAACGGCCGCAAGAAGGTGACCTGCTTCTCCAAAGACAACATCATGAAGATGACGGACGGTCTGTTCCACAAAGTCTTCGATGAGGTCGGGGCCGAATACCCGGACATCCAACAGGAGCATTGGATCATCGATATCGGTGCTGCGAAGATGGCCAACAAGCCTGAAGACTTCGACGTCATCGTCATGGCCAATCTCTATGGCGACATCCTTTCCGACGTCGCCGCCGAAATCGCAGGCTCGGTGGGCCTCGCAGGCTCCTCCAACATTGGTGCGCAGTGCTCGATGTTTGAAGCCATTCATGGTTCGGCGCCGCGCCGCGCCGGTCAGAACATGGCCAATCCCTCAGGGCTGTTTCTGGGCTCCATCCTGATGCTCAATCACATCGGTCAGAAAGATGTCGCCGAAAAAGCCCACAATGCATGGCTGAGAACAGTCGAGGACGGCGTGCACACCTATGACATTTTCCGCGATGGAGTTTCCAAGCAAAAGGTTTCCACATCCGCCTTCGCCGATGCCGTGATCGCGCGCATCGGCCAAAAGCCCGAGCGTTTGAAAGCCGCTGATTACTCGAATGTGAAGCCGATGGTCATTCCGACCGCCTCGCCGACAAGGCGGCAGAAGAAGGAACTCGTTGGCGTCGACATGTTCTGTTACCTACCGGATGCGAACGGGGATGCGATGGCTGCGCGGCTGAAGCCGCTGAACGGCGTCGGCGGGCTTGAGTTGAAGGTCATCTCCAATCGTGGGCAGAAGATCTGGCCGGACGGCTTTGGCGAAACATTCTGCGTTGACCAGTATCGCTGCCGCTTCCAGGCGCCCGATGGGAAGTCGCCTGTCACGTCCGCTCAGATTGCTGCTTTGATCAGCAAGGCGGCGGAAGCCGGGGTGGACGTCACAAAGATGGAAACCCTCTGCACGTTCGACGGAGAGGTCTCCTTCTCGCAGGTCCAGGGCGCCTGATCCCGATCAGCGGGGCGGGCCCCGCCCCGTCAATGACGCGGGCCGCCCGGAGAGGCGGCCCACGCCTGCCACAGCGCGACGTGTGGAGCTTCCGCCCCCTGGCGCCACGTGCGATCAGAGCGATCCCGGGGCCCCGCCCGAAGCGGCGTTCTGCGGTTCTGACTGCCTGGGTACGCCTCGCCGGTCGTTGTGCATACCTCCCGTGACTGGTCAACGCCGCTGCCGGCGGCCTTGTTTGTGCGCCCAGTCTGGTCGCCCGCGGCTGATTTCGGCATGATCCCCGCAGCACGCGGGAGATCGCGATGACGTCAAGCCGGGCGCCGGAGCCGATTAAACCTGCCCCCGTATCGTCTGCGGGATGGGCAGGGCTTCGTCAGGTCGTCTGGCGTGCGTTGGAGCCGAGTGCGCGGGAGGGGGGCCGACTTAGCCAGCTGAACTGGCTCATTATCAGCCTTGTCGTCGTCAGCTTCGTCGTTCTGGCGATCGAAACAGAACTTAACGCCCAGGCGCGCCTCCTTGCGGCCCATGCGACGACCGTCGGGTTTGTTGCGTGGCCCAGCTGGCTCAATGGCTTCTGCAATGCGGCGAATGTTGCATTGCTGGCTGCTTTCGCTGCGGAGTTCCTCGTGCGCCTGTGGGCTTGGCGCGCCGACCCAAGATATGCCGGCGCGTCAGGCGCGGTCCGCTATGTGTTCCAACCCTCGACCCTTGCGGACTTTCTGGCGTTCGCCCCGGAGCTGGCCGTCACCCTGGCGGCGCCTCATGCTGCGGGCGCCACCCTTGCTGCGCTGCGTCTTCTGCGGCTGCTTCGTCTGTTCAAGCTGATGCGCTACGCGCCCGCAGCTCTTGGTGACCGCGCTCTTTGCCGCCGCGCTTCTCTTCGTCTCGGCGGCAGTGTTGCATTTCATGGAGGGCCCGGGGCGGCCGCAGGACTTCGGGTCCATTCCACGGGCGCTCTGGTGGGCGGCTCTTGCATTGACGACAACCGGCTATGGCGACGCCTATCCGGTGACGGCCCTTGGCAAGTTTGCTGCTGCAGTGACCGCCCTTGCGGGGATCGCCTTCGTTGCGCTGCCGACGGGGATCTTCGCCTCCGCGATCTCAGACGAACTCAAGGAACGTCATGACAGGCGACCGGCGGAGAACCGCGGCTCCGACAGCCCCAGGGATTCCTTCTGGCGGCTTCACGCGGACAGTCTAGACATCCACTTCGGCCTCCAGGGCGAACTCCTGGATGAACTCCCGTCTGGGCTCCACCAGATCGCCCATCAACTTCGTGAACATTTCATCTGCTGTATCGGCATGGTCGATCCTGACCTGCAGGAGGGTGCGCGCGTGGGGATCGATCGTGGTCTCCCACAATTGCTCGGCATTCATTTCACCCAGACCCTTATAGCGTTGGATCGAAACGCCCTTTGAGCCGACTTTGCGCACAGCTGACAGAAGGGACAGCGGCCCGAAGATCGCCACACCCTCGTCAAGCCTGGCGACGCCGGCGTAGGTATCGCCGAGCGCCGCCGCCCGCTCGCCAAGTCGGCGTGCGTCTGCCGATGCGAGCATGGCCCGATCAATCACCACGCGCTCGGTGACGCCTCGCACGACCCGCTCAAATGTGAAACCAGACTGGGGGTCAAAAGCGCCGCGCCAGGTCGCCTCGCCTTCCTCGGCTCGCTGGTTGAGGCGTTCAGCGCAGCGCTCCGCCGCGGTCTGTTCGTTTCCGCCGCCAGGAAGGCCCTCGTCATGGACTGCGAGGGGGTCACTCAGACTGGATGCAAAGCACCCAGCGATCGCCGCCTGTTCTATCGCGCCGGCCGGGGTGCGGCTCGACAGGCGCGCCGTGAGCGTCTCGACGCCGAGGGCCTCGCGCACCAGCCTTCGCAAATCCTCTCCGGCAATCTGCTCGCCATTTGACAGCGTCAGCGTCTGGCCGTGGGTTCCCTCCTCAATCAGGAACTCCGTGAACTCAGCTTCATCCTTCAGGTAGCGCTCGGACTTGCCCTTGCTCGCCTTGTAAAGCGGTGGCTGCGCAATATAGAGGTGCCCGCGTTCAATGACCGCGGGCATCTGACGGTAGAAGAACGTCAACAGGAGGGTCCGGATGTGCGCGCCGTCCACGTCCGCATCCGTCATGATGACGATCTTGTGGTAACGAAGTTTGCCGACATCAAAGTCATCGCGCCCGATGCCGGTTCCAAGCGCTGTAATCAGTGTGCCGATTTGTTCAGATGACAGCATCTTGTCAAAACGCGCACGCTCGACGTTCAGGATCTTTCCACGCAGCGGCAGAACAGCCTGAAACTCCCGGTTGCGTCCCTGCTTCGCCGAACCGCCAGCGGAATCGCCCTCGACAATGAACAGTTCTGACTTCGCCGGGTCGCGTTCCTGGCAGTCTGCGAGCTTTCCGGGCAGGGAGGCGACGTCCAGCGCCGTCTTGCGGCGGGCAAGGTCGCGGGCCTTGCGTGCGGCCTCGCGCGCAGAGGCGGCCTCAACGATCTTGCTGACGACAGACTTTGCGGCAGCGGGGTTCTCCTCAAACCACTGCGCAAGCTTTTCCCCGGCGATCATCTCAACGACCGGGCGAACTTCAGAGGACACCAGCTTGTCCTTCGTCTGGCTGGAAAACTTCGGGTCTGGCGCCTTGACAGACAGCACACAGGTAAGTCCCTCCCGCGCGTCGTCACCTGAGATGTCGACCTTTTCCCTTTTTGCTATGCCTGTCTCTTCAGCATACTTTGTGATTACACGGGTCAGCGCTGCGCGAAAACCTGCGAGGTGTGTGCCGCCATCGCGCTGTGGGATGTTGTTCGTGAAACACAGCATCGTTTCATGATAGCTGTCATTCCACTGCAGGGCGATTTCAATCGATATCCTTTCCTTCTGCCCGCGGACAACGATCGGCTCGGGCAGGATCGCCTGCTTTGTCCGGTCAAGGTGGTGGACATAGGCCGCCACGCCCCCCTCAAACGAGAACGTCTCCTCGAACGGCTGCGTACCGCGCAGGTCGCGCAGATGAATTGCTACGCCTGCATTCAGGAACGCAAGCTCCCGCAGTCGGTGCTCGAGCGTCTTGCGGTCAAACTCGGTCCTTGAAAATGTTCCTGGAGACGGAAGAAAGCGCACCCGCGTCCCACGCTTGGGCAGGTCAGCGTCCAAGGGCGCCTCGCCGACGACCTTGAGCGGGGCCACTGGCTCTCCGCCGTTTTCAAAGCGCATGAAGTGCTCTTTGCCGGCGCGCCAGACAGTCAGGTCGAGCCAATCCGACAGACCGTTGACGACGGAAACGCCGACGCCATGCAATCCGCCGGAGATCTGATCGCCGAATTTTCCCCCGGCGTGCAGAACAGTCATCACGACCTGCGCAGCGGACACGCCTTCCACAGGGTGGATGTCCGTTGGAATGCCGCGACCGTTGTCCTCGATCTCCGCCGATCCGTCGGGATGCAGGGTCAAGATCACGCGGTTGCAATGGCCCGCCAGCGCTTCGTCGATCGCGTTGTCTACGACCTCGTAGATCATGTGGTGCAGGCCTGTGCCGTCATGCACATCCCCGATGTACATGCCCGGGCGTTTGCGAACGGCCTCAAGGCCTTTGAGCACCTTGATTGAATCCGCGCCGTATTCCTGTGCCGGCTGTGCCTGTGCAGTCATGGAAGCTGATCTTTCGTCAGTCAAAGGCGACGCGCAAGACCGTCGCGAATTTCGAATAGCTGAGCCCGTCGTTCGAAGGCCTCGAACAGGCTTTGCTCCACGCCGGTGAGCCATGCCTGACCGCCCAGCGCGGCGATTTCATGCGCCAGTGCGCCGCGGCGTTCCGCATCGAGGTGTGCAGTTGCGTCATCGAGCAATAATAGCGGATTCGCTGAGCCGGGTCGCTCGCCCAACGCACGTGCGTTGGCCAGGATCAAGCCGATCAGCAGGGCTTTTTGCTCTCCCGTCGAGCAATCCGCCGCAGGCATGTCCTTTTGGCGGTGTCGGGCGCGAAAATCCGTGCGGTGCGGGCCGTCCAGCGCCCGTCCTGCGGCGGCGTCGCGTGCGCGATTGCGCGCCAGGTCGGCTGCAAACTTGTCTTCCAGGAGGACGGCGGGCGAACTTGCAAGGACGCCGGCCTCCAGCGACCCTTCCAGCGACAGGTCCGCCTTGGGGAAGGCGCCGTCGGGCCGGGTATCGATGGCGGCCTGCAACAGACGCAACGCTTCGACGCGGGCGGCCGCCATCGCGACACCGTGAGCCGCCATTTCGGCTTCAAGCGAGGCCAGCCACTTCGGGTCGCGCGATCCCTCGTCCAGCAGGCGTTGTCGTTCGCGCATCGCGCGCTCATAGGCGGCGGCTGTCTGACCATGCTCGGGCGCGTGTGCGAATACGAGCCGATCAAACAGGCGCCGGCGATCTCCGGTCGGGCCGGCCCAGACCCGGTCCATTGCTGGCGTGACCCATAGAACGCCGAGTGCGCGCGCAAGCTCTCCCGGTCCGACGCTGCGCCCGTCGATGCGCGCCGAGCGGCGCATGTTGCCGTCGGCGTCAGGCTGCACGCCGACGCCGATGGCGCGCCGATCTCCCAGACGCTCGATTTCCGCCGCGACCGCCCAGGCGCGCGACTGCCCCAGCCTGCTGGCCAGATCCGGCAGTGCGGCATTGCGCAGGCCCTTTCCGGGGCCAAGCATCGACAGGGCTTCCAGGATGTTTGTCTTTCCTGCTCCGTTCTGGCCGAAAAGACAGACAGGACGCGCATCCAGATCAAGATCAAGGCGACGATAAGACCGGTAATCTGTCAGCGCTAGGCGCGCGACCCACACTCGGGCCGCGGGCGCGTCTTCCGACAGGACGGCCTTCATGGCTATCAGCGCAGGACCTTTCCAAGACAGCCGCTGACCGCAGTGCTTAAACCCGCAGCGGCATCAATACATAGAGCGCGTGCGCATCCTTCATGTCCCGCACAAGCGTTGGTGAGGCAGCGTCGCTGAATTCGAATTGCGCCTCGTCCCCCTCGATCTGGCTGGCGACGTCGAGAAGATAGCGGGCGTTGAAGCCAATCTCCAACGGGTCCGATCCGTAGTCGGACATGATTTCTTCCGTCGCCACCCCCGTGTCGGGGTTATTCACCGTCAGTGTCAGGCGGTCGCCATCCAGAGCCAGCTTAACGGATCTGGACTTGTCTGCCGAAATCGTGGCCACCCGGTCGACCGCTGCGGCGAACGCACGATTTTCCACCTTCAGTATGCGCCCGTTCTTACTGGGGATCACCCGTGCATAGTCAGGGAATGCCCCGTCAATGACCTTGGAGGTCAGCGTGGTGCGCGCCGTGGTAAAGCGCACCTTCTGTTCTGATACCGACACCTGGACTTCCGGGTCGGCGTCATCGAGGAGGCGACGCAGTTCGACCACTGTCTTGCGCGGCACGATCACCCCGGGCATATGCTCGCCCCCTGCTGGTGCAAGGATCTCAGCAAGCGCCAGCCGGTGACCATCCGTCGCCACGCTTCGCAGCACAGGCCCGGTCTTGCCGCCAGTGACGTGCAGGAAGACGCCGTTGAGATAGAAGCGGGTCTCTTCGGTCGAGATGGCGAAGCGGGTTTTGTCGAACAGGCGTGCGAGGTCGCCGCGGTCAATCGTGAAGGAGGCTGAAAAGCCTTCCGCGCGCATGATCGGGAAATCCGCCGCTGGCAGTATCGGCAGGGTGAAGCGTGAGCGACCGCAGGCGAGCGTAAGCCGGCTGTCCTGCGGGTTGGCGTCAAACACGATCTGCCCGCCCTCAGGCAATTTCTTGACGATCTCATAGAGCGTGTGCGCCGGCGCCGTGATCGCTCCGGGCCGGCTGACCTGCGCAGGCGCCATGTCGGAAATCTCGATGTCGAGATCCGTGGCGGCCAACCGCAGCACATCGTCGCGCGCGTCCATCAGCACATTCGCGAGGATCGGAATTGTATTGCGCCGCTCCACCACGCTCTGAACGTGATTGAGCGCCTTCAAGAGCGCAGCGCGTTCAATGTTCAGTTTCATGCGACCGGCGTCCTTCGATCGGGCCCGCAGCAGCCCCGCTTTTGCCCCCGCCCTGCAGGCGCAAGGCCTGGAAGACAGGTCCGGCGCACCCATGCCGGGCGCGCCGAAAGTCGCGCTACGTTACAGCAATTCGCTGCAAAGCAAGAGGGAATTTGCCACGCCAGCGGCGCGTCGGGGCTTCAAATCGCTCCAGCGGCGAGCGCACGCGCCCGCTTGGCGATCGCCTCGACCTCGGCGGCGATCTGCGGGTCAGTCTCGATGAGCGCGTTCACCTTCTCGCAGGCGTGCATGATCGTGGAGTGATCGCGGCCACCAAACCGCTTTGCAATCTCCGGAAATGAACGGCCAGTCATCACACGGCAGGCGTGCATGGAAATCTGTCGCGGCCAGGAATAGACCTTTTTTTTGCACTTGCCGGTGAGGTCGCTCATCTGAATTCGGTAGATCTCGCATGCGGCGCGCATGCAGTGCTCCATCTTCGGCTTCAGCTCGATGACGGAAACGATTTCCTTAAGTGCGTCCTGCACGGCTTCTGAGGACACGGGCTTTCCCACGATGACTGTGTTGAAAAGGATGCGGTTGACGGCCCCCTCCAGGATCCGGCCCGGCGCTTGAACCCGGCCGGCGATGTAATCCACCATGATCGGGCTCAGCTCGAAGCCTGGGTGGGTCTTCGCGATCTCGAAGGATTTCGCCCGGACGATCGCGGCGCGCAGTTCGAAGTCGGGCTCTGACATGGTGCACAAGAGCGCGCCCATCAGAACATTTTTGAGGCGCTGATCAAGCCCGTCGATTTTGGCCGGAGACGTATCGCCAGCGATCAGGATTGTGCGGCCTGTAGCGATGAACTCCTGGATGGTGTGCAGAAGCTCTTCCTGCGTCTTGGGTGCATTTGCGATCACCCCAAGATCGTCGATCGCAAGGACGTCAGCCTGGCGGTATTCATCCTTGAACGTCGAGAGATCATCGCTGCGGATCGCCGACACAAAGCCTGACTTGAAACGTTCTGCTGTGAAGTAACACGCCCTCGCGCCTGGACGTGCTTCCTGCGCGTGCGCCACGGCGCCCCTGAGCAGATGCGTTTTACCAAACCCATGGGGCGCTGCAATCATAATGACGGGTGAGAAGCGCATTTCTCCTTGGGCGGCGCGCTTGCACGCCTCGAAGGCCACGCGGTTGGATTCTCCGACAACGAAGTTCTCAAGCGTCTGGCCGGCGATAGTCTTGGCTGGTTCGACAAGCTGCGGTCGGGTTGAGGCTGCGAGGGCTTCTTCAACAATCGCCGGCAGGTTTGCCCGCGCCTCAAAGAAGAGCTCGCGTGGCCCATCGGGCGCGCCATCAAGAATGTCAAAGCGCGCCTGCAGCCGCTGCGCCAAATTCTTGCGCACCCAGTCGCGCGCGAATTCGGTTTCGGTGGCGATCACCACCCGACCGTCGAATTCGCAGGCGAGCGACATTGGTTTTATCCAAGAGGCGTACGTTTGTTCGCCCTTCTCCGCACGAATTTCATCGCACGTAGACGCCCACGCAGCTCGCGTGCTGCGTCCCGCCGGCCGTGCATGGCCGAACCCTGCCCTGTCCATGGCTTTGCAGCCCCCTGTTATCGTTGCGTCCGAACTGCGCCCGGCCTGGTGTTTCCGTCACCCAGAACGCCCCAGTCCTGTCAGGAACATAGGCCGTGTGCAGATATATTCGAGACGTTGACGAAATTGTAACGATCTGCCCGGCGGCCTCCAAATGGAAAATCATGCGGTTGGAGAGATTTATATGTTGAAATTCCCTTGTCAGGCGTTCTAGCGGCGGCAGAGACTTGAAAGCACGCGACAAAATGCAAGAAGGCGATCGGATGTTGGGAGGTCGCCGGGCCTCAGGGCGCTTTCTGGCCGGGATACGAGGGGGCGGCCACGCCCGGACGTCGCGCGCAGTCAATCGCGTCACGCCAGATTAAGCTCTCCATCGGGCGAGGGGCGCGCGTCCCCGCATCGGGCATGTCCCAGACGGACAGACCCGAACGCTCAGTCAGACATCAGATCTGGCGCGGGGCCTGTCGCCGGACGCCAGCGCGACCGGGGCTCAGGCGCCGCCAATGATCGCCTTGGCCCGCTTGGCCAGGCGGGACGCCTTCCGTGACGCCGTATTCTTGTGCATCACGCCCTTCCTGGCCGCACGCATGAGCTCCGCCTCGGCTGCACGGCCGGCCGCAGCCGCCGCGGCGCCGTCACCAGAAGCAATCGCCTCTTCCGCCTTGCGCACAAACGTCTTCACGCGCGACCTGCGCGCCGTGTTGATCGCGGTGCGCCGAGTGATCTTGGCTACCATCTTCTTGGCGGACTTCGTATTGGCCATTGGCCCCTCGAGCTCAGGATTATCGGTCTGATCTACTGCGCCGCACGACCGGACCATTATGACCAGCGTTGGCCCAGGCCCCTGCACGAACAGGGCGCGGTGTGTAACAAAGGGCCGGTCGAGCGTCAATCCAATTTGGCGCCGGACCTGGCCTGCGAAGTCAGCGGTTCTTGAAGTTCGCCGGGCGTTTTTCGATGAAAGCGCTCATGCCTTCTTTCTGGTCCGCAGTGGCGAAAAGCGCATGAAAAACCCGTCTTTCGTACATGACGCCCTGGGCCAATGTCGTCTCGAAAGCGGCGTTCACCGCCTCCTTGCAGGTCTCCACGGACACGCGGCCATAGCCAGCGATCGCCTTGGCCGCTGCGAGCGCCTCTTCCAGCAGCTTGTCCGCCGGGACCACCCGCGCCGCGAGGCCGCATCGTTCCGCCTCTGCAGCGTCCATCATCCGCCCGGTCAGACACAGGTCCATGGCCTTGGACTTGCCCACGAAGCGGGTCAGTCGTTGGGTGCCGCCGGAGCCGGGAATGACGCCGAGCTTGATCTCAGGCTGCCCGAACTTCGCTGTATCCGCCGCAATGATGAAATCGCACATCATCGCCAGTTCGCAGCCGCCGCCGAGCGCGAAGCCCGCCACCGCTGCGATTGTCGGCTTGCGACACCGCGTCAGACGCTGCCAGCTGGCAAGGAAGTCTTCCCGCTGCACATCGCAAAAGGTCTTGGCGACCATCTCCTTGATGTCGGCCCCGGCGGCGAAGGCCTTGGCAGAGCCGGTTATGATGGCGCAGCCCAGCGACGGTTCAGCCTCGTAAGCGTCGAGAACCGCGTTGAGTTCGCCAATAAGGGCGGCGTTGAGGGCGTTCAGCGCCTCCGGCCTGTTCAGCGTCACCAGGAGGACGCCATCGGCCTCGCTCACGATAAGGGTCTTGTAGGCCACGGCTGTCTCCTGGTCGGATTGAATGCTGATGCTCTCACTAGCATGTGGCGCCGCCGCGTCGAACAGCGCAAGGCGGGCGAGGCGCTTGCACTGCGCGCCCGTCTTGGGCAGCGTGCTGCCAGCAACAGAAGTCGGGGCGTCATGACGAACGGCACTCATTCATCCCCGGGCGAGCGGGCATCCGTGATCGACCGGCCATCCTCATTCGATCGGCCATCCTCATTCGATCGGCCATCCTCATTCGATCGGACGGCGCTGATCGCCTGCGCCAGGGGCGAACTGTTTGGCGCCGCCAACGCCCAGCTGCCGTTGCCGCCCATGCTGATGTTTGACCGCATCATCGAGATAACGGCCGCCGGCGGGGCCCATGGCAAGGGCAAGGTGGTGGCCGAACTCGAGATTGATCCCGGCCTGTGGTTCTTCTCCTGCCATTTCGAAGGCGATCCTGTGATGCCCGGGTGCCTCGGGCTCGATGCGATGTGGCAGATTGTGGGGTTCTTCCTCGGTTGGTCCGGGCACCCTGGTAAGGGACGTGCGCTCGGGTGTGGCGAGGTGAAATTCACCGGGCAAGTCACCCCGAATGTGAAGAAGGTTCAGTATGTTATTGATATAAAACGCGTCTTTGCGTCCAGACTGATCTTGGGCGTTGGCGACGGCGTGATGCTGGCGGACGACCGTCCGATTTATGCCGCCAAGGATCTGCGGGTCGGGCTTTTCAAGCCGGAAGCCCTCGCGGCCGGGACGATGTAGAGTCGATCGGGTATGTCATGGCGATCAGCGATGCGAGGGCGGCCTGTCAGGCCGCCGCGGCGCAGGCTGACGGGGGAGGCAGCATGATGCGTCGGGTGGCCGTCACGGGGCTGGGGATCGTCTCTTCAATTGGCGACACTGCGGGCGAGGTGCTGGCCAGCCTTCGTGACGCGCGCTCTGGCGTCGTATCAGCGCCGGAGTACGCGCAACTTGGATTTCGCTGCCAGGTCCACGCCCAGCCGGCGCTCGATTGGGAGCAGGCGGTCGACCGGCGGGCGGCGCGTTTCCTGGCGCAGGGAACCGGCTGGGCGCATGTCGCGATGGAACAGGCGATCGCCGACTCCGGGCTCGCAGAGAGCGAGGTATCCCACGAGCGCACTGGGCTGATCATCGGGGAAGGCGGTCCATCGACCCGTGCGATCGTAGAAGCGGCCTCAGTCACCAAGGAGCGTGGCCCCAAGCGGGTGGGCCCATTCGCAGTGCCGAAGGCGATGTGCTCAGGTCCGTCTGCGGCCCTCGCCACATGGTTCAAGATCCGCGGCGTCAACTACTCAATCTCCTCGGCCTGCGCCACCTCCGCCCATTGTATCGGCGCCGCAGCCGAGCAGATCCAGTGGGGCAAGCAGGACATCGTGTTCGCTGGCGGATGCGAAGAACTGCATTGGACCTTGTCCGTCCTGTTCGACGCCATGGGTGCGATGTCCTCGCGGTACAATGACCGGCCAGGCGCCGCCTCTCGCGCCTACGATGCTGATCGCGATGGGTTTGTGATCGCGGGCGGGGCCGGTGTGGTCGTGCTTGAGGAACTCGAACGCGCCCGCGCCCGTGGGGCCCGCATATACGGTGAACTCGTAGGCTATGGCGCGACCTCCGACGGCTACGACATGGTGGCCCCATCAGGGGAAGGCGCTGTGCGATGCATGCGCCAGGCCCTGGCGCAGGCTGGCGGGCGCGCCGTGGATTATCTGAATCCCCACGGCACTTCCACGCCGATCGGCGATCTCCGCGAAATGGAGGCGGTCCGCGAGGTTTTCGGCCAGGCTGCGCCAATGATATCATCAACAAAGTCCATCACCGGGCACAGTCTCGGCGCTGCTGGCGTGCAGGAAGCAATTTATGCCCTCCTCATGCTGAACAACGACTTCGTCGCGGAAAGCGCTCACATTGAGAATTTGGATCCGGCCTTCGCGGATTTGCCGATTGCGCGCCAGCGGGTTGACCGTGCGCTTGAGACCGTTATGTCCAACTCGTTTGGTTTCGGCGGCACGAACGCAACGTTGATCTTCGCACGCGCCCGCTAGGCTTCGTTGCAAAGACTGGCGTCCGGCGCACGGCGCAGTTATATGCGCGCGCCCGCTCTCATTGCCAGGGCGCGCATGAGGAGACGGCGATGGCGTCCAAGGAGTCGGTGAAGAAGGTGGTGCTGGCCTATTCGGGCGGGCTCGACACCTCGATCATTTTGAAATGGCTGCAGGAAACCTATGGCTGCGAGGTGGTGACGTTCACCGCTGATCTGGGCCAGGGAGAAGAACTTGCCCCGGCCCGGGAAAAGGCTGTCGCGCTCGGGATCAAGCCAGAAAACATCTTTGTGGAAGATCTCCGGGAGGAGTTCGTCGCAGATTATGTTTTTCCGATGTTCAGGGCCAACACCCTTTATGAGGGCCAATACCTGCTCGGCACGTCGATCGCGCGGCCCCTCATCGCGAAGCGCCAAATTGACATCGCCAACCTCGTGGGGGCTGATGCCGTGTGCCACGGCGCCACTGGCAAGGGCAACGACCAGGTGCGCTTTGAGGTGAGTTACTACGCCTTGAAGCCCGATGTCCGCGTGATTGCGCCGTGGCGCGAATGGTCGTTCAGGGGCCGGCCTGATCTGATCGCCTACGCCCGGGAGCACAACATCCCGATCGCCACGGGCAAGGAGCAGGAGGCGCCATTTTCGATCGACGCAAATCTCCTGCACACATCTTCCGAAGGGCTGGTCCTCGAAGATCCCGAACAGGCGACGCCCGACATCGTCACCAAGCGACCCGATCGGCGTACAATTACTCCGGAGGAGGCGCCTGACGCGCCTGAACTGATCACAGTCAGTTTTGAGCGCGGTGATGCCTGCGCCGTCAACGCCCGCCAGCTCTCGCCTGCCGGACTTCTTGCCGAGCTGAACCGTCTGGGCGCCCGTCATGGCGTCGGCGGCCTTGACCTCGTGGAAAACCGCTACGTTGGTATGAAAAGCCGCGGATATTACGAAACTCCTGGCGGGACCATCCTGTGGCATGCACACCGTGCGATTGAGAGCATCACGCTGGATCGTGGGGCGATGCATCTCAAGGATGAGCTGATGCCCCGATATGCGGGCCTTGTGTATAATGGTTTCTGGTTTACGCCGGAGCGCCGCATGCTGCAGGCGGCGATCGACGAAAGCCAGACGTCCGTCACCGGTGATGTGCGGCTCAAACTGTACAAGGGGGGGGTGTATGTGCAGGGCCGTTCAAGTCCGTACTCCCTGTACGACAAGAGGCTTGTCGGTTTCGATGAGGCAGGCGGGTATGATCAGACGGATGCGGAAGGCTTCATTAAGCTGAATGCTCTGCGCTTGCGCATTTCTGCCGAGCGCGATCGTCGGATCGGCCAGAACCGGTAGGGCTCCGGACAGGCCGCCCGCCCGCGCCTTCCGGCGGTCGGCCGCCCTCTGCTCTGTACTGCGCGACGGTTGACCCAGGAGGCCTGTGGGCCTGCAGGGCTGCCCCATGGAACCTGACTTCCGGTGCATCTGTGCGGGCAGTGCGTTTGTCTCTGTGGAGGCGCGGGTGAACCCGGACTGGCGCGTGGCGCGCCGCAATCCTAGGGAGGCTCTGATTTAGGCACAAAATCCGCGCTATAATTGGTCTTTTCGTGCATCCTTGGCCGATGGGGTCGTTTTTTCATCCGGTTTCCCCCTAATTCGAGGGGGGAACCGCATTTTTGGGCAGACTCCGCCCCT